>JAFECS010000015.1:442-105585 GCA_018241965.1 Pseudomonadota bacterium | reverse complement strand
GCTTTTACTTTATCAAAATCTGGATGCCTAAACTGTTGCCATTCGGTCATAATGACCAACGCTTGCGCGCCTTTTAGTGCATCGTATTGATTATCACAATATGCAATCTCTTTTCTTTTACCGATAAATGTTTGCGCCTCATGCATGGCTTTGGGATCATACACTTGGACTTTTGCTCCATTTTCTAAAAGCGCATCAATCATCACTAAGCTTGGCGCATCGCGCATATCGTCGGTTTCTGGTTTAAACGCAAGGCCCCAAATAGCAAATGTTTTGCCGACGATATCCGCATGATAATACGTCATCATTTTCTCAAATAAAAAGCGCTTTTGTGACTGATTTATTTTTTCCACCGCTTGAATAATATCTGCTGGGCTATTATGCATTAAACAAGTATGGATTAAAGCTTGAATGTCTTTACCAAAACAGGAACCACCATAGCCACAACCTGCGTGGGTAAAATGAGTGCCAATGCGTATGTCGGCCCCGATGCCCTGCCTCACTTGTTCAACATCTGCACCTACTTTTTCGGCCAATTGAGCGATCTGATTCATAAAACTAATTTTAGTTGCTAACATTGCATTGGCTGCGTATTTTGTTAATTCAGCCGAGGCAATATCCATTACAATCATTCTATGTGCTTCATGGCTAAAGGGCGCATAAAGTGCACGCAATTTTTCTTCGGCAGTTTTGCTTGCTACCCCAATCACCACCCGATCTGGCTCTCTAAAGTCTTTGAGCGCAGCTCCTTCTTTTAAAAATTCTGGATTAGAAACCACATCAAAAGCGATATCACAGTTTCTGTGAGCAAGTCCTTGTGATATCACCTCGCGCACTTTAGCGGCTGTCCCCAAGGGAACGGTGGATTTATTGATAACAACAGTGTAGGCAGACATGTAGGCCGCTATATTTTGGGCTACAGCAAGCACATAAGAGAGATCGGCATTGCCGTCTTTGTCTGGCGGTGTGCCTACGGCAATAAATTGGCATTCACCATGTTTAGCGGCAAGCTCTACATCGGTAGTAAATAAAAGATGCTTGGCTTGTTGTGTGTTTTTAACAACTTCTTCTAAACCTGGCTCATAAATTGGAATGATACCTTGCTTTAATTTTTCAATTTTTGCAGCATTCACATCCATACACACGACATCGTGGCCTACTTCGGCAAAACAAGCTGCAATCACTAACCCCACATACCCTGATCCATAGACTGTTATTTTCATGTTATTTAAATAACCACTTTCCTTGATTGAAATAATGGCTGCACAATAAAGGCTTATGCGATTGCTGTCAAAACATGGATTTAGCTAAAAACCACATGATAGACTTTGCTCCTAAATTTAAATGGATCTTTGTAAAACCGGCTTAAAGTTAGAAAACTATGAAATCTAAAAAAACAGTATTAGTAACTGGTGGTGCGGGCTTTTTAGGCTCCCATCTGTGCAAGCGGTTAATCAGCCAACAACACCGCGTTATATGTCTTGATAATTTTTATACCGGGAGAATGGACAATATTGCACCACTCTTGGATTTACCTGAATTTGAAGTCGTTGAACAAGATGTTTGCCGCCCCTTTAACATTAAAGCCGATGTAATTTTCCATTTAGCGTGCCCTGCTAGTCCTGTGCATTATCAGCGCGATCCGGTACAAACTTTAAAAACCAGCGTGTTAGGCGCCATCCATGTGCTGGATTTAGCTAAACAATTAAAAGTACCCGTTTTATTTACCTCAACGAGTGAAGTGTATGGCGATCCCCATGTTCACCCGCAGCGTGAAGATTATTGGGGCAATGTCAATTGCGTGGGACCGCGCTCTTGTTACGATGAAGGCAAACGCGCTGCTGAAACCTTATTTATGGATTATCACCGCATGCATCATGTGGATATTCGTATTGTGCGTATTTTTAATACCTATGGCCCCCAAATGTGCCAAAACGATGGCCGCGTAGTCAGTAATTTTATTGTCCAAGCCTTGCGCAATGATCCAATCACCATATATGGCAGTGGTGAACAAAGCCGCTCTTTTTGCTATGTTGATGATCAAATTGACGGTTGGATGCGCTTAATAGATAAACCAAAACTTCATACCCCAGTAAATATCGGCAACCCGGTAGAAAAATCCATGAATGAGATTGCAAGTATCATTCTAGAAATCACTGGTAGCCGATCTAAACTTGTTTATCATCCATTACCAATTGATGATCCTAAACAGCGCTGCCCTGATATCACCACAGCCCAAGAGGAATTAGGCTGGGAGCCAAAAGTGGATCTGTTAAGTGGGTTGAAAAAAACCATCACTTATTTTGAAACCCTGTTAAGCAAAACCAATAGTGAAGTTGTATCATGAGTTATACGCTATCTGTTGTTATTCCCTGTTATAACGAAAAAAACACGATTGCCGAGTTGATTGACACTGTGAAAGCGGCACCGATTGACGGCAAACTTGAAATTATTGTTGTTAATGATGGTTCAACCGATGGAGTTAAAGAATTACTAGACACAACGCTTAAGTCCAAAATCGATATACTGGTGCATCATAGTGTTAATCAAGGCAAAGGTGCCGCTTTACATACTGGCATCAAACACGCCACCGGCGATTATGTTATTATTCAAGACTCAGATCTAGAATATACCCCCCAAGATTATCCCAAACTGCTTGGCCCCTTAACGGGCGGCGTTGCTGATGTGGTGTATGGTAGCCGCTTTATAGGCGGCGATTCTCACCGTGTGCTTTATTTTTGGCATTCGATGGGAAACAAGTTTTTAACCCTGTTAAGCAATATGTTTACCAATCTTAACCTCACCGATATGGAAACTTGCTATAAAGTTTTTAAACGCTCCATTATTCAAAGCCTCACCCTACAAGAAAAACGCTTTGGCTTTGAGCCGGAAGTAACCGCCCTACTAGCCAAAATTCCTGGCATTCGTATTTATGAGGTGGGGATCTCCTATTTTGGCCGTACCTATCAAGAAGGTAAAAAGATAGGTTGGAAAGATGGGTTTAGGGCGATTTATTGCATCTTAAAGTATGGCCTATTCTCAACTTCGCCCACATTTAAACAAAATCTTAACCCTTCTGTGAAATAACTTGCGCCATCTTGGCAGCAACAATTTCGTTTCCTTTTGGCCCCACATGGCAAAAATCAAAAAAGATCGGTTGATTTACGTTATCAAAAGCATCAGCAATATAATAAAAACCTGGCTTTCCTGCTAATTGCGTTTTTGCTTGCTGATAAAGTACTTTATAAGAAGCAACCAGTTGAGGAGAATTAGCGTCAAATAAAGCTTGCTCATAATCGGTTAATTTGCGATTTTGTGTTAACAGCAAAGGCTGCCAAAAGTGATATGCTTTAAAACCATACACTGAAGCCAACCCTTGCACTTGATGCATCAGCTGTTCATAGTTATTGACCACTATTTTGGCATTATTTTCAATCTTAGGTTGGATATTATTTTCCCATTTGGAAAGATCATCTTTGCCTAGCCACTTATCCATTCTCGCAGTAAGGGCAATATAATTGGTTTTATCTAATAATTTTCGAATGAGCTTTGCAGTTGATTCGTTGCTCTCATAGTCTTCTTGACGAAACTGAGGGTGGCGTGGGATCCCTGGCGAATACATGCCAGCATAACCATCATTAACCCCATCGTAAAATACAACAATATCTGGCTTTAAACCTTTAGATAATTGCTCTAAGAGTAAATTTAACTCCTGAACAGAAACAAAGGCAGTTTCGCCAAAATTATAAACATCATAATGCGGGCCAAGTCGCGCTTGAAGTTGGCTTGCAATGGTATATTGATCTGGCGTTCCTGTACCCCACATGGTTGAACCACCAAACAAAAACACTTTTTTTGCATTTTCATGGGGGGATTTAATGGTTCTGCGAATGGAATTTTCATCTATTTTAATCACATTCCCGTCATAAGCTGTTCTACGCCAATGGTAGTAGGGAACGATTTTCATCGTTGAAGCTAAATTAGCATCATTAAAATAGTCATCATAGCCTTGATAGTTTGCAAAAACAGGAGATTGTTTTAAAGACGAAGCTAAATCTTCACCCGTTTTAATTCCTTGAATACTGTGCTTGATATACCGCGCACCACCAATAGCAAAGTGGCCAGCAAACAATAAAAAAACAATAATGCCCGTAATCAAGAAAAAATCACGCAATAAATTACCAATATGATTAAAATTAAGCGACAGCTTCACGCTTGCCCCCTGAACTGATACAAATTGTTAAATCCACGAATATCATAGCCAGGTAAGGCAATCGTACCACTTTGTTCAACACAGGATAAAACCACTTCATAATTATTGAGCGAACGTTTCACACCTTGCTCTGACATTAAACAAAAAGGAAAAGCAGCAATTCCCTGTGGTGGGTTGTCTGGGCATTTTCCTGGCCCACAATCTTTCAAATGCACTCTATGTATAGCCCATAAATCATGCGCAGATAAATTAACCCCTAATCGTAGCAAAGCAATATAATTTGCTTGGTGCTTTGCTAAAAAAGAGAGGGTTTGTTCAGGGTTAGGCATATGTTGTAAAGCCCCTGAGGTTAATACAAGATCGAATGAGCCTATGGGATCCTCAAAATTATTTTGAATATCTAAAAATTTTAATTCATCATTTTCTAAATTTTGGCCCATGTGCACTAATTGTGGCAATTCAATGACTGTCCAATCAAAAGTGATATTAGGATAAAAAGCTTTAGTTAAAAAATAATGTGTGCCAAATGCGCCACCAAAGTCTAAGACTTTTATGGTGCTTTTTTGCATTATGCCTATCACACTTAATAAAAATAAATGATGCGTGGCTAAAGGTAAAATCTGATGTTGGTTTATTTCTTGAATATAGTTTTTAGTTTTAGCATAGATCAAATCAATTAATGCCTGATTGTCATAACCTTGATGCCCTATTACTTCTAAGGCTTTATCATGGCTATCATAAACCCTAACTGGTTTGATGGCTTTTCGAATTATTTTTTTAACTAGCGGCGGCGTGAGTTCATCTAATAGCATGTTACACTCTTATCACTAAGTTTCGTACTTTGGGTATATTGCTGTATATAATATTCAAGGGTTTGAGATAACCCTTCTTCAAATGAGGTACCAGGTCGCCAGGAAAAAGTGTTGCTCATCTTCTGGAAGCTCACTGCATATCTATAATCATGACCTGCCCTATCAGGAACATATTGAATTAAGGAGGCATAATCTATATCCGTGTTTTTCATTCTGTGATTTAATTTTTCACAAATAAGTTTTGCTAAAGTGATATTGGATAATTCATGATTACCACCAATATTATAACACTCGCCCGCTTGCCCCTGATGATACACCACATCAATTGCCTGGCAATGATCTTTAACGTATAACCAATCGCGCACATTTTTACCATTACCATAAATGGGAATAGGTTTTTTCAAAAGTGCATGTCGAATGATGGTGGGAATAAGCTTTTCATCATGCTGATGTGGGCCATAATTATTGGAACAATTGGTAATAACGGTATTTAAACCATAGGTCTTAAAATAACTTCGCACTAAATGATCAGCGCTTGCTTTACTGGCGCTATAAGGCGAATTTGGCGCATAAGCGGTGTCTTCAGTAAAAGCACCTGTTTCGCCCAAAGAACCATACACCTCATCAGTAGAAATATGATGAAAGCGATTTTGTGGCTTGTTTATCCAGGCTTTACGGGCAGCTTCTAATAAAACAAAAGTTCCTAGGATATTGGTTTTAATAAAAACATCCGGCCCACTGATAGAATTATCGACATGAGATTCGGCGGCAAAATGGATCACACCTTCAACAGCATATTCGGCGAATATTTTTTCAACCAAGACACTGTCAGTGATATCACCCTTAATAAAAATATGGCGTGGATTGTCTTTAAAGGAAGCCATATTTTTTTCTGACGCTGCGTAGGTCATTTTATCTAAATTGATAATGGTATAATTTTCATATTTATTTAAGAAATAACTAACAGCGTTAGATCCAATAAAACCAGCTCCACCTGTAATCAATAAGTGCTTCATTTATACAAACTCTCTTGTCAAAAGACTTTCTAAATAGGCTCTATATTGGCTTTGCGGATATTCTTCAATTAATTGAAGATATTGCGCTTTTGAAATATATTTTAATCGATAAGCAATTTCTTCAATGCAGGCTATCTTTAAACCCTGCCTTGATTCAATCACCTCTACAAACTTACTAGCATCATGCAAGCTTTCATGGGTTCCGGTATCCAGCCAGGCCATACCACGCCCCATAATCTCAAGATGCAAATTATTTTGTTTGAGATATTCATTATTCAGATCAGAGATCTCTAATTCGCCACGCTTTGAGGGTTTTAGTTGTTTGGCAAGCGTAACGACTTGGTTATCATAAAAGTACAACCCCGTTATCGCATAATTGGATTTAGGATTTTTGGGTTTTTCCTCAATGCTTAACACTTTACCTTCGTCGTTAATTTCAGCTACACCATATCGTTCTGGATCTTTCACATAATACCCAAACAAACATGCGCCGGTTTGTAAGCTGGTCAGGTTTTTTAAATACGCCGGCAATCCTTCGCCATAAAAAATATTATCGCCTAAAATTAAACAGACCGGTTTATTGTCTATAAAACTTTCACCTAAAATAAACGCCTCGGGGATCCCTCTTGGTTTATCCTGTACTTGATAAGAGATCTTTAACCCTAAATGAGCGCCATCTTTAAATAAGGCCTCAAAAGCACACTTGTCGCGCGGTGTGGTAATAATTAAAATTTCACGAATACCTGCTAACATCAAAACTGATAAGGGATAATAGACTAACGGTTTGTCATATATAGGTAATAGTTGCTTACAAACTACATTAGTAAGTGGCGCAAGTCTGCTGCCGCTGCCTCCGGCTAAAATAATTCCTTTCATGTGTTTTCTCTTTGTATAAATGTATTCATGAGGTCACAAACATAGGCAATATCGTCAAGCGTGTGAAAATAGGAAATAGGTAAACTTAGGGTGGTGGCATGCCACTTATCACTCACAGGAAAAGCCTCTTGCGTAAATATGCCTGCTAAGGCTTTTTGCCTATATGGCGCAACCGGATAATGGACCTCGGTGGTTACACCGTGCTCTTTTAAATATACTCTTAGTTTATCTCTGTTTTGTGCGTGCACATTATAGATATGAAAAACATCAAAAAAGCCTTCTTTGACTTTAGGCTTGAGGTATCTTTGGTCAAGCAGTTTATCATATATGGCTGCAAGCACCCGTTTATGTTGGTTAATATGATCTAGGGCTTTCAGTTTTACTTTTAAAAACCCAGCTTGGACTTCATCTAACCTTGAATTCATGCCGATGTAATCATTATGGTATTTAACGTGCGAGCCATAGTTGCGCAGTGCTTTGAGCTTAACTGCCAAGTTTTCATCGTTGGTGAGCACCGCCCCAGCATCGCCTAAGGCACCCAAATTTTTTGTTGGATAAAAACTAAATGCCGCAATAGTGCTAAAGGTGCCTACCTTTTTATCAAAATAGCGCGCCCCATGGGCTTGGGCGCAATCTTCGACGATGTGGAGTTGATATTTTTGGGCTAAGGAAGTAATCACTTCCATTTCACAAGGATGACCATATAAATGCACTGGCATAATGACTTTAGTGTATGGTGTGATGTGCGATTCAATTTTACTTACATCAATATTGCCATCTTCGCCTGGCTCCACCAACACAGGCTTTAGTCCTGCTTTTATAATACTTAAAATGCAAGCCACATATGCATTGGCGGCCACAATCACTTCAGATGCGGGAGGTAAATCTAGTGCTTGTAAGGCAAGAATAAGCGCGTCTAACCCAGAAGCTAGGCCAACACAATATTTGGCGTTATGATATTTTGCAAAATCTTCTTCAAAGCTTTTGACTTGTGTTCCCAGGATATACCAACCTGATTGCATCACCGCTTGAAAACTTTGTTGATACGCTTCAAAAAAAGGCGCATTTAGTTTTGCTAAATTTTCATATTCAACACTTTTTTTCATTATAATGGCTCGTTAATATAATCATCGGCATCAAAATACTCAGATGCAACCACCAACAAAATGGGCGTTTGCTTAAATGCTCTCATTTCATGCCAATCTTGTGGTTCTAAAATCAGTACTTCGTTAGGTTTATTTAAGACAAAAATATGTTCTTGTTGCTCTTTTTTAACCAGCACTTCGCATTCACCTTGCAAACAGATCATGCCTTGCCATGTGGTTTTATGGCGATGTTTGCCTCGTGGCTCATGATTTAAATCATATATCCAATAAAGACGCTTCATTTGAAAAGGCAATGCTTTTTCTAACACGGTTAACGAGCCACGGCTATCTGTGCGTGTTGGTAATTCTATAATATGCGCCATCGTTAACCTCTAAAATAATCCAACGAATAATAATTATTATTTCCTGCAAAGCTATTTTTTATTCTGCGCAAATGGTCCATTATTGAAAAAGATTTTAGCAATTTACAATGAAGATTAATGGTCTTGATTATTTCCTGTAACCTGGAATGTTCTTTTAATTGTATTTCAATGTTCAATAATGCCTTAATATAGGGCTTATAAATAACATTTTTAACTTGATTTGAAAGTTTGTAACCACCTAAATCGATATACTCATTTATAAATTTTACCCCATGAAAGTGATAAAATACTAAATCAAACGGGTGGCCACTTTGACGCTCAACACATTTTACAATTTTGTTTTCAGGTTCAATATCATATTGCTGCACATTCCAAGGCGCGACCCCGCCGCCTAAATGCGCTAACACTTTTACTTTTTCAAAACGCTCTAACCAATCATCCAAATATTTTTGATCGCCAAACTTACCCTCTTCCACTCGGTTATAACACCACTTTAGGCAGGCCGCTTTCCACCAATATAATGCTTCTAAGCCATATTGATCGTTTTTAAAATACATAAATTGAACACAATATTTTCCAGACAAATCAACATTGTCATACTGTTTTGTATAACGATGTTCGGTGATCAATATAGAATGCGCTTTGGCTTCCTGTATTAAAACGATGGGGTCTTGCCAAAAGTAAAGATCCGCATCTAAATAACAAACTTCTTTGAATTTAAGTTTTTCTAGGCAATATAAAATAACTGAGGAGGTACAAGTCCAACAATACTCCGCTATCGTTCTAGAGGGTTTTACGGCTAGCAATTCTTGCGATTCAAACTCTTTGAGTGAAATAATGGTTGCACGCGATAGCTCAAGCCTAGTTAAAATATCAAAAGCAGCATCATCAAAAGCAAAGATAGTCAGATGAAAATCCTTCGCACATGCAACTAAGGAATAATACAACGCTAAGCCTCGGGATAGATATTGGCTGTTAAACAAGGTGCAGTAGTTCATCTATAACCTTCTGATTTCTGGAAAACACCTATCCATCCATCTTTCTTGCCAATAAATCCCAAGCTTACCCTATAGAGTAAGGACATCAGCAAATCTTTTAGCTGTAACACTCTGGTCATCGGCGATTTAAAATATTTTGCGCGATGAAATGCACTCACCATGGGACTTTTTCTAAACCAAATATCTCGTAACACCATATGCTGGTCTGAAGTATATTGCACTTGGCTGTCTTTGCCCCCAAAAACCATTTGCAACCCTTCTGGGTGGTAAGGTTTCACATGATCAAAATCATCGTAAAAATAGTGCGTATAAAGCGGGGTAGCAATAATAAGGTACCCACCTTTATTAAGCTTAGATAAGTAATAGTCTAAAAATGAAAATAATTCAGTTGGGGTAAAATGTTCAATGATATGAGCACAAATAATAAGATCAAAAGAAACATTCATTTCTTGCAATGCCTCTAAAGAAATGCAGTTTAGCCCATTTTTTTTATTTTCATTTACAATAGCTTCGTTTTTATCAACCCCTACAATATCATAGCCTTTAGATTGTAAAGGTTTAAGATAGCGACCATAGCCGCAACCCACATCTAAAATTTTAGTTTTGTTGGACTTTGCAATTTTATCCACAAAGGCTAGTAACTTTTCTTTTTCATTATCGGGGGAAGTGATGTACTGATAAAGTTTCTTGAGCATGATATTACCTTAAGAAACAAATAACGCTTTGGTTTTTCTGATTAACTTTTTATGTAAAGGCTCCGCTAAACTCTTAAAATATTTCACATACACTTGATAGGCTTGTTCGTTTTTAACAATGGCAAGCCGCTCAAGCTTCACTGGCGCCTGACTTATCGTGACATCATACATATTGGTGGCCACGCAATGCATGCCAGAGTTATCAAAGCCGATATTTCTCACTAAACTCATTCCTGGATACAATGTGACCATGTCATGAATAAAGGCGCTGGCATTCCATCTGATAGCCCATGAATTATTTTTCCCAGCTATTTGATCTTTAAGCATTTGGATATTGGGCTGGGTATTATCAAAATCAAATTCATAGCCTAATTTTTTTTCTTTGAGCTTAACCAGTAATTTTTGGCCATCACTTTCGAATTTATCCCATGCTCTTTTCCACGTGGCCCAGCCCCAGCAATCTGCGCCTTTGAGAAAAAAAGTATCTGGTAAGGCTGTTTTAAAAGGAAAGGTGTAACCATGGATGGAAGCGACTTTGCTATCATTTTCGTACAAGGCTAGGCCTTGGTTCATATAGCTCAAAAAATAGGGGGACAGCAGAAGATCATCCTCAATGATAATGGCTTTGCCATACGTATTAATGATTTTAGTCACGCCGCTAATAATAGACTGGGCAAGGCCTAAATTGGTCTCTTGCTTAATCATTTGAATGGATTTAAAACCCTCTACTGTTTCTAACCAATCGCGAACCGCTTTTACAGCGGGGGCTTGTTCTTGGTTTTTAGGGCCATCGGCAAAAATAAAGAGATCACTTTCTTTGGCTAAGTCATTTTGCAATAACGAGCTAACCGTTTGTTGGGTATGCCATAAACGATTATAAACAAATAAGCATATGGGAGCGTTTTGCATGGCCTGCCCTAAACAATTTGTAGTTAGTTAAAACACAAATAATATGTTAACTTAGCAACAAACTTACATTCAAATCAAAATTTACGCAAATGTTAACATAGGATCAAAATAGCTGGCAGGTTTTTAACTTGTTTTTGTGGGTAATAGCGGTAAAATTCGCTCATTAGCAAAGACGGCCAAAAGAGTTCTCATGCAACATCATCTAAGACTGAAGTATTAAGTTATGCTCTTTAATTCTTATCAGTTTATCTTGGTCTTTTTACCCATTACCTTCCTTGTTTTCTACGCTTTAGGAAAAGTCCAAAAGTACCAACTGGCCATGCTCTGGCTCGTGGTCGCTTCACTTTTTTTCTATTCCTGGTGGGCTTATAAATTTCTTTTTTTACTGCTTTTTTCGATTACCGCCAACTATTTTATAGGCACAAGAATAATAGCCAAGCTCAGCGAGCATCCCAAAGTCTCCAAAAGCTGGCTAATAGGCGGCATTGTCTTTAATCTTTCATTGTTAATATTCTATAAATATACAAATTTTCTGATTGACTCTGTCAACGTTGCTTTTGCCAAACAATTTACGCACTTAGATATTGTGCTGCCACTGGCGATATCATTTTTTACTTTTCAACAAATTGCGTTTTTGGTCGATTTATACCAAGGCAAAGCAAAGATCCCTCCCTTGTTAACCTATTTTCTGTTTAACACCTTTTTCCCACAATTGATTGCCGGCCCCATTGTGCATCATCAAGAGATGATCCCTCAACTTGATAATAAACGCGTGTTAATTTTTAGGCCCAAAAATATCAGTATAGGCTTAACTATTTTTATTATTGGATTATTTAAAAAAGTGGGTATAGCCGACAACCTTGCTCCTATTGCTGATCAAGTTTTTAAACTTGCAGCCATGGGTGAGATCCCCACCTTTTGGGAAGGATGGACCGGCGCACTTTGTTACAGCTTTCAGCTCTATTTTGATTTTTCAGGCTATTCAGATATGGCTATAGGCCTTGCTAAGTTATTTGGCATCAACCTACCTATCAATTTTAATTCCCCTTATAAAGCAGCCAACATTATAGACTTTTGGCGAAGATGGCATATTACCCTTTCCCGGTTCTTAAGAGACTATTTATATATTCCACTGGGTGGAAATAAGCATGGCACCTTTAATCGTTATAAAAATCTGATGCTGACCATGTTACTGGGCGGTTTATGGCACGGCGCGGGGTTAAATTTCATTCTCTGGGGAGCGCTCCATGGTGCTTATTTAATTGTTAATCATTTATGGCAACAAATTTATAAAAACAGCAAGCTAAATTTCAGCCACCTGCTTTCATATCGCTATGCCTGTCACGTTCTGACCTTTTTGAGTGTGGTGTTTGCCTGGGTTTTATTTAGAGCAGAAAATTTTGAAAGCGCAATGAGAATGTATCAAGCAATGTCAGGGAGTGCAGGCATTCAACTTCCTGCCAGACTCACTGTTTACCTAGAGCAATTTAGCTTGTCTTCACTATTTATAGCTAACGGCATGTTTCATCATCTTTTATTTCAATGGCAAGAAGCCTTATTGATGCTAACTGCTGCTGTGATAGTTTGTTTTAGCTTTCCTAATACCATAGCTTTTATGAATAACTATTATCCCATTAAACAAGAATATTTCGGCAACCAAAGAACCTTAAGTGTGGCTTTTAAGCCTACTGTTTTATGGGCATTATTTTTGAGTCTATTGGCTTTTATTTGTTTAACCTTACTTTCTCACCCCAGTGAGTTTTTATATTATAAATTTTGATTATGCACTATAAAAAATATCTACAGGTATTCTGCCTTGCGCTTTTAGTATTATCACTGCCTTGCGGCATTAACGGTTTGTTTTTGTACAATATCGGGGAATTTGCTGCGCCTGAAAAAGTTGCTGCCTTACAATCTTCAGATAAAATTCAGCTGGCCGCCTTTGCTACCCATGATTTAACCTTTCCCTATAAGCTGGCCTTATATAAAACCGCCAAGCCAGAAATTGTTGCCCTTGGCTCTTCCAGAGTAATGCCTTTTAGGCAAAATCAGTTCTCAGCAAAATTTCTTAACCTAAGTCGCGCGATGAATAGCGTTGATCAGGGATATGTGCTAGTAGATGAATTACTAAAAATTCATCGGCCTAAAATAGTGATACTCGCCTTAGATTATTGGTGGTTTTTTGAACCCACCCATGAAAATATTAATTACTACGTTCCGCCTAAAGATGCAGCCACCATTTCAATCAACCTACTGCTTAAACCTTTTGTGTGGCTTTATGAAGGAAAGATCTCCTGGGATTTTTATCTTAAATCCTTATTTACATTTTCTATTAATAAAGAGCAAAAACATCTTGGCCTAAAAGCAACCCTTGCCAACGAAGGTTTTGCCAAAGATGGCTCTTATTACCACACTGGCATCACGACAGGTCTAGTACAATCAACTGATATTCAATTTAAAGAAACGTTATCACTTATCAGTGAAAGCAAAGGATTTTATACACACTCTCTGGAATTTAAAGAGCTGCATCTACAAAGGCTAAATGCGCTTATAAACAAGCTTACAACCGCAGGCATTAAAACTTATGTCTTTATACCGCCAATGGCGCCTACGGTTTTAAAGAAAATCAGTGAAAACAAAGCCCAATATGCCCACATAGATGAATTTTTAAACAAAATGAACAGCGTACAAAATGGTGTGTATCATTTTCACAATGCCAACACATTAGCCGCTACGGATTGTCAATTTTTAGACGGTTGTCATGGCGGAGAAACACTGTATTTGAAAATATTGCTTAGCATAGCAAAGCAGGATGAAAGTAAAATTTTAGAAAAAGCGCTTAATCTAGATTACATTCACCACGCTATTTTAAAGTATGAGTCTCTTAGCATGGTGCCAAACAAAGATATCACATCACAAAATGAAGTGGATTATTTAAAAATTGGCTGTAAGAGACAATCCTCCTGAATTAGAATCCCTGCAAACCAACTTGAAAACTAAAGTTGATATAATATTATATCAAGATAATGTTGATGTAATATTATATCAACATTTTAATTTAAGAATTTTCAGCCTGCCATCCCTACATTCAACTCTAAGTCAAGGGTCTTCTTTTGGCTTAACTGTTTATTCTCAAAACACAGCACTGTATCTACCAACTGTACAACGGCTTGATCATGGGTAATAAAAATAATAATTTTATCCTTGAAATGTTCTAAGAGATTCTTTACGACAGTATGCTTTGTTTGCTCGTCTAAAGCACTGGTCACTTCATCTAAGAGGATAACATCGGGGTTGCGCAAAATAGCACGCGCTAGGCCAATGCGTTGCCGTTGACCGCCAGATAAATTTTGGCCTTGATAATTTAATGTAAATTGATAGGCCTCAGGTAAGGTTTCTATAAATTCATCAATACAGGCTAATCTGCAAGCGTGCTTGACGCGTTCCAAGGAATGAGCTTCACCTAAGTTGATATTATTTAATACCGTATCGTTAAAAATAACACTTTCTTGCTCTACCAAAATAATCTTTTTACGCAAACTGTTTAAGTCATACTCTTTAAAGCTATGATTATTGACTAATATATCCCCTTGTTGAACCTCAGCTAAAAAGGAAAGTACATTAAATAAGCTTGATTTACCAACCCCCGAAGGGCCAATAATGGCATAAGACTTACCTGCCACAAATCGATAATTCAGCTCACTAAAAACAGGGGAACTTTCTTGATAAGCAAAAGAGAGTGTTTTAAGTGATAAAGCGTTTATTGATTCATTCAACGCTTTTGTTGGATATTGATTTTTTGGCTGATAACCTACCATTTCTATCACATCTCTAGCTGCTTTGGCATCGGCGATTAAACGCATCAAAACGTTCAGTGCTTGACCAACAACGGGGAAAAAGCGCATTAAAAATAAAATCATCGTCACCACAAAAGCAAAATTAACACCACTTGAACTAAATTTTGCCAAAGAATCACTTACCATTAACAAGGCAAATACCCCGAATAATAGTGCAATAGGCACAAATTTAATTAAAATATTAATAATATCAATCTTGAACAATATAGAGGTGTAATCCTTCATTTTGCTTTTGTAGGAATTGACCACAAAATCTTCTGCAAACAATGATTTAACTGTTCTTAACCCATTTAAGGCATCTAAAAATACAGAAGAAGCAGACTGGGATTGATTAATTTGCGCAATACCTAATTGATGTGTTTTTTTAAAAGTAGAGCACATTAAAAGAAAAGAAAATGATAAAAACAGAAAAACACCTAATGCAATATAAGGCGAAAACCAAAATATAAGCCCGAAATACAAAAATCCTAAAAGAGAAATACTGATTAACTGATGTATTTCAATCACAATGGTGCTTGCACGAAAGGATTCATCCCCCGCTAAGCTGATATAATTACCAATACTTTTCTTTTCTATGTCTTCTAAACGACAATGTTTAACAATGGTACTGAAAGCTTGCGAGGCAAGCTGTGATAAAACTCTTTTACCATATTTTAAGGCTATCGCCTGACTTGCCACATTGGAAACAATACGCACCAAAAATAACAGGCAAAAAGTCATGATCAACATTTTTGGAGAAGGCGTTAGCCCCATAAAATTTAAGATCTTAATAATGGGATCTTTTTCACTAAAAGGTTGCGAGGTCGCAATTACAGAAAGCGGCAATAAAGTCATCATGGCTAACAGTTCAGCCACAATAGAAAAAGTTGAAAGCACAGGATAAATTGCCAAAATGGGATTATTTTTATAAGCAAAATGAATGAGCTTACGTAAATAGGATAACTTTTTCATTCTACCCAGGCCTTTTGTAACACTAATTTAGCATTTCTATTTTCTGAATTATTATTAAAATTTAAAAGATTGCTCTTACTTTGAGAAAGATCAAATACAATTTTACTAAATTGACTACCAACCACTTTGCTTTCACCATTATAAGACAAGGAGCAATCTGAATCAGTTGATTTCACCATCAGGGCTATTTTACTGTACCCTTGGGTATTTAAAGCTAGTTCAAATTCCTGCTTAGTAAAAAATCCCTCAAAAGGTAAAGCATTTTGCCTTTCGTGTGCAGAAATTTCAAAGCCCGAATAAAAGTAAGGATAATCTAACTCCCTTGAATAACATAATTCTTGGGGTGGCATAAATTCAAGGCGTTGTTTCACAACACAGGCAGGGGCACCCACCGCTACACTATAAGGAGGAATATCTTTTGTAACCACTGAATTGGCCCCAATAATACTTCCCTTTCCAATCCGTACACCAGGCATAATGACAACATTAACCCCTATCCAACAATCATCTTCAATGATAACTTTTTTAGATAGTTTATTTTGTTGGTATTGTTCAGAAAGGAACAATTCATCTTGATCACGAATTAGGTAATGCGGCTTTCGATCAAAGCAATGTTTGCCCGAAGCGATCAGCACATTCAATGAAAATAAACAATATCTGCCTACTTCTATATCACCAACTAATATACATCTATCTTGCAAAGAGGTGTAATCACCAATTTTTATGCAATGCGTAGGCCCAATCTCGACATAGCGTCCTATGTAATTGTTATTGCCTAAGACTAATTTACTACCCTCGGGAACTATAATGTTGGCACCTAGATTAATTAGGCTATGCCTTCCATAGTGAATGTCACCTTCTACATGCATTAAAGCACTAGGTTCAATGGAAAGCCCTTTAAATCTCATTTTATTAACCAAGTGACGGTATAAATGCAATTTATTTAAAGTGAGATTATAAAGTGTCTTAGCAATAGATTTCATATTAGCCCATCTTTTTAATGCAATAAATCGAAGGATACATTAAAGGATTATGTGACGTTGGAATAAGCTGTTTTGAAAAAGTAATGTTTGGGATTTTTCTTAAATTAGTTTCAAAATTTCTTAAATAATCAATTTTCCAATGATCAATTCTGCCTATAACGCCTCTTAGGGTCATAGGATAATTTTCAACAACAGGTTCAATATGTATAGATCCCATATTCACTCTGCTTAAAATATGACTTATTGCAATATCACTTTTTAAAGGGATCTGCTCAAGTGCATACATTGTGAAAGCGATATCTGTTTTTGGAAAAATATATTTTTCGCTGCCATCGTTAATAAAGTCTAGCTGGCTATACTGCACATCAAGACCAAATTTTTCTTTTGCTCTGTTGGCAATCATCACGCCATTTTCACAAAGCTCATAGCCATAACATTGGATGTGTGGGAATCTACTTTTAATGTAAAGCAAATTTCTTCCCAAACCACTGCCAAATTCTGTGATAGAGGTTATATTTTTAAAATTACTCTCTATGCACTTCATTAAATGGTTTCGATTAAACTCCGGCATGTTAACTTGAGCAAAAGAAATCTTTCCATCAACATTACATAACAAAGGTTGATCTTCTACCCCTTTAAGATATAACCAGGATTCTAATGAATCCATCCTTTCAAGAATATCACTATAGGCCTTCCAACCATTCTCATATTCATTTTGAACAGTTACCTTGCCTCTTTTAATAAAGGGGCGTCTTAAGGCAATATAGCCAAGCTCTGAAATCTTTTTAACTTTATCTAGGCCTTTTACTTCCATTTTCATTCCTTAAGTATAATTACTGTATATTCTGGGATAGGCGCTTATTGTCTTAATCGCCACATCAGAAAAATGATGAATTTTGCATTTGGGATAATAAGCCCCAAATAAGTGATTACTAAATTGAAGTTGCAGCACCAATCTATCGCCACGTTCTACATGTTGGCCCTTATGTAAACCGCGGGTATCTTCTGCTATCACGGTTCCTCTTTTAGCCGTATGGTGTATTACTTTTTCTCTTTTATAAGCCAAATTTATCTCTTCATCAGAGAGCCTGGCGTACCCTTGTAGACGTAAGTGCGAAGGTATACCGCGGTTTTTATGTGAGCCCTTTACAAAAGCATGCGGGCCGTTTTCATCACCCACATCGGTAAGGTATATAAAAAATTTAAGCCACTTTATCCTATCCATATCAAAGTGAAAAAATTGAGCCGCAGAGGAATCGGGCTCTTTTTGATAGGCGGTGTGCCACCACATGCCAATAACATCTAAAACTGGTTTGGTATTAAGATATTTTTGAGCAACACTAATAATGGAGGGATCGGTGATTAATTGCTGAACTTCCCTATTTTCTATTAGCAATCGCTCTTCATAGTCATAGCGCACCGCAAGCGGTGAATCAGGATGATAAACTTCCTTACGGCTTTCTTTTATTCTATCACCGCGAATATAAGCTGGCTCTGAATAAGCATAAGCTAATAATTGATCACATAATTCGTCTGATAATCTTTGCTCAAAGATATAATAACCATCTTCATTTAGCTTTTGATTGATTTTATTTAAATCATTTTCAGTAAAGTTGCCTAACACCCCTTTGGGCTGAATGTCACGATAGGGTCGATGGATAAGTGATATCACCGCTGAGATAACACTATTAGATAACCCACCGGTTAAACAAAAAAGATTAATCAAACTTTGATGCGCACTTTTGGGCGTTGTTTTTTTAACAAAGTAAACAATAAACCCCCAAGTGAGTTTAGGGATATCTAATATTGTTCGTTTCATCAGCCTCAAATATAGTAATTTATCCTTCGACATAGTGCTTCTCTTGTGCTTCCATGAATTTTTTGAAGTGTCTTACCACCGGAGTCTCTTTAGTATTATTTTTCATTAATACAGAAAATATTTTACCGATGTAATTCTTTAAGTGATGCGTTTCTTCCTCAAGCGAAATAGTTTCTATTTCCAAATTTTCTAATATATCAAGGATTGAGCTGTGCCTGTTTTCAATAATATCATTAATGATGGGCTCAACCTTTAAATGCAACTTTCTTTTATGGCAATCTTGTTTTTGTATAAAGGTGCTGTCCATAAAACGCATTATTTTTTTATAATACGTATTTACTTTGCCACTTGTTGTAATTTTAAAACTGTCTGATAAATCTAAAGTGGTTCTAAAATATTCAAAAGCATACCATCTGAATACTTTTCTAATTCTTTCAAAATCCCACCCCTGAGATAATATTTTATCCCATAAGCCAAAATAGGCTTCTCGGGTTTCCCCCACATAGTTGATATCCGGCGGATAAACTTGAATTTCAGCTGAATAAAGCAATACCGGCACCCCAAGTGCGCTAAGCTCTTTACCGGCACTTGACCAGGAATTCAAACACAAATCAGTTTCCTGGGCCAAATGGTATAAAGAGATATTATCTTCAGGCCAATTGATTTTGACGTTGCTTGGCAACTCTTTAAATAAATTAACAATTTTACTGTAGTTCTCAGAGGTAATAGACTCCCTTCTGTTGGGAACCTCCCTTGGATGGACTCTGATTAACAAAAACAGATCTGATCTTTGTTTTACATACTCAATTACTTCTGTGAGCCAACTAATTTGATCTGCAAATAATACTTCGTTACTCTGTTTATACGCTTTAACAATACCAGCAGCATATCTTTCATCATTACTGCTCATTGTCGCTAATATTAGTTTTTGCGTAGGTGCTATATTAAAATATGCGCGAATATCAACCTGCGCCGTGCTCACCCCTTGCGAATAGGAAAATATACTACTACCCTGGATAACAGAAAGTAGATGCGCACTTACCTTTTGGATGAGTTTTTCCGTGCAGGGTACATGCTTAAAATCATGCCATTTTTTCAACAGGTGGTGATAGTATTTAAAGCCATCACTTTCACCTAAAATCATTGTTTCAAGGCGCGTTGCAAGGTTCCCACCGGCATGAAGAAAATATTGCTTAATATTATTTTTTTCAGCTAATTTTGAAAAAATATGGTTAACCGAATATAAAGAGTTATAAACCATAACAGCCTCTGGCTGTTCTTGCGCTAACATTTTTCTGGTGGCATAAAAAGAAATTAAAGCATTATACAAATCAATCTGAACACGCTGCCATTCAACAGTAGAGAATTGCAGAGTATTTTTTTTATATTCTAGTAAGATCTGATATAAGGTTAGGCGACCAATTTCAATATCATCTATCTTAAAATCGATAAGGTTATCTTGAGTGATAGAAGAGAGCGCATTATCACATGTACGATAATCATCTGCATCAAGATAATCTTTAATGGCTTTGTGCGTGAAGTTAAATTCACTGACAATCAGCTTGCTATAAGCTTGGCATTGTTCACACGCCTTTTGCTTTTGAAGCTTATCTGTATCATTGGTGTACCCAAAAGCAGCCATGACAGTACAAAAATTTTTAAATGACTGCTCACAGGTAACATAAACAATTTCATGATTATTGTTTTGCAGGGCTTGCCCAATAAGAGCCTCTGGAAAAGCATGAGACCAAATCCCAGCGTGTGGCGCAAAAAACAAAATCTTCATTTAAGATACCACTTCCCAGTTTAAAGCCTCGCCTTTTTTAAGCGGTTTAAGCGCTTTTTTACCAAGGATAACTTCATAATATTTTGGCGCCAAACCAAAGCTAGGACGAATAGACTTTACATTTTTTTCAGTAAATACTTCTCCTTGGTTAATATCTTCGCAAACATATAAGGAGCGACGATATTTAAGTGAGTTAAGCTCAGACTCACTTGGCCCATATTGCACATCACCAATAGCCTGCCAAGCGCGCTTGCTTTCCACAACTAATTGGCCTAACTCTTGAGGCGTCAAGGAAAAAGTAGCATCTAAACTTGTGTCATCGTCTGAAAGCTTAATATGCTTTTCTATAACGCTAGCACCTAAGGCAACACTGGCTACAGATACACCAATACCTTCTGAGTGATCTGAAATGCCCACTTCACAATTAAACAACTTTTTCATGTGCTCTAATGTTCTAAGATTACTTTCAGAAGGCTGTGATGGATAAGCACAGGTACATTTTAACAAAATAATATCTTTACAACCGGCCTCTCTTGCTGCTTGAATAGATTCACTCAATTCAATAACACTGGCCATACCCGTCGAAATGATTAATGGCTTACCCGTTTTAGCAACCTTTTTGATTAGCGGGATGTCACGGTTTTCACAAGAACCAATCTTATAACAAGGCACATTTAAGCTTTCCAGAAAATCAACCGCCTCTAAATCAAAAGGTGTACTTAAAAAGACTAAACCTAGCTTTTGGGCACGCTCAAATATAGGCCCATGCCATTCCCAGGGTAAATAAGCCTTTTGATATAGTTCATATAAGGTTTGGCCACTCCAAATATTTTTTTCGTCCGTAATATAAAAATCTTCTGAGCTAACATCTAAAGTTATATTTTCTGGCTTTAAGGTTTGAAGCTTAATCGCATCTGCGCCTGATTTAGCAACCCTATCAACAATTTCCAAGGCCTTTTCTAAAGATTGCTCATGATTAGCAGACATTTCTGCAATAATAAATGGCTTGTTGCCAGCGCCTATTTTTCTATTCTCAATAATAATTGTCATTACTAAACCCTTAAATAATTCAAATATTCGTATATCTTGCCATCATAAATGTTTGGCACACGTTCGTAATCTAAAAATAATGCCGCATCGGCAATGTTCCATGAGACATGGCCCACTAAAAGCATCATCAGCAAAGTATCTGGAACAGCGATACGCAAGTATGGCTTCTCGCACGCTTTACTAAAGGATATTTCCTCGGCAGTATCATTAAGCATATTGATACAAAAACGTCGTTCGCTATCATTGGCGTCTAAATATAATTTAAAATCTGGACAATAGTCATTTTGCTGTTGCATCTTCCAAAGCCTTGCTCTTGCAAAATTGACTAATCTATCTAATGGTACTGCGGGATTTAAAGCAAAATGCTCATAGTCATATTTGATCTCTTTTAAACTACGGATGTACGATTCTCTATCTTCATCCGTATGTTTTTTATAAGAGACATTCGGTATTTTTTCGCCTTCGTTAAAGTCAAAGGTTTGACCTGAATTAAGCAGCAAGAGATTGCTTTTAAATTCTTTACCCTTGATATAGTCTTCCACAACGCCCGGGGACACAGCGTGTGATATATACTTATTTAGATGTGAGCGATTTCCTGCCACCAGATATTGGTCGGCAAATGGCATTACATATTTAGGTTTCAAATAATTAACATTATTAACAAATGATTCTAACCTGCCTTTTAATATTCTCTCTTTCTCTTGTATTTTCTCTTCATCAGTTAAATTCAAATAACAAGATGGATACCCCGAGCCTCCACCATACGGTAAAAGCGCAAAATCAATATGTTGATAAGTTGATAAAATGTAATCTAAGCCATCTTTATAGGGTATACAGTCATTCGCATTGACTAAAACAAAATCATCCCATTTCAATATTAAAGTTGAATCTAAAGCATATGCCATGGGGTTGGCAGGATCCCCTGTTAACATGTCTACGCACAAATTAGGCAAGATCATAGTTGGCGTTTTGGGCTTGATTAAGTGTATTTTCTTAAATTTAAACCGGTAATTATCTAAAAACTTAGCCACAAAATTAGGCTTTTTATCCAAGAGAATAATTTCAGCATCTTCGTTTAAATGCTTTATTGTTCCTGCTGAGCAATGATCTTCATGTATATGAGAAATATATACATAATCTAAGTGGCCCAAATCCTTAATTTTAACCGCCGAAGGAGGATAGTGATACCAAGCGCCATGAAAAATGCCTTCGTCCATCCAAGGATCAAAAAGTATTCTTTTTCCTGCATGCTCTATAATGGCTGTTGCTCCGCCAATATTCAAAATTCTCATGCTGCTATCCTATTCCCTATTTAAACGTTTCTTGCATAAGTTAAAATTTGTCTGCCTAAGTTTACTTCGGCAAGTGCTTTATAAAAATCCTGCAATTGTTTTTCATAGCCATTAGCCACAAGATTCATTTCAAAAGCGACCCTTTTTTGGTGACATTCTCTACCTAAGGTAGGGTTGCCAATATAGTTATCTCCAAAAAGTAAAAACATTTCTAATGGGAAAGATCCTGTGAGATATTCAATTTTAAAATCATGGCCATTCAATAAAGAAGTTAAAGTATCTTTATTAAAGTAATTTAAGTGGGCCGGAGGGGCTACCCACCATTGCTTTATGTTATGAAGCTTGGTGGCACACTCTTGGAATACATTATAATCATTTGGTACTTCCACCACCAAAATGCCATCTTTTTTGAGAATATCTTTTTTAATTTCTCTGATGGTGGCCACCGGATCAGCCACATGCTCTAATACATTCAACAACATCACAACATCAAATTTTTTGTCATTAAAAATCTTTAAAGTTGCCATCTGGGTCATCACCACATTTAAACCTTGGCGTTGACAATATTCAACCGCTTCAATAGCCGGATCACAGCCATAGCAATCGGCGCCTTTAGATTTAAAGTATTTTAGTGCTTGTCCCCAACCGCAGCCAAAATCAAGCACTTTGCAATCGCTAAGATCTTTACCTAAAAGCTCACATAATTTTTGATACATCTGGCTACGATGTAAATCATTAAATTCTTTATCGCGCTCTTGAACTTCTAAAGAGGAGTTATTTAATTGCGGATAAGCGCTTGAATAAAATTCATCAGCATAATATTTTGCAATTTCGGCTTGGGTTGGAGTAGGCTGAACTTGATAAAAGCCGTAATCTGGATTTTTTTTAATTGAAAATTTTTCAGCTAACATTAGCCACCTCTTGGTTTTTAATTCCTATAATATAATCGTATGTTTTTTTAGGCCCAAGATTTGCCAATACATCTACTATCGACAAATAACTTTCAAATTGAGCGCTTTTTCTTTGTGCATAGGGAACTGAATCATATGAATTAATGCTCAGTTTTATGTCGGATAATTGGGTAAATTGATCTTCTTCTAAATATTCCTTGGCACCCAGGGGCGAAAGATATTCAGCGCAATTTAACTTCTCACAAATATTTTTTATTTTGTCAGATCTGCGACCTTCAACCTGCAATTCACTTGAACGTATAAAATGATACTTCAAGTTGATAACGTTACATATTTCAGTAATAAGTCTGATATTTAAATCTGATAATATTTTGATATTGCTATCTTCAATAATACTGATAATCTGCTCTAAGCTGGCAAAGAACGGATGATGACTATAGTTTTGCCTAATGGTTTGCACATGTTGTTTGCGCCATGCTTTAGAGTCATCTATTTTAGCATCGCAAATAGGTTGCCCAAGAAAAGCTCTCATAACTGGCACTGTGATCCAGGCAGCAGCTTGGTTGATAAGTAAGCGATTACGATTATGCCAGGATCCCTTTTGAAACTGCGCATCATCTAAAAAAACAAAATAATCTACTTTTGAAATTAAATTAAAATAACCCGCCCAAGGCAAGTATGTTGGTTGCATAATAGCGCACTTCATTGCTTATTTCTCCATGCCTGCCACTCTTGCGCTAATAATGACCATCGACCTTGGGTGATGTATTGTCCGTTTTTATAGATACTTTCTCTTTCTAGCCCTTCAAAAACAAAACCCAGTTTTTCATATAATTTAATGGCTGACGTATTACTTGGATAACAATGCATCCAAATGCGATGAAGAAGTCTTACGGAAAACGCATAATCAAGCATCAGTGATAAAGCTTGAAAGCCTGTGCCTTTGCCTCTTGCGTCTTCTTCACCCAAATAAATTTGAAAGTACCCAGAATGATGCTTAGCGTTTTCAAATAAAAACAAATTACCTATATAATCATGTGTGTAGATAGCCCACTTTAAAACATCTTGGTTTTTTTCTAGCCATTGTTGATGTGATACTAAGGTCACATTATTTAATCCAAAATTCTCTTGGATATGAGGGGTTGATAGCCATTGCACCGTTTTATGGATATGTTGGCTCTCATATGGGCGTAAGCTAACAAATGGGTTCTCTAGCGTTTTAATATCCATTTAGGCTTCCATCATCATATCTGTTACACGTTGAACACCCAGGGCGTCTATTTTTTCAAAGCCAAGTTGAGCCATTTTTTTTAACTTTGCAGGCTCATATAAAAGAGAACTTATTTTATGGACAAATGTTTCATCATCAATGGTACTCGCCTCTCCCAAATAACAGCAAAATCCTTGTTCTTGCAAACGATTTAATATGCTTACTTGATTTGTATTGGTTGCAAGATAAATACCAGGCAACCCCATTGACGCACGTTCCCAGGTTGTCATTCCCGGGGCTCCTAATGCCAAATCACAGTTGAGCATACTTTGCGCCATATTTTGAACCATACTCTGCACTGACACTCGATTTGGGTATAAAGCTTCTAAGGAAGCAACTTTTGTGTCTTTTGCACCACCAATAATTTTCAATTTAAGATCTTTAAAATTTTCTAATAAAATTTTTGAAAAACGATAAGAATAACCCTTCGGATCGGTGCTTCCCCAAAAAATATGAATGGTACTGGACGAGCTTATCTCTTTTATCTGTACTTTGGGTTTCATATGAGAAAATTCAGGACGTAAAAGGATATACTTTTCGCCCATTAATAAGCTGGCTTCTTTGTTAATTTTGCCGTCATAACTGCTTTTATCTACATTAAACGTTTGGTTTAATAAATAATGACAAAAATGATTATGAGCGGCCAAATCATCGATAACAAATACTTTTATACCCAAAGTATATAAAGCCTTTTCCCAACGCTCATCTAAGGAATAATGATCTACAATAACCCAATCATAAGAAACATTACTATCACGTATCAAACTAACAGTTTGATCTAGATCAATTTTCACATCAAAATCTTTAGCTTGCTGCTTTAAGAGGTAGACTTTATACCCTTTTTGAGAAATCATTGCATTGATGTTACCTGGCAGATCTTGCACCATAAAGTCCACTTGTGCACCCTTGGTTTTAAGTTCATCTGCCAAGGTTAAACAGCGATAAACATGGCCATAACCTAATTGCGTAGAAGAATCTGCTCTTATCAGAATTTTCCTTGCTACCATGCTGTCCAACCACCATCGACAGGGATATTTACCCCAGTCATAAAAGAAGATGCCGAACTTGCCAATAATAATAAAGGGCCTAATAATTCATGGGGTTTACCTATTCTTGCTAAAGGCACTTTTTGAATAAGCTTTTCTTTAAATTCAGGAAGTTTATTAATCACTTCCTCTGCTGGGAAAGGGCCAGGGCTTATAGCATTTACTCTGATTTTATCTTGTGCCAAGTGGCAGGCCATGTATTTTGTTAATTGAATTAACCCTGCCTTTGCAACGCCATAATGGGGTGGGTTATTCATTTTTGAATCACCATAAATACTGGGATCTGGGCTTACCATGCCATACATAGAAGCAATGTTGATAACAGAAGCATCTTGTCTTAAAGATACTGCCTTTTTTAATAAAGGCACTGATTTTTTAATTAATTCAAAGGTTGCCACCACATCAACATTAAAATCTCTAAAGAAATCTTCTCTTTGGGCATCCTGATATGCACAGGCTCTTCCTGAATGGGCATTGTTAACTAAAATATCTAAACAGGTAAAATGATTTCCTATGGTCTTCAAATTTTCTGTAACAGCCTCTTCGTCAGTAATATCAAAACACAAAAGTGTAGATTCAATATTCTGCGCACTTAACTGTTGTTGCACTTTTTGCAAACTCTCACTATGGCGACCATTTAAAATAACATGTGCTCCTGCAACCCCAAGAAAAACGGCCATCTGCGAACCTAAATACCCGCCAGCCCCTGTCACCAACGCAACTTTACCATGTAAATTAAAACTTGTATTTTGATAATCCATTGTCATGTTTTCACCACAAAGCAGGGTTAAGAAGGGTTTCAGGACAAACTGGCAAAGTTTCGCGCACCAGCTTACATTCATCTTGCGTGAGCTTGGGTTCTTTAAACAAAGTAACATTTTCTTCAAGCTGCGCCACATCGGCACAACCAATCACTAAACTATCTATCCAGGTTTGCGCTCTTGCATAGGCAATACACAAATCATGAGCGCTTTTTCTGCCTAAGGTAGTGCTTAGTTTTGTAATCGCCGCCTCACAATCAGTGGCAATATTTTTAAACTTTTCAGGCCACTGAACTGGTTTTGCAAGAAGTAACCCCTGCAAGAAAATACTTCTTGCAAAAATAGTCACGTCACTACGTTCACTAAGCTTTGCTTGAAAAGCTTTATCGTGCCAGCGCCAATCGAGCAAGTTAAAGGGTAATTGAATGTATTGAATGGCTTTTTCTGCTAAGGCAGCCATGGCTTCTTCAAGGCTGCTAACAGATAAGCCAACAAATTTAATAACCCCTTTTTCTTTCAAATTCAGAATTTCTTCCCAGATGTAAGGATCTTGCAATTGCCAGAATCGATGTAACATCAAAATATCGATAGCATGCGTTCTTAATTCAAAGCAAGATTGGTAAACACTCGCTTTTACGTAATTTTCACAACTTTGCTTATCCTGGCGCTGTTCAAAAAAGGGCGATAACTTGGTAACAATGGTCGTGCCAACGTTGGCCAGATTTTGCTGGCCCAAGCGTTTCTCGGCAAGGCCATACCCTCTTGCACAGTCAAAAGTGGTAATGTCAAAATCTAAAGCTTTTTCAATCATGCTTTTTGCAACATGTTCTTGCATTAACCCATTTGTATTGGTAATGCCATAGTCCATCCCTATTTGCGCAGTGCCTAAAGTAAACTCACTAATAGACATATTTGTTTTTTTTGCACTTGTTTTGATAGTTTTTTGAACATGATAATTTACAAGAGCATCACATAACTTTTGCCAAGAAACTTGGATGGGATCATCAATTTGCTTAAAAACATTTTCTAAGGATAAGTAATCAGCCAGCGTATCTAAAGTGCATCTGGCACTGGCCAGTGCGTGAGAGTTTTTATAAAGGTAAACATTATCCTTGCCCTGCTTGCGCATCCAGGGGGTAACATGTTCGCGCTCATAGGCATCGGTAGATAATTTATCCGCTTGTATGAGCAACTCACGGGTAAAAATTTCACAACCTAAACCATAGGGGAGATCATTCTCTACATAATCTGTTCGGCAATAATCAATGTGATTACTTAGTGCGTAATCCATTATTTCATTGATAAAATTACCATCCGGAAATACATTATCGGCAGTTAAACGGATAATGTAATCCTCATCGGCCAGTTCTTCACTTGCTTTGACATATCTTTTCAAAACATCATCTAAGGGGCCTCTCACATAAGGGATGTGCTGTGCCTCTAATAAAGTAGTTAAGTTATCATCACTCTTATCAGTCGATGTGGCCACAATAACTTGGGCGCCTTTATTCATGGCTCTTTTGGCACATAACACAATAGAAGCCATCCCCTTAATGGGCAAAAAGGCTTTGCCGGGAAGGCGCGTTGATGTCGTGCGACATTGAATAATAACTTTAACTTTTGCCATCTTTATTGAAAGATCTCATATAAACATTGAATAATGTAATCCTGCTCTTGTTCGGTGAGCGCATAATGAATGGGCAAAGAAATTGCTTTTTCATAATAAGAAAGCGCTTTAGGATAATGACTTTGGTCAAAGCCTAAGTTCTTATAATAAGGCTGTGAAGGAATGGGAATATAATGCACATTCACCCCAATGCCTTTTTCTTGCAATTTTTCAAATACGGCTTTTCGATTTAAGTTTTTCTTATTATTTTCCACTAAAATGGGGTAAAGATGTAAAGCCGATGGATTTTTTGCATCTCTAAAGGGCAGCGTTAAAGGCAAATCATGTAAATGCTGATCATAACGCAAGGCAATCTCATGTCTTCTTTTTATATAAGCTTCTATCTTTGTTAATTGGCTCGAACCCAAAGCACATTGCAGATCAGTAATTCTATAGTTATAACCCAATTCTAACATTTCGTAAAACCACTTCCCTGTTGCTTGAACAGTGCTGGTGTCTCGGGTAATACCATGGCTTCTTAATAATTTCGCTTTTTCATATAGCGCTTTATTATTGGTTAAAATAACCCCGCCTTCACCGGTGGTAATAATTTTAACCGGGTGAAAACTAAAAACAGCCATATCTGAAAATTGACAATTACCCACCTTAAGTTGGTTGTATGTTGCGCCTACCGCATGGGAGGCATCTTCAATGATTTTAAAACCATATTGCAAAGATAATGAATGAATGGCCTGCATATCACAGGAAGCACCTGCAAAATGAACCGGAATAACTACTTTAGGAATGCAATTGTTTTTTTTCGCTTGCTCTAGTTTTTGTGCAAGCAAAACTGTCGAGAGGTTATATGTTTTGTCGTCGATATCAACAAAATCGACGCTAGCACCACAATATAAGCCACAGTTTGATGAGGCAACAAATGAATTTGGTGATGTCCATAAAATATCTTTTGGCCCCAAATCCAACGCCAAGCAGGATAAATGTAAGGCTGCGGTGGCATTACAAACAGCAACAGCGTACTTTGCGCCAGTATATTCGCAGAGGGCTTTTTCAAATCGCTCAACAAATGGGCCACAAGTTAAAAAATCTGATTGCAAAACGTTGATGACGCTTTGAATATCATCTTCATCTATCACTTGTTGTCCATAACGTATGTTTTTCATGATTTCATTAACTCTTGAATTTGTGAATACGTCAAAAATACAGGGTTGGTTTCTGAATCATACGTAAAACCTTCAGCTACAGCCTCACCCTTTTCACCTAATTTATTTAGCGTAAAATCAATATCAAAAGTAAACTTGATGGCAGGGCGAATGACAAAATGATCATGAAAAGCCAAAGTTAAATGTGAATCGTCTTTGGGGCACATGACTTCATGTAATTTTTCACCTGGTCTGATGCCAATATCATTAATGGTGACACCTTCTTTGGGCGCAACGGCTTCAACAATGGTCATAATATTTGCGGAAGGAATTTTGGGAACAAAAATTTCGCCGCCTTGCATCCGTGCAAAGGATTTTAAAATAAAATCGATGCCTTGATCTAAGGTGATTAAGAATCTCGTCATTCTTTTATCGGTAACCGGTAATTCTCGCGTGCCGTCTTGCAATAACTTTTGAAAGAAGGGGATAACAGAGCCGCGTGAATTAACCACGTTGCCATAACGCACCACAGAGAAGCGTGTTTTATGACCTCCAGCAATATTGTTTGCCGCAACAAACAATTTATCTGATGCTAATTTAGTGGCGCCATATAAATTCACTGGGTTTGCGGCTTTATCGGTTGATAAAGCAATGACTTTATCCACTTCATTAAACAGGGCCGCTTGCACGACATTTTCAGCGCCATGAATGTTTGTTTTAATACACTCAATGGGGTTATATTCAGCCGCAGGTATTTGTTTTAGTGCCGCCGCATGGATGACGATATCAATGCCTCTCATGGCCTGTTTTAATCTTTCAACATCTCTAACGTCACCTAAAAAATAGCGCATCTTTGGTGAATTAAATTCTCTTTGCATTTCAAATTGCTTTAATTCATCTCGGGAGAAAACAACTAATTTTTTAACATCATATTTTTTTAACAAAGTGGCCACTATGCCTCTGCCCAGTGTACCCGTTCCCCCTGTGATAAGAATTGATTTGTTATTAAGCACCCTTCACCTCAACTTGTAATTGTTCATTATTTATATTAAATAAATTATTTTTAAATAAAGTCTTTTTAAATTCGCCATAGGCAACCTTCATACCATCGGCTAAACTCGTGCGAGCAACCCAACCTAGCCCTTGTATTTTGTCAACATTCAATAATTTTCTTGGTGTGCCATCAGGTTTTGAGGTGTCATAGCTAATTGCACCTTCAAAGCCAACCACCTTGGCAATTAAGGCAGCAAGTTCAGCAATGGTAACATCTTCACCACATCCTATATTCACAAGAGGCGCAATCTCTTTGCTATTGATTAGCTCCTCAAAGTGGGGGTCATTTAGGTTCATCAAGAATAAGCTTGCATCGGCCAAATCATCACTATATAAAAATTCTCTTCTTGGCGTTCCAGTTCCCCACACAACCACTTCTTTTGCTTTGGCTTCTTTGGCCTCATGCATTTTTCTGATAAGCGCGGGAATAACATGGGAGGTGTTTAAATCGTAATTATCCCCTGGGCCATATAAATTGGTTGGCATCACAGCCAAATACTTGGTGCCATATTGACGATTATAAGACCAGCACATTTCAATCCCGGCAATTTTAGCCAAAGCATAGGGTCTGTTGGTTGCCTCTAATAGGCCTGTTAACAGATACTCTTCTTTAATAGGTTGCGGACAATGACGAGGATAAATGCAAGATGATCCTAAAAATAATAAACGCTTTACTTGGTTCTCGTATGCGGCATGAATAACATTATTTTGGATTTGCAAATTTTGATAAATAAAATCTGCCGGGTAATTATCATTTGCCCAAATGCCACCAACTTTAGCCGCTGCTAAAAAAACATAATCTGGCTTTATTTGTTTAAAAAAACTGTCAACTGCCGATTTATCCATCAACTCAAGTTCGCTGTGAGTGCGGATAATAATGTTCTGGTAGCCTTGCTTTTGCAAAGCGCGCACAATGGCAGAGCCAACTAGCCCGCGGTGTCCTGCAACATAAATTTTATCGGTTAATTTCATTCTTGATACTCAAATACTTTGAAACCTTCTTTTTGGCACAGGGCATCTCTTTTTGCCAGGGCAAGATCTTCTTGCACCATTTCTTTCACTAATTCTATAAAAGAGATTTTGGGCTCCCAGCCTAATTTTTCTTTTGCTTTGGTTGCATCTCCAAGCAAAGTCTCAACTTCAGTTGGGCGATAATAACGTGGATCTACAGCTACCAAACAAAGGCCTGTTTTGGCATCAAAGCCTTTCTCGTTTTCAGCTTCACCTTCCCAACGCAGATTTATACCTAATTCTTTGGCGGCAAGATTCACAAATTCACGCACGCTGTATTGCTCACCAGTAGCAATCACATAATCATCCGGTTGTGCTTGCTGCAACATCAACCACTGCATGGCGATATAATCTTTGGCGTGGCCCCAATCGCGCTTAGCATCTAAATTGCCAAGATATAAACAATCTTGCATGCCCAATTTGATACGCGCCAGTGCACGGGTAATTTTACGGGTTACAAATGTTTCCCCACGCACGGGAGATTCGTGGTTAAATAAAATTCCGTTGCACGCATAAATACCATACGCTTCACGGTAGTTAATGGTGATCCAATGCGCATACAATTTCGCTACGGCATAGGGAGAGCGCGGATAAAAAGGGGTTTTTTCATTTTGTGGGAAAGATTGCACCTTGCCGTAAAGCTCGGAAGTAGACGCTTGGTAATAACGCGTCTTTTTTTCTAAGCCTAAAATACGAATAGCTTCTAAAATACGTAAAGCCCCTAACGCATCGGCATTAGCCGTATATTCAGGCTCTTCAAAAGAGACAGCCACATGACTTTGTGCGGCAAGATTATAAATTTCATCGGGCTGAATTTGTTGAATGATTCTGATAAGGCTGGAGCTATCGGTCATATCGCCGTGATGAAGCACAAAGCGACGATTCGCCACATGCGGATCTTGGTATAGATGATCGATCCTGTCTGTGTTAAACAGCGAAGTTCGGCGTTTTATCCCATGAACTTCATAACCCTTTTGCAACAAAAACTCGGCTAAATAGGAACCATCTTGCCCAGTAATCCCCGTAATCAGTGCTTTTTTTAAATCGCCAGACATGCTTTTACTCTTCTTAAATAGCAGCTTAATACAATGCTGAAGATTGTACCGAGATCAGCATTAAAAACAACTAAATGTTAAAAAACTTACTTCACGTTGTGTGTTTTTAATTGTCTGATTTTGCTGACGTTATTGTTATGTTAGTTTATTTACAAATTTAATATTTCTTTAAATCAGGATTTGAATTGAAGTAAAGTCAATTAAATTGGATAAATAACATTTCTTTATATTCCAACCCCCAAAAAAGATTGCAAAGCTTAAAAAACACAGGTATTTTCTCCGATTCTTTAGGAATACCCTCTCAAGGAAGTAGAAGTAAAACATGACTGCGATTGTATTAGTCGGTGGTAAACGATCTCTTATTAATGATTACCCAGAGCTCCCCTTTCCTTTAATCCCTGTTGCAGGCGAACCTTTTTTATTTTGGGTAACACAGTGGCTAAAAACCCTCGGGTTTAACCACATTGTCTATTCAGCAGGGCATTTTGCTGAAAAAGTCAGCGCCTGGGCGCAACATGTTGCTAGCATCTATCCATCACTTTGCCTTGATGTGATCACGGAAAGTCGTCCCCTGGGCACCGCGGGTGCAGCAGCTTTATGTGCTAATCGTTTTCCTTGCCCCTTTACCTTTGTCGTCAATGGCAATTCAATATTGTTAGCTGATCTCAGACCGATTATTGAAAAATTTAAAAACTCGCCAAGTTTAGATGGCATTATTTTTGGCACAAGTTTCCCCAATGCAGGACGCTTCGGCAAGCTAGAAGTAGATAAGCAACAACGCTTAATCGCTTTTAAAGAAAAACAGCCCGGCAATGATCTTATTAATGCCGGCATTTATTTGTTACGTAATGAATTGCTCGCCGAGATTATTACCAATAAAGAAACCAGTTTAGAACATGATTGTTTTCCAAAATGGATAGCACAAGGCAAGCAGATAGAAGTCGTGAATAGTCATGCGCCATTTATCGACATCAGTACACCGGATTCTTTAAAACGTGCACAAGAATTAATTACCCAGCATCAAGAAATTATTTTAGGTTACCAGGACCCGCTCGTCGCTTAAAACTAAAGCAGCTTTGGTAGTTATGTGGTAGACTATAGTCAACTTAATGATAGATAGTCGACTAGCACCATGAGCCTTGGATTTAAAACAGAAAAAAGATTCACTTTTACCCATTCTGCATATACAAAGCGTTACAATGATCACTTTGCGAGAACAAACAATATTGTAGATGCACTAAAAGCGGCATTAGAACTTTACATTCAAACGCAATTAAGGCCTTCTAAAGAGAACTTAAAAGATGCTCCGTTGATGAGCGCTTTAACAAAATTTTTAAAACATCTCAAAACAGCGACCATAGGCAATATCTTATATCAATACCATTTCAACATCTTGTTACCATCAGAACTTATAAATTTATTTAATCTCGTAAAGCATTTTGAAATTAAAAAAATATTTTCCTCAAACACAGAATTTATTAAAATTCAGAATGATACACTTGCGCAAAATTACTCACCTAAAGCTGTATATTCAGGATTAGTAAAATTAAATGATCTTAGGTTTGAAATACAAAACAATAAACAATTAAACCTTATTGTGAAAAACCATCAGCTTGGGGAAATTACGGCCCAAATCATGGAATGGGAAGCGCTTTTAACGCAAAAATTCGCCTTGATAATTTTTCAAGCCACAAGCGAAGAAAAAGTGAATGAAAGCTTTAATGAGACCTTTACACAAACCACTTTAGAACATCATGAAAGTCTTTCAGAAATAAGACAAGAATTCGATTGTCAAATTGAATTCTTGAGCGATAATGAATTTTTTGAAGAATATTATAAATTAAAATCCTTAGAAGAAAAATACAACTTCGTCTATGGTTTCCAACAATCAGAAGGTAAACGAACCACAGAATTAGAAGAAACACTTGATTGCCTACTTATAGAAATTGGTCGCTGTGCATTTTCACCATTTGAAAAAAAAATGCATTCATTGATGCAGACCTGCTCTTTAGAAGATGTCATGCAACAATTAAATGAACGACTCAGCGCACATAAACCGTCACGCTTAAAAGAGCATCTAGAACTACTTTTAAAACAAACAAACAGCGAGTATACCGGATGGCAAAAAGCCGATGCGTACGAGTATCCAAATTTACCGGCTAATCGACCTTTATATCAACTTCATGTCGCCCGCTATGGGACGAGCGACCCCACTCTATGCGTTGATGCTCACCTGTCTACAATGAAACACAAAAATGTAAAGTGACTAGTTTTCTTTAAAATCAGCTAAAAACTGCATCGGTTCATTGCTGGCAAAGAAATATAAATTGTGTCTGTCCGGATATTGGGTATCAAAAACCACCACATGAGTAAAATATTGCTTTAACTTTAATTTTAATTCTTCTTTAGATTCAAATTCATGTTCATGATCATCATGACTCGCACCATATTCTGCTTTAGCATTGGTATATCCACTTAGAATGCCATCTTTAGTTAAACGCTGCAAAATTCCTTTAAATATATTATCCATTTCTTCTAGCGTAAAGTGTTCAATTGCAGCATCCCAAATAATGTTGGTAAATGTTCCTTGTGGTAAAGATTGCCTAATATCACACAAACGATATTCTATTTTGTCTGATTTAAAATTTTTGCTTGCATGCTTAATTGCCTTGGGATCAAAGTCAACAGAAATAATTTTCTTCGCGCGTATGGCATAAAAATGATGGGCATTAAAACCATCCCCACAACAAATTTCCAATATGGTTGCATCCTGCTTGACTGCTAGCAAGCTAAAAATCCCTCTTTCCCAACCAAGCGGATTTTTAGTAGCAGACCACTGATAATGTTGATCAATAAAATGATCGAACCATTCAGGGTTTGGTTTTACCGCCCATTGGCAATAAAGTTGCGCTTTATGAGTAAGCGCACTAAGCTTTCTTAGGCCGGCATTTAAGTGCTGAATAAGAAAAAGGATAGGATCGCGTTGTTTTTGAATAAGCGCTTTAACGCCCGATTTGACCAGTTCCATGTTGTTGCCCAAGTAACCTAAAATCGCCAATCCTAGCAATTAAAGACAGGTGGGTCAATGTTGTAAGTGCGACTTTAACATCCAAATGGTTTTTTCGTGAAATTCCATTCTTTCCAAAATAAGATCTTGGGTCACATCGTCGTTTTCAGTTTTCGCTTTTTCTAGCAGTTCGTGCAAAGATTTGCAGATGGTTTCATGCGATTCGCTTAAATCTTTTATCATTCCCAGTGCATCAAGCTTAGCTTTAGCTTCAGGTATTGTTTTTAATTCAGAAAACTCTTTAAAGCTACCTGGCGAATATTGCCCTTTAGCGCGAATTCTTTCAGCAATTTCATCTACCGCGTCAAGGAGCTCTTTATATTCAGTCTCAAATAATAAATGATATGCGTGAAACTGAGGCCCTACCACGTTCCAATGATAATTCTGTGTTTTTAAATACAAAGCGTAAGTGTTAGCCAAGAGCACTTTTAAACCTTGCAGCTCTCTCTGGTGGGCCATGATTGCCTCGCTCTACTTATTATTTGTTTAGATATGCTGTTATCGGCTCAATTAAAGAAAACCCAAGAGGTGAAGACTATATATAATAGTCAAACCTTAAAGGAAATACTCATCATGCAAACACTACTGATCACCTTAGGAGTGCTCATTGGCATTATTTTATTGATAGTGCTCTACGTGATTGGTGTCTATAACCAGCTAATTCAGCTAAAAAATAGATTTGTGAATGCCTTTTCACAAATTGATGTGCAACTACAACGACGTTATGATTTAATTCCGAACTTAGTGGAAACTGCCAAAGGTTACATGAAATATGAGCAGGAAACGCTCACTAAAATAATCGATGCCAGAAACACGGCAAAAGCCGCAGCAAGCACCACAGCTGCCAAACCTGATGATAATGAGTCTATGCAGAAGTTAATTTCCGCTGAATCCACATTAACTTCTTCTATGGGTAAATTCTTTGCGTTAGCTGAAAATTACCCCGATTTAAAAGCAAATCAAACCATGCAACAACTGATGGAGGAATTATCCTCTACGGAAAACAAAGTGAGCTTTGCAAGGCAATCCTATAACGACGCGGTGATGGTATACAATACGTATCGCTCACAATTTCCCAGCAACATGGTCGCCGGAATGTTTGGCTTTAGCTTGGCGACGAATTTCGAGGTTTCAAAACCAGAGGCGAAAGAAGCTGTTAAAGTCTCCTTCACTTAAAGTAGTGATAAGCAATGAACTTTTTTGAAAGCCAAGATAAAGCAAAAAAGAAAACCTTTTGGTTAGTACTTTATTTTCTGCTCGCCATTGTGTTTATTATTCTGACAATTGATTTAATATTTATGACAGCCATTATCGCTTTATCGCCTGAAAAGTATATGCCCCAGGTAAATGCCCAGCACCCACTCACCGCTGAGGACATTCTCAATATCGATAAAGAGGCCATTATTTCCCTTGCTGTGGGAGTCGCTTTGCTTATCTCCCCGGTTATCATTGGGGTTATTTTTCTGGGTTCGCTATTTAAAATGGTGGCTTTAAAAGAAGGCGGCGTTGCTGTAGCAAATATGGTCAATGCCCGCGAAATCTCACCTAACACCACCAATTTCTTAGAAAAAAGATTTATCAACATTGTCGAAGAAATGTCTATTGCCTCTGGCGTGCACATTCCCAAACTTTATGTGATGGAAGATGAAGCCATCAATGCTTTTGTTGCTGGATTCAAACCTGAAGATACCGTCATGGTTGTCACCCAAGGTGCATTAGATACACTGTCTCGAGATGAGTTACAAAGCGTTGTCGGACATGAATTTAGTCACATCTTAAACAGCGATATGCATATTAGCCTCAAGCTGATGGGACTATTGGGGGGATTATTACTTATTGGGCAAATGGGATATTTTTTATTACGCTTTTTTGGACGAAGTAATACACGTAGCTCTTCAGATAATAAAAGTGGTGGCAATATTGCTATTGCTATCTTAATAGTAGGCCTTGGCTTACTTATTATTGGCTATGTTGGCTTATTTTTTGGTCGATTAATAAAGGCGGCTGTAGCAAGACAAAGAGAGTTATTAGCTGATGCCTCGTCCGTACAGTTTACCCGTAACCCGCAAGGGTTAGTTTACGCTTTGCGACGAATATTAATTAGCGAGCAGGGAACTTATCTTGCGACAAAAAATGTAGAGGATATCAGCCATCTATGTTTTTGCACCCCAAGATGGATAATGTTCCAAAATTTGCTGGCGACCCATCCTCCTTTAGAAAAGAGAATAGCCTTGCTTGATCCTGAAGGTCAATTTAAAGATTTACCTAAAAAGATTACCGACAAGGAAGAAATAAAACCTACGCCCAAAGTCGCTAGTGCATTTTCCCCTGCTTTGATGATGGGCGCAGCCAGTGTCATGGCAAACGTCAAAATTGCACCTTTGGATGTTAAAAATAGCATAGGGAATCCGACCTCAGATCATGTACAAATTGCTTCAGAGCTTATAAGCCAGATCCCAATGGAAATCCAGGATTTAGCCCATAACCCTCAAAAAGTTGATCTTGTTTTTTATGCACTCATTCTTTCATACCATGAAGATAAGATTGAAGAAATATCAAGCTTATTAAATAAAGCTCTCTCGGCCGATGATTGCGCAAAAGTTATCACCTTAAGCAAACTGATTTTATCTTTACCCAAAGCAACACATTTACCATTATTAGATATTTCGTTGCCGGCATTTTTACAAAACTCATCTGAAAAACAACAACAAATTTATCAAAATCTACAAGATATCAGCGCAAGCGCTGATAAAAGGCTATTTCAATTTACCCTGCTAAAAATTATCGAAAATGCAACCTTTGGACAATCGCGATTAATTAAAGTTAAATACACATCCTTTGAACCTGTGATACCGGACATTAGCCAATTGTTATCTGTGATCTTAAAAGTGGGTGCTAAAGACCAAGAAACGGAAGATAATGACTTTGCAAAGTTAATGAAAAATTTTACACAAAATGCAGTTCAAAGGCCCATCATTAACAACACGCAACCCTTAAAGTTTCAAGATCTATTAACAAACTTGGCGTATTTATCGCCACTTTGTAAGGAAAAGCTTGTTCATGTGCTGTTGGAGTGCATCTCTTCAGATAATGTGCTTAACCTCGAGGAAGTTGAGCTTGTCAGGGCCATTGCCGCCAGCTTAAACTGCCCCATTCCGCCTATCATCGCTAGGCAATAACTGTATTGAAATCTAGTTGTGAATTAAAGAAAGTGCTCGTATAAACCGAAATTTGAAAATATGAGGACTAATAGAAAAGCGGCATTCTAGCTGATGAGCATTGAAGATCACGACCACGATAGTATTACCTTAATGCAACAACAAGCAAATCAATCGATTATTCATGATTTATTTGCCAAAGGTTTTATTAATCAGCAAGCCAGAGACAGTGTATTAGCACTGCTGTATCCCCATGTCAGCTGGGGGGCCTGGACGTCACGGATGCTACAGATTTTAGGTACCTTATTTATAGTCACTGGTCTTATTTTCTATTTTGCATTTAACTTTGCGAACATGAGTAGCAGTTATAAATTACACACTATCGAGGCGGCACTTATTGCTTGTGCCGCTGGAGCTTGGGCTTTCTCATTATCCAAATTATCTGGCCAGCTTTTTCTAACCTTTGCCTGCATTTTAGTTGGCGTTTTCCTGGCGGTGTTTGGTCAGGCTTATCAAACTGGGGCAGATAGTTATCAATTATTTCTCACCTGGTCTTTGTTGATTTTACCTTGGGTGTGCATTAGTCAATTCCTGGCTCTTTGGTATCTGTGGTTAATAATACTGAATATCAGCGTTTCTTTATATTGGGTGCAATCTACGACCGTTAATTTAGATGCAATTTATTTTATTTCGTTTTTACAGCTGTTGCTTTTTGGGATGTTTCTTGTCTTAAGAGAATATGCACAAAACAAAAACATCAGCTGGTGTCAACAACGCCTGTATAGGATTCTTCTCGTTTTAAGCATTTTAATTATTTCACTGGTACCCATTTTTGCTCTTATTCAAACACTACAATGGAAAAATCTCTATTTGAGCTTAAGTGCCATTCTTGGGCTCTTGATCCAGTTTGCACTCATTTATTACTATCGATACAAGAAAATTGATATTGGGGCAGTAGGTCTTACGATTTTAGCACTATGCCTTGGTGGCAGCATGGTAAGCTATAAGATCCTCAGCAATGTGACACTCTTTACTGAACCAACCATTAATGAACGGGCAAGTTGGTTGTTAATGGCTTTAATGACGTTAATTATCTTCACCATTGGGGCAAGTATACTTAAAAAAATCACACCCATTGAACACCTTACTCAAGATAAACTACTATGAAAAACTATAGTGTACAAAGCGTATTAGATTGGCTCGAAACGAAAAACTACTTAACCCAAAGGCGTTTTGCTGAAGCTTATGTTTTATCGCATGCCAATATGACGAAACTGCCGTTATATGTTCATTTTTTAATGGGCGTGGGAGCTATGCTAGGTTTTATTTGTGTCATGGGATTTCTTTTTACAACGATTATTCATTACGATGATATTGTTTCGTTGTTTAGCGTTGGTTTCATCTCGATGCTTTTGGCCTTACTTGCATATTATACTTGTAGATACAAAACACCTATATGGCAAAGCTTAGGTTTGCAATCTGCACTGATTTTAATGATTGTGGGTAAAGTGCTTGTGGTGATGGGTTTTGAGCAATTAGCCAATCATTCACTAATACCACTGCGCGTAGAATGGGCGATTACTCTGGGTATATTACTCGTAACACTACCCACCTATGTGCTATTTCCAAATCCCATTGATAGATTTTTATCATCTACAGCTACATTAACTTCTCTTTTGTATAATTCGCTATTTCTCTATTCAACAAATGTTACTTTTTTTGGCTATTTTTGCTTGTTGATGTTTTTGGCAGGGTTTCTATTTATCTGGCGTAATAAGTCGTTGTCTTGGTCTTCTTTAAACTACGCCTTAGTCATAACGCTTTGCGAAAGTGTTCTGTTATTACCTTTCTTTTCAGATCCCAGTTATTTAAAAGTACCGTCTTTTGCTTTTAATGGGGTCTTAGGTATAGCGCTTATTTTTCTTTGTCTTATTCTGGCGCAAGAAAAAAGACAACTCTTTGGCATATCGACCTTGCTTGCCTGTTTAGCAGTCCTGGCGCTTGCCTTTGTATCCACACCAGGGATCCTGCTTGCGCTAGGGTTATTAATCCTTGGTTATGCTAAACATGAAATGGCTCTCAACATTATTGGTGGGGCTTTTCTTTGCTTATTTTTAATTTTATTTTACTACGAGCTACCATTTACACTTGATTACAAAGCAGCGCTTTTAATTTCTACTGGCGTCATTATGCTAGCTATTCGATTGTTTGTAAAATTGATGAGATGGGATGATAGTGAATCATGAGAACGGCTGTTCTTTTTATTGGGGCGCTTGTTATTCTTGGCTTTTTTAATATCGCCATTTATCAAAAAGAAGCTATCTTAAGTCAGGGGCAGCCTTTGTATTTGGCTATATCCGCTTTAGATCCACGCTCAATGATTCAAGGGGATTATATGCAATTTCGCTATGATATAGAAAGCGAAATGCGGGAAATTAGTAGCAATGAACTACAAAAAAACTCATCCGCCGTCATTAAAGGCGATGATAATAATATTGCCCATTTTGTCCGCCTGTATGATGGCAAACCCTTAGCCAACAATGAAAAATTAATTCACTATACTTATCATGTTTTGGATATGCGCACCATTCACATTCAACCAGATTCCTTTTTATTTCAAGAAGGATTGGCAACTTTGTATAAAAATGCTGCCTTTGCTATTTTTCAATTTAAAGGCGCTAAAGATTATCTGTTATCTGGATTAGCGGATAAAGATCTCAAGGAAATCAACCCGGAAGTTAATGAACAATAACTTCACGATTTTTTTGATCAATACTCATCGTTTGATATTGTAAAAACTGGGTGCCAATTAATCCCCATTTGTTACGCTTTTCACAATTTCCAATATTAAATTTAACAAGGGGGTTTTCTATTTTTTTATTTCCTAAAATTAGCGTGCCATCAAGTTCCGAAATAAATCCTCCATCGGAACCATTGAAAGCATCATAGGTGATAACCGAACCAGGATGATCTGCTTTTTCGCTTGCTGAGAAACAAACAGGCATTTTAACAAACCCGGTATATCCTGAATCAATGAGCAAATCATATTCAGATATATTTTCATTATTTTGTACTTTTGCCTTAATCATCGGCACATAATGTGTTCCGCTCAGTTTGATCTTTGTTCCTTCATGGTTGTATTCTTTATGATCGCTTAAAACAATTTTCTGCTGCGCAAAATTTAATGTTAAAACAACATCATGAAAAAGATTTGCGCCCAATATCCCAACGATATTTAAATTTTTTAACAATTGGAAATCATCCGTTGCAGTATTGGTGGCGACAAAAGGAGCGTGTTTAACTATCACGTCACCCAGTTGCAGCTCTTCGATGATAAATAAGGAAATATCAACCGTCGCTCTTTGATGAGGGGTGATAAACTCTTTCTTTTTTGAATCTATTGCCGTTAGTGCTAATTTTTTTACCATTTCATGGGAAAGAATACACGAATCTGCCCCAGTATCTATTAAGAATTTAAAGGGACCTTGTTTATTGGCATAGAGTGACACGATGGGAAAGCCCCATTCATTGATCATGGCTACTTCCAAAACACCCTTATCACCCAAATCAATTTCCCAAGGAACTTGTCGCTTAAAAGGTTCAACACTTCTTGCTGTTTTGACTATCACCTCATGTGCGTATATCGATCCAAAACCTATCGCAAGGAATATACCTGCAAAAAGTAAAACCATAGATTTTTTTAGAGATGCCATATCAGGGTGATTCCAACTTATTTGCTGTTCAAATTATAGCACTGTCTTGTTCGCTGCAAATAAAATCAGTGCCCGAATGCGTTCATTAAAACAAATTGGATGTAACGTCACTCTTTAGCTATGATAAAAATGAACTATAGCTAGGATTTAGCCCTATGACTTCACTTATCCGATCTTGTGTGCTTATGAACAAAGCCTATCCTACTTTAAAAAGTAATGTGGGCTTACCTTTTATATACCTATTACTCATTGGGCTTTTATTTTGCTTTATTTCAACAACGCTTTTTGCCGATGGCATGCATCTTCAAGACAATGCGCATGTCGTCAGTAAAGATATGGCTGATAAGTTGGAAAATGAATTAGGAGCAATAGAATCCAGGGACGGATTACATATTGAAGTTGTTGTATTGCCCAATTTTTATGAACGTCAGCCCGATGCAGTATTAAATGCCTACATACAGCAACTTGCTAAAAATGCACCTAACGTTGACAAAAGGGTGTTAATGTTAATTGTGCTCAGCAGCAAAGTGGCTGTGATTCGCCCCACCAGCAATATTGCACAAGCTTATAATGAGGCCAATGCCAAAGAAATTATCGATAATGTTACTAAAAACTTAAACGAACAAAAATATGATGAAATGGCCCGTATTGGCGTAGCTGGACTCTATCATTACTACCAAAAAGAGTTTCCTCCACAAAAAGCGCAAGTCAGTGAATGGAAAAAATATGGTAACCTGGGAATAATCATTATTGCGCTGGTTTTTGTTATTTTCTTAATAACCTCCAGACAAAAGAAGAAAGGGATGTAAAGAGGAGATCCCTCCTCGCTTTCTACTTCGCTCACTTCGTGAGCTACGAAGAACAAGTCGTTCGGGATAACGTACCATCCGTCATTTTTTCATCAGCATGCCAATCACTGCAGGTTTAATATACTCTTTCACTTGTTTAAAACCCGCTTTTTGATACGTCAAAATAGCTATCTTATTGTTAACATCAACATCTACATAGCAGTGATTAAAATACTGCCAAACGATGTCATGTACAAATTGAGCGACACTTCTTGTTCCTATGCCTTTGTGTAAGTAAGCAGCTTCGCCGATAAAAACATCAATCGCCCCAAGTGAAGCCGGTAAATTTTCAAGGACATACCCTTCTCTTGGGTATTCATATGCGTTATAGCATTGAATGTACCCAATGGGCGTCAGCGCACAATAGATAATAAAGCTGAACATAGGCATTTTATTATTATTAACCAGTGCATAATGTTCTACGCGTGTAGCATACTTTTCCTCTATATCTTCCATCGTCCATTCTTTTTTATCACCCCACCATTTATTGACATGAGGTGTGTTTATCCAGGTATGCATTAACTTAAAATGTTCTCTGGCAAGCGGTTTGAAGCTAATCGCACCCCTGACATAATTTAAAAAGGCTAAAGGTGAATTATTTTTTCGAATAAAACTTAATATTTGCACAGCACTTTGTGTCACGGGATTAGAGGTCGTATCGACTTCTAAATCATAACTTGGCGGCTCAAGGTATACTTTTTCATATATGGATCTGGTCAGCCCCACATACCTGTCTTCTCGTAGTTTCTCACGCCTTTCACTTTCAATAAGATCGCAAATTATTTTTATTAAATACACTTTTTGCGCATGGCATAAAGCGTGCGCATAATGCTGAAAAATTTCTTTTTTCAACAATACCTCATCAATGATGAGATCGTATCCTTTTTTAATAAGAACGGTAAATGCTTCTATCATATCCCAACGTAATTGATCTACATCAGGGCCCTCAATATGGGAGGGTTGTGTATCAATAATATTGGTAAGATGTTGTTGAAAAAACCACGCTTTGGGCTCATCTTCAAAAGCAACAAATTTTTCATCTATCCAAAAATTGACTAAATGATCGATAGAATAATACAAAAATGGCCTTTCAGATTGATGCATGATTTCTCGTGCTATCACGGACTTACCACTGGAAGAAGTCCCATTTAAAAATATAATCATATTTCTGTAAACTAACCAACTTTATTTGTGATAATAAGTTAAAAATTAAACAAAAAAGATCCTAAACTAAACATATCACAGATTAATAAATGAACCAGTTTGAATTCAATGAACACACCGATTTTTATTGGCTTGAGCAAGAACTTCAGATATGGTTGAAAAGTGAGGGTTTTGTTGATGACATACCTACTTATTGCCGCACTTATTTTTGCACTGTGCTTTGGTTTAATCGCCTTATGTGAGAGGTTACAGTAGCACAATGGAATTTCTTTACACACTTTCAGGTATTACCTCGATCCTTTTGGTGATATACCTTTTAGTTGCACTACTTAAACCGGAGATATTTCAGTGAGCAATATATTTATATCGCTCAATGGCTTATTACAGTGCTTATTGTTCTGGGTTGTTTGTCTACTCTTAATTAAGCCCCTTGGTAGTTACATGGCTAGGGTGTATAGCGGACAACTCACCTTCATGGAAAGCCTGCTTGGGCCCATTGAAGACTTTTGTTACAAATTTGCCAGAATTGATCCCAACAAAGAAATGAATTGGCAGCAATATGCCTGCGCTGTCATCATATCCAGTCTTGGTGGTTTTTTATTGTTATTTTTACTGTTAGTGTTCCAAGCTTATTTACCCTTAAACCCGGAACACTTTCCCAACATCAGCGCAGATCTTGCCTTCAATATTTCTGCCAGTTTTATTACCAACACTAATTGGCAATCCTATGCTGGAGAATCTACCTTAAGTTACTTTAGCCAAATGTTTGGTTTAACGGTACAAAACTTTCTTTGTGCATCTATGGGGATGGCTGTGGCTGTTGCCCTGATACGAGGCTTCGTACGTAAGAATACACCCTTTATTGGCAACTTTTGGGTAGATTGGATGCGCGGCATTTTATATATTTTGCTTCCCTTATCTTTAGTTCTTGCCATTGTGTTGGGCAGCCAAGGCGTTATACAAAATTTCAATCCTTCTGTTAATACAACGTTGATTGAATCAGCACAAACAAAAGAATCACATAACCAAAAAATCCCGGGAGGGCCTGTGGCCTCCCAAATTGCTATTAAACAGCTGGGTACCAATGGCGGTGGATTTTTCAATGCGAATTCTGCTCACCCTTTTGAAAATCCCACGCCCTTATCTAATTTTTTGGAACTTTTAGCGATAGTTCTTATCAGTACAGCGTTTTGTTATACCTTTGGGGTCATGGTGAATGACAAACGTCAAGGTTGGGCACTTTTAATAGCAATGACGATTGTCTACATTCCACTGACACTTTATGGGATTTGGCAAGAACAAAGTGCTAATCCACTTTTATCTTCGCTGAATATAGAACAAAGCTATTCGCCTCTACAAAGTGGCGGAAATATGGAGGGTAAGGAAGTTCGTTTTGGGATTGTCAATTCAGCGCTTTGGGCCAGTACCACCACTGCCACTTCTAATGGTTCAGTCAATTCAATGCACGATTCCTATACCCCACTGGGCGGGCTGGTACCCCTGACAATGATGTTATTAGGAGAAGTGATATTTGGTGGTGTAGGTTCAGGACTCTACGGTATTTTGATATTTGTCTTTGTTACCGTATTTATTGCCGGCTTAATGGTCGGACGCACGCCAGAATATCTGGGTAAAAAAATACAAACCTTTGAAATAAAAATGGCTTCCCTTGTAATTCTTATCCCTGCGCTAACCATTTTGTTTGGTACTGCCATTGCTGTACTTTCAAAAGCAGGGCTAGCTGGCATTTTTAATCCAGGCCCTCAAGGGTTTAGTGAGATCCTTTATGCGCTTACTTCTAGCAGTGCCAACAATGGAAGCGCTTTTGCAGGTATTAATGCCAACACACCTTTTTACAATACACTTCTTGGGATCATCATGCTACTTGGAAGATATTGGATTATCATTCCTGTGCTTGCCATTGCCGGCGCCATGGCACAAAAAAATAACACGCCAACAAACATCGGCACCATGTCAACACACACGCCTTTATTTATTTTATTTTTAGTGGGTGTGATTATATTGGTAGGGCTGTTAACGTTCGTGCCAACCCTGATGTTAGCGCCCATTTCAGAATACTTTCAACTGGTAAAATAATGCTATGACAAAATCTGATCATTCAGGAAGACGTCAAAAAATAAGTAAGCAAGCCTTTTTGCCGGCACTAGGGAGTGCTATCACCCATCTTACACCACAGTATTTAGTTAAAAACCCGGTAATGTTTGTGACTTATATTGGTTGCCTGTTAACCACTATTATTTATGTCTTTTCTTTATTTACCACCACGCCAACACCCTCTTCATTTATATTACAGGTGGCGCTCTGGTTATGGTTTACAGTCATTTTTGCTAATTTTTCTGAATCTGTGGCTGAAAGACGGGGAAAAGCTCAAGCTGAAACATTGAAAAAATCACGCCGAGAAGTGCAAGCGAAAAAAATTGCTCATGTCCATGATAGAGAATTTACCCTTACTCCGGCCACTTTACTTAAACATGACGACCTTGTCTTTGCTGGCCCAGGCGATGTTATCCCAGGAGATGGGCAAGTGATTGCGGGTGTGGCTTCGGTTGATGAAAGCGCCATTACCGGCGAAAGTGCGCCTGTGATCCGTGAAGGCGGTGCCGATAGAGATTCTGTGACCGGCGGCACCATTGTTTTATCTGATTGGTTGGTGATCCGTATCACTTCAAACCCTGGAGAAACCTTTCTTGATAAAATGATCTCTTTAGTGGAAGGCGCTAAAAGACAAAAAACCCCTAATGAAATAGCGCTAAACATTTTATTAGCAGGAATGACACTTATTTTTTTGATTGTTGTCATGACTTTACTCCCATTTTCATTGTTTAGTGTGCAAAAAAGTGGGCAAGGACATGTTGTTAGTCTTACCGTGTTAGTGGCCCTGTTAGTATGTTTAATCCCAACAACGATTGGCGGCTTGCTCTCTGCCATAGGTGTTGCCGGGATGGATAGACTCATTCGTAATAATGTCATTGCCAACTCAGGGCGCGCTGTTGAAGCAGCAGGCGACGTAAGTATCTTGCTCTTGGATAAAACGGGAACCATTACCATGGGTAATAGGCAAGCCATCGCTTTTTATCCTTCACCGACTTCCTCCTTAGAAGAGCTGGCAAAAGCAGCAGAACTTTCTTCTCTTGCCGATGAAACCCCTGAAGGAAAAAGTATTGTTGTTCTTGCCCATGAAAAATATAAAGTGAAGCCAACGCAATTATCTGATTTGAAGTCTGCCACTTTTATCCCCTTCTCTGCTGAAACACGCTTAAGTGGCATAGATTTAGATGGCCAAAAGATACACAAAGGTGCAATTGATAGAATACTTGCAGAAGTCAAAAGCCAAGGCGGCGTGGTAGATGACGCTATTCTTAAAAGAGTCGATGAGATAGCAAGATTGGGCGCCACTCCATTAGTGGTTGCCAACGGTAATAAAATACTGGGTGCCATTGAATTAAAAGACATCATCAAAACAGGCATCAAAGAGCGATTAGCTGAGTTGCGCACCATGGGGATCAAAAGCATCATGATCACAGGCGATAACCCCATTACCGCAGCTACCATTGCCAATGAAGCTGGCGTAGATGACTTTTATGCAGAAGCAACGCCTGAAATCAAGCTTAAGCTCATTCGTAAATATCAAGAAAATGGTCAACTCGTTGCGATGGTGGGTGATGGCACAAACGATGCCCCGGCACTCGCACAAACTGATGTGGCTGTCGCCATGAACAGCGGAACGCAAGCAGCAAAAGAAGCAGCCAATATGGTCGATCTGGATTCCGACCCAACCAAACTCATCGAAATTGTAAAAATTGGCAAGCAATTGCTAATTACCCGTGGCGCATTAACAACTTTTAGCATTTCAAATGATGTCGCAAAATATTTTGCTATTTTACCAGCCGCATTTAGCAGTACAGTTCCCGGGCTACAATATTTTAATATTATGAAATTAGCCAGCCCGCATAGCGCGATCTTATCGGCAGTTATTTTTAATGCGTTAATTATTGTCGGTTTAATTCCACTTGCTTTAAAAGGGGTGAAATACCGCCCGCTTAATGCAAACCAAATGCTTTTACGAAACACGCTGATCTATGGGCTAGGTGGGCTTATTATACCTTTTATCTGTATTAAGCTTATTGATATTTTGGTCAATAGTATTGGATTAATAAAGTAACATGGAAAAAAAATACTTAATAAATCAACTCTGGCCATTGGTAGTACTGCTTACCTTTTTTAGTTTTATATTAGGGATCCTCTATCCAGGATTGGTCATGTTCATAAATCAACTTGCTTTTCCCAACTTAGCCAACGGAAGTTTAATCATTGAAGATAGAGTCCTTGGCTCAGAACTCATTGGGCAACCATTTTCAAGCGAAAAATTCTTTTGGTCAAGACCTAGTGCTACAACGCCAATGTATAACCCTCTTCTTTCATCGGGTTCCAATTTAAGCCCTGCAAACCCTCAACTTTTACAGAACATTAAAGAAAGAATGGCTCTCCTAAATAAGCATTCTCCAAATAATACAATGCCTGTTCCCATTGATCTTGTCACCGCCTCCGCAAGTGGCTTGGATCCACATATTTCTATTGCAAGTGCGTATTACCAAATTCCTCGAATTGCTAAAGCAAGAAGCATTGAAGAGTCTGTGCTTTATGAACTTGTTAATTCCATGGTGGAAAATAGACAGTTTGGTTTTTTAGGAGAGCCGCGTGTGAATGTCGTAAAATTGAATCTTACTTTACATAAGGCAGATAGGTACTAATGGAGCCCGAAAGACCCGATCCTGAGCAATTGTTGCGAAAAGTAACTGAAGAAGCAAAACATGCTCGTCGTGGTAAATTAAAAATTTTCTTTGGCGCTTGCGCAGGCTCTGGAAAAACTTACGCTATGTTATCTGCTGCCCAAGAAAAGCTCAAAGAAGGCGTCAATGTTGTCGCAGGCATAATTGAAACGCATGGTCGTTTAGAAACAGCAAAGCTACTAGAGGGCTTGACCTTATTACCCCTGCGGCAAGTTCAGTATCAAGGGATCACCATTAAAGAACTCGATATTGATGCCGCTATTGAAAAAAAACCCACTATCTTACTCGTCGATGAGCTCGCGCACACCAATGCCATTGGCTCAAGACACCCTAAGCGTTGGCAAGATGTGCAAGAGATCCTAGAAAGCGGAATTGATGTTTATACAACCTTAAATGTACAACATCTTGAAAGCTTAAATGATATGGTGGCAAATTTAACTGGTATACGTGTTAAAGAAACTGTTCCTGATTCATTATTTGATAATGCCGATGAAATCGTATTGGTGGACATCCCTTCTGAAATTATCCTTGAAAGATTAAGCGAAGGAAAAGTATATCTTGGAGAATTTGCCAAACAGCGCGCTGCCCAACATTTTTTTAAAATTGAAAATTTAATTGCTTTACGAGAAATTGCTTTACGAAGAACCGCTGAGCGCGTCGATGCTTTACGTGATATATACAAAAAATTTCAAAGCAAACAACAATCTATCTCTGATAAAATTTTAGCTTGCGTTGGGCCTGGGAGTTTATCAACAAAACTAGTTAGAAATGCTAAACAGCTTGCTTCCAAACTCAAATGTCCTTGGACGGCGCTCTATGTAGAAAATGATCAATATTATCGTCTTGCTAAAGAAGAACAAAATAACATAAAGCGCACATTGCAACTTGCTGAACAACTGGGTGGCAAAGCTGAAACCATTCAGGAAACACAAACCAGCGATGCTATTGTCAACTATGCCCGGAAAAATAATTTTACCAAAATCATCTTAGGTAAAACGAACACGCCAGCTTACAAACGTTGGTTCTTCAAATCTTTAGCGAACGAAATTATTGAAAAAAGTGGCAATATTGATATTTACATCATTAATGAAGATATCCCCCCGCCTAAGTTAAAAAAACAAAGCGCCACCTATGCAACCTGGATGTCGATTTTGTATGCTATTTTTGTGATTGCTTTGTTTACGCTTTTTGGGCTTCCTGCTAAACAATGGTTAGAGCCTGAGACGGTATTGATGATGTATTTGGCAGGCGTGGTGATTGTGGCCACAAGCTCAGAACGTGGCACCGCCGTGTTTACAGCACTCCTTGCTGTAATTTGTTATAATTTTTTCTTTATTCATCCTTATTACAATTTTCGAGCATATCATTTAAGAGATCTCGTCACACTGGCTGTTTTATTATTAACCGGGCTTGTCATAAGCACGCTGACCTCAAGGCTTCGACAACAGCATTTAGTGACCAGACAACGTGAAAAATACATTTCTGAGCTCTATGATCTTTCTCGCAAATTGATTATTACGCCTGGAAAATCAAAGATAGCAAAGGTGGTTTCCCATCATATCGGTGAAATATTCGATTGTGCTGCAACCGTATGGGCGCCTGACGAACAAGGAAACCTTGAAATTATTTCACATCCTGGCATAAAAGCAGAATTAAAAGAAGAAAGTGTTGCATTATGGGTTTATAAACACAAGCAAGAAGCAGGTGCCGGAACAGACACCATGCCGAGCGCGCGTGGGTTTTATTTACCCTTATCTAATGGCGATAAAATATACGGCGTTTTAGGGATCATTCCCAAAGATCCTGAGCGTAACTTTAGCAGCGAAGAAAATATGTTGCTTGGTTCATTAGCCATTCAGACCGCTTCGGCTTTAGAAAGAGTAAGCGCAGCTGAAAAAATGCGTAAAGAAAAAGAACAGCCTATTGGTCCGCTATAATTTGCCGAGTGAAATTGGCTCTTTGATTTACAGCCACTGTCACGCATGAATCTGACCATATATTAATCGCACTTTCTAACATATCAAGCAGTGCATAAAACGGCAAAATGATCCCCATTAAGGTTAATGGCAAATTCATGGTGGTTAATAAGGCACTGGCTATAAAAAAGCAACCCATAGGTACACCGGCATTCCCAATAGCGGCAATGGTCGCAATTAAAATCCAAGTTAGCTTTTCAGTCAGCGTAAAACTCATCCCTTGGCTTTGAGCAATAAACATGACGGTAATTAAAATAAAAGCAGCGCATGCATTCATGTTTATGCTGGTGCATAAAGGGAAACTAAATCGCGATACTTTAGGTGCAACAGCCAAGCCTTGTTCAGCACAATCAATGGCTGTTGGCATAGCGGCACTAGAGGATTTTGAGAAAAAGGCAAAAGATAAAGCAGGTAACATTTTAACAAAAACTTTGCGTGCGTTAACACCGTGCCACCATAAAAATAATGGCAATACAACGATTGCTTGAATAAGATTAGCTGACAAAATGGTGGTTAAATACCATCCTAAATTCGTAAAAGATAACCCTTTAGAGACTTCTACAAAGAAAGAAGTCATAAAGCCCCAAATGGCAATGGGCATAAAGCTTACTATCCATCGCGTGATCTGCATCATCATTTGAAAAAGACTTTGTAACAATTGGTGAATAGGTTGACGTTGTTCTGCTGGCAATTTAGCAACACCAACCCCAATGAGCAATGAAAGCAACATAATGCTAACAACATTTCCTTCCAAAAAAGGTTGCAATAAATTGCTTGGAATAACTTTTAAAAGTTCATCATAGTAAGAAGGCGTTTGAATGTTTGCACTTTGTTCTAAGGTTACCAACACAACAGGTTGTATTGCTTCGTAAAGCAATAAGGCTATGGTCGCTGCAATCATGGTGGTTAAAATGGTGTAAGAAACAATCCTCTTCCCTAAGTTCGATAGTGACTGCTCTCCCACAGAAGAAATGGTAGCCAATAGGGAAAGGCTTATCATCGGTAAACTAATAAGCTTAAGCAACCTGACGAAGATTTCAGAAACTAATTCCGATAATTTAATGATAAGGGGTTGTCCTGACCAACCTGCTAATACCGCAAACAATATTGCCACCAAAATCATCCAATAACCGCGTCGGTTCAGCATATAGATTTCATCTCACTTTATAAGTTAGCTGCTATATATAAGTATCATTAATAAGAGAAAATAGGTGTAGGTGTCAACCTAATGTTGACAACAGGTAGAAAGGAGAAGATAGCAAGGTTTCATGGTGATATGCACCTTAAATAAGATTCGGTAAGTAAATCATAGCTGTTAGCCTTACGTCAAGAATCGATTAGCCATGCCACTCTAATAACGGCAGAATCGTATTATAATCATCTGTCCACAGTCTTGGAGAAATTGTTGGTTGATGATCAAAATAGGCATCATGTTGTTTGAGCCAACCACCAAGCCCAGGATCGCAACTAATTAAAACCCAAGAGGCACTAAAAATTCCCTTATCAACTTCGGATTTGTTTTGAATCCACCAATGCATGCAATTTGAATCTTTTGCTAAAGCCATCGTCACAGGTAATAAATTGATATAAGTATTAGAAATGTGGATAGCAATAATTCCATGCTTTACTACCAGTTTTTGATATATTTGCATGGCTTCTGTTGTGAGTAAGTGAGCAGGAATGGCGTCTCCATTAAATGCATCCAGCACCAAAAGATCGAATTTAGGAGGATTTAACGTTGTGGAACTCTTTTGCAACGACAACCTAGCATCCCCTTCTACTATGTTGATCGTTGCCTTTGATTCTTTTAAAAATGAAAAAAAGTTATTCGCTACAGTAATAACATCTGGGTCAATTTCATAAAAAGTGAATACATCCCCTTTTTCACCAAAACTTGATAAGGTACCACAACCTAAACCCACAATGCCCACATTTAAGGAATGATTGTGCTCTTTTAAATAATGAAAAGCATACCCCACACCAGAATGATAACCATAATAAGTTGTTGGAAAGTGAGAGTTAAGCGGGGCTTTTAATTGAAGACCATGCACTACCATACCATGAAAGATGGCTCTACGTGGTAAATTAGTGTTGTTAATAAAATCATATACTCTAATCATGCCATAAGGATTTCTATATTGGGCAACGCGGATCTCATTGGGGTTATAAATTTCTAATAAAACAACAAATCCATAAGTGAGCGTAATAATTATCCCTGTACTACATAAGGCTAAATTCCATTTGATTTTTGATGAAATATATTGCCTAGTTAATATAATTGCACTTATGATGCTGATTATAATCAGTGGTAAATAAAGATCCCACCAATGAATAAACCAACGTAAAGCAATAATATTTGAAAAAATGCCGCCAAACACTCCACCCAGAGCAATGACCATGTAAAACAAAGTTAAATCTTTAACAGGGGGCTTGGTTTTAATTAACTCTCCATGGCAAATCATGCAAGATGAATACAACAGTGCCAAAATAACAATAACGACATTAACCCCAGCAAGTTGTGAATTATAAATTAGCCAGGAAAACATCAATAACCAAATAAAAAAAGAAGCTGACCAAAATTCATTGTTATAATGCTTTGGTGTAGAAAAAATAACGATATAAGAAATCAAATATAATGCCAGTGGCAAAACCCATAACAGCGGAAGATTAATGACATTCTGAACTAAAAACTGGGTGGTAGATATCAATAATGCACTGCTTAAAAAAGTGAGCAATAGCCATTTTAATAGTATGGACGTGCTGACTGTAAAAATCTCATCAATTTTAGCTTTATAATTTTTTGTTAAAATCAATTTTCCTAAACAAGCAATACATAAAAAAACATATAAAGCATATAAAATAGACCAAGTGATACTTTGAACTTTCAAACCAATCAGCGGCTCGAATAAAAACGGATATCCTAGCAACCCAATTAATGAGCCTGCGTTAGAAACTGAATAATACACATAGGGAAAAGTCGTCTGACGAATTTGGCAATACCAATGTTGCAATAAAGGGCTTGAGGCAGAGATCACAACACAAGGAAACAACACATTTTTAGAGAGCAAAAGTATCACTGCCCAGGGTGACCAAAGCTGATCTAAAGAAGCTGTATAATGAAGATATACTGGAATGTAAAATAACGATATTCCTAATAACAAAAAGTGAATGACTGCTTGCTTCTTTTCGCTAAACCATTTGGCTAGTACATAAGCGTAGCAATATCCCAGCAACAAAACGATTTGAAAAAATAAGATGGTACTTATCCAAACAAATCCTGCCCCCCCAAAATGGGGAAGCATTGCTTTAGCAATGAATGGTTGGATAAAAAAAAGTAAAAAAGCGCTCAGAAAAATAGTAATGCCGTATAGCACTGGTACCATAAAACATTTACCTTGTTGGTTTGCTAGGTAATAAAGAGCCTACTGGGTATATACAACACTTACTCTTAATTATAATGGATAACCCTATTGCAAGATATCTGCGACAAAGTGGTTGAGCAAAGGTTGACAGTGCCTCAGTAGATAGTCTATCTTCAGTTTATGAACATGCATTTATCCATCCTCACTACAGTTCACACTACCACTACCGGCTAGGCCGGTATACACACTCGCACCCAATTTTTTACTTCTACTTTATAAAACTTTGATTTAAAGGTTACCATTATGTTTCGAAAAATGCCCTTTATATTGGTTGCGCTCATCTTATTGATATGTTTTTTAGGAAACACTTTACCCCTTGAAGCAAAAGCATTTCTTTATTCAATTAGCTTAAGCATTAAATCGATTATTATTACCTTGTTGCCCTTTATTATTTTTGGCTTATTGTTTAAAGTCATGGCAACTTTAACGCGGCAAGCATCCAAACTAATCTTTTTAATATTGGCTGGGGTGTGTTGTTCTAATTTTATATCCACCTTTTTAAGCCATTATGTGGGTGTATGGGTTTATCACTTTGATTTATCCGTTATCGTTCCCGAAAATAACACGGCACTTGAAGCTCTGTGGACTTTTTCATTACCTAAGGTTATTCCCAATAATATTGCCATGTTTTCAGGTTTAGCTTTAGGTTTTATTGCTTCTTATTTTAAGCCCTCGCTTTCCAAAGAAATTGCCGCGAAGATGGATACGGTAATAAATCATACCTTGCGTATTTTCACCTACTTTATTCCTATGTTCGTGGCTGGTTTTGTTATCAAATTAGAGCATGAGGGCGTGATGTTAATGCTCATAAAAGATTATGCTCTTATTTTTACCATGATAGCTTTAGCCCAATTTAGCTATATTTCATTTATTTATTTCATTGCCCATACCAAAAATTGCTCATTATTACAAAGTATTAAAAATATGTTACCTGCTGCCATCACAGGTTTTAGTACAATGTCTAGTGCCGCAGCGATGCCTTTAACCATTCTAGGCTCTCAAAAAAATGCCAACCATCCTGATATCGCGCCTTCGGTCATTCCCGCCACGGTCAATGTGCATTTAATTGGGGATTGTTTTGCTATTCCTATTTTGGCTTATGCAATTTTAAAAAGTTTTGATGTCCCGGAGCCCACACTTATCAATTACTTGATTTTTGCTTTTTATTTTGTGTTAGCAAAATTTTCCGTCGCCGCAGTGCCGGGAGGCGGCATCATGGTGATGTTGCCGGTTCTGGAAACCTACTTAGGGTTTAATAGCCAAATGCTATCATTAATCACGGCCATGTATATCTTGTTTGACCCTGTCATCACATCAGCAAATGTCTTGGGAAATGGCGGCTTTGCTTTGATAATTGATAAAATTCAAGGACGGCTTTTTTCGCCAAAGGTGAATACTAGTCTCCCTTGTGCTGAGCCTGAATAGACTGATAGTCTATTCAGCTTTGAAGCTTCATTTTAGGTATTTACTTACCTCAAGCGCAGTTACCTTCTAATATTAAAAGAGAAGCTCTGAGGTCACAGGAAGACCACACATCCACTATGAGAAACATAACTGGAAAAATACTAAGTCCTTGGCTCATTCTGCTAGGCATTGTTCTGGCAGTGGGTGGAAGTGTTTATTTTTTTTACACTAAAAAAATTCATGACAAGCAACTTATTGTTCATGGCAATGTGGATATCCGTCAAGTGGAACTTGGATTTAGGGTAGCCGGACGCATTGAAAAGATGCATTTTGAAGAAGGCGATACAGTTAAAAAGGGAGATGTTCTAGCAAGTTTAGATAAAACCCCCTTCCAACATGATGTAGACAATCTCAAAGCCCAAGTCGCGGCTGCGCAAGCAAATCTCACCAAATATAATACCGGTAACCGCCCTCAAGAAATTCAAGAAGCTATCGCCTTGGTGAACCAGCAACAAGCGACCTATGATAATGCCAGCAAAGTGCTCACGCGCAAAAAAGAACTATTAGAAAAAAATTATGCCTCTAAACAAGAATATGACGATGCTTTTGCTACAGCCAATGAGGCCCAAGCAAGATTAAAAACAGCCCAAGAAGCGCTTAAATTAATGAAGGAAGGGTTTCGTACCGAAGATATTGAAGCAGCAAGTGCCCAATTTGAAGCGATGAAAGCTCAATTATCTTTAGCCCAAATACGTTTGCAAGATTCTGAACTTCTTGCACCCAATGATGGGATCATTTTAACAAGAATCAAGGAGCCAGGAGCGATAGTTCCTATTGGCACACCTGTGTATACCTTGTCTTTGACCAATCCGGTGTGGATAAGAGCTTATGTTTCTGAAATAGATTTAGGACGCTTAAAACCAGGGATGAGCGCCTTGGTCTACACAGATACCGCTCCCGATAAACCCTTTAAAGGGCAGGTTGGATTCATTTCCCCCCAAGCTGAATTTACCCCCAAAAATATTGAAACTAAAGAGCTGCGTACCGATCTCGTGTACCGCATTAGAATCATTGTCGATGATAAAGAAGGTCAACTTCGTCAAGGCATGCCAGTCACTGCCACATTATTAGAAAACACGAAACTGAATCATGAACAATCACGCTGATATTGCCATTAAAATTGATAATGTCAGCAAGCAATTTACTAATCCCAGCACCTTAGCTTTAAATAATGTCAATGCAAACATCAAAAGTGGCAAAATTACTGGCTTGGTCGGCCCAGATGCTGCAGGCAAAACAACTCTCATCCGTCTTATTACAGGCTTGATGAAACCTACCGCCGGCACCATTACCCTCTATGATGGAAATGATAAAGAGTTGATAGGCTATATGCCTCAGAAATTTGGTTTATATGAAGATTTAACGGTCATCGAAAACCTTGAGTTATATGCAAGATTACATCAATTAAAAGGAACTGTACGCAAAGAAATTTTTGAACGCATGCTTCATTTTACCAATTTAAAAGAATTTACTGACCGTCTTGCTGGCAAATTATCTGGTGGCATGAAGCAAAAACTCGGACTTGCTTGTGCCATGTTAAGCCAGCCTAGAATATTATTACTCGATGAACCCAGCGTCGGTGTCGACCCTGTCTCTAGACGTGAGTTATGGCAAATGGTGCAAACCTTAAGTCATGAAGGATTGGCCGTGGTCTGGTCGACGTCATACCTGGATGAAGCTGAAAAATGTCAAGAGGTCATTTTGCTTAACGAAGGTAAAATTTTGTTTGATGGACTACCCCAAGATATGGCCAATACGGTTCAAGGACGCGTGTTTCAAATTGAGGTCCCCCAAAGCGAAATTAGACATACGCTACAACGCTTACTGAATCGAAAAGATGTTGTTGATGGCGTCATTCAAGGTAAATATTTGCGCATCTTATTTTCAAGTACAACGCCTCAAAATGTTGACTTTGCTATTAAACCAACCGCACCTCGTTTTGAAGATGCTTTTATTGATATATTAAAAGGAAAATTTAGCCGCCAATCGATACTTGCTGCTCACATAACAGAAAAACTAAAAGAAAAGGAAGATGTTATTCAAGCACAAAATCTCACAAAGCGCTTTGGCGACTTCTATGCAGCCAGTGATATTTCCTTTAACATCAAGCGCGGTGAAATTTTCGGGTTACTCGGCCCCAATGGCGCGGGCAAGTCCACCACCTTTAAAATGTTATGTGGACTTTTGCAACCTACCAAAGGAAATGCGCTTGTTTCAGGATTAGACTTAAAAACGTCAAGTTCTCAGGCACGAGCAAAAATTGGTTATATGGCGCAAAAATTTTCCCTTTATAGCGATCTCAATGTACTTGAAAATTTACAATTTTTTTCTGGTGTGTATGGATTAAAGGGGAAAATGCGCAATGAGGCTGTTAACCAGATGATCTCCATTTTTGATCTGGGGCGATTCCTTAAAGTGAATTCGGGCACATTACCCCTAGGATACAAACAACGCCTTGCTTTGTCTTGTGCAGTGATGCATGAGCCAGATGTTTTATTTTTAGATGAACCCACATCAGGCGTCGATCCCTTAACACGCAGAGAATTTTGGACCCATATCAATGGTATGGTTCAAAAAGGGGTTACAATTATGATAACCACCCATTTCATGGATGAAGCAGAATATTGCGATAGAATTGCACTTATTTATCGAGGAAAAAATATTGCCACTGACTCACCTGACAATCTAAAATCACAAGTTCAATCAACGCAATTTCCCAACCCCACCTTAGAAGATACTTTTATAGAATTAATTAATCGATCTGAGTCACAACATTTGGCACAAGGTCAAACATGATTTCGCTTGCACGTTTAGGCGCCTTTACTTATAAAGAATCTCTTCAAGCGATAAGAGATCCTAGCACGCTGATTATTGCTGTTATTCTCCCTGCTCTGATGATGTTTTTGTTTGCCTATGGGGTTTCTCTGGATACAAATAATATTCGCATCGGTTTAGTATTAGAAGATACCACACCGCAAGCAATAAGCTTAGCCAAAGCTTTTGAAAGCACCCCATACTTTAACGTTAAGAGTGACACCACCAGAAACATACTTACTGAAGAGCTTGTCGCCGGAAAAATCCGTGGCATTGTCGTTATTCCGCAAGATTTTTCAGCTAAATTGCTACGCAATCAAACATCACCGGTGCAAGTCATTGCTGACGGTACTGAAACAAATACGGCAAGTTTTGTCCAAAATTATGCCAATGGTGTGGTTCAAAACTGGACAATAAGCCAACTGTTACAAAGTGGCTTAGACATTCCTAGTATTAATGTAGAGCCAAGAATTTGGTTTAACCCAGAACTTAAAAGTCGTAATGTCATCTTACCAGGCTCAATCGCCATTATCATGGCTTTGATTGGCACCCTATTAACGGCCCTTGTTGTGGCAAGAGAATGGGAGCGCGGGTCCATGGAGGCGATTCTTTCAACACCAATTCATATCAGTGAACTTATCATCGGCAAAGTTGCTCCTTATTTTATACTGGGCATGATCTCCATGATATTGTGTGTTTCAATTTGTGTGTTCTTTTTTAAAGTGCCGTTTGTAGGGTCCATTTTGCTACTTTCAGTTTCAACGGGTCTTTTTCTTTTAGCTGGGCTAAGTCAAGGCTTATTGATCTCAACCTTATCTAAAAACCAGTTTGTTGCCAGTCAAGCTGCTATCAATGCCGCTTTTTTGCCAGCTTATATGCTTTCTGGATTTTTATATGAAATACAGTCCATGCCAGCTCCTATTAAAGCTATAACCTATTTGTTGCCGGCCAGATATTTTGTTTCTATTATTCAAACGAGTTTTTTAGCTGGGGTTGTATGGTCTGAATTGCTACCCAATATGTTTGCGATGCTGGTTATCGCCAGCTTTTTTTTATATATGGTTTCCAAGAAAAGTAAAAAGAGCCTAGAATGATTAAACTATCTTTTTGGCGTATAAAAGCTTTAGTCATAAAAGAACTATTAGCCATCTTAAAAGATAAACGGGCGAGAATAGTTCTTATCATGCCACCGCTGATGCAGCTTATTCTATTTGCCAATGCCGCAACGTTGGAAGTACGCAACATCTCTATTGCTTATTTGAATCAAGATAACGGCTGGTATAGTCATGAACTCATCGAGCGCATTAAAGGTTCTCCCTATTTCAGCCATGTTTATGAAGTCAACACGAATAAAGAACTGCAAAAAAGTATCGATGATCAAGATGCACTTGTTGCTCTTTTTATACAACCTGACTTTTCAAAATTATTAGCTAATGGTCAAACCCCTTCCACACAATTAATTTTAGATGGTAGAAAATCCAACTCTTCTCAAATTGTGCAAGGATATGTTCAACGTATTATCCAAAATTTCAACCTGGATATTGTTAAACAACAAAATAGAGACATTCAAGCGAATGTAGAAGTAGACTTTCGTAGTTGGTTTAACCCTAATTTGGATTATTTATATTATACCGTACCACAACTGGTTGGTATTCTGAGTATGGTTATCGGGTTAATTGTCACAGCGCTCTCTGTTGCCAGAGAACGAGAAATGGGCACCTTTGATCAACTGCTGGTTTCACCACTTCACCCGAGTGAAATTTTAATTGGCAAAATGGTCCCCGCCATCATTATTGGACTATCTGAAAGTACGCTTATTATGATCTTAGCCATGTCTATTTATCAAATTCCATTTCATGGATCGTTTTTGTTATTTTATTTAAGCATGATTGTGTTTATTATATCCATTATTGGTGTAGGGTTATTTATCTCCTCTTTGTGCCAAACCCAACAACAAGCTACCTTAGGCACCTTTGTCTTTATTATGCCAACCATGTTGCTGTCAGGGTTTGCCACCCCCATTGAAAATATGCCCATTTGGCTGCAGCCAGTTTCGTGGTTTATCCCCATTACCCACCTGTTTGTGATTATTAAAGGGGTTTTTCTTAAAAACATGGGGGCTCTTGAAGTGTTAATGAATATCTGGCCCATGCTGGTGATTGGGATATTTACCTTAACGATTGCGGGCTGGAAATTTAAAAGTACTTTGGAATAGCTTAAGCCCTGATGAGCATTGGTCGAAGTAATACTATGTATCATCATGATCAATATTCTGGAATTAAATACAGCAGATGCGCAATAAAGTCAAAGCAAGCAAAAAATCCATTGAACGCATTGCCTATGTTTTTCAAGGAGGCGGGGCTTTAGGCGCCTATCAATTAGGTATTTTTAAAGCTTTAAGTGAAAATGAATATCATCCTGATTGGGTAATTGGCACTTCCATTGGCTCTATCAATGGTGCAATCATCGCAGGAAATAAACCCGAAAACCGTATTACACGCTTACAAGAATTTTGGGATCTGGTATCTAGAGTTGTACTTCCCGGTTTTACTCCCCATGATGATCAAACGCGACAATGGTTCAACTATATAAGCGCCCAATCAAGCTTGCTTTTTGGTCAACCAGGCATGTTTAGCCCAAGGGTGAAAAACCCTTTATTGGAAACCAATGGATCAGCAGATACCATTAGTTATTATGTGGCAACACCTTTACGAAAAACGTTGGAAAACTTGGTTGATTGGGATCTACTCAACAGTGGCAAACTTCGTTTCTCTGTGGGCGCCGTGGAAGTCCAAAAGGGTAAGGCTGTTTTCTTTGATACCAATAAACATACCTTGACGCCCGATCATATCTTAGCCAGTTGTGCGCTGCCGCCTGCTTTTGCGGCTGTTAAAATTGATAATGAATACTTTTGGGATGGCGGTGTTTTAAGTAACACGCCCGTTCAAGCCATTATCAATGATTCTCATCATGTCAACACCTTATGCTTTATGGCTAATTTATTTGATTCTTTTGGCTTAAATCCCAAAACTTTAGATGATGTGATGAAGCGATATAAAGATATCATGTATTCAAGCCAAGATAGAATGCACTTACAATCCTTTTTAGAGATCTTACGTTTAAGACGGGAGATCAACTTTCTTTATCAAAAAATGCCAGAAGAGATTCAGAAGCAAGCTGATGTTAAAAAAATATATGAAAATGAATGCATCGACACGATGATGCATTTTGTACGTTTTTTATATACAGCGCCCCATTCTGAGCTTTCCTCAAAAGATTTTGAATTCTCTACTCTCTCAATAGAAGAACGTATAAATGCAGGCTTCAAAGATGGTTTAATCGCGTTAGAAAAATCACCGTGGCTAGATCCTGTGGCTGCAGATATTGGCGTGGCCATCCATGAGATCTGTTCACATGCTACCGTGAGTGCGCCTTGGTAACCTAATTGAAATCTGTTACACTCATACAATGAAAACCTTCGAAAGCCAACGCCTTATCCTGCGTGAATGGAAAGCGAGCGATTTAACCCCTTTTGTGCTTATCAATCAAGATCCGCTTGTGATGGAGCATATGCCCTGCCTGCTCAGTGAAGCAGAATCTACTGCCTTCAGAGACAGGATTTTAGCACATTTTGATAAACATGGTTTTGGGCTGTATGCCTGTGAGATAAAAGAAACCGGAGAATTTATAGGCTATGTTGGGCTAAACATTCCTGCCTTTGAAGCGCACTTTACCCCGACGGTGGAAATTGGTTGGCGTTTGGCCTCCAAACACTGGGGCAAAGGGTATGCCACAGAAGGCGCTAAAGTCATTCTTGAAAAGGCCTTTACCGAATTTAAACTTCCAGAAGTGGTCTCTTTTACCGTGCCTGCCAATATTCGCTCACAACGCGTGATGCAAAAAATTGGCATGCATCACTTAACTCAAGAGAATTTTCAACATCCTTTGCTGCCAAGCGATCATCCTTTAAGCTGGCATGTGCTTTATCGCTTGAAGCGTGAAGAATTTCCAAGTGTGCACCTTGGTAAATATTAATTTTGTTGTTTCTTCACAATTTGCTTATAAGCTTCTAGAAGCCGATTAGAAAAATCAAATGTTTGATTTAAAAAGTGAACTGTTATTTCCGGATGATCAGGGTACTCATGGGTGAGATGATTGCGTAACTGTCGCATCTTTTTCCACTCATCAGCGCTTTCGATAATTCTCAGTTTTTCAAGCTTATTTAACTTATCAATAAAAGTCATTTCATCTGTATTTTCACCTGAATTCGTTAATATGTAATTAAATACTTGCGAGCCAACATAATCCTGCAACTTTGAAAAACGGCTAATCATCAATTCAATAATGGATAACCTTTCCATCGATAACTCACCCAAAGAATCTACTTTCAAAGGAAATAGTTCTTTTAAATGCTGGACGGCGTATTTTAATCGTTCCACATGGATATCTGAGACTTTAATCACTTCAGAAAAATCTTTCATACTAACTTAACTCCAGTTTTTTGAGCTTCTTTATAGATAGCCAAATCAGCAGGTTTATTGATTAAGTTAATCACTACATCTATTTTTTGCTCACCAATTTTGTCCCACAATTCACTCACAAAAGCTGATTTTCTTTTTAAAATCAATTCAAAATCAATTTCAGGCGTTTCAATATAAAAATCTAGATCACCACCACGTCTCTTTGGATCAGTTCTTGATCCAAATATCCATAAGTGATCAGTATTAGAAAAATGCTTTTTAAAAGCAGATTTAATGATAAACAATTCTTCGGGGGATATTCGTACGGTTTCCATAGCACTAGTATAGCCAACTAAGTGGCGGAGAGGGAGGGATTCGAACCCTCGGTACGCTCATCACGTACACACACTTTCCAGGCGTGCTCAATCGACCACTCTGACACCTCTCCGGGAAGGGGGCCCATTATACCAACTCCCTGAATAAGAAACGAGCCCATAATAAAAGTATATTAACTAACACTATTTGCCTAGGCCTTAATGCCCGTTCCCTTCTCTAACAAATACCAAGCACCAATAAAACAAATCACATTGGCCAGCACAATAAAGCTTAAGGAAATCATCACCGGCACATCGGACGTACCCAACATGCCATAACGAAAAGCATTGATCATATACAAAATCGGATTAAAGTAAGACACCTTTTGCCAAAATTCTGGCAGCATGTTAATTGAATAAAATACGCCGCCCAAATAAGTTAAAGGTGTTAGCACGAAAGTGGGAATAATATTAATATCATCAAATTTTCGTGAAAAAATGGCATTTATTAAACCGCCTAAAGAAAATAACATTGCGGTAGCAAAAACAACTAAGATAATCACGCCCACATGGTGCAAACTCAAGTTGGTAAAAAAAAGTGCTACCGCAGTAACAATCAGCCCAACAATAAACCCTCTGGCAACCCCGCCAATGGTAAAACCTAATAAAATCACCCAGCTGGACATAGGCGCAACATACATTTCTTCAATATTACGTTGGAATTTTGCCCCATAAAAAGAAGCCACCACATTGGAAAATGAGTTATTGATAATCGCCATCATAATTAAGCCAGGAGCTAAATAGGCAATATAATCATGCCCCTCAATTTCACCCACACGCGGTCCAATTAAACTACCAAAAATTACAAAGTAAAGCACAATAGAAATAGGAGAAGGTAATAAGGTTTGTGTCCAAATACGAAAAAAACGCATAATTTCTTTACGTGTTAGCGTATAAAGGGCAACCCTGTTTATTCTATTCACTCACTATCCTTGCTTTGTTTTTACTAATTCTAAAAAAAGCTCTTCTAAACGATTTGCTTTATTACGCATACTAACAACAAAAATGCTTTGCTTAACAAGCTCAATAAATAATTGATTTAAAGTAGTATGACGCGCAAAACTTACTTCTAAAGTCAAATCATCTTTTTGTTCAAATTCAAAACCAGTCACTTCGGGAAGCGCTTTAAGCGGATCTTTGAGATCTAATACTATCGTTTCTTTTGCTAATAGCGCTAACAGTTGTTTAACGCCCATGTTTTGAATGATTTCACCATGATTGATAATGGCAATACGTTTACATAAGGTCTCAGCTTCTTCAAGATAATGCGTCGTGAGAATAATCGTGGTGCCTTGGGCATTGATCTCTTGCAAGAAAGCCCAAGTAGAACGCCGCAGCTCAATATCAACCCCGGCAGTAGGTTCATCTAATATCAATAATTTTGGCTCATGAATGATACCGCGGGCTATTAATAAACGACGCTTTAATCCCCCGGATAAATTTCTAGCAGGCTCTTTCGCTTTGTCCCACATATTTAATTTTTTTAAATAATATTCTGCTCGCTCTTTAGCTTGGCGATAAGGGATCCCATAATAACCCGCTTGTTGCGTTAAAATATCTATTACGCGTTCAAAAACATTAAAATTAAATTCTTGTGGCACTAAGCCAATATGCGCCTTTGCACATTCTTTTGATTTGTCTAAATCATCCCCAAACACAGTTACTTGACCTTGTGTTTTATTCACTAAGGATGAAACGATCCCAATGGTGGTGGATTTGCCCGCCCCATTGGGGCCCAATAGCCCAAAAAAATCCCCTCTTTCAACTTCTAAGGAAATCCCTTTGACGGCATGAATGCCATTAGCATATCTTTTATGCAGATCTTGAATAATAAGTGCTTTCATATTATATAATTTGTTTGAAAATTAACTTTAATTGCGTTAATGATAATATATTCAAAATAGACAATAATACTTCTAAATTAAAAATGCGAAGAGACTTTATATTAGTATGTTTACTTTAAAAAATGAACCGCAAAATAGTCATCAAATTCTTGAGCAAGGTTTTTCGCTTTATAAGCACGCCTTTGCAAGCTCTCTACCCTATTCTCTCTGCGCTGCTTTTTTAATGATTGCTCCCTACACACTGAGTACTTTATATGCAAGTAATAAAATTGTTTTATGGGGTATTCTTATTGCCTGGTTAGCTGGTTTTACACTGCTCAGTGGCCTCATCTTTCGTTTATATTGTATTTGCTATAATGTGACTTGCCACTTTACTGGCTCGCTTACACATGCCATGTTTAAGCTAATACCCTTATTGTTACTCACGGCGCTTTACTGCCTCATTGTGCTCAGCGGCACGATGATGTTTATTATTCCTGGTATCATTTTCGCCATCTCGCTGATGTTTTCATTTATTCTTGTGATTACCGATAACCAAAATGTATTTCAAACACTAACATTAAGTCATCGGCTCGTTTGGGGACAATGGTGGCATGTTGCTAGTGTTATCTGTATTCCCTTATTACTTAATATTATTTTTAGTTTAACCCTGTTACTTGGCTTTATTTTGGTTTCAACAAAACTTAGCTTGAAAATACCTGATCTCACCTTAGGCGCCATGTTAATTAATATTACCGTTCAATCCCTATTTATCCCACTTATCTTCTCGATGGTATTAGTGTTATTACATGATTTAAGACGCAGAGCATTTTTGAAATTGCCACGGTGGTAATGATAAGGATAGTAGTATGTTATTTGGTATTCGCTTTATTAACATAATGGGTATTTTTCTAATAATGTTTACCACCACCGTTTATGGCCTCAATATCCAGACTAAAACAGAAACTCAAGCAGAGAAAGAAAAATTAAAACTCTATTATGAATCTGGCCAATATTTTAAAGAAATTGAGCGGCAACTTGTCGATGCAAAAGATTATCTAGATAGACAACTACTTCAAAAACGCCCCAATCGCTTAGCAGTGATACTCGATGTAGATGAAACTGCTTTAACTAATTACCACAGCCTTGAACGCTTAGCTTTCACGAATAATATGCCGGCCATTATTGGGGTCATGATGCAAGCAGAAGCAAAGCCAATTGTGCCTGTTTTGCAATTTTACCAACACGCCATTAATAACAAGGTGGCTGTGTTTTTTATTAGTTCGCGGCCAAATAGCCCTGAGTTTGTCGCAGCGACGACTAAAAATCTTAAAAATGCAGGGTACAGCACTTGGGAAGAGCTTGTTTTAAAACCTTTAGAGCGTGAAGATCAAAGTGTTCAGGAGTTCAAGACCATTACCCGACGTAACATAACCGCATTAGGCTACGATATTGTCCTCAATATTGGCGATCAAAGTGCCGATCTTGAAGGAGGTTATGCAGAAGCTAGATTAAGACTGCCCAATCCATTTTATGAACTCAGTTAGTGGCCATTGCCATAAAGGGATATCATCCTTACAATCGAATTAAGACTTAATTATTGACTGAAGTGACAAGGAGTGTCGAGTGTCTAAATTATTCCCACATACCCTATTTGCCGTATTGCTGACTGTAAGCCCAACCTTATTCTGTGCCGATACAATTAAAATAGGCATCGCTGGCCCCTTCTCTGGTCCTTATGCTGCTTTTGGTGATCAAATGTGGCATGGTGCAACACAAGCTGCCGAAGATCTTAATAAGCAAGGTGGCATTGACGGTAAAAAAATTGAACTGGTTAAGGCTGATGATGCCTGCGAGCCCAAGCAAGCTGTGGCCGTAGCGCATCGCTTGGTCGACAATGATAATGTGACTGCGGTCATTGGGCATTTTTGCTCATCTTCTACCATGCCAGCATCTGTGGTCTATAACGATGCCAAAGCAACCATGATTACCCCCGCTTCAACCAATCCTATGATTACTGATCGCGGATTAAAAACAGTGTTTCGCACCTGCGGCAGAGATGACCAACAAGGGGTAGTCGCAGCAAACTACATCCACGACAAACTAAAAGCAAAACAAGTTGCCGTTATCCATGACAAAGATACCTACGGTAAAGGTTTGGCAGATGCGATGAAAGCCGAACTTGAAAAACTTGGCTCTAAGGTTGTGCTTTATGAAGGCCTAACCCGCGGGGAAAAAAATTTCAACGCATTAGTTACTAAAGTCAAAGACACCAAAGCTGATGCTGTTTATTTTGGTGGTCTACATACCGAAGCCGGCCCACTACTTCGACAAATGCGCGAACAAGATGTTAAAGCACCCTTTATTTCTGGCGATGGTATTGTCTCGGAAGATTTTGTGAGTTCAGCTGGTGGACCACAGATTGTGAACGGAGTTTATATGACTTTCGGCGCAGATCCGCGCAATGCCAAGAACAGTGAAAAAGTGCTAAATGAATTTAGAAGTAAAGGGTTTGAACCAGAAGGGTATACACTTTATACCTACGCCGCTTTACAAGCACTCGCTAAAGCGATGGAAAAAACTAAATCAACGGACGGTGCTAAGCTGGCCGATTGGTTACATAATAATAGCGTCGATACCGTCATGGGCAAACGTTCTTGGGATGCCAAAGGCGATCTGAAGGACGCTGACTATGTTATGTATGAGTGGGACGATAAAGGAAAGTACAACCAAGTTAAAAACTAAATCATGGATTGGGCTTATTTACTCCAACAACTTTTTAATGGGTTAGTATTAGGCTCAATTTATGGCTTAATTGCCATAGGCTACACAATGGTCTATGGCATTATTGGCATGATCAATTTCGCCCATGGCGATATCTATATGATCTCTGCCTACTTAACTGCCATTTTCATTGCCCTGTTAACCCTTTTTGGCCTGCCTTCACTAGTCTTAACTCTTTTTATTACCGCACTCATCACCATGATTATCACGGGGCTTTATGGATGGTTAATAGAAAGAATTGCTTATAGAAAACTTCGCTTTTCTAATCGACTTGCGCCTTTAATTTCTGCCATAGGCGTTTCGTTATTATTACAAAATTTTGTACGCACAAGCCAAGGCGCCCGCACACAAGCATTACCCGTTCTGATTAGTGGAAAAATGGAGTTTGGTCAGGGTGATAATATAATTATCCTTGCCAATATTGAATCATTAATCATCGTCGTTTCATTTATCTGTATGGTGCTCCTTTCTTTGTTTATTAACAAAACTCGCTTAGGTCAAGCGATGCGCGCTACCCAACAAGATCTCATTATGGCCTCCATTCTGGGTGTTTCACCTAATAAAATCATTCCCCTGGTGTTTGTGCTTGGCTCTTGTTTGGCCGCGATTGCAGGAACTTTAGTCACTTTAAATTATGGTTCTTTTGATTTTGCAATTGGCTTTGTAATTGGTATTAAAGCTTTTACCAGCGCTGTTTTAGGCGGCATTGGTTCTATCGCTGGTGCGATGCTGGGCGGGCTTTTGCTAGGCATGACAGAATCCTTGTTTTCAGCTTATGTCGCTGTAGATTATAAGGATGTCTTTGCATTTGCTGTATTAATTTTAGTGCTTATCTTTAAACCTAATGGCTTACTTGGCGCAAAAGATGTTGAAAAGGTCTAGCATGAAAATTTTTATTGCTATTAAAAATGCACTGATAAGTTCCCTTTTTGCGCTATTGTTATTTGGGCCCATCCTATGTTTTGTATTACAGGGTTACCAACTTGACATTATCTCATGGCGCGCCTGGTGGATACTCGGCTTAGTATTTGCAGGCCAATTTTGCCTTGATATCTTAAAAGAAAATGCCCCATTAATACACCTTGTTAAAGATATTAACAAACAATTTAAACAAAAAGCGCGTATAGAGAAATTTAAGACTATCCCTCATCGGTTTGTTTGGGTTTTTGTTTGTTTAACGTTGTTAATTATTCCTTTTTTGATCAGCAAATATTGGTTGAGTGTTGCCATCCTTTGCCTCATCTATATTTTGCTGGGCCTTGGGCTTAACATTGTTGTGGGATTGGCTGGATTATTGAATCTGGGTTTTGTCGCCTTTTATGCTATTGGCGCTTATAGCTATGCCTTAGGGGCACAATATTTTCATTTAGGTTTTTGGTCGGCCCTACCTTGTGGCGCAATCCTTGCCGCCTTGCTTGGAGCATTATTGGCTTTTCCGGTTTTACGCATGGTCGGCGATTATCTTGCCATTGTCACCTTAGGTTTTGGGGAAATAGTACGCCTGGTATTGAATAATTGGTCATCATTAACCGGTGGCCCTAATGGCGTTGAAGTGCCAGCGCCTTCCTTTTTCAACATTCCTATTGACACCTCACATCGATATCTTTTTATTTATATCGTGTTATTTTTCATTGTTACCCTAACCGTGCATTTTATTTCACGTCTACAACGTATGCCTTTAGGACGTGCTTTTGAAGCCTTAAGAGAAGATGAAATTGCCTGTCGCTCACTTGGGATTAATCATGTCACCACTAAACTTTGGGCCTTTAGTTTAAGTGCAATGATAGGTGGCATTGCCGGCGTATTTTTTGCAACATTAGAAGGCTTTGTATCGCCTTCTTCCTTTACTTTTGCTGAATCAGCCTTAATTTTATCGATAGTGGTTTTGGGAGGCATGGGCTCAACAATCGGTGTGATATTAGCTGCGCTGGTCCTCACATTGCTCCCTGAGTTTTTACGTGAGTTTTCAGAATATCGTATGCTGGTTTTTGGCGGACTCATGGTCGCCATGATGCTATGGCGCCCCCAAGGGCTTATCAAATTTTCTCGTTTTGCTTTTGAGAAACCCACATGACAACTTTTGCCAATGATTTACTTACCGTCAGTTCGCTTAGCATGCAATTTAGTGGACTAAAGGCATTGAGTGATGTGAACTTATCGGTAAAAGAAGGGTCGATCACGGCACTGATTGGGCCAAATGGCGCAGGTAAGACAACCCTTTTTAATTGTTTAACTGGATTTTATATCGCAGATAGTGGGCAACTTTTATTTTACAAAGATAAAGACACAATTAATCTGCGCAAATTACTTGGGGAGCCCTTAAAGTTTCAACACTTAAAAAATCCCTCATCTTTCTTATCCATTTTGTATTATAAAGCCTTTGGCGGCTCACATCTTGTCGCCAGAAACGGCATTGCCAGAACCTTTCAAAATATCCGTTTATTTCGTGAAATGACAGTGATTGAAAATCTGCTGGTCGCACAGCATTGCCACACTAACCGTAATCTTGCCAGTGGCTTTTTAAATTTAAGTGCCTTTAAAAAAGCAACTCAAGAAAATCTACGAACTGCCTATTATTGGCTTGAAAAATTTAATCTCGCCAAAGACGCCAATCGTTTGGCTGGCATGCTCCCTTATGGTAAACAACGACACTTAGAAATTGCCCGCAGCATGTGCACCAAACCCCGATTATTGTGTTTAGATGAACCGGCTGCAGGATTAAATCCTCAAGAAACCCAAGAATTACGAGAAATTATTTTATCCATACGCAAGGAAGAAAAAGTAACTGTTTTACTTATTGAGCATGACATGTCTTTGGTGATGTCTATTTCCGATCATGTAATCGTACTGGATCACGGTGTGGTTATAAGTACAGGCAAACCCGAAATGGTTCAAAAAGATCCCAAAGTCATTGAAGCTTATTTAGGAGTGCAAAATGAGTAAAGCGCCTTTATTATCATTTGAAAATGTCTGTGCAAGCTATGGCGCAATACAAGCACTTCATGATGTCTGTTTGCATATTTATGAAAATGAAATTGTCACCTTACTTGGTGCTAATGGCGCTGGAAAAACAAGTTTACTCATGTCTTTGTATCATCAGCCTAAAATTGCAAGTGGCAAAATTTTATTTCAAGGCAACCCCATTCATCATCGTCAAACCCATGAGATCTCGTCCCTTGGCATTGCTATTGCTCCAGAAAGACGCAGAATTTTTGTCAAAATGAGCACCTATGAAAACCTATTGATGGGGGCTTATTTACTCAATAAAAATCAAATTGCGCAAAATCTTGAGAAAGTTTATGCCTTATTTCCCATTTTAAAAGAACGTCAACATCAACGTGCTGGTACTTTATCTGGCGGCGAACAACAAATGCTTTCCATGGGCCGCTCGCTGATGAGCTCACCTAAACTATTTTTGTTAGATGAGCCAAGTTTAGGCTTGGCTCCGCTTGTGGTCGTGCAGCTATTTAAAGTATTAAAAGAAATATCGAAGATGGGAACTACCATTTTATTAGTAGAACAAAATGCACATCTTGCGCTTAAATTAGCCCATCGCGCCTATGTGCTTGTCAATGGTAAGATTGAACTTGAAGGCCCAAGCCACGAGCTTATTGCCAATCCAAAAGTGCAATCTGCTTATCTTGGTAAAGATCACTAAGCTTTATCTATGATCTTTTAATATTGCTCTATCGTGATTATAGCTGTAATTTTTGTCATGTGGTTCGCCCACCCTAATATGACCAAGAGGCGTTCCAATGCCAGTTTCAGAAGCCGATGACATTTCACCAGCTTGTAACTCGCTATCACGGTTTTTCTCCCCTTGCCCACCACGATCATGATCATGGGCGCTTCTTTCTCTTGTCGAATCACCTTGTGCCCCACCACCCCCGCCACTTTGAGTTGCATACACGACAGTGGATAGTGAAAACAGACTTACCAATAAGAACGCTAATAAATGACTAGCTTTCATGGTTACCCCCTTTTAGCCTTAGGCAGGTTAAACATACAGCACCTGTATTTTTATTATGTATGTTTAATTACCAAAATAAAAGGTGAGCTGCACAACAATGGCTTAAAAAAGGGATGACCCATCACCAAAGACTAAATGAAAACAACGCAAGACGGCTATCTTGCGTTGTTCTACTGAAAGGAAATTAATCGTGATCCATCATTTCTTCTTTATCTTTATTAAATGTATTTTCAGGATTAGTTGGCTCTCCACGGGCTATGTGGCTGATAGAAGTACCATGACCGCGCTCACTTGCAGAAGCATTTTCTGCGCCTTGTAAACCATTATCATGATTGAGTTCTTCATTGCTTCTATCCACCCCACCGCTTCTTCCCCGGGTGTTATCGCCCATGGCGCCGCCGCCGCCGCCTTTGCTATGACAACCATAACCACGATCACCGCCGCCCCAAGCAAAAGCTCCCGTGCTAACAGCAAAGAGTCCTACTAAGACTGCAGATAATATTGTTGTTTTGACTTTCATACTTCCCCCTAATGGATAACTGAAAATATATTTAGTGTTAAAAATCAAACCCTTTTTATCGGTTTTTTTCATTATCTATGTTTGTTTTCCAAATTAAAAGATGAGGTACACGCCAAAAGCACATGAAATCAAACAACACTCTGCTAAATCATTGAAAGAAGGGAATTAAAAAAAAGAAAAAGCGTGCTAAAAATATTTTTTAGCACGCATAAGTAGGAGGATAGCTGTATAGAAAAAGCTGTTTATTTAAACAATTAACGATGATCTCGCCCTATGGTATTCATGGGAAGATCTGTTTCTACTCTGTTTAAAAGCTCATGATTCGCATCATAACTGGTATGAGTTGATCGTGGGCTATAGCCATGTTCTGTTTGCGTATATTCATCTTCTCTACCACTTTGCGCTTTACCTTTGGTTTTCTTGTAGTAGTTTTTGTTAGCATATTGCTTAGAGTTGTTTCTCTTAGCAATTTGCTTAGAAGATTTAGATTGAGACAACGCGGCTGTGCCTTGATCATTACGATTCACATCTTTAGCAACAACTGCTTGCGCATATACCAAACCAGCACTGATAATTAATCCAATAATTTCTTTACGCATACTGTCTCCTAATGAGGTTAGCTGTAAAAGCAATGTCCCCTTGCTTTTCCTATCTTAAATGTAGCACATATTTAGAAAACGCCAGCTTAAATTCACTCATTTTTTACACAGTATCCTTATGTTGGTGGCGTGCTTTACTTAATAAAAATAAGGGAAGAATAAAATGCCAATCATCCGCTTTTTGTTGAAAATATACACAGGGGGTTTAAGACTCTTCCATAAATTTGTTCCCGTACTGGATTTGGGGATAAGGTTGTGGCTTTTTAAAGCCTTTTTTTTCTCCGGACTACTCAAAACCAAAGATTGGCACTCAACAGTCTTTTTATTTGAAAATGAATATCACGTTCCGATTATTCCAGCAGAAATTGCTGCCATTTTAGGAACAAGCTTTGAGCTCGTGCTACCCTGCTTATTATTGCTTGGCTTATGTTCTAGGGTGAATGCCTGTTTATTATTCTTATTTAATATTGCCATCGTAGGATGTTATCCCTATTTATGGACACCCGATGGTCTTAATGGATTGTATCAACATATTACCTGGGGATTATTAATTGCCGTTGTGATGGTTTACGGACCATCACAACTATCGCTTGATTATCTGATTAAAAAGAAATTTTCTGGCTATGAATATTAGAACGTTATTGTAAAGAACTCATCATGGAAGCCAAAAATCGGGTTGCTTCTCCACCTGTTACCGCACGATGATCAAAAGAAAGCGATAAAGGTAAAATTGAGCGCACTTTTGGTTCACCATGAACAGGCTTTATTTCTTCGCGTAACGCTCCCACACCTAAAATGGCCACCGTGGGAACCACAATAATGGGGTTAGCATAACGCCCAGCAAATTTACCAAAATTTGATAAAACAATGGTAGCACCCTGCAACGATTGCGGCGCAATGGTGCGGTTTTTCACTTCTTCTTTGAATTTCTCAATTTCATTGCGCAGTGTTTGTGGTGATTTTTCCTGGGCATCTTTGATAACCGGCACAAATAAACCATCATGGCTATCCATGGCTAAGCCAATATTAACTTGTTTGAGCAATCTTCTGCCCATAGCTTTTCCATCATACCAGGCATTTAAAGAAGGCTCTTGTTGACAAGCTTTCACTATCGCCAGCATTACCCGCACGGTAAAATCTTTTTCTTTTACCCACGCAGTAATGTCAACATCATCTAAAATGGTCACTGGTACCACTTCACTGTGTGATTGACTCATGGTCAGCGCCATAGAACGCCTTACCCCTTTTAAGGGTTCAAGTGGGCCTGCATCATGCAACGCTTCACTTGCCTTTTTAACATCTTCGGCTGTAATGGTGTTATCGGCCCCAGTCGGGGTAATGATATTTAAATCGACATTTAATTTTTTGGCTAATGCACGCACGGCAGGTAATACTTTAATACCTGCACGACCAGAAATAGTCGCGGCTTTCTCTGAAATGATTTCTTCACCGACTTTAATTTCGCCTGCTACAGTCCCTGATTCTTTTTTGGCTTCGCCAAGAACATCAACAAGGGGTGCGCCAGTGGGGATAATCTCACCCTCTTTGCCATAAAGTTTAACGACCTTCCCGGTAAAAGGAGAAGGCACTTCCACCACGGCTTTGGCGGTTTCAATGGATACTAAAGGATCATCTATTTTTATTAAATCACCCTCTTTAACGTGCCATTTAGTAATTTCACCATCTGGCAAACCTTCCCCTAAATCAGGTAAGTGAAATGTTTTCATGCATACTCCAACACTTGATTAACAGCAGCTAAAATTCGTTTTTCGCTGGGAATAAATAATTTTTCTAAACGATACAGGGGCATCACCGTATCATAACCTGTTACGCGTTTAATCGGGGCCATCAGTGAGGTAAGGGCATGCTCGGCTAATTGCGCAGCAATATCGGCACTTAAAGAACAGGTAGGATTTGCTTCTTGAATGATGACACAGCGTCCTGTTTTTTCAACGGATTCCAAAATGGTTTCCATATCTAGCGGTTTCACAGTGGCCACATCAATCACTTCTGCCTCTATTCCTTGTGCAGCTAATTTATCTGCTACCAACAAGGTTTCATGCACCATCGCGCCCCACGTCACTAAGGTAATGTCTTTACCTTCACGTAAAACAAAACACACGTCTAAAGGGAGCGCTTCACCGTTATCGGGTACAATTTCTTTGACCATACGATAAATGCGTTTTGGCTCCATAAAGATAACCGGATCAGGATCACGAATAGCAGCCAACAATAAACCGTAGGCACGAGATGGAGATGAGGGAATAACAACACGTAACCCTGGGATCTGTGCAAATAAGGCTTCCATACTGTCTGAATGATGTTCAGGAGCTCTTATGCCTCCGCCTGAAGGCGTGCGGATCACCATCGGACAAGTGAGTCGGCCGCGGGTACGATTACGTAATCTTGCTGCATGAGAAAGGATCTGATCTATCCCGGCACAAATAAAATCCATAAACTGAATTTCAGCAACAGGCTTCAACCCTTGCGACGCCATACCAACAGCTAAACCTGCAATCATGTTTTCTGCCAATGGGGTATCACGGACTCTGTCTTTTCCAAAACGCTTTTGCAAACCTTCCGTGGCTCTAAATACACCACCATTACCGCCTACATCTTCACCAAAAACAAAAACGTCTTTATCATGTTCTAGCTCATAAGCTAAAGCTTGGGTTACCCCTTCAATTAAAGTAATTGCGCTCATGCACCACCTTCCTTTTTCAACGCTTCACGTTGTGCTTCATAGGCTTTAGGTAATTTGGCATAAAGGTAATCAAACATGGTTTCTGGTTTTGGGGGCCCAATGTTGCTAAAACGCTCTACAGCTTCACTGACCTCATTAGTGAGCGTTTCAATTAACGCTGCTTCTTTATTTTGATCCCACATGTTAGCGTGTTCCATATAAAGACGCAGCCTTAGGATCGGATCTTTTTTCTCATTTTCTTTAAGCTCATCAGAACTTCTATAGCGACTGGCATCATCGGCAGTTGTGTGATCGCCCATGCGATAAGAAAGCGCTTCAATCACTGTAGCCCCTTTGCCTTGACGTGCTTTGCTAAGCGCTTGCTCGAGAGCATCTTTCATCGCAAATACATCATTACCATCAATTTGCCAACCTTCAATACCTGCTGCGATGGCTTTCTGGGCTAACGTTTGCGCTTTGGTTTGTTCAGCGCGCGGCACTGAAATAGCCCATTGATTGTTGTTGATCACAAATACCACAGGTAATTCCCAAGCCCCAGCGACATTAATAGCTTCATAAAAATCACCGCGTGAGGTGCCACCATCACCGATAGCGGTAACCACAGCACGATTTTGTTTGCGTAATTTAAATGCACTGGCCACACCAACGGCATGGAGTGTTTGACTGGCGATAGGAACACAAATAGGAAAATCTTCCGTGTTATTGGCAAAATCAGAGCCTCTTTCATCGCCTCCCCAATAAAGCAAAATTTCTTCCATGTTCACGCCACGCCAAAATTGCGCACCATATTCTCGATAATAAGGGCAAAGTACATCATCTTTAGCCATGGCAGCACCCATACCCACACTGATGGCCTCTTGACCCAACGTAGAAGGATAAGTACCTAATTTTCCTGTACGTTGCAAAGCGACGGCCTTTTTGTCAAAAAGACGCGTTAACATCATCATCCGATAAAGTGCTTGAACCGTGTTTTGATCTTTGGCAAAAGCAGGAACCTCTTGCTCAACTTCGCCTTGCTCATTGAGGTAACGAAAATAAGGTATATCAAAATGTGCAACGATGGTTGACTTATGACTCATTTAGTCTCCTTTCTGAAGGATGTTGCCGTAGGCTTGCCGCATTCTATCAGCCCCAGCACCTTCGCGTAACCTTTAAGCAGATCAGTAATCCAATTTCTGATAATTTGTACAAAATATAGGGCTAAACACAAGGATGTTATTTATGCTTCTAACAGAAGAGCAACGTTTAATTCAAGAAAATGCCCGCTTGCTTGCGACCAAAGAAATTCGTCCGTTTGCCAAATCATGGGCACAAAATAAAACTTTCCCTACAAGCGCAATCCAAGCATTAAGCCTCGCTGGTTTTATGGGAATGCTTATTCCACCGTCCTTAGGTGGCACACAACTATCGTACTTATCTTATGTTTTGGTCATTGAAGAAATTGCCAAAGCAGATGGGGCTTTATCAACCATTGTGAGTGTACATAATAGTGTTGCCAACCTGCCTATTTTACTTTTTGGAACAGATAAGCAAAAAACAAAATATTTAGTTCCCATGGCCAAAGGTGAAAAATTAGGGTGCTTTTGTTTAAGCGAACCCCAAGCGGGCTCTGATGCGTCTAATATACAAACAAAAGCAACCCAAAAAGGCAATGAATTTATATTAAATGGCGTAAAGCAATTTGTTACTTCAGGGAAAAACGCTGACATCGCCATTGTTTTTGCCAGAACTTCAGCAGACAAAAAACAAGGGATCAGTGCTTTTATTGTTCCTACCGATACCAAAGGGTACAAGGTGGCAAAATGTGAAAACAAAATGGGCCAGCATGCCAGCGAAATTGCCCAAGTTGTGTTTGAAGATCTGGTTATACCACAGGAAAATTTATTGGGACAATTAGGAATGGGCTACAAAATTGCTTTAAGTAATTTAGAAAGTGGTCGCCTAGGGGTGGCGGCACAATCTATTGGCATGGCGCAAGAAGCATTAGATTTAAGCCTTAATTATGCAAAAGAAAGAAAAGCCTTTGATAAATTATTATGTGAACATGAAGCAGTAAGTTTTAGATTAGCAGATATGGCAACCCAATTAAGTGCGGCAAAACAACTTTTATACCATGCGGCTACGTTGCGCGATAATCATCTGCCTTGTTTACAAGAAGCTTCGATGGCGAAACTTTTTGCCAGCGAAATGGCAGAAAGAGTATGTCGTGATGCCATTTCGATATTTGGTGGTTATGGGTATTTGCAAGATTTTCCTTTAGAGCAAATCTATAGAGATGTGCGCGTCGCAAGTATTTATGAGGGCACCAGCGATATACAGCGTCTGATTATTGGGCGAGAATTAACAAAATAAAGTCAGTTAACAATTTAAAAGCGGCCCGTATTTTTGCAGGTTACTAACTATAATGGTATTATTTATGACACTAATAATACTATGTCTGCAAGGTGTCCTATGCCCACTTCAATAAATTTTTACGAATACGCTAAAAAGAAGGTCAAAAAAGCCTTAAGAGCATTTGATGCGCAAGCAAATCAACTTCATGCCTTAGAAGCACTACAAGCGCAATTAACTTTTCATGGCGAAAAAGAACTTAGCAAAGAAGACAAAAGAGCGCTCCAAGAAAAAGAAAAAGAAATGTCGGCGCAACTTTTACGTCACCAAATGCTTGAAGATGATTTTTCACAAAAACAAAAAAATGTGAAAAAATTTTTAAAAATCATACTCAAGAATATTTCTGGCAGCATTAATTTTAAGAGTGTTCAAAATACCCTTTCAGATTTGTTTACTGAATTAATGAAAAAGGATGAACCTGCTTCTGAGAAAATAATCCTGCCACCAATGACTGCTTTGTTTAAGCATTCTTTCATTTCATTTCTAAAGAGCAAAATCCAAATAGGACCCTCTCAGTTGCTAGAACCATTAATGCATGAATTAGTCAGCTTGAAAAAAGCGGAAGCGGTAACCCAATCGGAAATTGAATTCATCAGCATTCAATTACAAGGAGATCGGCTTAAACACCTGCAAGAGTTGTATGCTCATTATGGTAAAGATGGTCTTAAAATGATAAATGCTTTAGAAGAGTGGCTTGATACCATGCACAAAGCGGTAGATCAAAAAGAAGCCAACGCTGCGAGCTTAGCGCTAACCCAAAAAGCGCGCGCACAAAATCTAACACTTGCCAAACAACCTTTTGAACTTGCACAGAGGCATAAAGTAGATATGCGAGAATGCGGGATCCTTTCACTCACTGAGAATGGCAAGGAATGGAATAAAATGTTTCCTCGCAGGATTGAAACCCATTATCATTATCATCAAGGCTTCAAACCTACCGAAGTCATGGAAAAAGTTGCCCCTTATCCTGAAAGAAGATTAGACCATGTAAATGATCTCTATTATCTTCTTGATATGCACTTAAAATCAGGTGTACAACAAGGCTATCTTGTTGGTCAAAAAGGTTCTTATTGGGCCAAAGAAGAAATGGAACAAGATGATTTGAGATTAGATGAAGTGACAGCAAAAATATCTCAGATGAAAGTAGGATAAGAAAAGCAAAACGAGCCTCTGTGGCTCGTTTTGCTCAATGACCTTTTTAAATCATCCGCATACCACCATCCAAGCGGATGACTTCTGCATTCAGCATGGGATTGGTGATAATTTGCCCCACCAGTGCAGCGAATTCTTCAGGTTCAGCAAATCTTTTGGGAAATAAACTTTGCGCAGCAAGTGATGCTTTTATTTCTTCAGGCATACCTTGCAACATCGGCGTGTTCACCAATCCGGGCGCGACGGTCATCACTCTTATGCCAAATTTGGCTAATTCTCTTGCTGCTGGCAGCATCATGCCAATAATGCCTGCTTTAGAGGCGCTATAGGCTGTTTGGCCAATTTGCCCTTCAAAAGCAGCAATAGAAGCGGTATTGATAATAACACCGCGTTCACCTTCTTGGGTTATTTCAGATTTCATCATCGTGCTTGCAGCCAAACGCATTACATTAAAAGTGCCAATTAAATTTACATTGATCACTTCTTCAAAAAAAGATAAAGGCATGGGGCCTTCTTTCCCAACCATTCTTTTGGCAGGCGCTATGCCTGCGCAATTAATCGCAATACTAATGGGACGAACATGGGCTTTGGCAATTTTATCAAACGCTTTTTCAAGCGCTTCACTTTTTGTTATGTCACAAGCTATGGCAAGTCCATGCGTTTCTTCTGCTATGTGCGTTGCAGCATTTTCAGATTTATCAATCACAATAATCTTTGCACCTTCTTCAGCTAGATACCTACATACTGCGGCACCCATGCCTGAACCACCCCCTGCTACTACTGCAATATTGTCGCGTATTTTCATCTTCGTTCCTTTCTTAAGCTCTATTTAGTAGTATGTTGATACCAATAATAGGATGGTTCACAGGAAAACGTCTATGTTCCCGTTGATCAATGACACTGCCATACTTATCCGTAATACCGTATCGCAATTTGCCCAAAAAGAAATCGCTCCCATTGCCCACAAAATAGATGAAACTAACCAATTTCCTAATGCGCTCTGGCGAAAAATGGGCGATCTTGGGTTATTAGGGATCACCGTTAACGAACAATATGGTGGTGCCGAGCTTGGTTACTTAGAACATGTCATTGCCATGGAGGAAATCAGTCGTGCATCTGGCTCCGTGGGATTAAGTTATGGTGCCCATTCTAATCTTTGTGTTAATCAAATCCACCGTAATGGTACACCAGAACAAAAGCAACGTTATCTACCTAAACTGATTTCAGGTGAACATGTGGGCGCCCTTGCCATGAGTGAAACGGGCAGCGGCTCTGATGTAATGAGTTTATCTTTAAGTGCTCTTGAGCAAAATGATAAGTATGTACTCAATGGCAGCAAAATGTGGATAACCAATGGGCCTGATGCGGATATTATCGTTGTGTATGCGCGTACCGAAAAAGATAAAGGCTCCAAAGGGATCACGGCCTTCATTATTGAAAAAACTTTTCCTGGCTTTAAAACTGCACAAAAACTCGACAAACTGGGTATGCGCGGCTCTAATACTTGCGAACTTGTCTTTGAAAATTGCATCGTTCCTAAAGAAAATATACTTGGAAAGCGCAATGAAGGCGCAGCAGTATTAATGAGTGGCTTAAATTATGAGCGCCTAATTTTAGCTGCAGGCCCCCTGGGGATCATGCAAGCTTGTCTTGATGTGGTGGTGCCTTATGTGCATGAACGCAAGCAATTTGGCAAAGCCATTGGCGAATTTCAATTTATTCAAGGCAAAATTGCCGATATGTACACCACACTGAATGCCAGCCGTGCTTTTGTTTACTCGCTCGCTCAAGCCGCTGATGCAACAAAAACTTTAGCTAACAAAGATGCCGCCGCGGCCATATTATACACCTCTGAACATGGCACCCAAATGGCTTTACAAGCGATACAATGCTTAGGCGGAAATGGTTATATTAATGAATATCCCACCGGGCGCTTTTTACGCGATGCTAAATTATATGAAATTGGCGCAGGCACCTCTGAAATACGGCGCATGTTAATTGGTCGTGAATTATTTGAAGAATCAAAATAAGGATAGCGCGTGAGCGAAAACAAGGTTGTTATTGTCGCCACTAAAAGAACCCCAATTGGTCAATTACAAGGCTGTTTTGCCTCCTTAAGCGCGCCTCAACTGGCAAGCTATGCTATCAGAGCTACGCTAAAAGAAGTTTCTCTTGGGGTAAATGAAATTGATGAAGTCATTATGGGCTGTGTGTTAAGTGCTGGTATAGGCCAAGCACCGGCAAGACAAGCTGCACTGATGAGTGGGCTTTCAGAGGCAACGCCTTGCACGACGATAAACAAAATGTGTGGCTCTGGCATGAAGGCCATGATGTTAGCGTGCGATACTTTATTGACCCAGCAACAAAAAGTAATACTTGCCGGTGGCATGGAAAGCATGACCAATGCGCCTTATCTTTTGAGTAAAGCACGCGCAGGTTATCGCATGGGCCATGGCACCTTATATGATCATATGTTTTTAGATGGCCTTGAGGATGCTTATGATAAAGGCAAACTCATGGGCGTGTTTGCTGAACTGTGCGCAGACAAATATCAATTTTCACGGCAAGCACAAGATGACTTTGCACTGCTCTCACTAAAACGTGCTAAAGAAGCTATTGATCATAAAACATTTTACAATGAAATAGCACTCGTGAGCATTGAAAGTAAAACTGGTAAAGTTGAAATTATCAACGACGAACTCCCTTTAAATGCACAACCAGATAAAATCCCCAAATTAAAACCCGCGTTTAAAGAAAATGGCACGGTAACCGCCGCCAATGCAAGCGGCATTTCTGATGGCGCAGCAACCCATTTATTGATGCTTGAAAGTGAAGCACAAAAAAGGCAAATCACACCGCTTGCCACCATTGTCGGTTATGCAACGCACGCTCAAGCACCCAGTTGGTTTACGACAGCGCCTATCCAAGCCATTCAAAAAGTACTGGACAAAGTAAATTGGAAAGTGACTGAGGTTGACTTATTCGAAGTCAATGAAGCTTTTGCAGTTGTTCCTATGGCAGCCATGAAAGAATTGAATATCCCCAGTGAAAAAATCAATGTAAATGGTGGGGCTTGTGCCTTAGGCCACCCCATTGGTGCCAGTGGTGCAAGAATTGTTACTACCTTGATTTATGCCCTAAAACAACGTGGATTAAAACGTGGCGTTGCTGCCTTGTGTATAGGAGGCGGTGAAGCAACTGCCATGGCAATTGAGATAAAAGGATAACATCATGAAAAGCAATCTCAACACTAAGACACCTGAGTTTGCCAAAAATGCTGAAAATATTTTGCAGCAAGTCAATAATTTAAAACAACTGACCCAAACCCTTGCGCAAGGTGGCGGACAAGCAACTCAGGATCTCCATCGTTCACGCGGGAAGTTATTACCACGTGAACGAATAAATAAATTACTCGATCAGGGTTCACCTTTTTTAGAATTAAGTGCCTTGGCCGGTTATAAACTTTACGATGAAGATATCCCTTGTGGGGGTATTATCACCGGCATTGGTCGCATCCATGGCATTGAGTGCATGTTAATCGTCAATGATGCAACCGTAAAAGGTGGCACTTATTACCCTATCACTGTGAAAAAGCACTTAAGAGCGCAAACCATTGCACAAGAAAATCATTTGCCCTGCATATATTTAGTCGATTCTGGTGGTGCTAACCTACCTCACCAAGATGAAGTGTTTCCTGATAAAGATGATTTTGGACGGATATTTTTTAACCAAGCTATTATGTCAAGTTTAGGGATCCCACAAATTGCGGTAGTCATGGGTTCATGCACTGCTGGAGGCGCTTATGTGCCTGCGATGAGTGATGAAAGCATCATGGTTAAAGAGCAGGCAACCATCTTTTTGGCAGGGCCTCCCCTTGTGAAAGCTGCTACCGGTGAAGATGTAAGCGCCGAAGAATTAGGCGGAGCAGATGTTCACTGCCGCGTGTCTGGGGTTGCTGATCATTATGCGCAAAATGACGAACATGCCCTGATGATAGCACGTGACTGCATCAAAAACTTAGCCAAAAGAAAAGGGAATGTCATTGCCTTACAACCGCCTAAAGCGCCGCTTTACGATAGTCGTGAAATTTACGGACTTATTCCTGAATCATTACGAACTCCCATGGACATGAAAGAAATTATTGCACGTATTGTCGATGCGTCCTGTTTTCATGAGTTTAAAGCACTTTATGGTACAACCTTGATTTGTGGTTTTGCGCATATTCATGGCTACCCGGTTGGGATATTGGCTAATAATGGCATTTTATTTAGCGAATCTGCGCAAAAGGGAACACACTTTATTGAGCTATGTTGTCAACGTAAGATTCCATTAGTTTTTTTACAAAATATCAATGGTTTCATGGTGGGCAAGAAATATGAAGCCGGCGGGATTGCCAAAGATGGTGCCAAAATGGTGACCGCCGTTGCTTGTGCTCAAGTTCCTAAATTAACCGTTATTGTAGGCGGAAGCTTTGGTGCAGGAAATTATGGTATGTGCGGCCGTGCCTATGATCCTAGGTTTTTATGGATGTGGCCCAATGCTAGAATTTCTGTCATGGGCGGAGAGCAAGCCGCCAGTGTCCTAGCCCAGGTGAAAAAAGCAAAAATGCAAAAAGCCGCTCAAGCTTGGGACAGTCAAGATGAGAAAAAATTTATTCAAAAAATAGCCGCGCAATACGATGAACAAGGCCACCCTTATTACTCAAGCGCAAGACTATGGGATGATGGTGTCATTGATCCCCTCGACACGCGTGATGTACTGGGATTAGGTTTGGCAGCATCATTAAATGCACCTATCCTAGAAACCCGCTTTGGAGTATTTAGAATATGAGCAACCTCGAAAACGACGCCGTCCTGAGCGAAGTTCAGGCAAATGCTGTTGGTATCATTACCTTAAACCGGCCAACAAAACACAACGCCTTTGATGATAGTATGATCCATGCGCTAACCCAAGCTTTTAAACAAATGGAGCAAAACCCCTTTGTAAAAATAGTCCTGCTCAAAAGCAGTGGCAAAAGTTTTTCTGCTGGCGCAGATTTAGAATGGATGCGTCGCATGGCAAAATTTAATGTTGATGAAAATTTGCGTGATGCTGGTGCCTTGCATGAACTCATGCATACTATTTATTACTGCACCAAACCCACTGTAGCCATGGTGCAAGGTAATGCCTATGGTGGCGGCGTTGGCTTGGTTGCCTGTTGCAATATCGCTATAGCATCTTCCAATGCTTCTTTTTGTTTTTCTGAAGTAAAGCTCGGGCTTATACCTGCCATTATCAGTCCGTATGTGATCAACGCAATTGGCCCGCGTTTTGCCAGAGCTTATTTTTTAAGTGCAGAGTCTTTTGATGCCCAAACGGCATTGCAACTTGGATTAGTCTATAGGGTAACTCAAGAAAGTGAACTTGAAAATGTAACCCATGAGTTAATTAAATCTTTAATGAACAATGGACCACAAGCGTTGAAAGTGGTGAATGCTTTTATGAATAAATTAACGATTGCCCCCGAGATTGCAAACACCACTGTGCAAAAATTAGTTGAAATGCGAATGTCACCTGAGGGGCAAGAAGGTTTAAGCGCATTTTTAGAAAAACGCAAGCCAACATGGTGTAAAGCTTAATGAATAAAATAAAAACACTACTTATTGCCAACCGAGGTGAAATCGCCTGCCGAATAATCAAAACGGCAAAACAATTAAATATAAAAACCATTGCAATCTATGCCGATTCGGATAAAAACGCACTGCATTGCAAACTTGCAGATTGCGCTTACCGGGTCGGGCCAGACTCGCTTGAAAAAAGTTATTTAAATATTGACAACATCCTCAACATAGCCAAGGAATGTCAAGCCGATGCCATTCACCCTGGTTATGGTTTCCTGTCAGAGAATGCAGACTTTGCTTTTAAATGTGAACAACAGGGATTTGTCTTTGTAGGGCCAAGTTCTGATGCTATCGCTAAAATGGCAGTGAAAGACGAAGCTAAAGACCTTATGATGCGCGCCAACGTCCCCACGGTCCCAGGCTATATGGGTAAAGCACAAGATCTTAAAACTTTAACGCAAGCGGCCAAGGATATTGGATACCCCGTGATGCTCAAAGCTGCCAAAGGCGGCGGTGGCAAAGGCATGCGTGTTGTTCATCAAGCTTCTGAGCTTAAAGATGCCATTGAAACAGCAAAAAGAGAAAGCTTAAAGAGCTTTGGCGATGATACGCTGTTTATTGAAAAATATTTAACCAAAGCACGTCATATTGAAGTGCAAATTTTTCGCGATACTTTTGGAAACACCTTGCATTTATATGAGCGTGATTGCTCCTTACAACGTCGGCATCAAAAGATCATTGAAGAATCGCCGGCAATGGATATACCCGATGAGGTTAAACAACAACTTTATCAAGCAGCTATCAATGCCGCCAATGCCATTGATTATCGCGGCGCAGGTACCATTGAGTTTTTATATACCAGCGCAAAACAGTTCTATTTTATGGAGATGAATACCCGCCTGCAAGTTGAACATCCGGTGACAGAAATGGTTACCGGTTTAGATTTAGTTCACTGGCAATTACTGGTTGCAGATGGTCAACCTTTGCCACTTAAACAAAATCAAATAAAATCAACTGGTCATGCTATTGAAACCAGAATTTATGCTGAAGATCCGTATCATCAATTTTTACCTTCAACAGGAACCATCAAAGCCATCTTTTTACCTCAAGGGGTTAATTATCGACTGGATAGTGGCATCCAAAAAGGCGATGCTATTAGCATTTATTTTGATCCCATGTTAGCCAAGCTCATTGTGCATGGGGAAAACCGAAAACAAACGATTTTGGGTTTACAATTAGCACTTAATCAGTTTCACCTTGTCGGGTTAACAACAAATTTGCCCTTTTTACGCAATGTATTAAATGATAACGCATTTCAAACAGGCAAAATCCACACACAACATATTGAAGAAAAGCTTGAAACTTTACTGCCACATCCGCGTTCACCCTCCACTGATATTCTTTCTTTAGCTTGTTATATCGCACTAACGCATTCTGATGAAAGCCTTTTGGAACAAGAGACATACTCCCCGTGGAAACAACTAAAAGCCTGGCGTTTAAATTTACCCAATGAAGAAGATATTCAACTTGACTATTTGAATGAAGCTGTTTCTTTCAAAGTAACACATAGCAAAATGGCAAATGCCTTTCTTCACATTACGCATCTTACCTCAAATGAGGAAGTTAACCTATCGGCTCGTATGCAAGATGAAATTATTGATGCTAATTTTAACACCCATGAAATGCATGCCAATTTTTATGTCGACAACCGCCTGATTGAGATCTTTTATGAAGGCGTTGCCTATCAGTTTAAGCGCAAAGCATTTTCCATTGACGAATTACTCGATAAATTAAATCCTGAGCACTCTTTACTTGCTCCCATGCCAGGAATTATCAGTAAAATTTGGGTGAAAGCCGGCCAAAGTGTCAATAAAGGGGCAAAATTGGTGGCCTTAGAGGCAATGAAAATGGAACACACGGTCTTTTCCCCACAAGATGGCCAGATAAAATCTATTCGTTATCAAATTGGCGATCAAGTAGAAGAAGGCTGCGAACTAATTGATTTTGAGTGAAAACATGGAACCCTTAATTCAAATCGTCGAAGTAGGCCCAAGAGATGGCTTACAAAATGAAAAAGAAATTGTGCCCACCGATATTAAAATTGAATTTATTCAACGGTTGGTACAAAGTGGTTTGAAAACAATAGAAACCACCAGCTTTGTCTCCCCCAAATGGGTGCCGCAAATGGCTGATCATGAAAAAATTATGCAGCTTTTACCCAAAAGTGCAAACGTACGCTACCCTGTACTGGTGCCAAACAAACAAGGCTTAGAAAATGCACTACGCTGCCAAGCGAAGGATATTGCCGTTTTTGCCGCTGCCAGTGAAACTTTTTCACAAAAAAATATTAATCGCTCTATTGAACAAAGTTTGCAAGAATTTACACAAGTTATCCAATTAGCGCGTCAGCAAGGATTAAACGTGCGTGGTTATGTTTCTTGTGTTTTGGGCTGTCCTTATGAAGGAAAAATTTTACCCAGCGCCGTGGTGAAGGTTGCCAAAAGATTATATGAAGCCGGTTGTTATGAAATTTCCCTTGGCGATACCATTGGTGTTGGCACCCCGCTTGAGGCCAAATCCATGCTCAGTACGGTGGCAAAAGAGATCCCCATACAACATCTTGCGCTTCACTTTCATGATACCTATGGGCAAGCGCTGGCCAATATATTAGCGTGTCTTGAACTTGGCGCAAGCACTATCGACAGCTCTGTGGCCGGATTAGGCGGTTGCCCTTATGCTAAAGGGGCTACTGGAAATGTAGCCACCGAAGAAGTACTCTATTTATTAAATGGTTTAGGGCTTAAGACCGATATTAATTTAGATAAACTTATCGACGCGGGTAGCTATATTTGCCAATTTTTAAATAGACCAAATCGCTCCAAAGTTGCCGTAGCAACCATCGCTAAAAGAAATTAAGGAGAACAGGGTGACAGGTTTTAATAAAGTAGTGAATTCATATGATGAGGCATGTCTTGGCATCAAAGACGACATGACGCTGATGGTAGGCGGCTTTGGTTTGTGTGGCATACCTGAAGGTTTAATTGCCAAAGTCTGCCAGATGGGCGTAAAGGGATTAACCTGTATTTCTAATAACGCGGGTGTCGACGGGTTTGGTTTAGGGTTACTGCTTGAAAAAAGGCAAATTAAAACCATGATAGCTTCCTATGTTGGTGAAAATGCGCTTTTTGAAAAACTACTACTTAGTGGAGAAATGGAAGTAAAACTCACGCCACAAGGCACTTTGGCAGAAAAAATCCGTGCCGGTGGTGCCGGGATCCCCGCTTTTTATACACCCACCGGCTATATGACAGTGGTAGCCGAAGGAAAACAAACGGCAACCTATCATAATAAACCCTACATTTTGGAAGAATCACTCACTGCTGATTTTGCTTTGATTCGTGCTTGGAAAGCAGACAAATTTGGCAATCTTATCTATCGCAAAACTGCCATGAATTTTAACCCAATGATGGCAACAGCAGGTAAAATCACTGTCGCTGAGGTAGAAGAAATTGTAGAGCCTGGCGAGCTTGATCCTAATTTTATTCATACCCCGGGTATTTACGTTAATCGCGTAATTTTAGGTAAATTTGAAAAACGTATTGAAAGAAAAATGATTTCTAAATAGGGATCCTGAACATGGCTTTAACACGCGAACAGATTGCACAACGTATCGCCCAAGAACTCAAAGACGGCTATTATGTTAATTTAGGTATTGGTATTCCCACGTTAGTGGCAAATTATATTCCCAAAGGGATCCAAGTCTGCTTTCAATCAGAAAATGGTTTGTTAGGCATGGGCCCTTACCCTAAAGAAAGTGAAGTTGATCCGGATTTGATTAATGCCGGAAAAGAAACAGTTACTGCAGCCATTGGTGCCAGCTTTTTCCCTTCTAGTGAGAGTTTTGCGATGATCCGCGGTGGGCACATCGATCTCACTGTGCTTGGCGCCTTTGAAGTAGATATCCACGGCAATATCGCTTCTTGGATGATCCCTGGCAAACTTGTCAAAGGGATGGGCGGAGCCATGGATCTCGTTGCTGGCGCCAATAACATTATTGTTGCCATGGCACATGCTAATAAAGAAGGAGAATCTAAACTGCTGCGCAACTGTACGCTTCCGTTAACCGGTGCCCATTGTGTACGCAAAATCGTAACTGATTTAGCAGTACTTGAAGTAAAGAACAAAGCCTTTTATTTGTTAGAGCGCGCGCCAAACGTTAGCGTTGACGAAATCAAAGCCAAAACCGAAGGGGAACTCGTTATCCCAGCAGAGGTACCTGAAATTCAATTGTAAATATTACGTCATAAAAAAAACCCTAGCTCAAAATTTTGGTTGTTGCCTAAAGTTGCTTTATTAGGTAATCTACATGCCCCATATTATTAATAGCTAACTTAGAATACGCATGCTTGGTAAACAACAATTGCTTAGTGGCTTAAAGGAATGGAGCTTTACGCAAATAGAACAGACGATACTAAAAGATAAAAACTTTAACGAAGCCGATCTTCTTGCCATCGTAAATGATTATGATTCTTTAAAAACCATTCATCAACAAGCTATATCATTACTATATCGCTATTTTAACCCTAAACGGGAATGGAAAACTTCACAAACCCCCCTTTTAGAAATGTATTATGCAGTAAGCAAAGCTGGTCACGTTCTGGGATTAAGCGGCCTTATTCAATTTCAGGTGGGAACAACCCAGTACCGTTTTGATCCCGAAGGGGAGTATTCTTCTGTTTCATTACAATACATCACCGAACATCTGGCATTATATAATCAAAAGCACCCATCAGGAGTTTGCGAAGCCATTACAGAAGCTTATCAATTTTCCTTGAGTCTTTCGCATGCCAGCACCAATCATTACCATGAGATCGCAGGTAAATTCTTTGCCAACCATTATCAAGCAGGCAAGTTAGTTTATCTTTCCTCGGGGTGGTATAAACATGGCATCGGCATAGCCTTGTATGGCGATTACTTAATCTATTGCAATCGTGGCCAAGCAGGCGACCAACGTTTTGGCTGTAAAGTTTTCAGAATCAAAGATAAAAGTAAAATTAACCAGGAATTTTTTAACAAAATAGGCACATGGCATTTTAAAAGCGCCACTGAGCTTCACAATTTATTATCAACTGTTATAGATTTTGACAGCCCTACACTTAAATTTCGTTGCAAAGGCCAACGTCATGGCACTTGTGCTTATGTTAATGCTAAATCCATAGTTGAAGCTTTGATTGTGATGATTCAAGCAGGTCCTTATTCTTCAAAGGCAGAATTAGATGAAGCTTATAATACTGAATATAAAAGAAAAAAATATAAATGTTTTACCAGCTTTGTGCGCGATCTTGAAATTGATGAATTAATAGTGAGTATGTTTTACGCTCAGAATATTGAATTATTGCACTTCTACGCGCATTTGGCCAAAGAAATTATCAGACAACATCATGGAAAAGGCCGTGGCTATATCAAAGACAACGAAGAAATTAAGCGTGCCTATAATTTTTATCATCGCATTCCAGATAAAGTAAAACGTCTGATGGATAATGATCATAGTTTTGCTCAAATCATGCGCGAATTGAAGGTTCAATATGAGAAAATTTCTTGTACAAGTACAGATAACCTCTCAAAATGGCCACACGTTGAATATGTGCGCGGATATGAAACCCATCATCGATATAAAGTAAATATCGATAATGGGCACATAGTCTCTATTAACGATAATCCAACCCCCAAAATGCGTTTTTCCTTTAGACAAGCAAGAGAGCTTATTTCGGTTTTTGGTTGATTTTTAACGCAATTGTCAGTTAGTATTTTGATTTGATAAAATAGTATTAGGCAACTTTGAGACTAGTGCCATGAAAAAAAGCAAATATGTGTCCAAAAAACCAGATCCCGAGGGGTTTGTTGCATATACGGCAGATGAAAACGCTGTTTGGGCCGAGCTTTTTAACAGGCAAATGAAGCTATTAGAAAACCGCGCCTGTAAAGAATATCTTGATGGCATCAAGGCACTAGGCTTAACCGCGGATCATATTCCACAGATCCCTGAAGTGAATGAAAGACTACGCGCCCTTTCGGGTTGGGAAGTTTCCCCGGTCCCTGCCTTAATTGGTTTTCAAGAATTTTTTGAATTAATGTCCAATAAAAAATTCCCGGCAGCTACGTTTATACGCTCACGCGAAGAAATTGATTATTTACAAGAGCCAGATATTTTTCATGAGATCTTTGGCCATTGCCCGTTAATCACTTTACCCGTATATGCAGATTTCATGTATGAGTATGGCAAACTTGGTTTAAATGCTAGTCATAAAGATAGAGTCATGCTAGCAAGATTATATTGGTTTACCGTTGAATTTGGTCTCATTCAAACACATGACGGTTTAAGAATATATGGTGGTGGAATTTTATCTTCTTATGGGGAATCCCAATATTGTTTAGACAGCGATAAACCTATTCGCAAACTGTTGGAGCCTGTTGATGCTTTTCGCACCCCTTATCGCATTGATATCTACCAACCGTTATACTTTGTGATAAAGGATTTTTCAGCGCTTTTTAAACTATCAAAGCTGGATTTACTGGCGATGATTAATGAAGCAAGAGCGCTGGGAATGCATCCGCCCTTGTTTGAACCTAAGATCCCGGATGATGGTCGGTTTCTTTAGCTTTAGCTTTTGATTTTGCTTTTGTGATTAAACTTTTCACAGAATTACCCTCAGCATTATTGGGCTGAAAATAATATATAGATTCCAACTTACCAGAAATCAACGAATCATTCACCTTAAGCATTTTGTCTAATGTTCTCTTAGGCGTAAACGGGTTTAGCGCTATTGCTTCTAATATAAAGGGCTGCGCTGAAGGGGCGATTTGATTAAAATTATTAAAATGTTCGTCCAATTTGTCGGGGTCTTGCAACAAATTAATTTCATAAATAGTAAATTTTGCATCCAAAACATCAATCGCATTACTTAAAAACAGCCACCCATTTTTTAATACAATAACCAATGCTAACCAGACAAAAATATTAACTAATGAGCTGCGCACAAAAAAAGCAATCAACAAATAAGCAAAAGCAAGCGCAAACATCCAAGCATGAAAAGCAAGCAATGTTTTACCAAATGCATTTAAAATAAAACCCACTTCGATAACAGCATGAGGATTGCGCAATAAAGCATTTGCTTGAGCCATAAAAATGGCCACAAATACCACGGCCATGATCATGGCCGTATATTTCAAAAATAGAGTAACAACTTGCTTTGATGGTTTAACCGGTATAAAGAAATTTTTGAGGCTTGTTATCATTATTTTTTGTTAATCTGGCCAACGATCAACAAAATAATGCCTCCAGCAAGACACAAGCCTCCTAGAATGGGGGGAAATTTTACCCGCTCTTTGGTTTGCGCAGTAATTTGAAAATCCCCTAATTTGGCAACTTCTTCTTTTTTGTTATAAGTGAATCCTGGGTAAACGAAAGCTGTGATGCCAACAATAATCAAAAGAACGCCCACAATATTGATAATCGATTTCATGATCCCCTCCTTAGGTATTGAAACTGCACTATTTATTCATCGCCAGCAGTAGATCTGATTTAGCTGCACAAATAAAATCATTCTCGGACAACCCCCCAATCGCATGGGTTGAATAACGAACGTTGCATTTATTATAGGACACTTCTAAATCAGGGTGATGATTCTCTATATGGGATATATAAGCCAAAGCATTTACAAAAGCCATCGTATGGTAGTAATTCTTAAACGAATATATTCTAGAGATCTCTTTGCCATCTTCACTGATTTTCCATTGAGGAATTTTTTTTAACAGGTACTGTGCTTCATTAAGCGTTAAAGGATTAACCCCTCCTTCACAAGCTTTACAATGCTTTTCAGTTAAATCGTTCATACAACTCTCTCCTTGTGTAGGATTTTTTTCAAGGCGTTAAGACAAGCCTCATTTTGTTCAAAGGTACCTATGGTAATGCGATAATAATTTTTCATGCGATAAGGCATTAAGGGTCTGATAATGATCCCTTGTTTTAACATAGCTTCGAAAACGTTAATACCTTCAATGGGTATTTCAACGGTAAAAAAATTACCATGACAGGGTAAAAAGCTCAGATTTAGCTTTTTCAAACCGTCGGCAAATTGCGTTTTGCCTTGTTCGTTAAGCCGTATTACTTGTTTTACAAAATCTTGATCTTGTAAAGCCATCAATGCAGCAACTTGCGCTAAATGATTCACATTAAACGGTTGGCGCACATGATTCATTAAATCAATAACACGCTCATCGGCAATCGCATAACCTACTCGCAATCCAGCCAAACCATTAGCTTTGGAAAAGGTTCTGGTAATAATTAAGTTAGGATATTGTTTTAACAGTGTTAAGGTCTGCGGGTAGTCTTTTTCAACCATGTATTCATAATACGCTTCATCACACAAAACCATAACATCTTGATTGAGTTTATTCATAAAAGAAACAAAATCAGCATGATTAATGTATGACCCGGTAGGATTATTTGGATTAGCAAATATAATGAGCTTCGTATTCGCAGTCACACCACTCATCATTGCCGCTAAATCCATACCATATTGTTGGGATGGCACTTCTTTAACAGTGAATCCTAATCCTTCGGCTAAAATTTTATAGGCTCCAAACGCATATTCAAAGATTAAAAGTTCTCCCTGGCCCCATACAAAAGTTTGAATTGCCATTTTGATAACATCTTCTGAACCATTCCCCAGGATAATCTCAGAGAATTTAACTTGGTGATGTTTACTGAGTGCTGTTTTAAGTTCAAAACCATTACCATCGGGGTACACAGATAAATGCACTAACTCTTTGGCTAATTGGCTCTTTACCAACTCACTTGTCCCTAAGGGATTTTCATTGCTCGCCATTTTTATAAAATGGGTTAACCCTAATTCACGCTGACATTCGGCAATGGGTTTTCCTGGCTGATAAGGTTTAACCTGCAGCAATTTAGGATTGACAAGCTTTTCAGGATCAAAAGACATGTTGGTACTCATTATTTCTTTAATAGAATAAATGTGACTCTGCCAATGGCGTTGGTAATTTTTCTAAACGATGCAAAATTTCTAAAATGATCACTGCCACCCCAAAAAGAAAGGTTGCAATAACTGCCGCCTTGCCGCCCATGACCCTATATTGCGCTTCTTTATGTTGGCAATATCTTCCCCACCATACCATTACGGCCGGGAAAATAACTAATAAGATTGCGGCAAAAAATCCTGCATAATGCAAGGCGGTGATAAACCGTGGGTAAAACAAAGCCATTAATACCGGTGGCAAAAAGGTTAGCGCGGCAAGTGTAAATTTGCCCCGCACCGTTTTTTTAATATGAAAACCGTCTGCAAAAAAATCGAACAACCCTAAAGCAACCCCGATAAAAGAAGTTAACATGGCACATAAGCCAAACACCCCTGCCAATACGGTAACATGCGAGTTCTTTAAGAGATGACTTAATAACTGAGTTAATTCAATCACCGCCTGCTTACCGGTGTGGTGCTCGGCATGCAAAATTGCGACTAAGCCTTGTTCTCCTTTAACAGGGATCACGCCCAATACCAACACTTCCCAAAGTAAATAAACAATTAAGGGTAATAAGCTACCGAAGAAAATTGACCATCTTAACGCTTTGACATCACTAGAAAGATAATTTTTTAAGCTAGGGATCAACAAGTGAAAGCCAAAAGATGTCACCAATAGCGGGCCGGTCGTCCACAGGTATTTGGGGTGACCATCGGCTAACATTTGTGGAGATACTTTGGGAATAACGATCCCTACTAATGCAACGTAGGCACCAATTAATCCAATCATCATAATGCGGTTTGCCCAATCAACCGATCGTGCACCAAAATAAACAATAGCAGCAAAAATAACCACGGTTATCCATAAGCCTAATGATTCGTCAAAACCCATGGTACCTAAGATTTTTCCAATGATCCCAGAAGCACCAGAGGTATAGGCAGTCATTAATGCATATAAGAATAAGACATAGGTAGCCCAAGCAATAAACTCTCCTGGCTTTCCTAAGGTAGATTTTGCCATGGTAATGAGATTCGTTTCTTCTGGATACCAAAGCGAAACTTCTAACATCAAGAACGCACTGAATGTCATCATCAACCAACAAAAAATAAAAACCATTGATGAAGGATAAAATCCACCTGCAGCCGTAGATACAGGTAATGCCAACATTCCTGCACCTATGCAGGTACCTGACACCAACATGGCGCCACCAAATACTTTATTGATTGAAAAACCGGACAAGCGGCTATCTCCTTGATTGTTATGGTAAGGCAAATAAGAAAATGTCTTGTAAAGTAACAAAATAGAGGGTGGTTTGGAACCTTGCCGTGCATCATTTTTTGACTTTTTAATGCATTTACTTGGCAGAAAGACTTGTTTGCACTAGGGTATGGATTAGACGAAATCTACAAAAAGTTAGCCATATGGTTTTATAAGGATTTAATGATGGAACAACATGATAACCCAATGGGCTTAGATGGTTTTGAGTTTGTTGAGTTTGCAAGTTTACAACCTGATAGTTTAGCAAAATTATTTCACACAATGGGCTTTACGCATGTTGCCAATCATCGCTCAAAAAAAGTCCGCTTATTTCGCCAAGGGCGCATCAATTTTATCCTTAATGAAGAACCTGGTTCACATGCTTTAACCTTTGCTAAACAGCACGGTCCTTGTGCTTGCGCTATGGCTTTTCGCGTTAAAAATGCTAAAGCCGCTTTTGATTTAGCCGTTAAAAAAGGGGCTAAACCTTATCTTGAAGGTAAAATTGGCCAAGGTGAATTAGCCATTCCTGCCATTTATGGCATCGGAAATAGTTTGCTTTACTTTGTCGATAAATATCAAAAAGAAACCATCTATGATACTGATTTTACCCCAATAGCCGGTGTCAATCAGCATCCTCTTGGCGAAGGATTAGCCCTCATTGATCACCTTACGCATAATGTCTACCAAGGTGAAATGGAAAAATGGGCCCATTTTTACAAAGACATTTTTAATTTCTTTGAAATTCGTTATTTTGATATCAAAGGTGAAAAAACAGGTTTAGTAAGTTATGCCCTCTCGAGCCCTTGCGGCAAGATCAAAATTCCTTTAAATGAATCTAAAGATGATAAATCACAAATTGCTGAGTATTTAGCAGAATATAAAGGCGAAGGCATACAACATATTGCCCTGTTAACTGAAGAAATTTATTCTACCATTGAAAAACTGCGTACTAGAGGGCTTGGTTTTCTTACAACCCCAGATACCTATTATGAAATGATAAGAGAGCGAGTAAAAGGCCATCAAGAAGATATTAACCGCATGCAAAAAAACCAAATCTTAATTGATGGTGAAGTAGTGGATAACCAAGAAAAAATATTGTTACAAATTTTTACTGAAAACGTCATTGGCCCTATCTTCTTTGAAATAATTCAACGCAAAGGCAATGAAGGGTTTGGTGAAGGCAATTTCCGCGCTCTCTTTTTAGCTATTGAAAGAGATCAAATGCGCCGAGGAGTTCTATAATGAAATTAGCAACTTTAAAAACAGCTGATCGCGATGGTCAGTTAATTGTGGTTTCCCATGATTTAACTTTAGCCACCAAAGTACCAGATATTGCTCACACATTACAACAAGCATTAGATAAATGGGAAAAATGTGAACCTGCTTTAAAAACCATTTATAACGAATTAAACGCCGGCAAAATTAAAGATAATTTCCCCTTTGATGCCAACAAAGTCCATTCCCCTTTGCCTCGAGCTTATCAGTGGGCAGATGCGAGTGCGTATGTGAACCATGTCCAATTGGTACGCAAATCGCGTGGAGTTGAAATGCCAGAGTCGTTTTGGACCGATCCATTAATGTATCAAGGAGGTTCAGATAGTTTTCTTGGGCCTTGTGCTCCGATTGTCTTAGCCTCGGCTGCCTGGGGAATTGATTTTGAAGCCGAAGTGGCTGTCATTACTAAAGATGTGCCGATGGGGATCTCAGAAGCTCAAGCCGGTAAATATATTGCCTTAATCATGTTAGTAAATGATGTTTCTTTGCGCAATTTAGCCAAGGCAGAGCTTGATAAAGGTTTTGGATTTTTTAATTGTAAACCCTCTTCTAGCTTTAGCCCAGTTGCTGTGACACCCGATGAGCTAAAAGAAGCCTGGGATGGCCACAAAGTACATTTGCCCTTGACGAGCTATTTAAACAATAAACTATTTGGCGAACCCAATGCAGGCGTGGATATGACTTTTGGCTTTCCAAAATTAATTTCCCACGCTGCAAAAACAAGGCCACTCACTGCCGGCACCATTATTGGCTCAGGTACGGTATCTAATAGCGACCGAACCAAAGGTTCTTCGTGTATTGTGGAAAAAAGAATGTTAGAAACCATTGAAAATGGCAAACCCTCCACGGAATTTATGCAATTTGGTGATACGGTGCGCATTGAAATGTTCGATAAACAAGGGTTAAGCATTTTTGGCGCTATCAAGCAAACAGTCACCCAATATGAGGGCCCCCATGTTTAAGCTTTATGATTATTTTCGCTCAAGTGCCTGCTATAGAGTGAGAATTGCGCTGAACTTAAAAGAGCTCCCCTATGAGCAAATAAGTGTGCATTTAACCAAAGACGGTGGGCATCAATTACAAGCGCACTACAAAAGTATTAATCCCCAGCAATTGGTACCCGCACTATTATTAATAGATTCTAACCAAGTAATCACCCAATCCCTTGCTATTATTGAGTACTTGGAGGAAACCTTCCCCGCTGTTCCGCTACTGCCAAGTGAGGTAGTGGCTCGCGCAAATGTGCGCGCTTTTGCACAAGTGATTGCCTGTGATATTCACCCCATTAATAATTTACGTGTTTTAAAATATCTTAAACACCATTTTCATGTTTCAGATGAACAAAAAATGGCGTGGTATTTTAATTGGCTCACGAAGGGATTTGATACTTTAGAAAAGTTGCTGGAAAAGCAGCATATTGGCCCATATTGTTTTGGCGAAGCTCCCACCCTGGCCGATGTATGCTTAATTCCACAAGTCTATAATGCATTACGTTTTGATTATTCGCTTGAGCATTATCCTTACATACGAAAAATCCATGCACACGCGAATAATCATCCTGCGTTTATCAAAGCTTTACCAGAAAATCAGCCGGATTCAGAATAAAAAGGGGGCAAAGCCCCCTTTTTTAATTAATGTACACTACTTGGACTTGAGCTGCGGCGGCTACTTCTTGAGCTACTACTGCTGCTACTTTCCTCATTTAAATGCTGAGCTCTTTCATCCGCTGAAGGTGCCTGTTCGAAGCTGCCTTCTAAAGGTCTGGCAAGTTCGCGAACTCCACGTTGACGCTGGAAGTCCAAAAGTAATGCTCTAGGCGCACTGATTTCACCAGGATTTTGCTGCTGTGGTGGCGTTTCTGGTCTTTGCACACCTTGTTTGCTGCTTTCAAATTCAGCGCGTTCGGCATCGAGTTGTCTTTGCGCTTCATCCAATTCATTTTGCCATTCACTGAGCTGAGCCTCGTGCTCTTCAAGATCTCTCGCTGTTTTATTCAGTTCTTCTTCTTTTTGAGCCAGCTCAGTTTGTTTTTTAGCCGCATCATGGGCTTTTTTAGCAGCATCTTGTTTAGTTGCTGTAAATTGTGCTACTTCCCCTTCATGTTCTTTTTTAGCTTTATTAAATTTTGTCCATTGGCCTTTGAGTGCGCCTTCCTTTCTGTTTAAAGCAGTTTCACGTGCATTTAATTCTGCTTCACGCTGTTCAAGCGCAACTTCATCATCACTTGGCGCTTCCTCTTTGTTTGCCTCATCAAGCTGCTGTTTGAGTGCTGCATTTTCTTTTTCTAAGGCATTCGCTTTTTGAACTCGCCCACCTACCCACAGAGTGGATTTTACTGCGGTTAGAACTAAACCGGTCTCAACAGCTAAGGATGCTAACTGAGCTGCTGTATTTTGTGCCATCGATCCAACCCATGGAGCAATATAACCATCTACGGCGTTTAACAACATGCTACCTGCGTCGAAATACCATAGCCCACCTACAGCTGCCGCAGTCATCGTTAAGGTGGGGGCAGCATCTATAAGGCCGTATAATAATTTATCAGCAGTAGATGGCGCAGCTTCTTTAGATTTTTTCTTAGCCATGGGTATTCTCTTTCTTGTTTTATGGTTTGAATTCGGATTATTTGAAAACGATTTTTTGAAACTATTTTATTTTTATTTAAAACTTCACTGGATTATGCGTATTTTTGTACCAGCGCTGAAAATATACCCCTCTGATGTGGGAAAATCAAATCAAACTAATAACAAACAAGTTGGCAAGAAAACTATCATCAAAGCTTCTTTGCTTTTGGATAATGAATGATGTCATGAAATGAAGCTATTTTGGCAGATGTATTTCTGTAGCCATGCGGCTGATTCGCTGCAAAACGCAAACCCTCACCTTTAGCCAATTTTTGCCAACGGCCATTTACCAATACTTCTATATTGCCACTGATAACAATCACGTGCTCAATAACACCTGTTTCATGCGCAAGAGAAAGGTGCTCACATCCTGGTAATAAATCAAGCCTAAACATTTCAACATTTAATGCTTTATCAAAAGGAAATAAGGTTACCACTTTTACTTTATTATCTGTGGGATGAATTTGTTTTGGCTGTTCTTTGCGCAGTAATATTACATCTGAATGCGGTGGTTCATTTTCTATTAAGGCAGAAAAAGAGGTTTGAAAACCTGTAGCGATTTTCCATAAGGTAGCAATAGTGGGGCTAGATTCTTGACGTTCAATTTGCCCAAGCATTGCTTTGCTGACTCCCGTTTCTTGGGCGGCTCTATCCAAGCTCCAACCGCGCTCTTGGCGCAATTGTTTGATTTTTAGGGAAATTATCTTAGAAAGATCTTTCATGGGCAACCTTTTATCGTAAAGGGGTTGTGCGTTATAGCGCACGATGCTAGTATTACTATTATGCGTTATAACGCACAACTTGGGAAGTATTATGATGTTAAGTAATAGCGCACAAAAAGTGCAACAAGCCCTTTTAGCCAAAGGCCAAAACTGTGAAGTGATAGAATTATCACAAAGCACACGTACCGCAATGGATGCTGCAAATGCGCTTGGCTGTGATACCGCCCAAATCATTAAATCACTTTTATTTTGCACACAAAATAAAGAGCCTGTGTTAATACTGGCCAGTGGGATTAATCGCGTCAATGAAAAAACGCTAGAAAAACTGGTGGGATCTCAAATAACCAAAGCCGACGCTAATTTCACTAAAGCAGTGACAGGCTTTGCCATAGGCGGCGTACCACCCCTTGGGCATCTTCATACAATTAATTTTATTTTTATTGATGAGGATTTATTGCAATATGAAACCCTCTGGGCTGCCGCAGGCACACCTTTTGCTGTCTTCAAGTTTTTAACCAAAGATATAGAACACCTAACTGGCGGCAAAATAGTGTGTATTAAGTAGGTGCAGCATGCGCAAAGTATTTTGGGATAATCCCTATCAAACAAGCTTAGAAACCACGGTAAGCGCTGTTGAAGGCAATAACGTTTTATGTGAAGGAACCATCGTGTTTTCTTTTTCTGGCGGCCAAGAAAGTGATAAAGCCACGCTCAATGGTTTGCCTGTTTTAGAGTCAAAAATAGTGGGCAATTTAATCTATTACACTTTGCCAGAAGATCACGGATTATCCGTTGGCGATAAAGTGACCATGGAAATAGATTGGCCACGGCGTTATAAACTGATGCGTTTACATTTTGCCGCAGAGCTGGTACTTGAGCTGGTTTGCCGATACGTTGGCGTTGAAAAAATAGGCGCGCATATAGCAGAAAATAAAGCGCGCATCGATTTTATGTACTCACAAAATATATCTTCCGTATTTGAAAGATTGTTGCAAGACTACAATGAAATCATCCAGCAAGACTTGCCCATACAAACGGGCTTTTCAGATCATAAAAATCAAAGACGATATTGGGAAATAGTGGGCTTTTCCAAAGTGCCCTGCGGTGGCACTCACGTTAAATCGACCAAAGAAGTCGGATTTATCACCCTAAAAAGAGTCAATGTGGGGCAAGGTAAAGAACGTATAGAAATCAAACTGATAGATTAACAAGACTACCGTTTATCTTAATTTTACACCAAAGACTTGATTTCTTTAGGCTATTAAGCTAAAAATACCGGTATCAAACTTATCAAAGGTATGTGCGTATCGTGAGAATAATCTCTTAAAGCCCTAACACAGGGCAACCAAAACCAGCCCTTGGTCTAAGAGAAGAGATTATTTATGCACCATTCACCTATTCTATTAAAAGACTTATCCCTTTGTTTTTCTCACAAAACCTGTTTTGAAGGTTTTAGTGCCACAGTGCCCTATGGCAGCAAAATCGCCATCATTGGACAAAATGGTCAGGGAAAAAGCACTTTGCTTAATTGCGTACAAGGGCTTAAAACGCTTATCACGGGTGTGGTTAACATTCCACAGGATATTTGTTTGGGCGTTGTTCCTCAAATAATTGAGGGCATCACCACCTTAAGCGGTGCCGAGCGTTTTCATCAAGCCCTAACGAGGGCCTTAAGTGTTAATCCCAATGTATTATTATTAGATGAGCCTACCAATCACTTGGATACACAAAATCGCGCAGCATTATTACGTATGCTTAGATCCTTTGACGGTACGTTAATACTGGTAACGCACGATCCACATTTACTAAATCAGTGTGTTGATACGCTATGGCATATTGATAATGGTATAATAAACATATTTACTGGCAATTATACTGACTATCAACGTGAACTTGCGCAACAACGCAGCTGCCTTGAAAAAGAGATTGGGCAACTTACGCAAAACAAAAAACAGCTTCATCAAGCACTTATGCAAGAACAAGTCCGCGCGAAAAAAAGCCGCGAAAAAGGACAAAAAAGTATAACCCAACGTAAATGGCCAACCATCGTCAGTAATGCCAAAGCAAACCGCGCTGCAAACACTGCTGGTGTAAAACGCGCACAAATTGCCACTAAAAAACAAGACTGCCTAAACCAATTGGCCGAATTATCTCTTCCTGAGATCATTAAACCTTCTTTCTCTTTAGATGCTGCTAAAATAAAAGATAAATGTCTTTTAAGCATCAGTAATGCCTCCATTGGTTTTCAAAACAAGCCGCTTATACAAAGCGTTAGTTTATCGGTATTTTCATCATCAAGAATAGCGTTGCTTGGCCAAAATGGGTGCGGCAAATCAACCTTAATGAAAGCAATTTTGGGGCGCCGTGATATCATCACCACAGGCTACTGGCAGCGCCCAAATGCGCAGGAGATCGGTTTTTTAGATCAGCATTATGGCACCCTTGAGCGCGATAAAACGGCATTAGCATGCCTTCAAGCTCTTGCGCCAAATTGGCCTTACAAAGCGCTTCGCCTACATTTAACTGATTTTTTATTTAAAAAAAATGAAGAGGTTGAAGCAAAAGTTGCCCAGCTCTCTGGCGGTGAAAAAGCAAGGCTATCCTTAGCGATGATTGGCGCCAAAACGCCACCCTTATTGCTATTAGATGAAATAACGAATAATCTTGATATGCAAACCAAAGAGCATGTTATTCAAGTACTGCAAAGCTATCCTGGGGCGATGATAGTGATTTCTCATGATGAAGCCTTTCTTAAGGCAATTAACATAACAGAATATTATATTATTCAGCATAATAGTTTGGTTAACGTGAGATGAGAGACTATTTACAAGATTATTTCCAAGATCATGATCTAAGAGATATTTTTAGCGATGTTGTCGGATGTTCTGAGGCTAAAACACTCCAGACAATGCTAGAAAAAGCAATCAAAGATCACCTACACACGGCTATTGAAAAAATTCTCTTTATTCAATCCAGCATTGGCGTGGTTTTTGGGCTATTACTCGCAAACCAACAGCAAGTTGTTTTGAAAATCTATTCCCCCAAAATAGCGCTAAACTATCTTGAAAAGATGAATCAGATACAAACCCTATTTCACCAGGAAGGGTATCCTGCGCCTAACGTATTATCAACTCTGTTTCCATTTGGTAAAAGCTTGGCCGGATTCTATGAATTGGTGGAAGGGAGAAAAGAGAATGCGCATCAAAGCATCATCCGCACAGAATTGGCAAGTGCTTTAGCCGAGTTTTCGTTACTTGTGGACAAGCACACTTTACTTCCTTTAGAAAATTTCTTTCAACAAGCCATGGGTAAAAGGTTATGGCCAGTACCGCATAATGTGTTATTCAACCTCAAGAAATCCAGTAAAGGCGCCGGCTGGATTGCCAAAAAAGCGTTGACGGCAAGAAAAGCGTTAAATGCTTTTGCTGCGCCTAAAAGATTAGCGCATACCGATTGGGGTGTGAAAAATGCCATTTTTAAAGATAAACGCCTGGTGGGTATTTTTGATTGGGATTCTTTAGGTGCCATGTCTGAAGTGGAAATGGTGGGCCGCGCTTGTGCACAATTTACCGCCGACTGGGAGAGCGATTTTAAAATTACCCCTACGCCACACGAAGCTAGAGAATTTGTAAATGCTTATCAAGAACAGCGAAAAAGAACTTTTACCAAAGAAGAATATAAAATTATTTCTGCCGCAGCCGATTCACTGATAGCCCTCATTGCTCGTTTCGAGCATGCCGGGGGTGGCCAAAACCAACCGTACCAGGATTTACTAATTAGCTGTGAGGAGAATAGCTTGTTGTTTAGCTAATGTTATCAATTCTAAATCTGTGTAGGGGCGCATCCCGTATGCGCCCTATAAAACTAAGATTTGATGGGCGCAGACAGGCTGCGCCCCTACAATGAAATCGAATAAAACTTAAATATTAGATTTTTTTACAATTTAGCTTTCAGTGTTCCCTTTCCTGGACTATGTGGCCAGGCTTGTTCAAAAGAGTGTTGCCAGGCATCATCCATTTCTTCTGATGATACTTGGTGTTTTGTCGAATCATGCCTATACAGCAAAAGCGGCGACCGGCTGGGATTAAATCGCAAAAAGAACTGATATAGTTCTTGAAAGCTTGTCACGCCTGGCAGATCACTTTTGTGGGCGACCAACGCCGAAATTGCTTTACGATCTTGATCTGCGCCTGGCGCATCTCTTAGCGTTTCTGCGGCAAAGGCGCTAGAAGTGGCAGAATCGGCGATAATGGGTACACCGCTTTGCGTTTGCGTGATCATTTTTTTGGCAAACGGTTGCTCCAACATTTCTAATACCGTGTTTACTTTAGTGCACACAATACCCCACTCTTTGCAAGCGTTTATCCAATATTCTGAATCTCGCGTCATTAATATTTGTTCAAGTTCTTTATCAAATTCAGGGTTTTCCAAACGAATTTGATTGGTAGGATATTTATGAGCAAGTACCTTGCTGCCTAAGACCCTATCACAAAAAGTTGCAAACAAAGGATCGCCGATTATCCCAATGGAGATCATGCCATCTTTGGTTTTATAAAACGAAAAGGGCGCCACAAACAAATCTCTATTGCCATCTCTAAAAGTATCTTTTTGTGATACATAGGTGTTGATATATTGCCCGGTCATCAACAGGGCGGATGTCTTAGCCATACTTTGTTCCACCATAATCACATTATTCTTTTCAGGTGGTAACCTGAGGCCTCTGGCTAGCGCTAATAAGTGATCTTTAATTGTAGAAGCCGCTTGTAAAGCGGTGACAATATCAATGACTACAAAGCCAACTTTTAATGGTA
>JAFECS010000015.1:0-336 GCA_018241965.1 Pseudomonadota bacterium | reverse complement strand
AATGCTTGCAAAGTTTCATCGCGCATTTTTGCATCAGCAGAGCGATTATCAATCACCACATCAGCCAATTCGAGCAGTTCTTTATATAGTTGCTGATCTTCAATATCCGTTTTATCCAGTGCAATACTTGCTTTAGCCGCATTACAAGAAGCAAAAACAGCTTTGGATAATATTCCACGCGCGCTATCGCCTTTTTGCGTTTCTAATTTAATTACCAGCGCCCCTTTGCGGGCCAGCTCTTCAGAAGCCATGGGTCCTGAAATAAGATTGCCAAGCTCTAACACTAAATAGCCATTTAAAGGACCTTTAGGGGGAATAGAGAATAATTTTTGAACA
>JAFECS010000014.1:59338-62512 GCA_018241965.1 Pseudomonadota bacterium | reverse complement strand
TATACAGAAAAAATAAAAAGATTAATGGATTTAATGCCCAATTTGTCGTTTGAAGAAGCCAAGAGAATGCTTCCAAACCCTAGCACCTACAATTAGACTAATTTACCTCAAATCATATCCATTCTAAGCTTACATAGTATACTTTCACTTTTTGTTCTACATCTTGAATAGAAAATAGCTTTCAATTGTGGATAAATCCATTACTTAATGTGTTCATTAACAATTTATCCCTGATTACTGTCGTGCTTAAATGGTGTGTATTATCTTATTTCTATTCATATAATTAATATCTTTATAAAAGTGAATTATTTATTTCGAAGATATAGGCCCTGCAAGGCAGGGCAAGTAATTTAGATTATGAATGAGTACTATTTTGAGAGTTTTGCTCGTGATCGGTATGTAATTCCTTTTAATTTATTCTCATCTTGAGTCCAGTAACACTCACGCATTAATAGCATACCTTCATGATAGTAAGCCCCTTCTTGTTTATCAGCAAATAGCTCCTTAACTAATTTTAGGTATGCAGGACTTTGAGCATTAAAATTTCCTTCGGCAATTAAATAAGGACGAATTGCTTGACCAACAGTAATACCATCCAAATTTTTAACACCTTCAATGAAAAGGTAACCTTCATTTTCTGTATGCTTTGTATCTTTGGATTGAATTAGCAAAATTTTTGCATTATAAACTTTTTTAGCACCACTATTCATCAGTTCGAAATTATCGGTGTCTATACCAATGTAAACATGTGATCTGTGGCCATTGCCCTGATCTTTGCCTCGAACAACATAGACTTGCTTAATACTGTCATCTAACACTTGTACAGCGCACGCATGCCCAGAGTAACCGGGGATTATTTGAGCAGAGGGATAAAAAAATCTGATATTTTCCGATGAGTGCAAAGGTAAGGGATCGCAACAATCTAATGGAAAGGAAATCCAATTATCATCAAGTTTCCTTGAGTTATACTCTTTAAAATACTCAAAGTGGGCACCATTGTAGTAATCAACGATATTCCCATCTATTTCAAAATATTGCTTCGCAGGTCTAGCTTTGCGAACTTTATTTCCCTTTCTTCGGGAGATAGTTAAATTATTAAAAGCAGGCAAAAGAGACTTTTGATTCGAATTGTCTGGACCTTGATGCATATACACCCCTTTTATAACTAGAAAAACAAATAAATGCGAGAAATGATTTTAACTTTTAGTATGTTTGACGCAAACCATAAAAATAGCGAAAAGGATACCATATAGAGTAGCGATAAGGATAGCGATGCATAAGCTGTTTAGCTTATACATCTATGCTTATTGTATAATTAAGCATTAGGTGTCCAGCAGAGAAACGCTTTTTAAATTGCCGAAAGGAATTGTATTAATTTAATTATTCTACGTTAAAATATTTAAATTTCTAAAATCGACAAAAGAATTCGCATTTGGCAAAATAATTCTGTTTGCAGCATCCAAATAACCTTGCGTCATAGCGATATAAACCGCATTTGTCATATTAACGGCGTTGAATTTTTTAAGAATAGATTTCTTGTATTCTTCAACTGTATATTTACTTATCGAAAGTAGACGTGAAATTTCATCAGTTGTGAAGCCTTTCGCCGTATATAATAAACATTCTTTTTCCCTAGGAGTTAGAGATTGAACATGTTCCGTGTGGTTGAACAACTTTTTAAGAATAGAATAATCATTAAAATATTCTGAGTTTTTAAGTTCATAATTATGTTCTTTAAAGATATAGCTGTTTTCTTCTATAAACTTAACAGCAAAATCATTGAAATCTTTGTGTGTTTTTTTATAAAAACGCAGTTTATCCAATACAGGGGAGCTATTTGCAGCACCTAAAATAATGTCAAATTCTGTCGTACGACAAATTTTATAAAACACACGATGGATTTCATGCTTATTTCTGAGAAGATTACTATAGGTTTCAGAAATACCTTTGTCATTTTCGCACAAATAAAAATCAGAATTTTCAAAATATCCAGTAGAGATACTTGAGTCGTGCTTAAACATGCCATTTTGATAGTAATCATTTAAATGCGAATAAACATTAGACAAAACAAAGATCTGATTATTTTTAAATCGAATATATATTATTAAATAATCAATGCCACACAGCTTTTTGATTTGCTGACAACTCTCATCAATTTCCCTTTTATACTTAATGGTTGCTATATAAGGCAGTTCCACGCTTCAACTCCCTGAATTCGGGGGATTCTTATATAATAAGATTTCCAGTACATTTGCAACATTGCAACGGCTTTATTGCATTTAATTCAGCATTAGAACTTATATAAGAGAAATATGAAAACAGTAGAATTAAACGAAACTAGCGAGAATAACGCGCAAAAAGAGAGCGATTTATTCAAAATCGCTTTAAAAGTTAGAGATTATGAGTGCGACATGCAAGGAATAGTGAATAATACCGTGTATATGCATTACCTTGAGCATTCTAGGCATGAGTTTTTGAACCACATTGGCTTTAACTGGAAAAGTCTTATTGATAAAGGCATATATTTAGTCGCTGTAAAAGCAGAGGTTGAGTACAAAAAGGCTCTTTTATCTGGTCAAGAATTTAGCGTTACTTGCAAATTAGTATCTGAGTCTAAGGTCAAGTTAAAGTTTGTACATGAAATCTATAACGAGAAAAATGAACTCATTTTAGCAGGGAATATGATTGCTGCTTTTATAGATAAAGATAAAAAACCAATAGCAATAAAAGATGTAATGATAGAAACAGGCTGATCCTTAACGGATTATTCGAGGAAAGGGATAGTTTTAATAACCATTCCTGAGATAGGGAAGTAGTAGTATGAAGCGATATGCATTGTTGCAACTAAGAGGGGGATTGTCACGATCTTCTAAAGTGGGTAATCTTATAGCGTGCTTACAAGGTAGTTCACACCTTGCAAGCACTTACCAAAATTTAACCTACGACAGAGGTCAAAAAATGGCTACGACAATTCTAATCGATCTATTTTCAGTTATAAACCTCCCATATCTTTTGCAGACATAAATTTTCAATTATTTTCATTTGATAATTGGTTTGTTTTCTAGCAAAAGAGGGATCTATGATTGAGAACGCTGCTGCGTGCATCATTCTGCAAGCACGCCAATCTAAACATTACGTCACGTTTACGGACAAAGAATTTGAATTTGTATCAAG
>JAFECS010000014.1:0-59320 GCA_018241965.1 Pseudomonadota bacterium | reverse complement strand
GCAATAACACATCAGCAAATAGCGATGATGATAGGGATTAAGCAAGATACTGCCTACAGGGCAGTGAAGAGGCTTAAACAGTTTGGCTTTCTACAGGCACAGTTTGATGCTGAGTTACAAATTACAACCTATGCCATCACGTTACCGGATGAAGGGCTTGAGGCGATAACGAATGCGCCTAATCGTGGGTTCGGAAAAAAATCCGATACCCCTCCGGATAAAAATCCGGCACCCCCCGGAAAAAAATCCGGTACCCCCCCGGATAAAAATCCGATCCTATTAATAAATAATAATATAAATAATAAACATAATATTCATAATCAACCGCAGGCTCAGCAAGCAATTGTGAATGATGCTGACGCATTGGTTTGTGAATTTGAAAGCTTACAAAAAGAATTTCAGAATTTTTCTCTTGCTGAGAGAGTTCGACGAATCAATGGACATTTCACTGCTGAGCAAATGCATATCATTCACGCTCGAATTAATGCGAAGCAGAAGTGCATTGAAATTGAAGAAAATCAACGAAATGAGAAGCCAGCAATATCTGCGCAGCCATTAGAGAAATCAAAGTTTATTGACTTTGAATTCGAAGGTTTGCAGTTTTTGATTGAGGAAAAAGTCAAGGACAAAATTATCCACGTGATCCCACTTCTGCATCAACGCAAAAAAATTAAAGGGGATGCAGCCAACAAAACCTTAAGCTCGATAATGAAAGAGGTCTTATTTTACGTCACGAAGGCCGGATGCTTGACAGATAAACCGGTGATTCAACTGAAACGGTACCATATTGCTTGTAAAATTTTGCAAAAAGGTCAATGGGAATGCCCTAGAGGGATCACACGGGAGGAGAGTACTGCACGTGAAGCTTTGTGGCAAACAAGCAAAAAAAATGAAATTGCAGGAAGCTTAGTTATGGTGGAGGGCAAATAGATGGACATGAAATCACATCTTGATTTGAAAGCCATGATCAGAGGGTTGTGCAAAGCGGGATTATCACAAGAAGCAATAGCATTAGCAGTTGAAGTCAACCAATCAACAATTAGCCGAATTTTATCAGGCAAATACCAGAATTCGAATTTTAAACTGGCGATGGGGATCCATTTATTATATATGCAACATTGCCAATCAATACCTGGTGCATCAAGTGTCTATAAAGTTTTTTAGAAACCCATCTGAAAATTATGCTTAAAAGCATAAGGAATTTCTTGAAGACATAGATCATCACTTGCAATAATGACAATACATAGCAAGGGAGTGATTTATGCATCCACAAAAATATATCTATGCTCTGTTGAATAACGGCTTTACTGAGCATTGGATAGCCAAAAAAGTCAAATTAGCACAATCCACTATTCATCGAATTAAAGTGGGTGATGTTCGATCGCCTCGATTCGATACGGTAGAAAAAATTAAAAAGCTATATGAAAAACAATTAGAAACTGGTTCCAGCAATGCTTAATGTTCAGGGGTAATTATGAAAAAGATTTCATTGTTCGCGATGGGGACGTTAACAGCCTTAATGTTTGTTGATTGTTTTGCTGGTACGAGCGTTTCTGAGGCACTTAATCCGGTTAAAAGAGAAATCAACGATATGGTTGATTTTGGATTGGTTATTGTGTGGTTGGTAGGAGTTTTTTGGGGGGTAGCATGGAAAGGTTTCTTCCAATCTAACATTTTTGCCGCTGCTATCGGAATAATCATCCCTAGTATCTGTACAGCATTGGCGTTGATTCATAAATTTGCATGAGGCGTTATGGATAACAGCTTTTATAAGATCCCGCAATATTTAGATGAGCCAGATAAAATATTCTTTTTTTACACGGATGAGCTGTTATTGGGTTGTGTTGCATTTTTTGTTTTTTACTTGTTATTCAATTGGATTATAGGCTGTGCCGCATTAGTGATCAGTATACGTTTGAAACATAAATACAGAAAAACACGTTGGGCAAATATATTTCAATCGTTCATATATTGGCACTTTCCCGGCAAAAGAAACAAAAATATACCGCCTTCATTTATTAGAGAATATCTATGAGGATAGCAGCCTACACATTCCAACTGTCACAAACTAGAAGGCAAAGAGATTTACTATTAATTGGGATAATCATTTCAATGGTGTTGAATATGGGATTGGCGGGCTTATCATACAAATTATCAGATCAGTATCGGATCGTGATTACTCCGCCTGTAATAGATGAATCATTTTGGATTGAGAACAGAAAAGTATCTTCTTCCTATTTGCAGCAAATGGCTGATTATTTTAGTCGTTTACTTTTGAATACCACGGCTGTGAGCGCTAATAGCCGTAGAGAAGCGGTGCTTAGCTTAGTCGATAATACGTCATACGCCAATTTTCAACATTTGCTTCTGGATGAAGAAGAGCAAATTAAGAAAAACAACTTTATAACCATGTTCACACCAGCTCAATTTAATGTTGATGTTGAGCGACTGACAGTGGAAGTAATAGGGGAGTTATCTATTTTTCAGGGAAAGCAACAAGTCAAAAATAATCACAAAACTTACAAACTCAAATTCTCTTTTTCAGGAAAATCAGGAAAATTATTAGTGAAAGGCTTTGAAGATGTCACTAAAGAAGCTTAGTTTATACGTGCTATCGATAATGCCAGCTTTAGCATGGAGTGGCCAGGAGATTATTATTCCTAATAATGGTGAAGGGATGGCACAGATCGCAAGAACGTCTTTAAACAGAATTTACTTGAATGAAGATCATGTTGCCCAAATTACTTCTCTTAACGGGGAATTAATGATCCAAAAAGATACAGAGAATGGTCAGTTTTTTGTAAAGCCTACTGATGAACAAAGAGAAAACCCAATAGAAATTTTTATCTCAACTGAAAAGGGGAATCATTTTGCGCTTTCATTAAAACCCCTCACCGTAAAAGCTCAGAACATAGGAATATTGCTTGAACAACCAAAGCAAAAGATAAATGATGAAAAGTTGATTACCTTAGTTAAAGAAATGAATGAACTAGATTTTTCTTCGAAACTCACCCAGGAACTTATACCAGAAGAAATATCTCATGTTGGATCATTGCGGGTAGCAAAACGACAAACCATACGTGATGGAAAGCTGGTTGGTGAAGTATATGAGCTAAAAAATGAAAATAATGGGCAGATTTTAATTGATCAACATCAGTATTGGAATGAAGGGGTGTTAGCTGTCGCTTTTGAAAAAGAGGTACTTAAAGAAGGAGAGACGACAAAACTCTTTATGGTTAAAAACTATGGATAGCCAGGTGACGCCATCAAACCTAAAAGCAAAATTAGATCAAAATAGAAATTTGATTTTGGTTGTGGGGGGCCTAATTGCGTTTGTTTTCTTAGTTGTTTCGTATTATTTGGTAAAATTTAAATCAGCTAACGCTAATGATGAACGTACAACTAAACAAACGATCAAAGTAAGTGCATTAAGTGATGACATTAGTGATAGTTCAATTGCTCTTCAACGATTAGAGAAGAAAATTGATGAATATGAAAAAAAGGTAAATCAACAAGAATTGGTTAATCAGGATCCGGAATTGCAAGAATCAAATCGAACGATCAGCGATCTTGAAGAAAAGATACGAGCACTTGAAGAAAAGATTGAAAATATAGGTACATATGAGCAAGAAATGGGTGCGCACGCAAAAGCAAACTCCTGGCATGAAGCTAAAAAAACAATAGAGCCTACGGTTTTTCCTTCTATGGATGGATATAATGCTCATGATAACGGATATCAAATGATAAGTGATCAGTATCAAGCTAATCCTATGCCGGTTGGCATTAATATTGAAAATTTTAAGAGTTCTGCAACGAAATCTAAAAAAGCAACCAACTATATTCCAGCAGGAACCTATGTAAAAGCATTGCTTATTCAAGGGATAGATGCTTCAGCTTCAATTTCATCTCAGTCTGATCCTCGGCCAGTGTTAATGCGCCTTGTCTCGAATGGTAGCTTACCTAATGAAGTTTCTACTCATATTGAAGATTGCAGAATCATTGGGGCAGCTTATGGCGACATTTCAAGTGAACGTGCCTTTGTTCGTTTAGAAAGCATGAGTTGCACTTTAAAGTCTAAAGATATTCTTGAAAACATTGTGGATGGTTATGTGGTTGGTGAGGATGGCAAAGCGGGTATTCGTGGTGTTGTTGTACGTCGGGAAAAAGATTTATTAGCCAACAGCTTTTTAAGTGGTTTGGCATCAGGTTTTGGTTCAGGTTTGTCAGAATCATTTCAACGGGATCTAGTTTCCCCATTAGGGGTTGTGACGGAAACGCGCAGTTCTGATGTCTTTAAAAAAGGGGCAGCAGAAGGTGTCAGTAATTCGTTTGACAGGCTTTCAAAATACTACATAGAGCGCGCCGAGCAATTTCAGCCAGTGATCCAGATCTCAGCTGGGAGGGAGGTCGATGTCGTATTTAAGAAAGGATTTCACTTACAGGAAGGATCGCAGCCTATACAGTTAGCCCAAGATGAATGGAGACGATCATGAAGCGGTGTTTAATCTTATTTTTAATCTGCCTGACAACAGGATGTGCGAGTTTTAATAGTGAGTTTGATTGTCCAGCTGCAAAAGGAATGGGATGCAAACGCTTATCGGCAATCAATGAAGAATATAATGAGAAAAAAGGGTTGCCTAACGATAATTTATCGCAGAATACGATTTATGCCAAAAGTGATCATATTGATGTGTATTTAGATGGATATCATGATGAGAATAATATTTATCATCATCCACGAAAAGTCACCATTAAGACCTAAGCATGACCATGTTAGATCAAGCAAAATCATGGATTAAAAAGGCTTTTGAACCTGGTGGAGCGGTTAAAGTTTCGCCAACATTTCGGGAGTTACAAAATTATCTCTCACAACATTCTTTGGGTGAAATATTGCCTTATCGGTTATATGATGAGCATGAACAGTTATATTTTAATGATGGTACACAAGGTTTTGTATTCGAAGCGGCTCCTTTAGTTGGCGCAACGGAGCAAACTATTAATTTATTGACAAATATTATTAATCACCTGCTTCCTGAAGGTTCAAGCATCCAGTTTTTACTATATGCATCTCCCAAAATTGCAGGATATTTAAATTCATGGTCATCCTATAGAGCTGAAAGAGGGGAGCGGTTTGCTCAATTAGCGCAAGAGCGTGTAAAGTTTCTTTCTAAAGGTGCCAGGGGTAGCTTGTTTAAAGCCAGTGATTGTCCCGTTAGAAATTTTCGTTTGATTATTAGCATAACGCTTGATGAAAAGAAAACCATATTAGAAGTTAATCAATTAAAAGATAGTATAAAACGCTCTTTTAAAAGCTTAAATCTTCATACTGAGAACTTAAAGCCTGAATACTTAATTCAATTGGTTGGTGAGTTGTTTTGTCCCGATTTGTCTGATGAATCTAGAAAATTAGCATGGCGTAAAAATGATTTTATCAATCAACAATGCGCTTTTCATGATACTTCTCTTCAAGTAACACCACAAGGAATGATAGTAAATGAGGGTGAAACAGAAATTCGTGTTTATTCAGTAGCTAAATTTCCTGATAGCTGGCCGCAGTGGGCGATGCAAAGTTTAATTGGTGATCTGTTTTTAGAAACTCAACGCAATCGATGCCCGTTTTTTCTTTCATTATCGGCGCATATCCCGCATCAAGCCTATGAGAGTTCGCAAGCAGCCATGAAATCGATGCGTATAAATCGGATTATGAACTCACCGGCAGTGAAATATGTGCCAGAGATAGCACAAATTGCTCAAGAGCGTCGATATATCATCGATATGCTAAACAAAAATGGCAGACTTGTTAAGTTATCATTCCAAATTGGTTTGGTTAGTGAACCTGAGCAAGTTGTAAAGGATGAGTCTGTCTTAGAAAGTTTATTTATAAGCCAAGGATGGCACTTATATCGGCATCGTTACGTTCATGTCCCCATGCTATATGCATGCTTACCTATGACTCAAGATAAAGCACTATTTAACACGTTACAGCGCTTTGGGGTGGTACATACTCAGCCTGCCCATGTGGTTGCCAATGTGGCGCCATTGCAGGGTGAGTTAAAGGGCATGACTGTGCCTAGATTGATGTTAACAGGAAGGAGAGGGCAGCTATTTTGGTTTGATCCTTTTTCAAATGATTCAGGAAACTATAACGTCTGTGTTACTGGGAAATCAGGTTCAGGAAAATCTGTTTTTATGCAGGAGTTGGCTGCCAGTATTGTTGGCTCTGGTGGCAGATTATGGGTTATTGATGTCGGGCGTAGTTATGAGAAAACCTGTAAGCTCTTGGGCGGAGAATTTGTTGAATTTTCGATAGACAAAGAAATTTGTTTAAACCCTTTCACGCATATTCAAGAATTGGATGAAGATCAACTTTCTTTATTAAAACCCATTGTTGAACAAATGGTTGCGCCCCATGATCCGATTTCTGATATCGACAGGGTATTACTTGAAGAGGCAATCCAGCAAACGTGGGCACAATTTCGAAACCATAATAGCATAACAGAACTCTCAAAATGGTTGCATAACCATTCTGATTTACGCGCAAATGATCTAGGTAAACGCTTATACCCTTACACCGAGAAAGGGATGTATGGCCGCTATTTTAATGGCAAGGCAAATATTTCATTTGAAAATCCATTTTTGGTGATGGAATTAGAAGAGTTAAAAAACAAAGGTGATATGCAATCTATTGTTTTAATGCTTATCATTTTCCAGATCACAAATACCATTTATGCAGGCAATAGAGAAACCAAAAATGCTTGTATTATTGATGAAGCATGGCAACTTCTAAATGGAGAAAAGATTAAGGTATTCATTGAGAAAATGGCCAGGACTGCCAGAAAATATAATGCTTCAATCATTACTGGAACGCAATCGATTCAAGATTATTTCGAAAATTCAGCAGCGCAAGCGGTCTATAATAACTCGGATTATACCATTATCATGATGCAAAAGGAGGGTGTGATAGAGAAGCTGGTTAAGGAAGAGAAGTTATCCTTAGAGCCGCATATGGAAAGGCTAATAAAGAGCCTTCGAATGAGTGAAGGCGAGTACGCTGATATATTCATTCGAGCGCCAAATTGGTACACCGTTGCCCAGCTTATCTTAGATGATTTTACTTTGGCTTTATATTCGACCAAAGGCGATGAGTTTTCAGCTGTGCAGCAACTGCAAAAGCAAGGGTATTCGCTTATTGATGCGGTTAGAACCGTTGCAAAAGAGAAATTTCATGGTCGTTAAAACTATATTAGGGTTTTATTTGTTTACCATGCCAGTATATGCTTTGGATTTAGGTTCTTTTGGCAAAACTTATCCGATTAGAGAGTTTCCTGCCGATAAATTAATTGAAAATAAGATTAATAGCGTTAATAAAGATGAAAGAATTAGGTTAGAAAATCAATTTTTAGAGATAACCAAGAGCAAGATCAGTCGACCAACTGCTACTCAGCTGCCAGTTGTTACAAAAAACAATAGCCGTTTATTTAATCCAGCTGTTTATTTTGAAAATTCAGTAAAAGATCATCAACAGAATGAAGTCATTAAAGCAGGCCAACATGTCAACCCATTAGATTTTGTTAGTTTGACTACGCCACTCGTGTTTTTTGATAGCGATGATTCTATTCAAAAAGAATGGGTGAAAAACCATTATAAAAATGCCATTTTGATTTTAGTGAAGGGAGAGCCCTTAAAAGTACAAGATGAATTTCAGAAGAAAATCTATTTTGATCAACATGGGAAATTTATAACGCGGTTTTCATTAAAAGCTGTTCCAAGCGTTATTTCACAGGATGGTAAATTCTTAAGGATCCAAGAATGCGTACCTTCCTGATAGTAATTATCATCACTTTAGGGCATTGTTCAATTGGGATGGCTGGCACGTTCTGTCAGGGTAGGTTTTTAAATCCTATTACGGATATTGCTTGGGGATGTATGTTCCCTTTAACCATAGGTAATGTGCCGGTTTCAAAAGGGAAGAACCCTGATACAGCTAATCCTAAATCACCCATTTGCACCTGTTCAAATCCCATTCCACGCGTTGGTCTAAGTATTGGTTTTTGGGAGCCCGTACAAATTGTAGACGTTACTCGCACACCGCTTTGCTTTGTCAGCATGGGGGGATTGAAGCTTTCTGCCCCTGCGAAAGGGGGGCAAATGGGGCCATCCCTAAATGGTAGTAATAAACAAAGCCAATATCATTTGCATTGGTACGATTATCCCTTGTTAAAGCTACTAGAAATCTTGGTTGATGGTGGCTGTGTTGAAAATTCAGATTTTGATGTTGCGTATTTAACAGAATTTGATCCTACCTGGCAGAACGAGGTGCTGAGTATTGTTTTGAACCCAGAAGCTATTCTATTCGGAAATATTGCCGCACAAGCAGCTTGCAGTGCCGATGCTTTGGCTGCAACAGCTCATACCGGTATTGATGCTTTGTTTTGGTGCGCAGGCAGTCAAGGTAGTGTTTATCCCTTTACTTCGTACACGGCAAATCATTACGGTGGCGTGGCAGCGAGTACATCATTAGTTGAAAAGATGACCTACAAAATGCATAGAGAACTCTTATTGTGGGGTACGGTTGGACAAGAGGGGTTGTGTGGTAAATACCCGATGCCAATTTGGAAAAAATCCCAATATCGATATCAGATGGCTTATCCAGTAGCAAGTCAATGCCATCCTTACGGAAGAAGCACGGTTTTATGGGAATCTGGCAAGGAATATCCAGTCAAAGGGGAGGATTTTGCCTATGTGGTGTGGCGTAAGCGACATTGCTGTGCGTTGTAAACTATTTGTTTTAATTATGATGATGTCAAACAGTTGTTTTGCACATGTTGCGAAAGTATTTATATCTTTTTCGATGCCAGAAATGAGTATTAAGCAATGGCTACAGCAAGCTGAAAAAGTACATGCGCAAGTGTATTTGCGAGGATTTGTCGATAACTCATTTAAGAAAACAATAAATCAAGCAACGTTGGTTATTAAAGATAATTCGCAAGGCTTTTTGTTAGATCCCAAAGAATTTGAGAGGTATAAAATCGAAAAAGTACCTGCCGTTGTTTTTGTTGATGATAATCAAGAATCCATAACTGTGTACGGGGATGTTGGGTTGTTACCAGCGGCTCAATTAGCAGCAACACGTGCTGAATCAAAAGCAGCAAAAGAAGTAATTGAAAAACTTACATAATGAAAAAACAGATATTATTAACACTTATTATGATGACAAATATGACCCAAGCAAACGCATTGCAAAGTTCTCAGAAAACTGTGAATGAATTAGGCATATTCTTGACATCAAACCACACTCAGGCAGAAGAATATGCAAGAGAGCTGCAAGAAAAGAATCCTTTTAGAGCGCCAGATGAAAGGTCATTGTCTGAAAAAGGTATAACTGAATTTCAAAACCAAGAAATAGGTCAATTTGTCAATCAACAAAGATTTCAAAATCCAGTGTGGGTTATTGGCGATAAAGATAGATTATGGGAAAGAGAGCAAGGGAACTTAAGTTGTCATATGTCTTATCATCAGGAAACTTGTATAGAAGATACCCAAGTTATGGATGGCTGTATTGAATATTTAATGGTTGATGTTAAGCAACCTTCCAAAGAAACATTTGATCTAGAAATTTATGCTTCCAGCTATGCGGAAAAGAAGACTACCTTTTACATTGATCTCAAAAAAGGGATCTTGACTGCCCAAAATGATGCCAATAGTGCTCATGGTTGGAGTAATCCGCCTTTAGCATCATATGATTGTCAAAGACTTAGTTTTGCGCATGTAGGATATAGTGCATTTTATGATGCGACAATTGGTGGAAGCTTCCAAACAGAAGATGTTGTTTATGATGCACCCACAACGCCGACATGTTCAAATGGCTTAACAACTTCCTTTAGTATTAGCCAAACTCATCACAAGAAGAATAAATGGAAAAATAGGGGAGTAAAGCATTTATTCAAAGTAACATACCTGCCACCTTTAGTTTTGCATGATCATTGGACTCAAAATTGTATGAGCAAAGTCAAGGCACCAAAAGGTTGTAATTCAAATAGCATTTGTCTTGAAGGCCCCAGTATGAAAAATATAAGCGGCGTTGAAGTATTGCGAGACTGTTGGAAGCGAAAGATAGTGTTTCATTGTCCACCATCAGTTTCTCAATGCCAAACTTTAAGAGCTAATGGCTGTGAGCAAGTAAAAAACGAATGTATTAAAAAAGAAGATGATGTGGGGTGCACCCAGCATAAGGTCACATTCAAGTGCCCAAAATCAAGTTGTGAAACTAAGAAAGAACACATAGACGACTATTGTAAAGAGGGTGATTGCTTTGAACCCCAACAGGAGGCCCTAGGAAGCTTTGAGGAAGCGATTTCTCATTTAGCTGGGGTCACTGCTGCCGGGCATAACGTGAATACAAATCAAATCTTTAAAGGGCAGGCAATGGCTTGTCGTAAATTTGGCATTGGGTTTAGCAACTGTTGCCAAGATAAGGGCTGGGGCCAGGATTTACATTTAACGTCATGTAAGGAAGAAGAAAAGCTATTAGGGATGGCAAAGGAGACTAAACGCGTAATTGAAGTAGGAGAGTATTGTGATTCGAAAATAGTTGGTGAATGTGTTGAAAAGAAAAAAAGTTACTGTGTTTATCCTTCTAAACTTGCGAGAATAATCCAGCAAGGTGCTATAAATCAGTTGGGAAGATCGCTTGGTGAGCCAGACAATCCTGTATGTTTACCGCTAACCCCGCAAGATTTACAGACCCTTGATTGGAATAAAATAGATTTTTCTGAGATTTATGTAGAGATCAGAAACAAGACTATACTGCCAAATGAACAGGATTTGTCTAAAAAAATTCGCCAAGCAGTTAATTCGCATTTGATTAAGGAAAACGAATTATGAATACAAAACTAGCTCTTTTTTTCAGCGCCATGGCTTTGATAAGCTTCAATAGTCAAGGTAAAGAGTATATAGGCATAGATTTGGGAAAAACTACCTTTGATGATGTTAAACAAAAGCTAGATCAAGCACATATAAAATATACGGTCAAATTTGATAAAGATGACAATGGAAAAGATATATTAGATCTACCTACACTTTCGTTTAAACAATTTCCAGATTGGCAAAAGCATGGAAAGTTTGTTGAAGGAGAAATGCATTTTATCAACGGAAAAGTTGATTCATTTTCAGCTTCTTGGGAAGAGGGTAAAGAGAACCATTTATTTAAAAATTTATGTGCAGGATTTTCTAAAAAATATACCACTATTCGTTATCCTGATACCAATGGTAACGATTGGGATAATGTAAGATATGGCACATTTAAAGACGCGGAAGATGTTCAAATTGATTTACAAACAAAGCAACTTTGGCATTCCAAGCTTAATCCACTTAATTGGTACTATATCACGACTGTTGTTTATAAAGATGTCAAATTAAGTGAAGACAAAATGAAGCTTATTGAAGGTAAAAATAGGCTTGTAGAAGAGACTAAAAGAAGCCATGATCCCGATCTTAAGTTTGCTCAAGAATTCTAGTTTATACCTTTTCGGTGTAATGCTGATTGCTGCCTCATCTTTTGTTGAGGCAGGATATTATGAATCACATGCACATGGTTGGCATTGGTATGAATCATCAAAAGATGATGACAAGGGCAAAGTGATATCAGAATTATCTACCTTGTCTCCACTTGAAACGATAGAGAACGTTAAAAAGGAGATTGAAACGAAACGTGCTAAAGCACTTTTGGAACCAAATGAAAAAAACGTATATGAATATATAAATACACAAGAATTATGGACAGATCAGGCTGAAAAGTTTTCAAAAACATGGCAATGGGTGATTGCTAGACATCCCGAGTTAAACTACTCCCTACGTTTTCCAACAAGCGAACTGGCAAAACAAGTTAAGCAAAAAGAAAATTCTCAAGTAATTAACATGGCTATTAGTGATATCGCGCAAAATTACGGAATTTTCTACTTTTATAAGTCAAATTGTCCATATTGCGAAAGGTTTTCGCCCATATTAAGGACTTTTGGTGACAGATACAAAATAAAAATATTAGCAATTAGCTTAGATGGCAAGGTAACAAAAGGGTTTAACATTTTTAAATCTGATAACGGAATTGCTGAAAAATGGGGTATCACCCAGGTGCCTGCAATTTATGCAGTGTCCCCGTTACAAGATGAAGTTATCCCGATTGCATTTGGTTTGATTAGTCGGAGTGAGCTTGAACAAAGATTCTTATTATTTTTTGAACATTTAAAGGGGAAAGAGCATGCTACGCTACGTACCGTTAATCATTAGCGTTTGCTTATGTTCTGCTTCTAATGCTTCTTTGGAGCATGAGCTTGAAAAATTTTTCGATAGCTATGCTGAAATCAATAATGTATCTGGTCCAAATGCTTATAAAGGACAAAGCGCAGGATATTATACGGGGGGATCAATGTATGCAAGAACCCCTCCTCGTATTATTCATCCTGTATCAATGCAATTACCAAATTATAGTGCAGGATGCGGAGGGATAGATCTATTTACCGGTGGGTTTTCATATATTAATTCAGATCAATTGGTGAATATGATGCGCAACATTGGTAATAACGCACAATCACTAGCTTTTGCCATTGGACTAAAAACAGTAATGCCAATGTTGGCGAATGAGGTGGAACAATTAAATCAATGGGCTCAAAATATTAATCAATTCAATATTAATAGTTGTGAAACTGCTGCAATGGGATTGGGAATGGTTTGGCCGCAAACAGAAGCGACACAAGATGTTTTATGCCGAGCTAATGCAAATCAAAATGGTGAGTCATCGTCATACTTTGATTCTCGGGTTCATTGCAGTGCTAAAGGTAATTCTTCATCTAAATCAAATGCTAATAATCCAATCACTAACCTTAATATGGCATGGAAAGCGATTAAAAATTCACAAATATTTGGCAATGATAATGAATTTGCTGAATTTATGATGTCTTTATCTGGCACAATTATTTTTTCGAGGAATGAAAATGGCAATTTGAGCATTTTAGATTTGCCATCATTATCAACGCATAGCAATCTACTGCAAGCCATAGTTTATGGTGGAGATGCTACAGTTTATGCATGTGATACCTATGAGAAAAACGGCTGCTTGCGACCTAAATTAAAACCATTGAAAATAAGCTCAAGCAAGGCATTAGGTGTAAAAATTACGCAAGCACTTAATGAAATGGTTTATGCAATGGAGCACGACGAAGAACTTAAGCCTTCACATAAGGCATTATTAAATACGACTTCAATCCCTGTTTATCGAATTCTAAATGTGTACACGACTTATGCACCAGCAACTAAGCTTATGGATATTCATTATTATAGTGAATTAATTGCATTTGATTTGCTTTATGCTTTTTTAGTTGAAAATATCAAAGCCGTTGAAGAAATATCGCGCTCTGAGCATGATTTAGGGAAAATAGGAGGTGATTTTTTCGTTAAGATGCAAAAAGCCAGAGAGCAGGTGGATCGCGAAAGAGCAAAGTCAGCTGAGCAAGCCAATCAAGTTCTCTCTTTGATTGAGAAAGCGAAAAATGTCGAAAAAGAAATTGCAAGCCAATATGCTTCAGGCATGAAAAATTCATCAAATGTAATTCAGCGGTAGGTGCATTATGGCATTTGAGATTATCACATATGGAGCGGGTCCTTACTTAGATAATGTATTTAATGGGATTGCAGGCATCGCTAAAAGTGATGACTATAGCACCATATTAAATTTTGCGGTTCTTTTTGCTGTAGTTGCTGTGGCTTATTATTCAATTCTCAAAGGTAATGTTGTAATCCTCTCGAAATGGTTTTTAGGTTATACCTTGGCATATTCTTTATTATTTGTTCCAAAAGCGGAGGTCGTTATCATTGATAGAATTTACGGTGATACCCCAAGGATTGTTAAGAATGTACCTTTTGGTGTTGCCAGTGTGGCGCATTTTAGCAGCCATATAGGTGATGCAATTACTCGACTTTTTGAATCGGCTTTTTCAGCCCCTGATGACGTAAAATATCATCGTACAGGCATGATGATGGCTTCGACAATGATAGAAAAAACAGCGTTCATGCCAATTGCTGATGAAAAGTTTTCAAAGAATATGCGCAATTTTATTCATCAGTGTGTTGTTTTTGAAGCTATCAGGGGTAAAAAATACACAATCGATGATTTGAAAAAAAGTAATGATATTTGGGGATTAGTGAGTAAAAATGCATCAAAAGCGCATGCTTTCCCCTATAACAATGAAATTATCACCTGCTATACCGGTGCGCAGACCCTCTCAAAGGAATGGGATGAACAGATCCGCAAGGTTAAATCTATCTATAGCAATCGTTATTATCGAAGTGCGGACACCTCACAGATGGCTAGTGGCCTTTTTCTATCGCATTTACCTGGAGCATACAACTATTTATTAGGGATTTCTCGAACAGCGGAAGAAATATTGCACCAACAGTTGATGATGCAGTCAATTATAGATGGCGTAGATTCATTTGCTTCAGAAACAGGTTCAGCAGCCGCTTTACAACAATTTGCTGCTTCTCGTGCGAAAATTCAGCAACATGCTTCTTATACTATTGTAGGGCAGCTCGCACTTGAAAAGCTTCCTTTGATGCGAGCGATCTTTGAGTGTTTATTGTATGGCATTTTTCCCATCGTATTTTTGCTGATATTGCTACCACAAGGCGGCAGTATCTGTTTGTTATATATCAAATCGCTTTTCTGGGTGCATTCCTGGGGACCGATATTTGCTTTATTGAACGTGTTCTTTAGCTATGCAGCTAAAATTGCCACAGTTTCGGCTGCAACGACTTCTGGTGGGGTGGGAATTTGCCTTGATACGTTACCTGGGATTTATGATGTTAATGCGAAGATTGCCGCTTTCGCTGGATTTATGTCTTCCTTTATTCCCATCTTGACCTGGAGCATATTTAAAAATGGTCCAGGCGTTTTAGCAAACATGTCTGCTAGTTTGTTTGGGATTAATCAATCTTCAGCTATGGCGGCAGCAGAAGAGGCTACTACGGGTAATTTGCGATACGGGAATACCGACCTTAACAATCATTCATTTAATAACTTAAATGCTAATAAATATGATACAAACGCTTCTTACAGTGCTGGCGCATTTAGAATGCAAAGCACGGATATGGTTCATTATACTTCTGCGCCATCAGGAGAAATAATCGCAGATAGTAGCGGAGCTATTTCTCGTATGGGAACACATATTAATGAAGCTGAAACTATGCGTATGATTACGGGTCAGCAAAGCTCAATTTCACAGCAAATTGCATCCCAGCAACAAGTTTCATTTGAAGATAGAGCAGCAGCTTCTCTTGCTGCTACTGCTGTACTTGGTAAATATTTAAGCGAGGAAATGTCATCAAGTACCAGTTTTAGTACTAATGAAGCAAATGCAATTGCTGAATATTCAAAAAATTCCCATGAGCAGGTTGCAAGGCAAGCGCACTCAGAGGGAAAGAGCGATGTAATGGGGGATCAAAAGTCTTTAACCAAATTTATACGTGGCAGTGTAGGGGTGGGCGGCAGTGGATTGCTTGGCATAAAAGGGATGATTGATTTAGGTGCAGAGGCTAATAGCAGGAGTTACCACGATCAAAGTACATCTGTTAGTGATCAGGTGAGTAATGACTTGTCGGATTCTTCAGGGCAGGGTCGTTCACAGGAAAGCTCTTTCAGAGTTCTTGCAGAAGAATTACAGCGAAGAGGGGATACATATGGGGCAAATCTTGCTTATAGGGCCGATGCGGCTTTTCATGATGCACAATCTTCGGCGATGTCGTGGCAACAGTCAGTGGGCGAATCGCAGGCCTGGAGTGAGCTTGCTTCCCAACACAAAGAGTTGTCGTCAAGTGCTAATTTTAACTGGGATCAAGAACTGCTGTCGCGAGTTGCTAGAATGCCAGCGCCTGGTGCTAGTGAACCCATGGGTGAAATCCAAGCTGCTCAAGTGCTAAATAATCCTCATCTGGCGACAGAGTATTCAGCAAAAGCCATTAAAGAAATGTTGGATGAGAAAGTTAAAGCTCGAGTACAAGGGATCAACATAAACCAAGAAAAAGGAAAGCTAGATACGATGTATCAGCAAAAGAAAGTGAATTTAAAAGATGATTTTCAACAAAATGCGAATAAAATTAAGAATGACTATGAAGAATTAACAGAGGAGATTTTTTAATAAGACCGCGTAAATCAATAAAATTTGGGATTTCATAATTTCCGAAGCACTGATTCAGAATTTACAAATGATAGGTTAACAGATTATGCCAAAATACTTTCAATAAATGCACAAAAGCATCAATTTTAACATTAATATCCATGTATTGCTTCTTGAAAGAGGAGAGAGGGTAATTCCTCAAGCAGTACAATGGACTATATTCCAGTTAAATCTAAGAAATCATGGAAAAATAGATTCTTAAGTTATCACTCACAGCACATCCAGCACAAAATTCTGCGCCATGAAGAGGAAGTGTTAACCGATTTAAAGAGCAGCTCTATTGCTTCAATTAAAAGGTTACAATCAGCTCCCTTTTGGGAAGCTTTGAAAGCACTTTCTCAAAATAAAGATGAGGTAAATGAGATCCATGAATTATGGAACAAAATTAAGCCATTAGCTCATCTTAATGCAAAGCAATTATTGGTTTTATTGCAGCAGAAAGTGTTACCACTTGAACAAGAATATAAAAATGCAATCCGTGTATTAGAGAATGAAAAGCTCTCAATAGAGAGCAATGATTTTTGGCCATCGCATTGGTTTCATCCTGCAATCGATCAACAAATAGAGAAGATTCGAAAAAATCAAGAACGTTTGATTAATTTAAAAACTTCCATATTTGAAGGGTTATTATGGCGGTGCCAGGCATATTCACTTTTAAATGCAGTGCCACAAGTTGATGATATTGTTTCGGCGATATGCATCAAAATCAATAAATTTGAATTACTCAAGCATCCTTTTGATATTCCGCAACCTTATTCATCAACGTTAAATGATGATCGGCGTTTGGCAATTTACGATTATTTAGAAACATCAACAGTTGATAAAGATGAATTACAAAGAGCAGTACTTTCTCCGCTTACTAAGCAAGGCCATGCAACGTTTAAAACAGCCGCTCAGGTGAAGAAGGATCTTGAGGAAATAAGAAAGTTTAACAAGAGGGCAATAAAAGCATTATCTGATAATGGTATAAATAATTTTCTGTTTCCATCATGGTTTAAAAAGATTGTGCCGTCAATCGTTAAAAGGACAACTAAAAATATCTTACAAGCAGCAAATGAAGGATTAGAAACTTTTGGCTTAGTTTCATTTGGCGCCAAGCTATGGAGCTTGCGCTATCTATTTTATCTTGCTTTAACGCTTATTAGTTATCATTATTTAATGATTGTCTTACAACCAGTAGGCCTAATAATTGGCGCAACTGCTTTTGCGATGCTGAGCAGCGTTCTGTTTTATACTTTTGCTCTTTCACCAGTTTGGATCTTTGGTTGGATGATGCTTACTACATTCAAACAAAGTGTAGTGGATTATATTACCCATTGGAAACGCGAGGAAATATATCAGGCATTAGATACGTTAGGCTCGACCCAAGAATTTATGGCAAATCACTTGAGTCAAGTGATAGTTGATATTCCGCATTTTGATATAAATTATTTGAGTGAACAATCAAAAATTCATTTTGATCATCTGGACGAATTTAAATCGAAGTTGAATCATACCTTTACTGGACAAAAGTTATTTGGTCGGGGAAACTTTAATCTACAGTTGGATGCTGTCAAAGCAAAAATTGATGTTCAAGAAAAGCAATTAAAAACTCATTTAAAACAAGTCGCTAATCATATTGCCTTAAGGGTAGGGGATGATATTGAATTATTAGAAAAATCTGCATCAAAAGACAAGCTGGTTCCTACAATACCGCATTCACAACTCGCTAAACTAAAGGAGTTTGTCGCTGCCTATGGCGATGAGCTCGCTGTTCATCAATTCGAACAAAATGCGAACCCTATTCATAAGTGGTTTAGCAAAATTGAGCGTTGTAGTAGGGTGAATAATGAGATTGAATACTCATTTAAACAACCTTGGGGCGGCCACGAACTAAGAAAAGACTACTTAAAAGGATGGCAGTCTATTTTGCGCGGTTATCTCTTAAAAAAGGAAACTCGGCAAGCTGCATTACATCTAAATGAATTGCTAGAAGGGAAAATATACCCAACATTAGATCAGGTGCAAGAATGGATTAAGCAGCTAGAAATAGGGGATAAGTGTGATTTATTTCTTCGAAAAGTACAATCTCATATTTTCAAAACCCTTAATTCTGATTGCCCCATGAATGCAAGATTGTTGCATCAAAGTCACAAGGAGCTTGTTTCACAATGGTATCGTCGCCACAAAGAACGAATAAAACGCGCAGAAGAGAAAATTAACTGTATTTTTAAGATTCACAAAGATGATCAGCTTTTGCAAAAGCTTGATGAAATTGGCGATGAAGCCCTGAGCGATATTTACGAATTACTCGATGGGGTAGACGTATATAGTTACTCTTCTAAACAAGATAAAACCATAACCCAACGAAAGAATTTGGCTCGTCAATTCTTTGAAAACTATGAAGGTGACTCTTCGCGTGCGATACGGCTTCTTAGATTTCTTCCAGAGGAACAAAAAGGCGAGGTGTTGATAGGAGTTGCCAAAAAGCGGTTAACGTGGCTTATAGCGCATCTGGATAAGATTAAAGACCCCTCAAAGCCATTTGAAGATGCCGATATAGAGCTTTTCCATGATTATCGCTTGCTTGAGGCGTCAGATAAATTTGAATTTACCTCCTTTGTTAGACAACCAGAATACTTTAACAATCCTTGGGATCCCAAAGTTGAGCGCTTTTTGGATGCTTGTCGTCGAAATGGACTTGATACAGGCAAACTTGTAAGAGATTACAAAGATAAGAACAATAAAATTAAGCCCTTCATTCTTCATCAGCACAACAGCAAGAAGGTGGCTACCTGCCGCAAAGAAGCCGAAAATTTCTCAAATCCATCAAAAAGAGGTGGTATTTATGTTGGACATTAAAATTTTATGTAAAAAGATCGACAAAACGTTCTTGGCTGTGTTGGATGAAAACCCCATGGCAGCAGCTTTTATGCTCGCCAATTTGTATCGAACAATGGATCATGTTAGCGAAGATAAGTTGGTTTTAGCAAAAACGACCTTAACTGATACTAAAAAAAGTCTAAGACCAAAACATATTCAGACTTTATGGGAAACTATTACATCTATTCCCAGTAAACGATTGAATTTGATGGACAATAGCCATAAGCGGGGTATCCGTCGCCTTAAGCATGAAATGATTCGTGATTTTGCCTTTTTCAAACATATTGACGTTGATGATCTTGTTGCCCAAGGGCAAAAATCCGAATTTTATCGCGAAGTGCTAGTTGCATTGATGCGAAAACATCTTCATGAAAATAAACTTAAAGATCCATTTGAGAAAGGATCATTTAGCTATAAGCTGCTGAACGAGGGTGGTTCAGAGCAAAATTCTCGTTATCTAACCAGGTATATCAAGGATTGTGAGTCTTTCCCCATTAATAATATCGTACTTTTAGGAGGTAATAATCATGAGATTGCGGAATTTATTTTAATCGATCTTAAATCAAGCAATATAAGATTCGAAATTGGTAGTCACTTTGTTCATAAACACCCCAGTCTAAGAAAAGATGTTGCCAAAGATTGGCAAGATTGCTTTGATACTCTTCCTTTAAATTCAAGAGAAGCTAAATTTATCAAAGAAGAACTACCAAAATTGAAGCAAAGATTTGATGAATTTAAGGGTATTGAAACTGATAGAAGGGTAAGAAGAGATAATCAAGTTGTGCCTACAGTTGATAATTGGGCAGTATTTAGAACTATTTTCACAAAAAGCTTCGGTTTAGGTTTTATAGTAGCTCTTCCAGCTAAACCAATCACGATGCCGATATTTTTAGGATACGGCGCTTATAATTTGTATTGCATTTTATCTCATAAGTCAAATCAACCACAAAGGCCAGCTATCGATTTACAACCAACTAGGAGACCAGAACAGTAATTAAAATATAATTTATCTGAATCATAATCGAAAACTCTGTTTTCGAAGAAAGTTACGCCGAAAACTCGAAGCTTGGAGAGCACTTCGTTCTTGCTGAATTAGTCTCTGTTTTAAAATAAGGTTTAGGAAAGAGTTGAGTTTATTTAAGCAATCATCAAAATTTTGCACTTGATCTGCACCTTTATTGTGAAAGGCTATAAATTCATGTCGGGGAAAAGCTACGACATAACCCCACATATTTTGGTTAGTTGGCATTAAGCACCAAAGGTCATCTTCTTCAAAATCAATGAACACCGGGCAATGAATTCCAGACCATTCTTTCAATAAAGCACATTCGTCTAAATAAACTTTTCGTATATGTGGGTTTGTGCTAATGGGATTCATCTCATGCAGTAGTTTGAAAAATTGTGTTTTATCCCTCATTCGTCGTACGCCATTCACAACCCATATTAATTTCTCATAAAATGCATTTCGTGCTCTACGTTCTTCTGGTTTTAGAAAGGAATGTTGAAACTCAAGCACCCAACCTTGGGCAGTCTTAACATCTGCAATATGTCTCTCACCATTCTTGTCCTGATGAATAATTTCCTGCCAATCCATGGGAAAGCAGTTTTTCCAAGTACGATGCCACTCGGTTTCATTTTCCCACCAAGGATCACATTTTCTATTTCCTTTGTGAGCCCAATGCCGAACCTTCAATTCTCCACATTTTGCTATAGTAAGGCTACCACAGGATGGACACTGACCTGAAAGACCAGGTTGAGCCTCAATCCGCTCTCCATTTACCATTGAATATCTCATAAAATTTTGGTTACCCACATATAATTAAAATTACTTCTACCTAAAATTTACTTCCCGAAAATCATCCTAAGCTGATTAGGATTTTCTTTATAACTTAAAATAAAGTTTAATAATTGACTAACCCTATAAAAAGGAGTAATTGTAGGTGGTCTTTCGTTATGGTTGTAAGGATACTCCACTTCATGTCTATCGAATATCATATCCAAAAAACTTCTCGTCAATCTGCCGATGTTCAAGATCAAGTATTATCAGAAACAAAGACCACTAGATTAGTATTACGCTCGATGATACTTGATAATCCAAAAAACATCGAAGCTAAAATTAAAATCTCTTTAGTTCATCAGAGAAAATCACCTAATGGGTTATGGGAGGATGCTCCATCTATATCACTCGCCACACTAAAAGCTGGTGAAGAAATTAAACTTTCTTTAGATAGTGAAGCTACGCTCGAACTATATAGGCAGCTTATTAACTTATTTGCTCTAGCTAATCATTCAAATTTCAAAGATTTAAGTAGTCATCTGGTAGTTGCTGATGAAACTGAAACTATCAAAACTGATTCTGGGCTTACTAAATTGATAAAGGACATGTTAAAAAACGGGTATTCAAAGAAAATTTTTGAAGAACTATCAAAAGCCGATCCAGAACAAGTATTGAACTTTTCATATTCGCAAATTCAGATGCAACGGCAAATTGCCTTAGCTGAATTTAAATTAAGCTTAAATCAACAAAAAAGCGAAAGCTATTGGCAAAATTTCTTTAAAAATAACACATGGATTTTTGGTTATGGCCTCAGATATCAATTCTTAAGCATGATTCAAGACCTTCCTCATTATGGTGGTGAGAATATTGCGGGCAAAGGTATGGAAAAAGGTGACTTTTTAGCATGTACAGAAGGAGATATTAAATTTACTGTTCTTGTGGAGATTAAAAGACCAGATTCTCCTCTGTTAGGCAAGGATTTATACCGCAGTAATTGTTGGTCATTAGGTGAAGACTTAACCGGGGGCGTATCTCAACTTCAAACAAACTGCAGACGCTGGGAAATAGATGGCTCAAAAGCTGAACAAAATAGAGAAAAATTACAAAAACAACATATTAATACTGTGATACCAAAAGGCATTTTAGTAATTGGAAACACATGCCAACTAAATGATGATTTATCAAAAAGAAATACATTTGAGCTTTATAGGCGTAATTTAATTAATCCAGAAATAATTACGTTTGATGAACTTTTCGAAAGAGCCAAATTTATCGTTGGAACAGAAATAAAACAATAAAATTTTGGAATGATTTACAAAAACTTCGCCCAATAGCCTGAATTTTCAGGCTATTTCTTATTGCATAGAATACTAATTCTATGCAATTCAAACAGAATGATCCCTTAGGGCTTCTCTCTCATCGGGTAGAAAGGTGCCGACCCATTTTCCTCCGATTGGCTGATCATGAAGCACTCTGCATATCATTATCGATCGGCAACATTTGGCCTGAGATTGACTTCGCTGCATCTGAGGCCAGAAAGACAGCGAGTGCTGCAATATCCTTCGGATCCACCAACCTTTTAATTGACTGTACTGCCATGGCTTTTTTCTTAATTTCCTCTAGTGATTGATGACTCGCCTCTGCACGGCCTTCGAACACCTTCTCGATGCGGGCACCGCCGACCGCGCCAGGAAGTATGGCGTTAGCGCGAATCCCATAAGCTCCGAGTTCGATAGATAGGGTCTTGGTGAAACCTATCAGACCCCACTTCGCAGTGCAGTATGGGCTTCGATTGGCATAGCCGAACCGACCAGCGACAGATGACATGCTGATGATAACGCCCGCGTTTGATTTTTTCAGATGAGGAATGGCCAGCCTCGTCACGTTGAAGGTGCCGGTCAGGTCAACCTGCATGTCATATCTTTCCCATCAGGACTAATCCGAATCTCTGGCCGTCCATATATAAACAAGCTTATCCAATTTGCACTGTCAGCATCGAAATTGATCCTCCATCGACGCCTTCAACAGGGAAACGTACTACATCGCCGTGCTGACTCGCACCAAGCACATAAAGTAGAGGTAGGTAATGATCTGGTGTTGGAATCGAAAGCGCCGCGTTCGGGCCAAGTGTTTCGTAATTCACTAGAGGCTTGTGGTCGCGAGCAAGGATTAACTGTCTGGCTGCACTTTCGAAACGCGTAGCCCAATCATAAGGATCGCGCAGATGTTGACCCCAGGCGTAGGCGTGAAGATTGTGTACGAGATTGCCACTGCCGGCAATCAGCACGCCCTCTTCTCTTAGTAGAGCCAGCTTCTTGCCAATCTCAAAATGGAATGATGCGGGTTTGTTCTCATTGATGCTGAGCTGGACAACAGGAATGTTAGCATCAGGGTAAACATGCCTCAGCACGGACCATGTGCCATGATCGAGGCCCCAGGAATTATCGAGCTTCACGTTCAGCGGAGCAAGAAGTTGCTGAACCCGTCGAGCAAGTGCAGGATCGCCAGGTGCGGGGTATTGTACCTGATAGAGTTCGGACGGAAATCCTCCGAAGTCATGAATGGTGCGTGGTGATGTTGCGATGGTAACGCCGGTGTCGGGCACATACCAGTGCGCAGAAATCGACAGAATTGCTTTAGGCTTTGTAATCTGAGTTCCTATCTGTCGCCATGCAGCGGTATAGTCGTTATGCGTGATGGCGTTCATCGGATTGCCATGGCCAAAGAAGATCAGGGGTAACACATTGGTCATCGGCTTGGCCTCCTTTGGTAGTTTAATTGTTTTATCTTAGATAGAAAGATAATAGCGCTAATTATCAATTTAGTTGAATTATACGTATTAAAAATATGCATCTGATTCTCGGTAGGTACTTATTTTCTCAGTTTTTATAAAATTCAACAAAAAAAACTACTGGCCCTATTAGTTTGATATGGTGGATAACCTCAGGCTCAATAACACCATCCTTTCCTGGTTCTAACAAGAATGTTTCATCAGTTTCAATGATATATTCCAACTTTCCTTCCATTATTTTAATCAATCCCCACACGTCTTTTTTAGTGCTATGATTTTTTAACCACCCTTGCGGCACGTTCTCATGGGTGAAAATTGGGGTACGCCTATAAAGTTTAATGTCATTGGGAAGTGTTTTCATTCAAATCCTTTAATTTTATATTAATGTAATTTTGAATTCAGTCTTTCTACAGATATCCCACCGCCAATAACGACTACGTCTAAATGACTTGAATTTAATAAAGGAATATAAGCTTTTAGATCAGGAGTAATAGCTTTCTCTGAAGACTCTGTATTCATTAAAATAACTATCTGATTGCTTAAACAAATTGTCTCATTTAATAGGAAAAATTTTATTGTTCAACATTATAAATAATAAATCCTGAAAATTATTTTCACCTCGTTTTGCTATCTTTTGGGTAATAGATTTGAATGGGTCTTTTTTTTCTGTTTACAACTGCAAAAGGTGTTAATTGGTGTGGTCGGAGTTTATTTACATTCATAATGTCTAAAACTACAATACCCCGTACAATTTCAGCGTCCGCAATAAGAGAGCGATGACAACGCCATGGTACAGCTTCAGCGCACATAATAGATACTCTGTGATGAGATTTTAAGGTTTCATTTAATTTTTTCAGAGCAATGAAAAATGAGGAAGTTTGCATGTAATCCGCATATCCTCGAAAAGATGTGTTGCGCCATCCTTGATTAATTGAATCTTTGCTTGTTTTACGTAATCCTCCCAATTCAGCCATATGTATGTAACGAATACCTTCTTTGCTCAAAGATGCTTTCAATCTTTCCTTATTAAACCATGGTACATAACGTGACTTTGGAATGGTACGCACATCTACAATACAGTCAATCTGATGTGTATGTAGTAAACCAATAAATTCCTCAATAGCGTGAGTTGAATGACCTATCGTGTATAACTTTGGCATATATACCCATATTATTGAGACGATAAATTGCGCGTTTTAACGATAAAATCCCAAGCCATTAATAATGCGCCAATTGCAAAAATAACATCGCCTGGCAACCGCATCCATTGCCAAAATATTGTGGTATCGTAAAATTCAAGGCTTCTTGCATAGGCATAACCATGCTCAAAAACGGCGATAAGTTGAGGCCAACCAATGGGGAAAAAGTTAAGACAAACCCAAAGCACTAGCCCAATGTTATAAAACCAGAAAGCCCAAACGCCAAGACGCTCATTCCATGTAACACGGTCACCGGCCATATACCGTAAAGCCAAATAAATTAAACCAAGCGACAATAACCCAAATGCACCAAACATAGCAGTATGTGCGTGATTTAGCGTTAAAAATGTGCCATGTTCATAATAGTTCACCAAAGCGGAATTGATTAGTGCCCCAAATACCCCTGCACCAACAAAGTTCCAAAATGAAGCCCCTAGGATGTATAAAAAAGGTAGTCGATATAGGAAAGTTTTGTTTTTGCTAATATGTGTATATTGTTGAATAGCTTCCAAAATTAAAAGGAAAAGAGGCAACACTTCAAGGAAACCAAAAACGGTACCAATAGACAACCATAGCTGGGGCTCCCCTGCCCAGAATAAATGATGTCCTGTTCCTAAAATGCCACTACCTAAAATCAATATCCATTCAAAAAGAATAGCTCGCTCAGCAAGTCGTCTGGATACAAGCCCGACCGTCATTAGGAAATATCCGGTAATGGCTGTGGCAAATAATTCAAATGCCCATTCTACCCATAGGTGTACTACCCACCAGCGCCAAAAATCGGTGAGTGTAAATGATGAGTGAATATGGGTGAGAGGAATCATGCCAAAAGCATAAATGAAAGCCACCCCTAAAGAGCTATACCATATCAAATGTTCAATTCGAAATAAGCTATAAAGTGAGTTCCAATGAAATAAGCTTTTTAGCGTGGGCCACATGGTTCTTAACATGATTAAGCTCCAGCTTAAGAGCCCAATAAAAAATAAAATTTGCCAAAATCTACCTAATTCAATATAAGAAAGTCCTTGGTTACCAAACCAAAACCAGTATTCTTGTATTACCCCCATTGATCCAAGGTAATTACCAATTAATGCACCGGCAACAATGGTTAAGGTTACATAAAATAGCAAGTTTACTAGTAATTTTTGACCTCGTGGTTCTCTTTTACCAATCATGGGTGCCAAAAATAATGCTGAACCAATCCAGCCTAACCCAATCCATACAATCGGCGTTTGAATATGGACTGCTCGTAGGAAGGCAAAAGGCAAATAGCGTGCAATATTAAACCCATAAAATGATTCACGTTCAGCGTAGTAATGGGCAAGAATAGATCCCGCGCCTATCTGCACTAAAAGCAATAAAGCTACAACAACAAAATATTTACGTAACGCTAATTGACTCGGTGTTAATTTTGAAAAAGTATTCAAAATAGCTTCATGACTAGTATTTGGTTCCTCGTGATCAATATAAAGTCTAAAAATCGCGACAACCACACCAATAGCAAAAAATAAAATAGCAAGCGAAACCCAAGTCCAAATAAAGGGGGCTGTAGTAAGGGTATTGCCCACTGAAGGTTCATAAGGCCAATTATTCGTCCAGGAGTAATTTGTTCCTGTTCGATTTCCTACAGTAGTCATAACCGAATAGATTAAGAAATCTGCAGTTTTAGAAGCTTCTTCTTCAGATAAACTGGCTGATTTAGCCCAGCCCTTTTTAAAATTATCCGTAGTGAGATCATGAACAATTTTATTACGTAATTCTGTAATGGGGCTAAAAAGAGTGTTTGGTAATATTACTTTATCTGGATTTAACGAAATATTTTTCAATATCCTTTGCATTTCGTGTTGCAATCCAAATCGTTGAAGCTCAGGTAATTCTTCTATACGACGATGATAATGTTCTTTTGCTAATTGAACTAAAACCAATTGTCCAAGCTCGACTAAATATTGCGCAGTATAATCCTCTCCAAAATATGAACCCATGCCGTATAAGCTTCCGTAATCCATGAGATCAGCTTTCTGAAAACCGGCCTTCCCCGCGACAATATCTTCAGCTGTCATTATCTTTTGCCCAGACTCACTAAGCATAAGCGTTGGAATGGGTGGAGCCTCTTGATAAGTGCGATAACTCGCCCATATCATGGCTAACCAAGAACCTATGATGACTAAAACTAAAAATATGATGAGGTTCTTTGACACACGATCTTGTGATAGCAAAGAAGATGGGTTCATTGAGGTAGATAATGTTGAATTCACAAACTTATCCTTGTTTGTCAAATAACTAGACCATTTGATTTGCTATAAAATATTCTTAATTAAGTGGTTTTAATAAATTCTGAAAACTATATTGAAAAGACTATGATAAGGTGAAAACAAATCGTCTATGAAATTAATATATATTTTCTACGTTTATCAACTCATCGATGCTATTTATAAAATTCAACGAAAAATTCTACTGGTCCCATTAGCTTGATATGGTGGACAATCTCAGGCTCAATGATACCATTTTTGCCTGGCTCCAATAGGTATATTTCATCTGTTCCTATGGTATATTCCAGCTTACCTTGCGTAATTTTAATCAATCCCCACACGTCTTTCTTAGTGCTATGATTTTTTAACAGGCCCTGCGGGACATTCTCATGGGTAAAAGTTGGGGTGCGCTTATAAAACTTAATGTCTTTGGGAATTATTTTCACTCTGATCTCTTAATTTTACTTTACACAATCTTAGGGTAAGCCTTTGAACAAATATATTTGCCAATTTCTTACATGTCTCTTCTAAATTATCAAATATGTCATACATTAATTGACTAGAATGGTATTTTTAATATATATACTAAATACATATTATTTCGTCAAGTATACGATACAGGAATAAACAAGGCGTGCAACTTACTTTTTTTACAGATTATTCTTTAAGAGTCCTTATGCATCTTTCAAAACATAATAAAGGTCTCTGCACGGTGAAAGAAATCTCAGAAATATTATGTCTATCTCGCAATCACTTAGTAAAAGTAGTGCATAATTTAGTTTGCCTTGGTTATGTCGAAAGTGCTAAAGGAAGAAATGGAGGTATACGTCTTGCATTATCTCCTGAAAAAATTAATTTATCTAAACTCATTTTTGAACTAGAACCAAATTTTAATCTAACTGAGTGTTATGATAAGAAACGAAATACCTGTCAAATGCTTTCTATCTGTGGTCTAAAAAATATTCTAAATGAAGCACTGATTTCCTTTCTAAAGACTCTAGAAGGATATTCTCTTGCAGATACAATCCAACCCTCTTCTTCCAATTTTAAAAAGATAAGAACAATTATCAACAACAGTAATTCATAGTGCTATTGTTCGCATACTTCTGTTCTTTGTAGGGCCCATCTTTAGGTCTGCATATTTGTGCATTCTGAAATATGACAAATAAATGGCACACACAAAATGCATTTAAATTTTTAATTTAATACTAGTAATAATATATAATAATATGTATTATAAATGCACATTATTATATAACATACAGTCGCTCTAAAGATTGAGTTTAAAATCGAACGTAACAGTAAACAAAATACGATGACAGTGCTGCTAGGTATGATATTTGCTTTATATGCTGGGCTGGTGCTAGGTGTCTCCTTCATAGCAACACCAGCAAAATTCATGGTCCCAAGTTTACCTATGCCTATAGCGCTAGAAATTGGTAAAGCAACTTTTTATATATTCAATAAAGTGGAATGGATTATCGTTGCTATCAGTATTGTCATTACCTGTTTTAACACAACAAATCTACATCGCTGGTGGTTCACTGGTGGATTGCTTGCACTTCTATTGATTGAAAATTATTATTTATTACCTATTCTTAACATTAGAACAGAACGTGCCATTACAGATAATATTTCTAATCCTAATATATTCCATTGGTTATATATTGGCGCTGATACATTTAAAATAATTATTGCTTTAACAGGCGCTATTTGGTTAATGCACGCGAGACAAAAATGAAAGAAAATGTAATTTCTGAAGAAAATATTCGACAGCTTGTAAACGATTTTTATAGTAAAGTACGAGACGAAAAGGAGCTTGGTTCTATTTTCATTAAAGCTATTGGAAATGATTCAGAAGAATGGAAGCCCCATCTGCAGAAATTATGTGATTTCTGGTCATCAATCATGTTAGGAAGCAGACGGTATCATGGCAGTCCTTTTCAAAGGCATCTAATGCTTCCTAAATTTGAGAGGGTGTTATTCGATCATTGGCTCTCGCTATTTGAAGAAACAACTCGAGAAATCTATACTGAAGAGATTGCAGATCGCTTTGTGGAAAAAAGTAAACAAATATCAAAAAGTCTTCAATTGGGACTCTATCAGCGCTTTCCCGAAAAATAAGAATGAAACATTCATATAAAAAAATATTTAATAAGAATAGAATCTTATGTTATCAAGAGTATCTATTGTAGTTATTTAATATCCAAATGCCCCTGGTGGTGCCTGTCACTATACTCTCTTTTTTTTAAGCGCATCTGCACCCCTCAATTTTATCCAGTAATTTAAAATCATTATATTGATTACATTTTACTAAACATCGAAATGAGAAGGTATTAGCTTAAACAAGTGTACAACTTATCTAGTTTAAACTCTAAAGCTATAAATTAAACACGTCTAATCAATTTATCCATATCAGAACGATTATGGGTTATGATTAAATGTCTTATACCTATGCTAATATCAATATTAATTCGCTTTAGTAGAGGACCTTATAATGAATAATAATGCTGATAATTTAAATATTGAATTGCATCACAATATATCAGAAAACAAAGCAAATAATATACTACGTGTAATTTCGCCTATCATAGAAAATGATAATATATTGAAAAATGATGATCCGCAAAGCGATATTCATCATGTCGCAATTTTAAGTGGAAATTAATGCGGTATCTACTTTAAGTAACTGGACATGAAAACAATCAAAGTTAAACGTGCTTATGATCAATTAGCAAAATCCGATGGATTTCGTATTTTGGTAGACAGGCTATGGCCTCGGGGTCTCAAAAAAGAACATGCAGCAATTGATTTATGGTTAAAAGAAATTGCCCCAAGTACTGCCTTACGCAAATGGTTTAATCATGATCCTATGAAATGGCCTGCATTTCAAAAGCGATATGCAAAAGAGTTAGAAAAAAACGAAGAATTAATAGACATAATTTTAAAAAAAGCCCAAAAAAAGACAGTTACACTCATTTTTGGCTCAAAGGAAGAAAAATATAATAATGCGACGGCATTGCAAAAAATCTTATCTAAAAAAGGGAAAAGATGAATGGAAAAGACATTCTCACTTCGCTCAAGCCCCCCTTTTAGGTTAGATCTAACTGCTTGGGCACTCAAACGAAGAGAATCGAACATTATAGATAATTGGGATGGACAATGTTATCAAAGAGTGATGATCATTCTGGGTAAACCTATATTAGTTAGCGTATACCAAAAAAATATAAAATTACCCACCCTTATAGTAACAACGCATCGAAAAGTGTCTGCACTAGAAGTAAAAGATATAAAACAAAACCTCAAAATTCTTTTAGGATTATCATATAACGCAAAAAACTTTTATCAACTTGCTGCTAATGATAAATATTTAAAAGGCTTAGTTAAAAAGTTAATGGGACTTAAACCACCGCAATTTCTAACTCTTTTCGAGTCTCTATGTAATGCTGTTGCTTGTCAACAACTTTCGTTGAATGTTGGTATAGAATTATTGAATCGACTTGCCAGAGGTTATGGGAAAAGACTGAAGTATAATAAAAAGAATTACTATGCATTCCCTAGTCCCTTGAGCATTTCTAAATGCAATCCAAAAGACCTGCAAAAATTAGGATTTAGCTTGAAGAAAAGTAACGTGTTAATTCAGATTGCAAACAATTTGAAAACTCAGGAAGCTGTTTTACAAAAAAAATTCATCAAGATTTCTGATAAGAATATCCTAACTTATTTGCAGAGTATTAAAGGAATTGGTCGATGGTCAGCAGAATATGTTTTATTGCGTGGTCTAGGGAGATTACATATTTTTCCTGGAGATGATGTTGGTGCACAAAAGAATCTACAAAAATTTCTTCATTTACGAAAAAAAATGGATTATGGCAAGGTCGAAAAAGTGATTAAGCCATGGTTTCCTTATGCAGGATTGATTTATTTCCATCTATTACTCAATAATATTAATCAGCAAAAATGCTTAGTTTGAATTAGAGATGTAATTTTCAGCACTTCAGAATGTAGTAAGATACACAAACAGAATAGTTGGTTAAATTGTGAAAATTTAAATTTTATCTGACACTCCCAACATTTCTGACAGTTTTTTATTACGCTGTCGCAGCGATTAAACTGTCAGATTCCCGCCACATTCTATCAATGTTTTTCTCATTTGCAAGACCCTTTGAGTCTTTAAAGGTCTGCAAAGGTGTTTTTCCATAACAATATCGCCCTGAATGTGGCCTAAATTGATTATATTGCGTTAGCCATTCCTCTACGCTTGCCTGTAACTCCTCCAATGAGTGATATATCTTTTTACGAAATGTAATGTCGTAAAATTCCTCTTTCATCGTCCTGTGAAATCTCTCGCAGATACCATTCGTTTGTGGGTGTCGCACTTTGGTTTTTGAGTGATCAATGTTCTCAACGGCTAAATAAAGCTGATAGGCATGATGTTCAACTTTCCCGCAATACTCGGTACCTCGTTCGGTCAAAATGCGTAGTAATCGGATATCTTCACTTTCAAACCAAGGTAACACTTTGTCATTAAGCATATCTGCTGCGGTGATCGCTGTTTTTGTAGTGTATAGCTTTGCAAAAGCCACTCTGGAATAGGTGTCAATGAAAGTTTGCTGATAAATACGGCCTATTCCTTTTATGGTCCCAACATAATAAGTGTCTTGGGATCCTAAATATCCTGGGTGTTGAGTTTCAATCTCACCAGAAGCTTCTTTCTTTTCCTTTAAGCGCTCTAAGGCAACCATTTGGGTTTCCGTGAGCACCAAGCCATCCTGAGCTGATTTAGCTTCTAGCGCCTTAAGCCGCTTTTGGAAGGTTTCTAGGTCATGCCTTACCCAAATTGATCTGATCCCACTTGAGGAAACAAGGATGCCTTTTTTATTTAGCTCATTGGATGCTCTAAATTGACCGAGGGCCGGATTTTCGATTGCGAGCTCGATGACTGCTTCTTCAACATGTTCTGGAACTCGATTCTTTAGGTTGGGTGCCTTGCGACTTAGATCTTGCAGAGCTTCATCGCCACCTGTTTCATATAATTTTTTGTATCGGTAAAAACTATCTCGACTATATCCCATTACCTTGCAGGCTTGTGAGACATTACCCAATTGTTTTGCCAGTTCTAATACACCAAGCTTGGGTTTAATTACTTTTTCTGCTAATGTCATTATGACACTCCTATGTTTCGATTAAATTATTTATTGAACAATTTAATTTTAGTTGAAATATAGGAAGTGTCAGATTTAGTTCAGACTTTCACATATAACCATTAAATTTAATCAAACATTTTTATTTAGAGCCATACAGTTGAGTCATCAATGAAAATCCACCGCCCAGCAAATTCATGCTCAAAAGTATCATAACATCATTTGATAATTATTGCTGAACTAACATACAAAAAACGTTCATCATAGAAGCTTGTTGTACATTATTTGCAAAGGTATGGGTTAAACTCGGACTATACACTACTATCGCTAGACATTGAGCACGAGAAATTGCCACATTGATGCGATTTTCATTAAATAAAAAATCCATTCCTCTAGGTGAATCATTTGCATTACTGGCGCACATACTTAGAAAAACTATAGGAGCTTCTTGTCCTTGAAATTTATCAACACTACCAACTCTTGCTCTTTCGCCTAAAGCATATTTGAGCTTATTGACTTGATGGTTATAGGGTGCAACAAATAAAATATCATCCCATTCGATTATTTTTTGTTTCCCTTTTTTATCAGTATATGTTCTTCCAAGTAGCTCTTTAGCTAATTTGACTATTTTTTCAACTTCTTCATTGCTGGATTGAGTATTCCCTTCATGAGAAATTGGCACATAAACTATGCCTGCTTCCTTGTTAAGTATACCTTCATAATCATTAGGTACATCAATTTTTTGCGTATCATTACCAGGATCTGACTCTAATTTGCCTTCATATATAGCTTTACTAATAAATTGATTTATAGCAGAGTGCATACGATGGGTTTTCCCAAGAAATACTCCCATATCATCAGGAATAGTTGGCCTATCATGCAAAAGGTATTCCAAAATAGATAAACCACTATCGTCAGGATGGCTGCCTTGTGATGGCTGACCTAATTGCATTTGATCGCCGATTAAAATTATGTTTTTGGTAGATCTACTCATGGCAATTAGATTTGCCACACTCACCTGCCCTGCCTCATCAATAAATAGATAATCAAGTTTTCCTGCTAAATCGTCACGCGCAAAACCCCAAGCTGTAGTTCCAATAACACAACTTGACTTAAGATTTTGAGAAATTTCATTATTGGTAATAATGCTAACTCCTAATTGTTCTAGCACCTCCTCTGTTTTTTTGGTACAGAAAAAATGACCTTGAATACGTTCTTTCTTACAATATTCAACAGTACCAATAAGCAAGTTGTTAATGGCCTTGTGACTATTTGAAGAGATACCTATTTTCATATTTCTTTTTAATAATTCCGCTATTACATGCTTACATGTGTATGTTTTTCCTGCTCCTGGAGGGCCTTGTATTGCTAGGTAACTATTATCTAAATTACTTATAACATTTATGATTTGTTGAAGTCTTTCCCCTTCATCCTGACTAGATACTACTGGCGCCCCACTCTGATGACCTAATATTCTGGGAGTTGCTCTTTTTAAAAAATCAATTATTGCACAATCTCCAAGTTTCCCCTGTTCAAACGCTTTAACTTGTTGATATATAGATTCAGGAATAGGTTGAGGGGGCACAAATTCATCAGGTATCAATGATACAATCCTAGGCGGCTCTTCTTTAGATTGTAAAACAATATGCCCTTGGTCAAAGTTACTTTGTTCTTTGATAACTGTGACTTTCTTATTTCTACCCTCCTCCGTTTCTTCCCCCAAAATATAATAATTATCGCTAATACCTTTGAATTCCTGGTTTGTATCAAACTTATATTCATATGCAAGATTTCGTGCCCTAGATGTAGGCTTGAATGGAGACCTATCAGTCCGTATACAGTTAGCTAAACAATCAAGATCATATAAAAGCTCTTCTTCAGTTTGTCCCAAACGATCAAAAAGCTTCCAAAATACAGGCTTGGATTCTCGACGATGAAATTCTAATGACCAAGCAAGATTTGAAGTAAGGTTTGATAATTCAATATCACCTTGAGACTTAAGTTGTTCGGATTTTTTAAGTAATCTATCACGCAATTCGATGCGTTCTGTTACATCCTCTTTTTGTTCTGGTTCAATGACTTCGGATTTTCCTAAATATTGAATTTTATGTTCTCGTTGCCTATTTCTTAACCAATCAACTAATTCTTGAGTAGAGTCACAATCATCTCTATTATAATTACGGATATCATTTAGGATTTTTGATGTTTGCCAAGTATCACCATCTGGATTTTCTCTCCAGCCGTCATACACAACAACCGAATCACCACCACTTATCACATTGGTTTCACGTTGCGCACGATAAAGATGTTCAATATTTTTAATTGAGTATTTTGGTTCCCCCAATAAAATACTACATTTTACTATTTTATAAAGATCTACAAAAACTTCATTACGTAACAATTGATCAACTTCATATTCACATACGCCATATCGCCCCATAAGTTTACGACATGCATTTATCTCATAATTTGCATAGTGATAAATATGCATATTGGGATCTTTTTGCCAGCGCTCATAAGCCCAAGCAATAAAAGCCTTAAAGCAATTCTTTTCTTGGTCATGGTCATGTGCCCAAAAATCTATATAATCTCGAACACCATCTTTATTGAAATAAGAACAACCCCATAGGTATTCTAGTCCACCTTCCTCCAAAGGATAGCCCTCAATATCAAAAAATACATCTGCGGATGAAGCTGGTGGCACTAAAGCTAGTCCTTTCTTTTTCCCCATTTCTTGTGAAAGGACTTCAAATAATGGAATCTCTTGACCAACACTTTGTTTCTGTATTCTCGCTTGAGCTTTTAGTCTTTGAAATACATCTGGATTAAATCCTTCTAAATTTTCAATTTTGGTATCTACTAATTCTTGCATTGTCTTGATACCAAGTTTATTTAATTTCTTTATTTGGCTTTTGGTGATAGCTGCTATTTGTGACAGGTGATCCATTTCTAATAACTTCATTTCTGCGAAACTTTCCCACCTACCCCAGCTTGATGAGTCTCCAGGATCGGGGGCATTGTTTATACTGAAATTATTATGGATATCTATAAAAGAATTTTTTAAATTTTGATAGTAATAAAAATAATCATCTACTCTTAACTTTAACTTTTCATTATTCCCTAAAGCAATAATCATATTTTCAGCACGCCTTCCTTGAATAGTTTCAAGCATTTCAATATAACAACATAATTGCACAATAAACTCTGGCCTTGCGGTTTTGGCAAGTTTTGTATCCAAAATTTCATAATGATAAGTACCCAATAAGCTATCGCCATTTACTTTAACAAGAAAGTCTGCATAACCCTTAAATGGTGACTTAGCAAGTGCTGCTTGAAATATTACATCGGCACCTGATTGCATAGCAGATAAAGTTGCTGATACTGGATCTGAAGCTGATTTTAAATTAACAACAGTCAAACCTTGAGCTTGAAATTGAGAAAGCAATTCCTCCTCATGAGTAATGCCTTTTTTACTCAAAAGCGCCCTCATAGGATCTTGCTCATCAGCTTTTGGAACCTTTTCAGGATATACAGTAGCAAAGTGTTCCATCCATGACGCAAAAGGACTGCGCATATATAATGTTAAGTCTGATGGAGAAAACGTCAGTAATCCTGATTCTAAATACATATCTTCAGCACCTTTATGCTTAAAAAGCTAGAATAATTAAAATTATTTCATCAATTATAGTGACAACCAAGTGTATATGTAGCAGATCTACCATAAATTTGAATATTATCAATTATCTATCATTTTATAGTGCCTATACTAGATATGCCGATTCAAACCACTGAATAATACTAATATAATACTATCGAAAATAATTTAAGTTGCTTAAACCTGGATGTATATTTGGAGAAAGCTTGATGAATGAATCAGCACTTAATGAGGTTTTACAACATCCTGATTATATGGTGCTACGGAGACTCCCTGAAAAATTTGAGAAACGCTCTTATTCAACTTTTCGTAGATTTTCAGCCATTATTATCGATCTTGAAACGATGGGTTTAGATCCTAGATCACATGCCATTATTGAGCTTGGGTTGTTAAAATTCTCTTTTACTAACGAAGAAGGCATCATCGAGGTTCTCGATACCTATAACAGTCTTAATGACCCCAATATGCCCATCCCTGAAAAGATTACTAAAATTACTGGGATTACCAACGAAGATGTTGCAGGCAAAAAAATTGACTGGGATCTTATATCAATACTACTAAAAGACTGTAACTTAGTTGTCTGTCACAACAGTGCATTTGACAGAAACTTCTTAGAAATACAAACTCCGGACCATATTCAAGAATTATTCAAGAAAATTCCTTTTGCCTGCACAATTAAAGATATTGATTGGTTTGAACGAGGATTTGAAAGCAGCAAATTAGACTACTTAAATTGGAAGTTAGGTTTTTTTTATGATGGACACCGTGCTTTAACAGATTGCTGGGCTACTTTAAATTTATTGCTCCATGAAACAGGTGCATTTGATGAGCTCAAAAAAAACGCTAAAAAAATTGAGATATTATTATGCGCAGTGTATGCCCCATATGAAAAAAAGGAACTACTTAAGGAAAGAAAATACAAATGGTCTGATGGCACAGAAAATCTTCCAAAATGTTGGTGGGTATTTGTTTCAATTGATGATATTGAGGATGAAATTTTGTTTCTTGAAGAAACAATATATTGTCGAAAAGGTGCAGCAAGTAACCTCCCTCGCTCTAAAACTAAAATAACTGCTCACACAAGATATTCTTTCCGTTCTGAAAATATTAACTAACATGAGGCGCATCCTTTGATAAAACACCAGTTATTATAAAGAAAAGGGACACTTAAATATTATACTGTTCAAAGATAAATATTATGAATGGATGTCCTTCCTGAAAAAATCCGATCATAACCCAAGAGGTATTCTGGTATTGTCCCAATGCTATTGAATGCATGCTTTTGGTAGAATTCTTGTGCTTGAAACGTATAAGTATCAACAAAGATTTTTGATATACCTTTATCTATTGCTAAAGTATTCATCATCGAAATAATTTTTGTCCCTATCCCTCTTTTGCGATTATTCTCGTTAAGCCATAAAACATCAATGTAAAAGGCGTCAGTGTGCTCCCAAATAAGTGCAACGCCAACAATCTGACCATTATTTTTAGCAAAGATACTAATGTGAAGCCTTTTCTTTTATCACTTCTCTATTAAAATTAACGATACCCTCGCGCAATAACTTATCATCTTCAGGATTCGGATTTTGATCTATAGTATATTCAATGGTATCCATTACCTCTCCCGCATATGATCATCAATAACTTCATTAATAATACGCATTGGTTCCGCAGCTTCAGCTGCATTTGAATCTGTAATTCCTGCTGCAACAATCAACGCTTTCCATAACGTCCAAGCCCGACCACGTGCCCAAGTATTGGCATCAAGTGATAGCTTCTCGCGGAAGATTTCACGACTTTCATCCTTAAATAAAGTCCACGCAATGGCAAGATCACAGGCAGGATCACCAACGCCTAATTGACCGAAATCAATTACAGCCTTCAAGCGTCCTTCCTTTACCAATAAATTACCAATACTAACATCGCCATGGATCCATACAGGATCATGTTGCCAACGAGTAGCAATCGCCCTTTCCCATATTTCAGTTGCCAAACCCACATCGATTTTGCTTTTCAAGACATCTATAGCCTGTCTGGTCTCGGCATCATATGTCGACAGATCCCCGCCACGATAAAAGTTATGTGGCCCAGGCTTTGGTCCATTTGTTGAATCAATAGCATGTAGTGCAAGCAAAAAACCTGCAAGGTTGGTTGCAAACTCGTTCATATCGCCTATTAATGCCTTTGCAGCTGATTCACCCTCAAGCCAGCGATAAATAGACCACTTCCATGGATAACCTTCCCCTGGTTCCCCCATCGCTACAGGGCTTGGGATCTCCAACGGCAACAATGGAGCCAATTTAGGTAGCCAATGTTGTTCCTTTTCAACCTGGAAGGCATACTCTTCAGCGCTCGGCATACGCACAAGCATTTCTTCGCCCAAGTGAAAGGTTCGATTGTCCCATCCGCTTTTCGCAACTGGCTGGATTGGCAAGTCTTTCCATTGCGGGAATTGCGATTCTACGAGTCGTTGTACGAGAGTGGCGTCGATTTTTATCTGAATAGTATTCATTAAAGTCCATTAATTTCATTGATGAGATCATGTTTAATTTTATAAATGTTTAAAATAATTGGAAGTACTTGGAGTACTTGTGCCTCACCTAATTTTTTCTCTTCAATATTTTGCGGTTCAATTACTCTTTTTATATTATACACTGTCCAATTAATCCAATTTCCCAAAACACCCCAAAAGGCAGCATCAATCGACTCTTTATCTATGATTCCCTCAGCGTCTTTATAAGACTTGATCATGCTACGAAATAGGTCTATATCAAACTTTGTTGTAATACCAGACCAATCTAGGGCTGCATTAATGATTTCGTAGGTTGGATTTAGTTTTCGAGCAGATTCCCAGTCAATTAGCAAAGGCTTATTTTCAGCTGTCCACATCACATTTTTTTGATCGAGATCGCCATGGCTAATGACTATATTGCCATTTAGCATGGCAATCGCGTTGAGATAATTTTCATTAATATTCAATAGATTATTTAAATTATTTTGAAGATAGTCTGAAAATACGACTTTTTTTCGTTCTGCTAGATCTACTAGCTCCATTAGTGATTGATTACTATGGATATCAAACTCAGGCTCATCTAAGTCATTTAAATTCAGGTTTATAAGATGGATCTTTGCTAAAATGCATGCTATTTCTAAGGCTCGCGTTTGATTTATGGCATCTTGGCCAAGCACTTTGGCATCAATCCAGGGATATAATAAATATCCTGAATTATCAACAATAAATAAATGTTTTCCATTCTTGCTTATAGCATAGACGGCCGGGATCCCTTTATTAGCAAATTGATGAGCAATACACTCGGTCAGCTCATAATTTCTAACAACTTTTTCATCATTCAAATTAATATTCTTGGACAACTGCTTCACAGCATAAGAGCCGTTTGAAGTATCAATATGCCACATGATATGGAGTAATCCACCATGAACTCTTTGAGGAGCATGAATAGGCTGCCCAAGATTAAAATGCTCAAGCATCTTTACAAGGTGAGTTTGGTTCATATTAAATGCTTTTTAAAGTAATATTGTTTAAACTTTGCTGGACAATCGTCCATAACGGCATAAATCTCATATCCATGATGCAAATAAAAATCCTTCACATTATCAAATTCAAATGCATGCAATTGCGAAAGTTTGGCACCTTTTTTCCTAGCTTCTTCTTCCACTTTCAATAACAATATGCTACCAAACCCCTTTCCTCTGTATTCGTCTTTAACGTAAAGCACATTGACGTAAACAAATTCTCCAAAATAGAAGCAGCTGTTAATGCCAGCAATAATTTCGTCATTATCTTTAACGTAAAAGTTCAAAGAAGTTTCAGGTTCACCGTGAAAAGCGAGCAGCGCTCTATTGTAGTTATTAATTTGAGATTCTACCCAGTCAGTTTCATCTTTTGTACTTTCGATAATTTTGTAGTCTTGAGCTAAATTCGCCACTATTTTCCTAATCCTTTAGTTTCTTTTTTAAATAATACCGTTTATGCCCTTCTGGACAATCATCAAGAATACCGAAGATCTCAAACCCATGCTTGATATAAAATTCTTTTGCTTGAAATTCAAAGGTATCGGTATGAGCTAATTTAGCACCTAACGCCACGGCCTCTGATTCCACTTTGTTTATTAAAAAAGATCCTAACTTTTGGTGGCGGTAATCTTTTTCAACAAACAAAATCGCTATATATAAAAGATTCCACATATACATATCCGCATTAATACCTGCAATGATTTTACCTTTGTCTTTGAGGCAATAATTAAGCGGAACGACAAGTGGTTGTTGTGTGGTAGGAACTTGTTCAGCGTTATAGTCACCTAATCGATTATCAAGGTATTCTTGTTCTTCTTTAGTGCTCTGTGCACATTCATATTTCATAAGTTTTTTCTTATTTTAAATAGTGATCGGCAGCCGCCTTGATGCATGATTCTCGGATTTTCCATAGCTTACCTAAATCTTGTTCTGGGTATCCTGGATTGTCCTTAAGCCATGTCTTGAGCTTTTCTTTATGATTAAATGGTTTTTGATGTAACTCAAATGGTGAAATTTCTTGCTCGTCAATAATATCAAAGCCCAATTCCGTTTTTATCGAATCTGGAAATGTGACATCTATAATTTGTCCCTGAATTTTCAAATAACAATGCCCTTCTAAAATAAAAGGCAATCCATACTCTTCCAAAATATCACCTATCGCCGGAGTGTTTTGATTGTTCATATGGTAATAACCAAACATGAGCTTAACAGGAAGTTCATTTTCCTCGGCAAGAGCAGCTAAAAAGGCATGTTTAGTACTACATGTACCCCGTTTCTCTTCAACCACACAGGTGATCGTTGTGCTTTGATTTCTACTATACGGTAATTTATTAACAAAAATTGAGGCATCTTGGTAGGTTAATACACCATGCTTTTTTATTTTTTGTCCAATTTCAGCTTCCCGAAGCATTACATCAAACACTCATTAATCCCTTTTAATCTGATGAAGCGTTAATGCATTGCCTTCGGAATCGATGATGACCGCCATTCGACATACAGGAGATGCAAAAACGTCCACCTTGAATTTAACCTCTTCTTTTTTCAGTTTTCCAACTAATTCGTCTAAATCTTCGACTTCAAAAGCAATACTGCCCCCTGAATTATGGCTTGGACTGACTCCCTGCGCTAATGTGGTAATTGCAAAACAGCCACCACCTGGCAAATCATACTCAATCCATGCTCCATTCGCTGATACTTTACTTAAAGTCAGGCCAAGCGTCTTTTCATAAAAGTTTCTGGCACGTTCCATGTTTTCAACAGGATACATCGTAAAAGCGACTTTTTTAAACATATTAGATTATCCTTAAGGGTTACATTCTTAATACTGTTGTGGGATGCTTTTAACAATTGGCCTTCATAAACCACTTTAGCACCACATCTTTCATAGAAGTGATTTAAATTTGGATTCAATGTATCCAACACAACCATGCTTGCTCCTTGGCTTTCACTTATTTTCTTGGCTGATTCTATAATGTTGGGGCGAATGCCATCATTTATTCTAAGTGAACAGGTTCCAACTGGCTGGTTATTTTCTAATGCAACAAATGTGATTGGCAAGCTATCTTTATTCAAATGCTCATTCAGTTTTGATTTAGCTCTGTCTAGGCTAGAGACAGGATTATAATGTCCCCACTCATTAAATATCCATTGGGCAATTAGGGGTAAATGTTGAGGGCAGTCTTTTAGGTAAGCGATATCTATCTTCATTTTTTACAATTCTTTTGTAAACCAGAGGTTTAAATCATCATCAACGCAATAATCTTGGCCTGGGACAACATATTGGTGTTGATAGGTTATACCCTTGCCATCAGGGATATAACCTCTTTTTACGTATAGCCTTTGCGCTTGACCATAATCTGGATATAGCCCAACACCAATTCCCACTTTATTAGCTGTTTTGGCTGCTTGCTTTTCGGCAATATCCAATAATTGTGTTCCAATTCCTTTATTTCTGTATTGTGGTAATACATTCATATCGTTAATTTCAGGTATATTCTGGTTCTTAAAGGGCTGATAAGAGGAATTTAAGTTTAAGGTAACATATCCAGCAAAGCTATCATTTATATAAGCACACCATACATAGCGTTCTTTATTTTTTTGATCTTTCAAGTATGCATCAAAAAGGGATGTAGGTTTATTCCAACCTATGTTTTTAAATGCCGCTACAATTTCCGAAATATCATTTTGCGTCATCAATCTAATGGCGGCCTGTAGATCCGATTTTATCTGCCTGTCAATTCTTTTCTCTAGATAACACATGATATGATCAGGGCCATAAGGTTTAAGTTCAAAAAGTGGTTTAAAACCATTATGTTCATAGAATTGATAGGTTTTTAAATAATAAGGATCATTATGCTTCGGGCTTAATGTTTCTACAGTTATTGTGTAAATTTTATGCTCGAAGCAGTAATTTTCTGCAAATTGCATCAATGATGCCCCAATACCTTGATGGTGATAAGATTTATCGACCGCCATCCAATAAATATTGGCGTTATTTGGAAAAGGAAATTCTAGGACAATTAAACCAACGATATTACTATCTATTTTTGCGCAAAATGAAATGCGATCTAAACATCCCTTAGCATACCGCTCGTTTGCTTCTGGGATCCCAAACCATTCTGGCAAACCTGCAGTTAATTGGAGACAGGCTTTCTCAGCCATAAGAGGTTCGATAACCTGAAGGGTGATATTTTGCATTTTCTATCTACCATTATTTTTGTAACAAATCTGAAAGAGTAACTTGACTAATCAATAGTCTTATAATATTTAAATCCATAGGATTTTTTAACACATCATCAAACAGATGGTATGTATCGATGTCATTGTCTTTAACCAAGCAAATGCTTCTTTAGGTCCAAAATACCATCTATCACGTAATTTAAAATAGCTTTCCAACAAGTCATAAAGTTGCCAAATCCTTCGAAAGTTACCTTCTATATCGCCTTTTGATGCTCTTTCAAGCATTTTTTCATGCCACGTAACAATTACTTGTCTTTCCCAATCAGGTATTGGCTCTGGACCTTTGTTAACAATTTCCTTGATATGAGCAAGCAAGGTGTCGCCAAGATCATCTTTTTGGCAAAGAACAATTCCATCTTTAATACGTAGAAGAGATTCATATGATTTGTTTAAATCAGCAACAGAGTATATAAATGCATTCAAAAAAGCTCCTTCGAACATTCTGCAATCACGTACTGCTGGGCCTATTTCACGAATGGCAATAACATCATAATCACTAGCATCATTATAATCACCTCTGGCTCGCGAGCCATACAGTATAATAGTGTGGCAATGATGTTTTTCTTTAAGATCATCAGTTAATCTGTTTAAACGTTGATCTGAGTTTTGTGCTTTCATATCCTCGATTCTATCTAAGTTGAATAAAACGTTTAGAATTTATGCGGCTCTCCATATTTAATTGTTGAGCCGCAATCCATAATATTTTATTTTTCAAGATCTTTTAATATGACAGCCAAATCTTCCTCGATCGATTTTGTTTCAACGGTTATCGTAGCAACCTCTTCATATAAACTATCGCGCTCATGGTGCAGTTTATCTAGAAATGCTTTTTCATCTGCGATAGGAAGCAGAGGTATACGGCCACCTTTCATTCGTTCAATTTGCGTAGGCGTTGATACTTTTAAATAAACAACATACTCCGAAGATAGTAATTTTCTATTCTGTTCAGTGGTAATGACTGCCTCTTCGAGTAAAACTACAACATTATCTTTACCAATATAATGAGAAATGATTTCAGCTTCACATCGATGAAATGCTTCTTCACCTTGATTGCCTAAAATTTCGTTTAAGCTTCGACCAACGTAACGCTCCAAACTAGGGTTGGCATCAATAAGCTGCCATCCAAGCTTTTTAGCTAATGCTTCAGCAAGTAAAAATTTACCTGCACCCATATGTCCGACAACGAAAATTCGGTTAGGTTTGCTCATATTAATGCCCTCCAAAATAATTAATTGAACCCACATTACATAAGGTGGGGGCTGAATTCAAACATTTGGCATATTTTAGACACATTCAGATGAATGGGGTGATAAACTTTTCTATTGATAATGTGGCCACACCCTCCAACCCGTAGTCAGTAATTTTATGTTAGCTAAATTGCCCTCTGGTCTAACCCATTTCTTTTAAATTCAAGCTAAAATAATTTCTGCGCAATCCAAACTAAATGCTCAGGCTGATCGCTTTCTTTTAATATAATTTTAAAATTATGTTGTTTAAGATATTTTTCATATTCTGTCGGTTCTAAGCTATAAAAGTGTAATTCTTGATCCAACATGTCTGAACTTGCTGCTTCATAGGCAGCATCTCCTGATGTAAATTCTAAAATACCCTTTGGTTTTAGCCATTCAGAGAAACGATGTATCATCATCTCATGTTCCTGTTTTGGTATATGAAACAGGCACCACCACTCAACTACTGCATCAAATTTTTCAGCCAGTGTGACAGATCGAACATCACCCAAAACACCTTTCATTTTCGGACACAGTTCTTTAGCTATATCCAATAACTTTTGAGAACCATCAATACCCGTTACCTCAAACCCCTTTTCTATAAGATATGAAGCAATTGGGTATCCAGAACCACAACCGACATCAAGAATGCTTGATTGACTTGGGATCAATTTTATCAATTTATCAAGGTATTTTTGCTCCTTATAAAAGGAATCGCGCATTTTCGCAAAACCTTCTGCGATTAAATCATATCTTTTACCTTGGTTGTCCATAAAGATCCCCATTTGGTCTTGATATATTTAATACCTATAACCTACCATGATTCATGTTAATTCCTGTTTAGCACTTATATTGCTCAAAATATTGAATTGCGCCCTCAATAGCCGGGCTGTAATGTTGTCTTAAGTTTAAATTATCTTTATTGTGTTCTAACCAACCTATTGTCATCAATTTTACAGCTAATATACAATAGGGAACTAATTGAATATCTTCTTCTGCTAAAGGCATTACTTTTGAATACCCATCAAATAATGCCTTCTCAAGTTCTTTATAGCTTTTATTTTTGTTTCTGTTCGTTAACTGATAAAACGCATGTAGCGCTGTTGCTAGTTCATAGATATACAAACCAATACCGCAATCATCAAAATCAATTATCTCTATATTATGATGAAGATAAAGAATGTTATTAGGTTGCACATCACCATGTATCAAACCGGATTTGTTTTTGTAAATTTTTTCGTAATGATTAAGTTCACTATAGACTTCTCTTCTAGCTTTAGTAATGATAGTTTGTTGATTCTTGTTAACATAACTTAATTTCTCAACATTGTAATATCTTGCTTTATTTGTACCTACTAGACTATCAGCATTCCAAAAGTGTCGATGTTTGATTCTCATGGACTGCCCGTTTTTGTGCAACTTACCAACCAGTTCACCCAAATCCTGAGCATATTGCTTATTTATACTATGCCATCTTTTTCTGCCAGGCAGCCACTCAAACAATTCACATAACCGAATTGATTGTAATGAATGGCCGCACTTAATAACATATTGACCGCTTTTAGCAGGTATAGGCCTAGGTGAGACAATATCTGTTGTCTTACGTAAATGCTTTAGCCAGTGGAGCTCTTCTAAAATTTCTGCTTTTGTATGCCATTCTTTTGGATGAATTCTAAGTTGGTAATTTTTATTATGAAAATCCGTTACCTTATAAGTCGCATTTGCAGCATATCTTTTTAGTTCAATCTTTTTAACTTTAATTGGATAGTTTTCTAGTGCTTCTTGAGCAATTAAATGCATCCTTTTTACTTGTGTTAAATATGAGGCGTTTTCAAATTTCATCATATGGCCCTTTATAAAAACAACTTCAACCCTTCATGGGATGCTATAAATCCTAAATTTTTGTAAAACTCCAACGCTTCGGGTCTTTTTTTATCGGTTGCTAATTGAACAAGATGACAACCATCCTCTTTTGATTTAGCAATTGCCCAATTTAGCATGAATTTTCCAACGCCTTTTCCACGATATTTGCTGTCTATCCTAACCCCTTCAATTAGCGCACGCTTTCCACCTTGATATGTTAAATATGTAATATAAGTAAGTTGCAAACATCCAACAGTTTTATTTTCGAATTCAGAAACAATTAGGAAATTATTTTTATCAGAATCAATAGCTTCAAAAGCCGAATAATATACTTCTGGCAATGGATTTTCATATTGTTCTCTCTTTTTACCCAAATCATCATCAGCTAAAAGACGAACAATCTCATTTATATCTTGACGCGTAGCTAGTCGTATATTTATTGTCATTATTGAAAATCACTTAGCACTATATTTATGATTTCATCCAGCTTAATGCCAGCTAAGCTCTTATCTAAATCAATATGATTGTGCTGAGTAACCCCAAGCATATCACTAAAATCTTTATCACATGTGCAATCAATGGGTAGTATGTAATACATTTCTTGAAGTTCGCTGTTTATCATATTATTCATATGTGCAGTACCTACAATTAGGACTGCATCTTCTTTTACGGCCTTTACATCAATAACCCAGCTAGCTTCACGAAGCGGTATACCAAAAGCATCAAGCGGGGTTTCATAGTAAGGGTATGGAGACAAAATGTTATTATAATGAAGCTCTCCTTCGAGATCTTTGACTTGAATACTAAGCTCTTTTTCAGCAAATGATAATAAGCGAAGCATTTCTTCAACTAGCGGATCTCCCCCCCATTTCTTGTGATATATATTAATGGTCTCCGCTAATAAATGATTTATGCCCATTCTGTGTGCAGCAATTAAAGTAATTACATGTAAAAAAAATGACCTTTTTGATCCATGCACTTCCGAAAGAACTATTAGCAGTGGTTTTTTTTGTTTTGCTGCCTCTATTAAAGCAGCCTCAATTAAATTTGAAATCCTTTGGCTAATTTTTTTAATGGCATCAACATCCAATGACGGCTGAAATAACTGACAATAATCGTTCCTAACTGCATTATATAACCCTTCATCAATCTCTTTTTGTTTATAATTACTCTCCATGAATGAAGGAATTTCATCATATGCTATTTTTTCAAATGTGCCATCCGCATACAACACGAAAAGCAAAGGGTTTTGGAATTTCAGTGTAATTAACGAATTAATTCGTTGTTTAGTGGTACTACTATTTAAATATCTAAATGCAGTCACTAAATCAGGTTCAACGAATTTAAATGCATCAAATATTCCAACATGGATATGCATTTGTCGTTCATACAAGTCAAACTCCTCTTGAGTTTGATTGTGTGACTTTTCATCAATTTTGATGACTTGTATATCATATTTTCCAGTTATATTTAAACGGATCCTAATATTTTGAGATCTGCTCACAAATTCTTCTGAGCAAAGATCTAATATTTCTATTGTTTTTGCTGCAACTAATAATCTCTTTAGTTCATTCACATCATGTTCGTTCTTGGATTCAAACAATGGCACAAAATCTCTGGACAATTTGAGTCGTTTGATCAATACGGCTTCGATTTGATTCCAACAATCTTGGACCAGCACTTTATTTTTAGTATATGGCTCGTTGCTTGTCTTGAAAATCGACAACGTCACATTTTCAACTAGAAATAGCAAAACCATTAATTTTTGAATCTGTTTGTTACTTGATAACTGCTCTATTTCACTTTTAGTCAAATAACGCTCAGAATCTTTATCTGTAATATTATGTTTAAAGTCATTAATTGAATTAATTATTGCTTGTTCGGCTTTTGCAGCCATTGCAAGCGATTGTATTCGTGTAAGATCTTTTACTTGAAGCTGAAACATTCTTTTCTATCCTCTTTCTTGAGAATCATCAAATGATCTTTGACCAATATGCTGAGAAGAACCATCCAGGCTAGTTGCAGCTTTGTCAAAAGAAGCCATCCTGGTTTTTTCTTGCCCATTAATAAAGCAATTCAAAATTTTGCCTTCTTTATCTAAATGTATGCTAACTTGCTTACCCTGGTGGTTCTCAAAATCATGACTCATTGCTACAAGTGTAGACTGATTCTTCTTCCCTACACTGAGCATCTTGCGATTATCACTTAAGTTTACCATCCCCTGTACGATCCCTTTGACTTGTTCAAAGGCTCGCGCAAAAGCGAATACTCTATCAGGAAATTGCTTGTTCAATTGTTTTATTTCTAGTCTTTCTCTAGCCAATTGTTGCTCTGAAATTTTTAGCTTATTTAAGCTGGCCTCATGCAAGTTTCTAGGCTCAACCCACCTTGCTTGCGCAAAATCCACCGCCATTGATTTTGATCGCTCACGACTCAGCGTTTTGTACAGCACTTCTTCATTTTTAAAATCCTTGTGATGTGCAAACAAAGCCAGGCTTTCTCTATGCCGCGTACAAGCCACATAGCTTAAGTGCCGATCAAAATGTTTCGACGCCAGCACATAGGTTTTATCAACTGTTACTCCTTGCGCTTTATGAATTGTTGCTGCATATCCATGATCAAGATGCTGATAGCTTCGAATATCAAAACTGACATTTTTACGATCTTTGGAGTCTAACTTAATATTAAATTGGTATTTACCTATTGATTCAATTGTTCCCAACGAACCATTCTTTACCCCAAGGCTCTTATCATTTTTGAGAAAATAGACTTTATCTCCTATCGCAAAGTGTCGTTCACCCTTTACAACTGAAAAACTCTCACCCCTCTCGATTTCGCCCGCAGCAATTCGCACCTTCCTTGCCTGCTCATTCAGCGATTTAACGCTCTCATTGGTATAAGCCAACATCAGTTGTGATTTGCCCTCAAGTCGATCCGCTGACCAGGCTTCTATCATTAATCGTTCTGCAACCTTTTCATCTACCGCATGGCTATGGATTGCGCCCATAGCTTTATATCGCTCTAAGGCTTTTGTCGTTTTCCCTGTTGCGAATTCATAGGTTGCTTTGCACATTTCTGGGGAATGCTGCCGCATCACATCAGTCAAAGAAGCTTGCCCAAATCGTTCAGCTAATGCTCTTGACGGCGCACCTGCCTCAATTGCCCCTAATTGCTCCGTATCATGTACCAGAATAACTTTAGCACCAGCATCATTTGCATAACGTAATATCCTCTCAAGCTTTTGAGTACCTAACATGCCTGCTTCATCAATCACCAAGATATTTTGCTTTGTTAGCCCTTCCCTACCCTGCTCCCATTGCAGCAACCGTGAATCCACCGTCATGCTGGGGATCCCTGAACCCTCTTGTAGACCTTGAGCTGCTATCCCACTTAAACATATCCCCGAAACTTTACATCCTGATCCTTCAAAAGCTTCTTTTACAGCCCCCATTAAGTAACTCTTACCAGTTCCCGCCAAACCAGAAACGATTTTTAAATCACCCGCATTGATAACATGAGAAAAGGCCTGTCGTTGAGATTCACTTAGGGATTTGCCACTCAACGCTTGGTTTGCGGCCTTTAGATCAACTTGATGTGCTCTTTTAGCATCTAGCTCATAAGCTTGGTTAAGCATTTCATGCTCAAGGGTAATCATTTTGATGGTGCTATAAACCGTTTTTCCATACTCATTTTCACCCAAAGTCACAATTTGCTTTGAGCTTTTAATGGCGGATAAAACGTCTTGGTACTGATTTAAATCAGCACTATATTGGTTTGCTAGTTTTGCGATATCGTAATCATTAAATACAGCTTGTTGCTGAGTGAGTTTTTCAATAGCCGCAGATGGATCTCGTACTAATCGCTCACAATTAGCACGAATGATTTCGATATGATCAACATACTTGCCAAAATCATCTCCTTCTCCCCTGCTCATGGCATGATGAGGGGCTTGACCAAGATGGAGACCAGGCTCTAAATCAATACCGCGTTCTTGTAAACTACGACAATCAATTCTGGTGGTATGTCCTGCTACATGTAGGTGAGCATTGGCTATATCTTGCCAAAATCGACGCTGCTCAAATACGTTTTCTCGTTTATTCCAATCTCGATTTTTTAAACCAAAGCCTTTAGCGTTGACTTCTCGCATGGTAAGCAGAATATGGGCATGGGGGTTTTCAGGATTGTCTTCATGGATATTGACATCGGCAATCATTCCTTTACTAACAAACTGCTTATTGCAATACTCGCGGATTAAATCTACTCGTTCATCTTGAGATAACTCTTTAGGCAAAGCAATTAGCACCTCTCGTGCCAATTGCGAATCTTTACGTTTTTCTGTGGCTTCAACCTCATTCCAAAGACGCTTACGATCCTTAACCCATTCCGGTGCATCTAGCGGTGCCATAATTTCTGAATACACTACCCCTTTCTTGTTTGAGTAGTCATATTCAACCCCCAACCGCTCATCTAGTAAACGCTCACCCGCCCTGTAGGCTGCTGCCCCAACAGCAGAGCGCCCTTGTGAACGTGAGATAGTTTTAACATCAAGATGAAAGATAGCCATATCATTCCTTAAACTTACCAAAGCACTCTAAAACATGCATCAAGTGTTTGGCAAGCACACGTTGCTCGCAACGTATAGAGTGCGCCCTTCGCTTCTCTCAGGTGTTTTTGCCACTTAGCTTGATATTACTAATCTTCCTTTTCCACACTTCTCAATCTAGCTTCTTTTCCCTCGCTGTGCTCGGTTTTTCATCAGATCAAATACGTTATTCAGAAATTTAAATGAAAATTATGCTTATAAGCATAAGGATTTTCTTGTCTTCAAAGATCTCATCAATGAAAATTATTGATAATATTCATGTAAGGACTTAATCGCTATGTCGCAATCAACCCCCGAGCTAGAGGCATTAATGAAAAAACGTGCGCAGCTTGACGCGAAAATTCAAAACATCAAAGCAAAAGAAGCATCCCAACAACGAAAAGATGATACTAGGCGAAAGATATTAGTTGGCTCCTATATTCTTGATAAATACCAAAAGTCAGGCACGATGGAAAAAATTATACAGGAGCTGGACAAGTTTTTATCTAAACCCAATGATCGCGCTTTATTTGGCCTCACTCCACATGACGAAAAAGCGCCCTACCAAACACAACCCGAAACTATTTAAGGAATAGCATGAGCTATATATTGGATACTGTTGAGTTTGAACCTGAAATCAAAAAATGGCTCGAGTGGTTTTGCCATGAAAATGAACTCCCCTTTTCTCAAGCCTTAAATCTTATTTTAGACATGGGTCGTCAAGTTGCTGAAAACGAAAAAACACCTTTCGAACTACCCAAAACCCAAAAGCTCGTTATTCAATGCGTCATGGAATCATTATTGATTTTAAAAGAAGCTCATTTGCCCGATCTCAAACAGCGTCAAGTTATTTCTGAAAAAGCAAAAGTTGCCATTCGTAAAACCTTAGGCTATCCAGAAACAGAATGTCATTCTTTATAAATTTTACCCGCGGTGGGCAAGTACAGTTTCACGGTGTATATCGATTCTGGCAGGTCTTTGTTCGCTTTTTTAAAATTGGTTTTTTTGTTTTTATCTTATCAACTGCTTTTATTTGGTATTCTAAGACTAAGCCATATGAATTGTATCTGCTAGTACAATGGGGGTATGCCACCCTCTTAAATGGCCCATGGGCCCATCCACCAAAAGCGATCCAGTTTCGTTATCCTAATGGGCGCGTTTATCAATTAATGCCAAAGCAAATTTTATCTCTGCCGATTCTCAAAAAGCAAAAAAGGTTAGCTCAAAGTCGGCTTTATGCTTCTCTTAAATTGGCAGGCTCAATATCAATAGCATTAAGTATCATAGCAGCTTATCTCTTTTCCCGTTATGGAGAGCAAAAAAACCAGCAACAGCCGCTAAGAGGCGCAACGTTTGCTACTCCAAATGAATTCAAACGCATTATAAAGCGAGCAAAAAAATCTTCCCAATGGACTTTGGGTGATGTCCCTCTACCCCTTGAGGCTGAAACCCAGCACATCTTGCTTTGTGGATCACCAGGTGGTGGTAAATCGGTTACTACCCATGAGCTTCTTACGCAAGTCAGAAAGGCTGGGCAAAAGGCTTTGGTATATGACATTAAAGGTGCTTTTATCCCCCACTATTACCGGCCTGGTAAAGATATTATTTTAAATCCATTAGATGAACGAAGCCCTTCTTGGAACTTATGGCAAGAATGCTCTTCTTTGACTGATTACGATGCAATAGCCGCAGCAATCGTGCCTGATAGCTCAATTGGTGACACCTTTTGGTTAAAGGCAGCAAGAACACTTTTGTCAGTTTCCGCTTCTCAATTTCAGCATAAACCTGATCCCAGAATGAAAGATTTAATCCATCATTTGTTTTGCAGCGATCTCAAAGAGGTTGAATCTCTTCTTGAGGGGACGCTCGGTCATGCCATGGTTGGAAAAGATTTAGAGAAAGGCACGCGTTCAGTCATTTTAACGTTGGTAACTTACTGCAAATCACTTCTCTACTTGCGCGATGAGCCAAGCATTCCAGGCTTCTGTATTCGCGATTGGATTAAAAATGAAGCAGATGATGCCTGGCTATTCATAAGCTCAAACCAGCGCATGGCAGACGCCTTAAAACCCATTATTTCTTTGTGGCTTGAACTGGCAGTCAACTCCTTACTTAGCCTTGAAGAAGATCGGAACCGTAGACTATGGTTTTTCTTTGATGAGCTGGCCAGCTTACAACGATTACCTAGTCTAGAGCCTATCCTTTCTCGCGGTCGCGGTTACGGTGCTTGTTTCGTGGGAGCCATCCAAGACATCCATCAGCTAAAAGATTTGTACGGTGATAAAGCAGCGGAAGTTTTAGTCTCTCTCTTTGGAACTTCCCTTTTCTTCTCAACCAACAATAACCATTCGGCAAAATGGGCTGCCGAACAACTTGGCAGATCAGAATTTTTAGAAGCCCGGGAAGGCTTTTCATTGGGATCCCATATGCGTGACGGCGTTACCCTTAATCACCAACGTCGACAGGAATTGCTTGTCATGGATTCTGAAATTCGACATTTAAAAAAACGCGAGGCGTTTATGGTAACTGCTGGTGGGTGGCCTATCACCAAATTGAATTTTCAGTTTAAAGAACGAACTTCCAACCACCCTGCCTTAATTGAACGAGATCTTCGAGGTATTGCCCAAAAAATTACACAGATAGATAATAATATGGAAGCAATAAGCAATGTTACCAATCATTCAAAAGCTGCTAATTTAGAAGAATCCGAGCCAATTGATTTGTTTTAGATACTGCTAGTTTAATCCTCAATTTTCAATCAAGGTTAATTTCTTTAAATTGCCAATGTGAAGGAGCCTTAAGATAGCTTACCGCAAGATCTGCTAAATATTCTGGAAAGACTGTTTCCTGTGTACAACGTAAGTCCTCTAAAGACCACCAACGAAGCTCCTTAACAACTTCTCTTTCTTCTTTAGTTAAATTAGTGGTTATTATCTCGTTGGTACTAATATGAACTGCATAAAATATCTCAATTAGCCTTGTTGGGAAGCCACTTAAGTTCAAAACCTGCTCTCCATATGCAAATAGTGCCTTTTGAAAATCTTTCAGCCCCGCCTCTTCAAATAATTCTCTTATTAAAGCAGCCTCAACTGTCTCGTCTTTCTCGATTCTACCGCCTAGGGTGCACCAAAAAGAATGATTTCTTTGATTATTACTTCCTAAAATTGGCCAAGTGGAAACATGCATCAATAAGATATTATTATCAGGATTAAACACTATAGCCCGTACTGTTCGACGTAAGTTGATCCCCATTATTAAATGCACTCTACCATTGATGATTTGTTCTGCCATTTGAGAAAAACCATATTTTTTATATAGATGGATGGCTTTTGCATTAGATGGTTGTGGATCTACCAAGACTCGATCAGCTTCTACACAGCATTCTTTGATAAAGCATGACAAAACATGAATTGCATGCCCCTTATTCAAGAAGGTTTCGTTGCCAATAAAAAAATCAATGCCTAATGTATCTTTCAATGAGTAGGAATTATACTCGTTCTCTTTGTCTACCATGTAAGATTGAAAATACCCCGCCGGTTCATCTTCGATAAAAAAGATATACCTCTTAATCCCCTCTTCTGGTTTGTAATGATTTTTTACTTGTTCTAACGTGCGATCACCGTCATCCCAAAACTCTCGCACATGTTTATTCTGAAGCCATTGGTGTAAAACTGGAAAATCATTCTCTGTCAGTGTCGCAATACGAATATGAGGAATGACTGTCATAAAAAACCTTTATTATTTAACTAATATCTTGAAGTAACAACGAAAGATGGTATTCATCAAAATACTGTCCATTCCAGCACATTGCTTTAGGCTCATTTCCCCATAGTTTAAAACCCATGCTTTCATATAATTTTATTGCTGAAATATTATTTGATTCAACGGTAATATTTGCAATTAAACATTTCAATCGATCTTTTATATGATCAATTGCTTCTCGCAAAAGCGCTCTTCCAATTCCTTTTTGTCTGCAATCTGATTGAACATACATCCCCCAGATATTACACTTATGCTTAGCTTTGAGTTGATTTTCTTGATAAAGTCCAATCACCCCAACTAGTCTATCCTTTATAAACGCACCAAAAATGAGATTATCTATTCCTGCATGCCTAAGTATGCCTTCAAAAAAAGTGTTTCCTGTTCTCTCTTCTTCTTCGTATGAACTCATAAAATTTGTGGGCGCATTTTTCAAGGATTCAAGGCGAATAGAAAAGTAGGCATCTAAGTCACTTATCATTAATCGCCTAATGCTATAATCCTGCTTGTTTACTTTGGCATTATTCAATGAACTTTTCCTATGTATCATTAATTATTTTGTGCAAGCAAATAGCACGCTCGATCAATATTTAAGAATTTTCTATAAACTTTAATTTAATCGCTACCTTTATCATCTTCTAAATGTTGTATAGCTTTGACTTCGCGTTTTAATTCTTTTTCCAATTCTGCTTCAGTAGGCAAATGAAATTGATACTTTTTAGCGAATATCTGGTTTGATTTATCTCCAAGAGTATATTTTACCATTGCCTCATTTTTCTCAGTACACAAAATTAGCCCGATTGTAGGGTTATCGTTCTCTACCTTGATCTCTTGATCAAAATAGTTAACGTATAACTGCATCTGACCTAAATCAGCATGCTTAAGCACATGCGTTTTAATATCTACGACTATGTAACATTTTAGAATCACATGATAAAAAACCAGATCGCAATAAAATGTATCGCTCTCTAAAGTGATTCTCTTTTGCCTAGCAACGAATGCAAACCCCTTGCCGAGCTCTAAAAGAAATTGTTGTAGATTGTTAATCAATGCTTCTTCTACTTTTGACTCAACATGATAGTGTCTTTCCGGCAAACCCAAAAATTCTAGGACAAGAGGCTCTTTAAGCGCATCTTCTGCGGTATTTATTTCTTGCCCTTGAAGTGATAACGCTAAAACCCCTTCCCTATCTTTGGAATTTGAAAGCCTATCAAATAGCATGCTCGCTATTTGTCTGCTCAATTCTCGACTCGACCAGTTGTTTTTGCTTGCTTCTACCTCATAGAATCTTCGCGCTTCTGGCCTTTTAACCTTAATAAGATGAATATAATGGGTCCATGAGAGATTATGAGGAAAAGCAGGGATTTCAGATTTCCGAAGCACCGCTTCGGATTTTGCCTCTCCCTCCCCATTTTCCAATTTCCGAAGCACTGATTCGGAAATTGAGAATGAGGTAACATCTTGATAGGTAAGGTAAAAATTTCTAATGTTTTCAAGTGTATCTACACTAAAACCTTTTTGGTATCGTTGGCGGAGATTGGTCGAAAGGTTGCGGAGGACAGCTTGCCCATATTCAGCCCTTTCGTGGCCATGCTGCTCTTCTTCAACAATATCACGCCCGATAAGCCAATAGGCTTTTATCATATTAAGATCGATTGAACGCTGAACAACTTGACGCGCATTGTCAATATGAGCAGATACCTTTTGATACAAAGAATTGGCTCGACTAGGATCAATTAGTTCTGAACTCGTTGATGGAAGTTTTTTTTTCATTATATCTGCATCTTTTAATATTATTGTTCAAAGCCAGGAACCAATAGGCGGCTTAATATATAGGAATAATACATCATGTCTACGGCCTAAAGAAAAGCCTTTGCCCAGCCTGAATAACCTCTTCCCTCACCTCAAACCGGTAGAACCCGCCCCTTGCTCTTTTTGATATAGATTTGATCAAGCCTTTAGCTTCAAGTCTTCGTACGGCGTTTTTAATCGTGCCTAAACTTGTTTTAATTTTTTCAACTAAAGATTCCGCATACATGGGGGAAGTGACCAATGAATGATGATCAATTAAATTCCGTATAATTAAAATTAACAACTCTTTTTGACGACCAGATAATTGAATTAAAAGATCATCAACGGATAAATCAATTTGTTCCGGCCTTGTGAAGCTACTAATAACATCCTTAGTAGTAACTTGCTTATCAACCTTCACCTCTGGCGCACGAAGATCAACATGAGCTACTTTGTCAATTACAACTGGCGCAACAGTGGGTGCAGCCACCTCTTCAATAACATTACTTTCTTCAGACGACTCTTGATCATGATTTTCTTTTGATAAAGTTTCACTCAAATTCCAAGGCCGATATTCTTTCCTTGTGAACTTTTTATTTTTTTCCTTCTGACGGATTAGATCTGATATCTTTGGCATTTAGCCTTTTCCTTATCTCAGTCCTTGCTAAACTGCCTCTTCCATAGCGCGCTTTTTACTTGAAGTCTTGCCAGAAGTAGCCTTACTATTCGATCTTGGGCTTTTTATTTCAAGTAATTCCATGGTTAACGCCTCGAAATCATCTCTTAAGGTCGACTTTTTCAAACTGCTAAATAAACTTTTGTTAGCATCAGTCGCATTTGGGATCTCTTGACCGTATCTAACAGCTGTTTGAAGCGCCCTACCCTCCATATCTGGATCAGCAATGATTGTCGCAATTGCTTTATCAGATAAGATCGTATTTCCGCTAAATTTATTTAAAAATACTTTATAAGGAATGTCTTTATCATATTGATCATCAATATTTTTAACTTCTGATTTCAATATTTTAAGCCCTTTAGCGCTAAATTTATCAGGATTTAAAGGAGCTAAAATTAAATCACAAAATAAAGTTGCAGCGGTTACAGAAGCTCCCATTGTTGGAGGGCAATCAATGAAAATGAAATCATAATCTTTAATAACTGATTTAAAAATATTATGAAAAACTTTCTCTAAATTCATTTTCTTTAGCATCAGAATGTTATCGAGCACAACGTTTTCAATTCTTGATGCAATTAAATCTAAACCAGGGCTAACATTAACAATACCATCTGAAACCTTGATGCCTTCTTGAATAAAATCAACTAAAACAGGTAGTTCATCAGCATCAACATCGTGCGCGTCTGTTAAATTTCCTTGTGGATCGATATCTATTAATAAAACTTTTGCCCCAAAGGAATTTGCGCAACAAGCAATATTATCAATTGCTGTTGTCTTTCCTGTTCCGCCCTTAACAATCTGGCCAGCAATAATTTTATTTTTAAATTTAAGTTCGAATAATGGGCGCGCTATTTCCTGAGTAATGAAAGCCTTATTCCCGATTTTGGGACAAACAAGGTTTTTAGCCTTTAATTTTCGGTGAACTGCTTGAACAGAAATACCAAGAAATTCGGCCGCTTTGTTAATAGACATTTTAGGTTGAACATCTAACCCGCTTTGTCCTTGCTCGTTTGATGCCATAACTTACCCCTCATGTTTAAGATTTACATTAAATTTAATACATATCTTAAACATGCGCAACTACAAAGAAATACTTTTGGATTAAGAAACTTAAAATTATTTTTGATGAAACACAAAGTTATCTAGAAAGATGAATGCTACTCATTCGCTCTTCTTTGCGCTATCCAATTGCTACTTATAGCGATACCCTTAAGCTATCCAAATGCTACTCTTTATGATATCCTTTTGCTCCCCTTATAGCTATCCTTATGCTCATCTATACAATATTCTTATGCTATCCATTTGCTATCCTTAGCAACATGAGCGCTATCCTTTCTGCTCTCTTTATGCTATCCATATTACTTGGCTTTGGATCATGCGCCATTCTCATATTATGAGGCACTCAATAACGCTCATCGAAGCATATCATTAGAAATTATAACATTTTATTATATATCTTCAGCTTGCTATCCTTATCGCTATCCTTTATTTGTAACTCATATGCAATACCACCAAAACAGGGCGCTATTCTTACCGCTCTCCTTTTGCTATTCATTTAATTTTAACGCTATTCATATAGCTATCCTTATTGCTCTTCTTTTGATACTCATTAGATACTCTTTTCGCTTTCCTTTTGCTATCTTTTTAAATGCTCATTTCGCTACCCTTTCTATATTCTTATCGCTATCCTTTTGCTTCTTTTATTGCTATCCATTTGCTAGCTTTAATGCTATTCATTCGCTCTCTTTATCGCTACTTTTTTCTTTTAAAATCAAGCAGTTATGCTCAGCAGGGGTATTGACATAGAATTTCATATGGCTATAGTTAATGAAGAAAAGGGGAAGTTGATGAATTGGTTCAAAAACTGCTTTTTTCTTAAATCATGCAAGGGTGATGAAAATGTAAACCAGGGAATGATTAAAAGTAGGATGCTTTAAAGAAATAAAGCCCAGATTGCGGCTGAGCTTTATTGTAGACAAAAAAGACACGTACATGCCTTTAATATGTAATTTTAGGTTAGTGGCTTTTTTGTGTCAAAAATTAAGAGACACAAAAGATGCATACTCATATCGACCAAAGGAAGGTGCCACAAATATTGGCGCTTGCTGCCAACAGGGTAGGGGAGTGGTACTCTCATTCCTGGAAATGGCTTTCACGGCTACGTGTCGCCGTATTGATGCGTGTAAATCTTGAAAAGCGCCTATCAACTAGAACGATGCGGATCGATCAAAGAGAAGCTATTTTGGCCTTACTAAAAGTCATATTATGCCATCTTGATTTAAAATCGATGCAAATCGGGATCTACAATCCTGAAACAGACGTATTTACTCACCTTAGTCTTGATTATCTTGCCCATAAAGCGGGGCTTTCATTAAGAAGAACTCAAAGAGCAATGGCATGGTTATATGATGCAGGGTATATCATTGGTTACCGTCAATCACATTATGATGCTGAATCTGATGAATTCTTTTACAAACCATCAATTAGAAAAGTAGCATTTACTTTATTGCAAGATCTGGGTATTACAGAGCTTGCTTATCAACGAGCTCGCAGCAAATCTCGCAAGCATTTGGAAAAATTCTTATCAAAGTTTTATAAAGATAAAAAAGAAGAGAGCAGGGCAGGGGGCTCGTTTGAAGCTACTAGAAACATCGTTTCCAATATTGCCAACATGCTCACACCAAAGCCATCCCAGGCACTTGAGGCTTCAACCAAAATTTATACAGAAAAAATAAAAAGATTA
>JAFECS010000013.1 GCA_018241965.1 Pseudomonadota bacterium | reverse complement strand
ACCTGATCCCCTTCAACAACTTCAATGGTGGGGCCGGGCGATTGCCCGTTATATCCCCATAGATGAGCTTTCATGCCAGGAGCCACTTCGCGAATGACTGGCTCTGCAACTAAGTGAAATTCTTTCCAATTGTTATTCATCCGCCAGGGAAGCGACCAACCATTCAAAGTGACCACAGGGTGAAAGGGGAGCCCCGTAGCAGGTAAAGGAGGAGGTTGAGTGTTAGGGTTGTTGGTGCTAATGATTTCAGGTAAGGCTGCCATGGCAACGCGGCTCACACTACTGCCTGCCAATAAAAGCCCTGCGCCTGCGACGCTTTTTCCTACACTTTTTATAAATTCACGTCTTTTTTTTGAAACCATTGGCAGCCTCTATTTAAGCTTAATTAAAAGGTGATTTTACCATGAGTGCTGTTTGCATATCGGCTTGGGCCAGCCAAAAATCACGCAAGGCTTCTATATAATTATTAACACTTAGTATTTGTTCACGTTCGTCAACCATTAGCTCAAAAGTGCTTATTAACATGCCATTATAACGTAACATAGCTTCATCTAATATTCGCTTACGTAAAGGCACCAAATCATCGCGCAAATGCTTCGCTAAATCGTAGCTCATTTGGTAAATTTGATAAGCTTCACGAATTTCTGAACCCGCATTAGTCACTACTTCGCGTAAACGCCAGACCGATTGCATATAAATATTTTGGGCTTTGGCCACTTTGGCTTCGCCCCAATCAAACAGAGGAATTTCAAGATTAATCTCATAACCACTTTGATGTGGTTTTGAATCAGAGGAATTGTAAGCGTATCCTGCTTCTAAGACACTGATAAAGCGCGTTGCTTTGGTAAGGCCTAAAGATTTTGCTTTGCTATTTAGCTCATGTTGCATCATTTGAATATCAAGGCGCTTTGAAATGGCCGCCTTTTCAATCTGTTGCCATTCAGGAAATGATGTGGGTAAATCAGGTAAGCGCTCAGGTAATTTTAAGCTGTGCGCATTTTTTAAGCCCAAGAGCCGCACTAATTGTTCGCGTTCCTTTTTAGCACTCATTTTAGCGCGTAACTCTTGGGTGTGTATTTCTGCTAAGAAAACTTGCTCACGATCTTTTTGCAGTTTACTGAAATTACCGACTTTTTCTAATTGTTTTGCCAATTGTGAATTGATATGGGCAGTTTCTTTCACTTTGGCAATATAGTGAACAGTCTGTTCTGCCGCAATAAGGCGATAGTATGCTTTTCTTGTTTGCGCTGCTACATCAAGAATATTGATGGCCGCTTGTATTTTTGCTTGTTGAAATCTTTGTTTTTCAATGCACGAGCGCATCGGTATTGTGATGAGGCTCATAACATCTAAGAGGACTCTTTGTTCGGTGTCGTATTCATCGCTAACAGGCGTCAGCTTTAAAAATGAGTAGCTGGGGTTGCGCATTTTTCCTGCTTGAACCCAGTCAGCCTCAGCAATGCCAAGCTCCGTTAATGCACCTTGTAATCCGGGATTATTGATCATGGCAACGCGAACAGCATTATCCGCAGATAAAGTATCTTCAAGGATGTTTCGAATGATTTGCTGGGCTTGTAAAGCATCTTTATCGGTTCTTTGCCAGGCAGGGGATAAATGAGCGCGAAGTTTAACCATCTCGGTTACTTCGTTAAACCCGGCATCCTGTGTAAGCCTGGTACATCCCGTTAGCAGTAGGATGGCAACAAGACTTGCATACTTAGATTTTATTTTTGTTGCAAAAATAACTTTATTCCCTTTAAAGATCTTTTATTAATCTATTTATACCAAAATTGAATTTGTTTGACATAGTAACGTCAGCTGAGTAGAAAAAAAGCTCAAGGAATTAAGCTTATGAGAGAGATATGAAGAGTTTGGGGAGATAACTCAGGTAGTAAGAAGGCTAATAAAATTCACTTAGGCCTACCACGGGGATGTTTATTTTCTCTTTCAAGTGTTTCTAATTTTTTCAAAAATTTAAAATTTAATTCACTTAATGTATCAGCGCTAACATAGTAATGATCTTTAATAATATGAGTTTCTACAAAATGATAGAGTTCCTTTGCAGCACTTAAGACCTTATCTACATATGGCTTCACTCTTGAGTCATGAATTGTCTTGCAAGCATTACCATAACGAATAATATCTAAAGTGGTTAACAGTAAATTATCCATGCTTTCAAATTGAAGGTTAGAAGACAAAAACTTGAGTAAAGCATGCGATGGTTTTTTTCCAGGATGATCATTTGTGCTAAAAAAACTATCAATTTCTTTAAGGTTTTCTAGCAACACTAAATAGAGCTGGGCTCTTTTTACATCTTTTTCAAAAATGACGGGGTATTTATTGGCCAATGAACTTGCTTCATGGAGAAAATTTCTACCTAACATATACTGCGTCTCATTTTGCCTAAAGCATTACATACAGTATAGAGAATGCGGCGCAAATGTGGCAAAAACTTATATTATTTACAGCATCCCCAAGGTAAGCTTTGCTGCCTCTGTCATTCTCTCTGGCGTCCAGGGAGGGTCCCACACCAGCTCTACCGTTACTTCGTCAATGTCTTTAATGGTTTCAAGGGCTGTTTTAACAGCATGTGGGAATTGATTAGCAACTGGACAGGCGGGGTTCGTTAAAGTCATTTGTACAAGAAGTTTCTTGTCTTTAATAACCATACTGTAAATAAGCCCTAAGTCCACCACATTAACAGGAATTTCAGGGTCAAATATGGTTTTTAAAATGTCTATGGCCTGTTCATGTACCGTTATATTATTACCCATTTTCGGTGCTTACTTGATTGCTTGTTTTCAACAAAGCCGCTTTTAAAGTATGCCAAGGCAATGTCACGCACTTTACACGCATAGGGTAGGCTTTTACATTGGCTAACATTTGTGTTTTACCTAATTTATCGTTTTGCGAGGAGGCTCCTTCATGGAAGAGACTAGAAAATAAAGTAAATAATTCAAGCGCCTCTGAAACAGAATGATTTTTGAGGTGTTCACACATTAATGAGCTGCTGGCCATACAGATAGCGCAGCCTTTGCCAGTAAATTGTATTTCTTTGATGTGTTGATGATTATCTATCACTAAAGCAAGCGCTACATCATCGCCACAAAAGGGGTTAACCCCATGGGCTTCATGCGTAGGATTAACGAGGCTGCCATAACATCGGGGATGCCTACAATGATCTAATATTAATTCATGATATAGTTCACCTAAACTATCCATATTACCTCTTAAACACTTTATTCACATGTGCCAAGGCTACAACTAACCTATCAATTTCATCTACTGTATTATAAATGGCAAAGGAAGCTCTTACCGTGGCATTGACATTAAACCTATCCATGGTAGGCTCGGCACAGTGTTTGCCTGTTCGTACAGCAATGCCAGCATGATCTAGTACTGTGCCGACATCATGTGGATGAATATCCCCCAGTAAAAATGAGATGACAGGAGCTCGTTGTTTGGCTATTCCAATAAATCTCAAATCTTCAACTGTAGCTAATTTTTCTAAAGCGTAGTCCAATAATGCTTTCTCATGGGATAATATGTTTTGATACCCAACCTCATTAATAAAATGAATAGCCGCGCTCAAACTGATGATCTCCGCGATTGGCATAGTGCCAGCTTCAAATTTATAAGGTAAATCGTTATAAAGGGTTTTACCAAAGGTGACAGATTTAATCATTTCTCCACCGCCTTCAAAAGGTGGGAGCTTTTCTAACCAGGCGCTTTTGCCATACAGGATCCCAATGCCCAAGGGCCCATACATTTTATGGGCAGAAAAGGTATAAAAATCACAATCTAAGGCTTGCACATTTACCTGAAGGTGAGAAATTGCTTGCGCCCCATCAATTAAAACAGGTGTATTATTATGGTGGGCAAGTGCTATCATTTCTTGAATAGGGTTAATAGTCCCTAGGGCATTAGAGACATGGGTGATAGCAACCAATTTGGTTTTAGTATTCAATAACTGTTTGTAGGCTTCAATATCAAGCTCACCCCTGTCGTTACAAGGGATAACTTGTAACTTTGCATTTGTGTAGTGGCAAGCTAGTTGCCAGGGCACAATATTGGCATGATGCTCAATTTGCGAAACAAGAATTTCATCCCCAGGGTGTAAAATTTCACGTGCAAAACCATTGGCAACCAAATTGATACCTTCAGTGACACCGCGCACAAAGATGCACTCATGAGTATGTGCAGCATGGATAAACTGTTGAACTGCGACTCTTGATTTTTCATAAAGAGCAGTTGCAAGCTCGCTTAGATAATATGCCCCGCGGTGTACATTGGCATTTTGACTAAGATAATAATTTTGTAAAGCATCAATAACTACTTGCGGCTTTTGTGTGGTAGCCGCGTTATCAAGATAAGCAAGTGGGTAACCATGCACCATTTGTTTTAAAATGGGGAATTGAGCTCTGATAAGTTCAATGTTCATATCTGCCTCTGTATATAGGCCATCACTTGTTCTTTTATATTGTGTTCTAGGTGATGAAAAACATCTTCTACAAAAGCTTTAATCATCAGTTCTTTAGCCTGAATTTCGTCCAAGCCTCGACTTTGTAAATAATAAAGTTGGTTTTCATCAAGTTGAGAAACACTTGAACCATGCACACATTGCACATCGTCGGCTAAAATTTCAAATTGGGGCAAACTATCGGCTATACCTACTTTACCAATAAGCATATTTTTATTCTGTATATTGGTAATAGTTTTTTGCGCATTTTGGGCAACAGATATTTTACCCAAAAAACTACTATGCCCCTTTTCCCCAACAAGTGATTTTAGATTGATTATCGATTCACACAGTGGGATTTGATGATGTACATGGTAAACCCAATCAATATGTTCATGAGAAAAGGGTACCATCATCCCACTCACTTTTAGTTTACTGTCTTTTTCGTGAAAATAAATTTGATTTTCTTGCCGTTGATATTTACCGCCCACCCCTATATCAAACAGGGTAAGTGATGCAGCGTATAGATTAGCTTGCAGCAAGTTAACACTATAAGCGTTTTTATCATGATGCGCATTTTTGGTATAGGTTAAGGCTGCCTCTTTATAACCATGGATAAAGGTTTGTGTATTGAGGCACACTGCTTGGTCGCTTAGCGTAATAAAGTGTTCAATCAGCGTAGCGTGCGCATTTTTTTCAACAAAGATATGCGTTTGTGTGCTGGCCATGGTTGGATGTTGGCTAGGGTTTACTAAGAAATGGTAAAGATGTATGGGGTGTTTAATAGTTTTATTTTCCGCAATAATCACTAACGCCCCATCAGTAGTAAAAGCGCTGTTCATTTGTTGGAAAAATTGTTTTGAAGTGTGTCCCTTTGCGATAAGTTCATGTAACAATTCGGGCTGCATTTTGGCTACATGTTTAAAATGGGTAAGTGTCAAGCCATGGCAGGCGTCATTAGTATGACTCAATGCAGGCAAGTGATATCCATTGAGGAACACTAACACATTATCTTTATCATCATTTATGATAAAGGGCTTCAGCAAAGATAATGAGAGTGCACTGCTTGGGTGGGTGTAAACTTTAAAGGGGATCTCAGCTAAAGGGGCTAATGAGGTATATTTCCAGGTGTCTTGTTTTTTATGGGGCAAGCCAATATTGTTAAGCGCTAACATTGCTTCATGTCTTAAGTGGCGCAAATTTAATTCATTACTGCAGGGCAAGTAGGGCTCTAATTTTGCAAATTGCCGAGATAATTGCGTCATAAAGGCAGTGTTTTGCATAAAAATCCCTATGCCTTGCCTTTATGATTATGGATACCAGCATACCCTTGGGCTTCAAGACTTTTTGCTAAACTGAGATCACCACTTTGTACAATTTGTCCTTCTATCATAATATGCACTTTGTCTGGGGTAATATAGTTTAATATTCTTTCATAATGCGTAATAAGCAAAATGCTGTTATACGGTTGATGAAACTGTAAAATAGCATTAGCAACTAATTTTAAGGTGTCTATATCTAACCCTGAATCGGTTTCATCTAAAATGGCCATATTTGGGTTTAAGATAAGCATTTGTAATATTTCATTACATTTTTTTTCTCCGCCTGAAAAGTCTGTATTCAATGCGCGGCTTAAAAAGTTTTCAGACATATTTAATTCATGTAAGCGCGCTTTTATTTCTTTTAAAAAATCAACCGCATCGACTTCAGGTTTATGTTCGACTTTATTTTTTGCATTTTTTGCTGCTTTAATAAAATAGCTGTTATTGAGCCCTGGGATTTCAATGGGATATTGTAAAGCTAAAAATATCCCTAAATGAGCGCGTTCAAAGGGGGTAAGTTTAGTGATGTCGACGTTGTTATAAACAATATTGCCTTGCGTGATTTCATAGCCTGGCTTGCCGGCTAAAACATGCGCAAGGGTACTTTTGCCCGAGCCATTAGGACCCATCAGGGCATGAATTTGCCCTTGCGGAATGGTTAAGCTTAAGTTGTTAATGATCTCTTTTTGATTACACTTAACACTTAAGTTGCTAATTGATAATGTCATAAATTAACCCGTACACCCTTCCAAGCTTATTTCTAATAAGCGTTGTGCTTCGGCAGCAAATTCAAAAGGTAGTTTTTGCAAAATAGATTTGCAAAAGCCATTAACAATCAAAGAAACAGCTTCTTCTTGGCTCAAACCACGTGATTGACAATAAAATAATTGTTCATCTGAGATTTTTGAAGTGCAGGCTTCGTGAGCCGCATGGGATGTGGCATTCATTACTTCAATATGCGGAAAAGTGTGCGCGCCACACAGACTTCCTATCAATAGCGAATCGCATTGTGTATAATTATTGGCATTGCTAGCTTTAGGCAGCATATGCACCAGGCCTCTATAGGTATTTTGCCCATGTCCGGCTGAAATGGCTTTAGAAATAATGGTGCTCTTAGTATTTTTGCCCACATGGATCATTTTGGTGCCCGTATCTGCTTGCTGATGGCCTTTTGTTAAGGCAATTGAATAAAACTCACCCGTTGAATTATCGCCTTTTAAAATCACGCTGGGATATTTCCAGGTAATTGCTGCCCCCATTTCCACTTGAGTCCAGGAAATTTTGGCGTTCTTTCCTTTGGCTAAACCGCGCTTAGTGACAAAATTATAAATACCCCCAATACCTTCTTCATCGCCAGGAAACCAATTTTGCACGGTGGCGTATTTAATTTGCGCATTGTCATGGGCAATCAGCTCAACCACAGCAGCATGCAATTGATTGGTATCTCTAATGGGGGCTGTGCAGCCTTCAAGATAACTTACAAAGCTATCTTCTTCAGCAATGATCAATGTTCGTTCAAATTGGCCAGTATTCGCGGCATTGATTCTAAAATAGGTGGATAATTCCATGGGGCACTTCACGCCCTTGGGAATGTAACAAAAAGAGCCATCGGAAAATACGGCCGCATTTAAACAAGCAAAGAAATTATCTTGATAAGAAACCACAGAGCCTAAATATTGCTCCACAAGTGCAGGGTACTTTTGGCAAGCTTCTGAAAACGAGCAAAATAGTATTCCTAACTTGGCCAAAGTATCTTGAAAGGTGGTGGCCACAGAAACACTATCAAACACCGCATCTACGGCAACGCCTGAAAGCAGTTTTTGTTCACTAAGTGGGATCCCAAGGCGTTGATAAACGTTTAATAATTTAGGATCTACATCATCCAATGTTTTACCAGCGCTGTAGTTTTCTGGTGCACTAAAATAGCTGTAAGCTTGGTAATCAAGCGTAGGATAATGCACATTTGACCAGTGAGGTTCTTTGAGTGTCAGCCAGTGCCTAAAAGCATTCAAGCGCCATGCTAAAAGAAAGGCAGGTTCGTTTTTTAGGCGTGAGATCTCGCGAATAGTGTCTTCATTAAGCCCTTTGTGAAAGGTTAAAGCGGGTATATCGCTGACAAAACCTGCGTTGTAGCGTTTTTCTAATAGAGAATTCAGCGGTGGTTTTTGCGAGCTACCCATAAGCACCTACACCTAATTACTTTGTGTGTTCTCTATATATACTTTATCAAACTTAGGGGCTTGCTTGGGGAAAAATGCTTTATATAGGGTGTATATCCCTTCAATACTCTGGCAAAGAATGTTAATATTCGCTTATGAAGAATTTACCCATACGACTTTTTGTTGGTTATTTTGAATGGTCTCCCATTCATTATCATGCATTTGTGCAAAGTGTTTTGCAGCATGCAACCCATCCTGTGGCCATCACCCCCTTAAAGTTAAATCATCTTAAAGGGTTTTTTACCCGCGAAAGAACGCCTGATCAACTTACCGATTTTTCGTACTCGCGCTTTTTGGTTCCATATTTGTGTAACTATGAAGGCTGGGCCATCTTTATGGATGGTGCTGATATGATGCTGCGCGAAGATATTAGTAAACTATGGGCATTAAGAGATGAGGCCTATGATGTGATGTTGGTAAAGCATGCGGATATTCAAGGTGAACATCAATTTCAAGGAAAAACTATTTCTTCATACAAAATGTTTAATTGGTCGAGCTTAATGTTATTTAATAACGCCAAATGCACCAAGCTTACTTTAGATTATGTTAACAATGCAGATTATCATGAGCTGCATCAGTTTAAATGGTTAGCGCATGTAGACAGAATTGGTGACTTGCCTGCCACTTGGAACCATTTGGTAGGGTATCATCCGCCACGCGAGGATGTTGCATTAGTGCATTGGACGCAAGGCGTGCCTTCAATGAAAGCGCCTAGTGGGCTGGCATTTGAGGAGGAATGGCGCACATTATTACTGCTATAGCGGTAATATATGTGTTATTAATCGAAAAAATTGTCAATTCTTGTTATAAGAAGCCATTTATTACTGTTATAGCAGTAATAATGCCGCTTAAAGCTAATAAATATTGAAGTATTTAATTATCCTATTTTTAAAATCTTAGTATATTCATAAGAAACAAATTCTATCAGAAGATTGTATATAGCCTTCTTTAATATGCTTACTAACTTAGATTGCAATATGCCTTTAAATTTAAAAGGGTTAAAAAATTTTGGAGCATCCATATGTTATTTGCTTTTGATAAATTATCGCTTTCGGATAAACCAAAAACCATGGAAGAAAAAGTACTAGCTTTGAAAAAGGAGATCCAAAAAGATCATCTTTTTTCAGAGATTTTTAATAACAAGAATAACCCCTTTGATGTGAATAACATTCCAGACTTTCAGCTTGAAGCCTTAGCCACAGCTTATGATCTTAATTTGCACAAAGGAACCATTGTTAATTTTGCCAACAAAAATCCCTCTCACCTGATTTTTCAAGAACTAGACTTTCGCATAGCTTGTTCAAGACTGTCGTCCTCAGAAACATTTTCAAAAGGTTTTGGCAGATCAAAATTTCCTTGTGTTATTTTACTGAAAAAGTCCTTGTTAAGTCTCATTCACCGTTGTTATGGTATGCGCATCTTTAATGTTAGAACGGCATTAACGGATAATGAGCAAAGGACCATTGCATTTTATTTAGATAAAATGTATCAAGTTAAGACCCCATTACAAGGCCATGAATTTCAAATATTAGGTGATTTGTTCGCAAAAGATGATCAATCTGAATTGGCCTACCAGTTCCATCATCAAGCCTGTCTTTTTCATGTAAGCGCAATTGAATCTAATCAATTTGATTTTTATGCGTGGTCTTTTCTTCAAAAATCATTTACAGATGGCCAAGGCATTGAAATCAATGAGCATTTTGCACAGATCTGTGAGATAAATATCACTAGAATTTTACAAGGTGAGAAACCATTCATAGAACCTCTTGAGGCATTTTCAACTCAAGCACTAAAATGTACCCCGCGCTAACCTTCTTTATTAGTAAACTTTCATTTTAATGCAGCATAACGCTGATGGCGTTTTTCTAATAATTGAATAACATCCTCAATTTCTGCGAGTTTAGGAAGTTTATCTGGATTATCAAGGATCGCTTTAATTTCATTGCGCACAGCTTGCGAGGCGATTAAATTACTATTATAAAGCTTTTCCATAAAAGCTAAATTTTCGATTCTTTTGCTTGCAGTCACTGTGTGTCGCAAAATAGTCGCCATTTCAGAAAATGGGGTTGAGGCGATTGCTCTTAAAGTATCCCTTTGCTCCTGTTGATATTGATAATGATGCACTACAGCGGCAGGATATTTCCAATAATTATAAAACACATCCGCTGTATCAAACGGTTCAGGATTAGCTTTGGGCTCATAGCCTGCAAGATACAACTCATCTACTTTAAAATCAGGATCATCATTAAAGGAATTATCATCATCTGACTCGTCATTTTTTGAAGTTAAGCGCGCGCTTTGTAATGCATCAGGATCTAACGCTTCGGCATTATCAATTTTATGTGCCACGAAGGTTGTATCATCTTCAGAGCTTAAAAGCATATTGCCTTCGTGAATATCCGTTTCGCCTAAAAAATGGCTCAAGACACTGTTGGCACCTAAATATAGTGGCGTAAAATCGTCAGTTTGATCAGGAATATCCACATAATTCGTTAAATTTTCAATGGTGGTTGAAGCCAAATAAAAGTCGTTTCCGCTTTTGACTATCCAGGTTTGGGGTGTACTTGGCACGAATAGTCGATAAATATCGCTACAAGCTTTATCTAGTTGGGCAGAAAATTCACCGTGCCTTAGGGAAAGAAAACAAGCTTTACCAGTGGATTTTTCTGCGACTTCTAAAACATGGTTTGCAGGGTAGGCATCGATGTGTTTTTCAATGAGGGTGTATTGATCGAAAGTATCGTAACTATCGGATGCTGGAGTGTGGATGGAGGCGAAATTGGCTTGGGGTGAAGCTGAATTAAGCATAATTACACATTTATTATTGTTACTAATACAGAATAATACACTTTTAGGCAGTGCTTTTAAAAACCCTAAAAGAGCGTACCTACATCAAATTTAAGCTCACTTTTTTAGCGAAAACCCCTATATATCCAGATATTTCTGCATTTTTTCTCTAGTGCTCAAAGAACTATTTAAATAGTTATCTGGTCAACATACAATAAAAGATGAAGTTTTGCGTTTCTTTGCAATTAGGGGGAGTTCAACGTGAGTGTTGGGGTTAAATTGTCTGATGAAGAAATTGTAAAAAAATTATCCGAAACATTTACACAAGAAGAGCTAAGTATATACGCAGGTAATCTCGGATTATTGAAAGATCAAGGAACTGGTTTTCACCGAGCTACAGGTCTACATACTGTTCTGGGTAAAGAAATTTCTAGAAAATGCAACATTCCTGTTGAAACTAAACAGCTTGGTCAATTTTTCAATGATGCAGTACCTTTGCTAAAGAAATGGGCGAATGCGCAGTACCGCTTGCTTGGTCCACATGATGAGAATCCAGATAAAAGATCTCACCCGCCTCAAGGTCAAAAGTTAGAGGATGCTCAAAGAGAAAAAAGTGATTTAATGGAATCGGAAGAAATGAGAGAATTTAAAAAGAAATATTTTAGCTCTGAGCCTCCAGATACCATTCTTAATTTGATAATGCCTTCTTGTGAAGCGTATTTGGTTAAGCAACAGCAAAAAGGTGTACCAAGAGAAAAAGCAATTAATGAATTTCTTAATTCAGTAGGTTTTTCTTTGATTAGTGGTAGGATTCATGAACTAGAAAAGACAGATGTGGTTAGAGTATCTGCGATGTTAAAAGGATTCGACAAGACTGGAAAAGTTAATCCAGGAGATCCAAACAGTGAAACATATGGAACTGGAATGAGTTTAAAATTTATGCTTGGTGAGTTAATGGTTGAACATTGGGGAAAAGCGATTATACAAAGATTAGATGAAAAACAAAAAAATGAACAGAAAGATGAGAAGAAAACAGAAGAAGTAACCGCCAGAGTAGATTCAGCAATTGAAAACTATAAAAAGGAAGCTATTCAAAATAGTATTGAAAAAACATATAACGATTCAAAGCAACAAGGTGAATATTATCCATTCCACGATGCAGTTCTTAAAGCAGAAAAATTAACGGGGGATGAGCTTGTTAAAGCAATGAAAGACTTAATAAATGCATATGTCAAAGGTAATGTAGAGGGAGTTACTCGATTAAATTTGGACGGCTCTGGTGGTGGGGACCAAGTTAATAGAATTGGGAAAGAATTAAAAAAGATAAATCTTGAGAGTTTAAAACCTGAGGACTGTGCTGCCGTATTAAAGCGGTGTAAAGATTTAGATAGGGCATATAAAGCATACCTTAAATATTCAATGGATCCTCTTGCAAAAGCCGTGATCTATGCTGAAAATCCATTGCATGCTTATGTTGAAAACTATAGCCAATTTACTGGAAGCCCAGAGGGGAAAGAAAAATTATTAGCAGCTATTTTAAAACATGTTGATATCAATGCGAAAAATAAAGACGGACTTACAGCGCTTGAACATGCAAAGAATAACTTTTCGGGTGATACGAAACTCATTGAAGCCTTAGAAAAAGCCAGCAAACCTGCAGTAAAAGCTCCTTCAGCAGAATCTTCACCACAAGAGTCTAAAAAGAGCCCACGGACTATACGCAGCTTCTTTAGCAGAAGCCCATCACAAGGGAGCGATTCTCCACCCAAAAGTCCACGCAGCGAATCACCTAGCGGTGAAGAGACTGATTCTCCACCCAAAAGTCCACGTAGTCCACGGACTTTACGCGGTTCACCGACCAAAAGCGAAGAAACCGAATCTCCACCCAAGAGCCCTTTGCATCTAGGTGGTATTGCCGCAAAATTAGGATTTAGACCTCTTTCTTCTCGTCCTTCAGAACAACCACCTGTTGATGCTAGAAGCAAAGGTAAGGTTGCACAATTGACAGGTGAAGCTATACACGAAAAACCTACACCGAAAGTTGAAAAAACCATGCCTCCAGTTGCGACAACACAACCCGACCCTGGCTCGCCTGGAAGATTGAGAAGTGATAGAAAAGATATTCCAGAACCAAGGCAGATGACTGATCAGGAAAAACGACGCGAAAAGGCATTAGCATCATCCCCTCCAAGGAAAGCATTACCTCAGCCATCTGATGTCGTTCAACAACCTCCTCATACTTTTACGCCTGGTTTTTCCGGAAATCCGCTTGCATTGGCATCTTCTTCTAAGAATCACGTACAACAAAATTTAAGCTTTGGCCAAGAATGGTCTAATTATATTTTGAACGTAGATATTAAAGACTTTACATGGAAAGAAAAAATAAGAATGAATGATTTAAAAAGTTTAGTAAATGGGATGAATGAAGAAAAAGATGATAAAAATCAATTTATCAATAAGTTTCAATTTGAGGGTAGACTTAGTGAAGTCTGGCGATCAGATGCTAAGAGAGTATTTGAAATTCTAGATGCAATCAAAGAGGGTAAAACGCCCAAAGAAATGTTAGCACAACGTCAGCAAAGTGAACCAGAAAGACCTCACGCTAAGGGACCGCATTAAACTTAATTGAAGTTGACAGCCTCATCTCCTTTAAGTGCCCACTTGTTATCAAGCAGCAGGTCAAAGCTTTCTTCTAACATAAATTTAGTTTGTAGATACACCGGTACAGGAAAAGTCATGTTTTATAACTATTTGATTTTATTAGTTAATTTTAATATGCTTTTAACTTATGCATGGTTCACTCCCTAATAGTATTACTTTTAAGGATGAAACTCCTTGAAAGTATAACTTTTGGGGGGTATACTCCTTATGAGTTATACCTTCTTGGATGCACGATAATGAGTGCCCACTATGCTCGTTACCTGAAAATAGAACTCCCTGCCAAGCAGTCAGCCTTTTTGTGGGGGGCTCGAAAAACTGGGAAATCAACCTATCTAAAAGAGACATTTCCGCAGGCAGTTTATTACGATTTCCTGCACTCAGAAGTGTTATTTAAATTTTTAACCACACCGCATATTTTTAGAGAGGAAATCCTTGCTTTAGATCCAAATCAATCCGGTAAGCTGATAATTGTTGATGAAGTACAAAAGCTCCCAGAAATTTTAAATGAAATTCACTGGCTAATTGAAAACACCGATTTTCAGTTTATTCTCTGCGGTTCCAGTGCAAGAAAATTGAGAAGACTAGGTAGTAATTTATTAGGCGGAAGAGCCTGGAAATATCATTTTTTTCCACTTATATTTCCAGAAATTACTGATTTTGATCTATTAAGAATATTTACTCATGGAACTATTCCTGCTCATTATCATTCAGCTAATATACGAAAAGCGCTAAAAGCTTATATTGAGGACTATCTTACTTTAGAAATACAAGCAGAAGGCCTAGTAAGAAATTTACCAGCATTTTCACGCTTTTTAGAAAGCATTCGATTTTCACATGGTGAATTATTAAATTACACGAATATGGCACGAGATTGTGGCATTGATGCTAAAACAGTAAAAGAATATTTTACCATATTAGTAGATACCCTTGTGGGATATTACCTATACCCTTATCATAAAAAAGTAAAAAGAGATCTTATTTCACATACTCCAAAGTTTTATTTATTCGATGTAGGGGTAGCAAATTACATTAAACAAAAAAATATTACTGATTTGAAAGGGATTGAAGCTGGCCAATCTTTGGAACATTATATTTTTCTTGAAATTACAGCATATAAAACACTTAAAGACAAAAATTTTGATATAACTTTTTGGCGCACAAAAACAGGTTATGAAGTAGATTTTATTTTGGGAGATGCGCAAGTGGCAATAGAAGTTAAAATTATGGATAATATTCAAAAAGCAGATACCAAAGGGTTACAAGCTTTTATGCAAGAACATACTGCCACTACAAATTATATTGTCTCACTGGTTTCAAGAGAAAGAAAAATGACCACCGCAAATGGAGATATCCATGTTCTGCCAGTAAAAACATTTCTTTCTCGTTTATGGAATGATGAAATAATATAATGACAGTTAAGAAACAAAGTTCCCCCTCTTCAAGTTGACAGCCTCATCTATACTCATTAAAGTGCCCACTTGTTATCAAGCAGCAGGCCAAAGCATTCTTGTATTTATGAATTCAGGCAGCCATAACCTCTTAACCCTTCATCACGCCGTTCAAAAATTCGCCGGCTACAGCTGAGCTTTCCCCTGAAAATTTTAATTTAACTGCTGACTTCAAATTTTCATATGGGAAGGAATTTATATGCTAGGTGCTCCACAAAGCGATCGTTCTGTAAGCTTAATTGAAGAAGTATTGGCACAAATGGACAGGCCGCCAGTAACAGAAGAATTTATCGATAAAGTTGCCATGGGGCTTGCTCTGGCTGTAGAAACTGAACAAGACGTTCAGACTATATCCACATTGTTACACCGCCTGCCAGATTTTCATGAGTTAAGTGAAATAAATCAAGAAAGAGTCATCGAAGCGTTTAGCAAAGCCATTGAATTATGCAAATTAGAGGTCTTAGATGAATTTCTGAGCTCTAAACATGAAGTAAAACTTTCAGCAGAAAATATCCTCTATGGGTTGATTGAAGCCCAAAAAGGAAAGAATAAAGAAACGATTGAAAAATTAGGCGTAGCCTTGGCAGCATCACCCGCTAATCTTGGTGAAGATCTTGATGTGGCCCATGATTTATATGAACTTGTCAAAGCCCTAATGAACAGTGGCCACATTGATCTGGTCAGAGAAATCCTTGATAAGCATTTTGCTGCAATTTCACAATATAATAATAGTCTAGTAAAATTTTGCTTAGAAAATCATCAAGGTGAAATGCTGTACTATTTCATTGACAAGGATCTCAATTTTAAAAGTCTACCCCTCAATGAAGTAATTAGTGGCTTATTAGCGTGGTTTAAATCGGCTAAAGAAAAAGGTGAAACTGTACCTCGAGAAGTCATAACGACATTTTGCATGGTGGTTGACAACAACGCCGAAAAACTTCCACAACAACTCTTTGGGGAAGTGTTGTTATATCTACGTGAAGCAAACTGCATTAGAGAAATACGTGAATTAATTACCAAACATGCCAGAACAGTAACCGCGGCGCAATTAGAAAGCTGCCTATTTCATGCACTTGAAGGCTCACAAGCGCAAATGGTAAGTATGTTTGTAGAACATATGCAAAAGAATCACACAGTTTGGGATAAGCTCCCCTGGGCGCCTAGTTTGCGTATGTTTGAGCATGTCGTAGACAATCTTAAATTAGATCTCTTGGAACGCTTACTTGAAAGCCAACACAATGAAGCTTTTATGACTGTTATTAAAAGAGTACTTAACTATGCTGCCGGTGAAAAACGACTCGAAGCCATTGCTTGTATCTTTGAAAAGGTGCCGGAATTTACTTTCGATGAAAAAGATGAAGTGGTGAAAGCCGCCCCAGAAGATTTTCAACCAGGAATAATCAGAATCATTGACGAAGAAAAAGAGCGCGTTAGAAGAGATATTTTGGTAGAGCTTGAATTAAGAAAAGTAAAACAAAAGGTGGATAAGAGAGAACTCACGTCACACAATATCGATCAACGTTTACATTCAGCTATAACCGCTTTAGAGGCCACAAGGCAGATAGGTACTGAAAGCGTAGAAGATTTAGATGCGGTTGTAATGGCTATGAACAATCTTCAGCTACAACAGTATAAAGTCCAACAATCGCGCGATATATTTGCAGAGGATAAAAGTTTGGCTGCCAATGACGCTGCCGGCCAATTAAAAGAAAAAGATAAAACACGATTAGTATAAGGAAGTATCACTATGTCGTTGGGTATGACAGGCGCTGTTGAGAGTGCTGTTGACGCTGCAAATCAAAGAAAAGTTGAACTTGCCATCGGTGTTGTAAGGCGTCCAAAACTGAATGATAAAGATCGCTCAACCGTTCTTTCTGGACTGGTCGCAAGTATTGAAAGTAATGCACTTGCTGAAATTATTAAAGAATTTTTATATCTTTTGCCAAAATATAATAAGCTTGATCACAACCAAAAAGAAACTTTTAATCAAGCATTCCAGGCCGCTATTTCCAAGAAAAGAGCAGATGTGCTGGAGCTCTTTTTGGGTGAAAAATATAAGCTACGCCTATCTGTAGAAGAAATTGTTAAAGGGTTAGCTACGGCGGTAGCTACTGGCGATGAAGCCATTATTGAAAGAATGGTTGTGGCAGTTGCAAATATCCCAGGTGATGAGCGTGCATTCAGAGGTAATTGTTTAGCAGACACGCTCAGAAGCTTAATGCTAAAAAATCTTGGCCATTGGGTGAAAGATATATTAGAAAAACAGCAGGGCTTTTTAAAAGCAAACTTAGGTCAATTTGCACAGTTTTGTGCGCAAAATCATTTATTTAAAATGCTTGCTTATTTTATTTCAAAAGATCCTAAATTTGCAACAATTTCATTAACTACCATCCTTGAGAAATTATTGGATCATCTTGAAAAATCATCTGATCAATCCAATAGTTTAACTGAACAAACATTGCTTAAGTTGATAGTTGTAGAAGTAGCCCCACATATTAACTCTACGTTACGCCCTCGCGTTTTAGCCTTTTTGCTCAAAATAGATGCCTTAGAGCATGTAAAAATTCTATTTGCTGCGCATAAACATGCTTTTAGTCAAGATGAGTTAGAACAAATTTTAGCTTATGGAATTGCTAAAGAAGAGTGTGACTTAGTAGGTGAAAATGTTCAACTTCGTCGAAAAGGGCAGTTCTCAATATATGTAAAATGGAGTCCTTCATTAGAAAGCTTGAAAGCAGCTATAGATCGTGGAAATCAAAGTCTATTAAAACACTTATTATCTGTTGATCCTAGCGATCAATTTATTGCTGTTGCCAAAGATGCTTTGGTATATGCGGCATCTATTGGCAAAAAAGCCATGGTGCATGAAATACTGGTAAGCCTTATTGCAGCCAATACGCGACAATATAATGTGAAGGCAGCACAAGAGGCAGCCTCAAATGGGCATTTTGAGGTTGTTGAATATTTATTTACCAATTTACCGGGTATCACGATAAGTGATAAAAGAAGAGTCTTAGAAAATGCCGCTCCTGCGATTAAAGAACAGGTTGAAGCGCTTATTCGGCAAGAGGTATTACAAACAGAGGGCGCAGCGCTTTTAAAGGGCACTTTGGGGTTAGTGAAAGCCAACCTAAAGGGCGAACCGCTGACCAATGGCACGCTGTTTCCTCGGCTAAGAGCTGTATTAGATGAATTAGAAAAGAAACAAGTTGCCTCAATAGTTGTACCAGATCAATTGGGCACACCACAACAAACTTTATTTAATATGGCACAATTAGAAAAAGAACTTGATGGGCTAGAACTTTCGGGATCTACACCTGCGGTTACAACAGAGCCACCCAAAGAAAAATCAAAAAGCAGATGCGCTTCTCCAGTAAATTAAATATAAAAATGGCTCCAGTATATTATGTTGGAGCCATTTTTTTTTGTTGACTCCAAGCCAGTTAGCACATACCATTGCCTCTAAGTTATATCAGTAATTAGTATGTGTGATGTTACACAGTTTCTTCTTTGGATAATATATGAAACGTCAACAAGCCTTAGAGCTTTTAGGTTTATCTGAAGCTCAAATAAATGTTCCTAATAAAAGTGCTGTGTTAAAAGCAGCTTACCGTAAACGCGCGTTAGCCTGTCATCCAGATAAAAACCCCGATAACCCAGCGGCACAAAAAAACTTTACCGATTTGACTAAAGCGTATGAAAAGCTGGCCTCCCCTGAAGATTTGCCAAGAGCTGAAAACGGGGATGTAGATATCGATGAGATTTTTCGTGATGCATTTGGCGATAATCCATTCCCAAATTATGAGGATTTAAGAGAGCAACCCACCGAGGATATCGTCAGAGAATTTATGTGGGGCGAGAAGGGTAAAGAAGATCCCGGTAAGGATAAATACGCCGTTACCTTAATGCTATCGTATCGTAGATTTGATACCAATGGTTATGCTTTAACAGGCTATACGGTGTTAAGGCATGTAAAGGAAAATTCTTTAGCAGAGCTAAAAAACACAATACAGAACTTACTTTACGATAGAAATGATAATCCTTTAAGGCAGTTTTCTGCTAAATGCTGGTTTGGTAAAGAAGATGGCAAAGCAGCCATTGTCGACATTCTGTTAAACCACCAACATCTTTTTAACGCGCACTTTGGTGTCGATAGTGCGCCTATTTCTAAAGACTTAGATGCTAGGTTACAAGCGCATGTTGATAAAATAAGAAACAACACTGAAGATTGGCAAATGAAATTTGCCAAAGCTTTTGAAAAACGTGAAGTAGAAAAAAAATCGTCAAAGAAAGCAAATAATGCCCTTAAATTAACTGGCACCAAGAAAGCAGAACTATCTTCTGAAGAGCCAGCACCGCGACAAGAGCCTGCAAGGCGACAACCTGCGGGGTTACCTAAACATAAAAAACAAGCGCCTCCTAAACCCCCGCAAGATGAAGATATGCCTGTACCCAATATGCATTGGCATAGTGATCATTCGGATAAACCGCCGTACCAGCAATCCGTTCTGGGAGCCAGTGTAGCAGCTTTACTCTTGTATGTAGCTGGCTATAGTTTTATCGCTACTGTGTTAGCAAGTATGGTTGTTTTTGGCGCTTCTTATATTATCAGAAAAAATTTACAAAGTTATGCTTGTGTAAAATCAAGAGAGGTTCTTGCTAAAGACAGCGATGAATTTACCTATGATGAACAAGAGGTCTTTAATTTAGGCGTGGACGCTTCAACCTCCAACGAGGGTTGGTTAAAGAGCTGGGCAGATAAACGAACCTATGATCATTATGGGATGTATCTTGCTGGAAAACATTTGCGTGATCATTCAGATGGTATCGATGAAGATAAAATTCGGATGAAAGCCCGAAATTAGAATCGGATCTTGTCGTAGGGGCGTAGCCCGCCTGTCCTTCGAAGCCTTTTAGGCGCAGTAGGGTCTGCGCCCATCAACTCTTAGTTTAATATAGGGCGCATACAGGATGCGCCCCTACGAAGATTTGAAATGTATTTTATTTTAATTATTTTCTCCGTTGAGTCCTGAGTGTTCTTTTTGCCATTGTTTCAGGCGTTGGTTTTTCATCTTTTGCCAAAGCCTTAGGGCTACTCAAAACCAAAGCAGTAGCAGGATGTATTTCTTGTGTAGGTGGCGGTTCATTTGCAGCAGTTAAATCTACTAAAGCACCTGCTATTTCTCTTAATTGTTGTTCGTGCGTAGCTGAAAGTTGAACTTGCTGCTCGGCATATTTTCCATTGAGCTCTTCAATCTCAGCTGCTAAAGCTAACTCTTCTTTTTCAATGGCTTTTATTTTCTTTTCATGCTCTATATCATCTTGTTCTAACTCAGCAAGTATTTCTTCACTTTCTTTAATTTCAGCTTGCAGACGTTTTTTAACGTCTCTTCTAGCTTTCCTGAGCGCATTCTTTTTTGCTGCAATCTTTTGATGATGTTCAGCTTTTTTCTTTGCATAATTTGCTTTTACTGCTTCAATCTCACTTTTTTCTTGTTCACAAATTGCTTTTTGTTTTAGTCTCATTGAAATCATTGAGGGATAATATTTTTTCTCAAAATCTGCCTCATAGGTGCCACCTTGCAACATCAAAGTACAAATAGCATTGAGCTTTTGAATTAATTTAAAAACGCTTAGGGGATCTTTATCTTGGCTAATCATTTTTTCAAAATTAGGGCCAATGACCATGCCAAGGTTTTCTGCTGTCATGCGGTTTTTATCTTGGCAAGCTAAGGCCACTTTGGCCAGTTGAAAATAGGTGTAAAACACTTCCCCGGCGGCTTGTTCTCTGATATCGCTAGAAATAATGAGATTATGAATATATTCATCAAGTTCATGCGCAGCCATACTTGGATCTTTGCTTTCTTCCATGGCAGCTTTTAACATCTCTACATTCAGTTCATTGGGATCTAGCAACTTACTTCCATTGAGAACGAGTTTGAGTGCTGATAAATAATCGTGAACTTTAATGTTATCTGGATTTTTGGTGGATGGAAATTCAACTTTTTTATCCTTGCTTAAAATGTCAGCAACAATTTTTTGTGAATTTGCATCTGTTCCGGGTACACGAAACACACCTTCTTTGGCAAAAACCAGCGGATTCGTAAGCAGATATTCTCTAATGACACTAAATACTTTGGCCACTTGAAAAGGGGTATACATGGAACACCTCCAAAATGCGAAATATCATCAAAACATAGTTCAGGGTAGGTCACATTTCTTCTGATAATTTATTCAGAAATCGTGGATAGACCGTTCATGCGTAAAAAACGACAGCTTATCGTAAATGTAAAGTTATTACTATACAGAAAGTCAGAGTGCTAGGTATAATGTTGTTGATTTTCAACTAATCTCGTCGTCATCCCGAACGAGCAAAGCGACGAGGGATCTCAAAGTGAATAATTGAGATTCTTCGCAACGCTCAGAATGACGCTTAATTTTGCTTTGTAATAAGGTGTCAGTATGCGTGACCTTAATGAACAAGAATCCATTCAAGTTTTTGGTGCAAATAATGACAATATGTTCGATGGTTTTATAATTGGTACAGCAATAGGCACAGTCTTAGGGGCTGGTTTAGCGGTGTATTACGTTTCTCATAAATATCCGCTTCTGAGCTTATTTCATGGCACACTTGAAAATGCCGCCACTGTTGGTGGTGTGGGCGGTGGTTGTATTGGTGCTGTGTTTGGCACAACCCTTGGGTATATTTGGGATAATACTTAAATTAAGTTAAGGTAATTTTATGCTCACTGCCGCTCAATTGAATGCCAAACATAATGCAACCCAAAGTGACATTTTAAAGCTCCCTGTTGAGGTGTTTGAAATCATTTTAGCGCATGCCTCAAAACATACTGCTTATGTTCCAGGTTTTAGGGTAGTATGCAAAAAATTTAAAAGCGCTTATGAAAGCGCGCTACGGAATCGTTTAGAAAGAGAGATTATCAAAAAATATCCAGAATTCGCAGATAAAAAATCACAAGAAAAATTGGAAAAATTTATCAACATGCAGTTAGAAGGGATTACGTCGATATTCAAGGAAAAAGTGGTCATTTTAAATAGTCTGGGCCCTTTGCTGGAAGAACCTATAAGAGATCTTTATCGTAAACTCGAAAAACCATCTGAGGGCGTAAATAAAGAGCTGGTTTTAACCATGCATAAGCAATGGTTAAAAGATATTAACTATGTCTACCTTCATCGCCAACCACCTAAAAATTACCAATTAACGAAAGCAAAGTTATAGTTTAGATGTCACTAAGCGGATTTCATAGCTATTAATATTTTTAATTTCTTTGGCACTTAAAGGAATGTTAGAGCAACGTATAGGTTGTTTGGCACCTTTAGGTAAATGAATGCTACCTACTGTTTTGGCAATAAGGCCAATTTTGTCTTTCAGTAAGAGTTGATATTGTACATGCGCATTATGTTCAGTATGATTATCCAGCAAAAACTCACCTTGGATGACATCTTTGTAGGTATGATCATCATATATATGGGAATGATATAAATGTAAATCGCCAGCAATTTTATCTTGGTGGGTTTTAAGAGCGATTTTTTTGCGATCTAATTCTTCTGAATTTATTTTTAATTTAATGTTCCCTGATTTCACTAAGTGGCATTGGTGGCCATCTTTGAGGGCACTGCATTTTGTTTCGTGTTTATCTTTTGTGGATTCTTTTGCATAAAGGGGAGCAAAAGTTATAGCCAGTATGATAATACAAACAGTCCTTGTTAACATTTTCTTTCCAAAATTCATGTTCCCTATAGCTAATGTAGAATACTTTATGTAACAAAGAAAAAAATGCCTCAAGGAGCACTGGGGATAATTCCATACATGAACAAAGGTTTAAACGATAATCAAGTTAACACTCTTCGAGCCCAATATGGCTTCAATGAAGTTAAAAAAGCAAAGCCTAATCGCTTGTTGCTTTTCTTGAAAAAATTTTGGGGCCCTTCTTCTTGGATTATTGAGCTTATCGTTGTGCTATCATTTGTTCTTGAACGTCACCTTGATGCCGCCGTAGCATTTTCATTATTGCTTTTGAATGCCGTTATTATTTTTGTTCAAGAACAAAGAGCAGAACATGCAGTTGCCTTGTTACAGCAAAAGCTGCAGTTTAATGCGCGGGTTTTGCGTAATGGTCATTGGCAATCGCTTAAAACACGTGAATTACTTCCGGGTGATGTTGTTAAAATATCACAAGGAGATTTTATTGGGGCAGACATGGAGGTGAGTCAAGGTGAAATCTCTGTTGATCAGTCCGCCATAACTGGTGAAAGTTTAGATATTAGGAAGCCAAGAGGGGCCTTAATCTATTCTGGTTCACTGGTGACAAAGGGAGAGTGTTTGTGCACGGTGAAGACCATTGGTGCCCAAACATTTTATGGAAAAACTATCACTTTGGTGCAAACAGCACATCGTAAGCATCATGTCGATGATATTGTAGCAAAATTGGTACGTTGGCTTTTTGTTATTTTAACAATATCAGTGAGCATCTTACTTATTGCTTCATTTTTTCAAGAAAGCGATTTTTCAGAGTTATTGTTGTTAAGCTTAGTACTTTTAATGGGATCAGTGCCTGTGGCGATGCCGGTGATGTATTCTGTATGCACTGCATTTGCTGCCCGGGAACTCGAAAAAGAAGGGGTGTTAGTCAAGCGTTTAAGCGCTGCAGAAGATGCAGGGACGATGGAAGTGCTCTGTGTAGATAAAACAGGCACTTTTACCCAAGGGAAAATTACGGTTGCAGCTTTAATACCTGCACCGATGATTACTGAGAATGAATTGCTACGATTTGCTGCCATGGGCTCAGATATGTCAGTGAATGATCCCTTGGATGATGCTATTTTATTGAAAGCAAAAAATGAAGGCATTAATACTTCGCAGTGGAAAACAGAGAAATATGTTTTAGTTTCAAGTCATACACATCGTTCAGAAGCTTATGTGACAGATAGTGGTGTACAACAGGTGATCATTAAAGGTTCTGTCTCTATTATTACGAGTTTAGCCATTGAGGATCCGAATGTGGCCTTAGCCGAACAACTCGTTAAAATGCAAGAAGCGCAAGGAAGGCGCACGCTTGCGTTAATGCTTAAAACAGGCACAGAGATAAAATATCTTGGTGTTATTTCTTTTGAAGATCCGCCACGAGAAGAATCTGCATCATTGGTAGCCAGTTTGCACCGAATGGGTTTACGCGTCATCATGCTCACCGGAGATTCCATTACCATTGCTCAATCGATTGCATCGCGTATAGGCTTAGCAAAGATGAGTAAAGTTACAGCTCAAGAGAACAATTTATCGACTTTGCTTGAACAGAATGATGGTTTAGCAGAAATTTTGCCTGAAACAAAATTTAGAACCATAGCCATGTTGCAAGCCAAAGACAAAATAGTTGGCATGACAGGAGATGGGGTGAATGATGCACCTTCATTAAGAAAAGCTGAAGTAGGCATTGCGATGAGTAATGCCACAGATATTGCAAAAGCGGCAGCCAGTGTTGTGTTAACCACGGAAGGGTTGTTTGGCATTTTACCTTTAATTACCCAAGGAAGAACTGTTTATCAACGCATTTTGACTTGGGTTGTCAGTAAAATAAGCGGTGCGGTGTTAAAAGCTGGTTTTGTAGTGGGTGCTTATTTGATGACAGATGAATTTGTGATCTCTGCTGTAGCCATGTTATTTATTGTATTGATTACCGATTTTGCTAAAATTGCTTTATCTTCAGATGCGGTGACCATTTCTCTTAAACCAGATACCTGGAATATTGGGCCTTTAGCCATACTTGCAACAATACTTGGTGTACTGATGATAGCTGAATCCCTGTTGCTGTTATTTATTGGGCTAAAAATTTACCACATTGGCGCAGCAAGTCACGAAATGCGTACTTATGCATTTGATCTGTTATTGTTTATGACTTTATTTTCGCTTTTTTCTATACGAGAAAGAAAATATTTTTGGTCATCTTCCCCTGGCAGCTGGTTATTGGCCATGCAAGGGATTGTTGCGTTTCTTGGTTTGATGGTAGCTATTTTTGGTTGGTTTGGGATGTCTCCTTTATCGTTTGATATAATCATAATAGTTATTTTGGGCAGCGCATTTTCATGTTTAGTCATTAATGATTTGATCAAAGTGATGATTTTATCCTATATCGAGACATCTTCATGAATAACATCAGCAAAGAGGATTATTTGCAGTTAAAAAAAGAAGTCACAGAACTATACAATGCCATGATGCAAATGCATGCTCAAAAAAGACGCGATGCAGTTTATGCGAATGCTCGTGCTGCTTATATGGAGAAAAGAAATTTATTATTAGCGGTGTTAGAAGCGCATCCCGAATATGAACAACCCTAAGAATGCGCTATGCCTTTTAATCTTGAATATCCTCATTGTTATTTTCTGATGTGATGACATGGTGATATGACGTTTCACTTTTTTGCATCAACTTATTACCTTTTTTGATCAGCTTTCTACCATTTTTTATTTTATCATGCCCCTTATCAATTAATTTTTCACCTTTTTTAATCATCGCTTCGCCTTGTTCAATACTTTTATGGCCTTTTTTGACCAGCGCTTCTCCGTGATTCCATTTTTTACCTAAGGATTTGGTACTATCGCCTTGTTCAATCATATCTTCGCCAAGGGTTGGCGTATGGCTACAACCTTGTGTAAAAAAAATAAATAAACTAAACAAAGTAATCAAGATATATTTTTTTTGCATGTAAACGCCTTATTAATCAATTTAATTCATTAAAAAAACTATGCTATTTTAGCACGGCTTATCATGGACATCCATGAAAGTTATTTAATTATCTGAAACAAGGAGTATTCTATGAAGTTATTTAGAAAATCAGATAAACCACTTACTCAAGAAGAAATAACCCATTGGTTACGAGATCTAAGAGGCCATCCTTATAATCCTTCTTCTCATTTCGATGTTACCGGGGTATTTCGTGTTAAATATAATGGTGATGATTCTTATTATTTTGCAGGTGTTAATGTTGAAAATGAAGAGCATCGACTAGGCACACATGCTGAAGAAGGTTGTATTGCTGCCATGGTAACTGCTTTTGGTAAAGATGCCGAAATTGTAGAAGGCTGGATAATGGGCGCTCCTGATCATTTAAAGCCTGGAGATACTGCACCACTTGCTAATAATAAGGTGACTTGTTGCGGTAAGTGTCGCCAACAAAATATAGGATTTGCCTCTTCTAGCGCTGTGATCCACTCAATTTCCCTCAATGGTGCTCATCAACAAACGACTATGGGAGATTCTTTACCCGATCACTTTAGTTTTAGGCAATTTGCTCCCGAATTAGTAAATCCTTCAGAAAAACAACCTAAACCGCTTGCTGTAGAAGAAATTGAAGCTAAATTGATCCGCAAAGGTAAAGCACTTTCGGATCCAGAGATATTGGAATGGTTACATAACCTAGAATCAGTTGATTATGCTAGCCAAAGAGGGCAAGCAGTGGTATTGAAATTAGCAGATAATACTTATGTAGCAGGGGTTAAAATTGAAGATGCTGCTTATGTGAGCATCAATCCTATTCAATGCGCTATGGCTATTGCTAATGTCGCTTGCGATAAAATTGCTGTAGAATCGGTGTGGACCTTATCTAACAAAAGAAAAGCACAAAAGGATCAAGCCTTAACGCAATTTCATGAATATCAGTTTAATAAAAATCCAAAACCACTGACTTTGTCGGCTGTTCAAGTACTTGCAGAATTTGCCGCTCATGATCAAATTCCCATTCATATGTTTACACGTGCTGGTCATAAACAAACCATTTCAATGCGTGATAGTGCTCATATGATCCCAGTACTTTCTAGAAAGAAAATGGATGATAAATATAAACAAAGGTTAGCCAAAATCTAGGTAAGAAAATGGTAATTACCTTGCTTTATAGTTTGTTAGCTTCCCATGAAAACAATTTTGCCTAGTGCGCTAATAGGGATGAATATTTTGATTAACCTGTTAGTATAAACGGGCTTTAAAAATCATTTTAGGAGTGAAAAAATGAAAGTTTTATCATCATCAGCATTAGTTCAAGTCTCTGGTGGAAAATGCATTGAAATGTACAATGCAGATATTCCTTTAAACTACTTACCTATTGTTGCCGAACATCTTAAATTGCTGAATAAGCATAAATTCGATGCAGCGGCATTTTTACAAGCTCTGACAGATGCTGGGCTTGATCCTACCCAAGTGACATTAAACGTTAGTGTTTATTGTTAATAATAAACAGGCGCAGGCGAGTGAAAAATTCGCCTGTTTTTACTTGCCTATATCAGCATTCTGTCTGTGCTATTTCACTTACCTTTTTTCGTCTTTAGTGTTATTATGGCATATAAACCTATAACAAGCAGTTGACTAACATTATCGCTGCTCACTACTGAGGTATACATGCTAGGTCCACAACAGAATTTTGCCCAAAGACTTCGGGATACTTTTTTTAAATGTATAAAAAAAGGTCAAACAGAAGGTTTGGATTTATTAATACAGAGAATGCAAGACGAAGGGATCTCTTTAAGTTTTATTGAGCAGGTGAGGGTATTGCATGAAGCAGTTGTTTTTCCTTCAGTTGTTGCCCACATGATGGTTCAAATTCCATTGCTTAGTCCTGAAATTCAACGAGCAGGCCTGGCATTGATCCTGAATAGCCAAAGTGAAATTATTCCTTTATTTGGAAGTGAACTTAGCAAAGCACGTGCTGAGTGTAGATTTGATGATGCGAGATTGATTGAAAGATTTCTTGCGAGATTTATTGATCCTAAAGAATTAAATGCGCAAACATTTACCCCTGCGGCAAGCATGGCGCAAAGGCAAGAGGAAGCTACCCATCAACAACAAAATCAGGGTGGTTATCTAAAATTAAAGTCTGCTCTACAATAGCTTTTAACAAACTATATTATCAATTGATAACGGACAAGGATGTCTTTAAGGCAACTCTTTTAGTATCAATATCTTGTTGTGTTTCAGAGAAATAAGGCTCAGGAGCCAGGGTCTTAAATTTAAAATTGAGTGGCATTTTACGTTCGAAAATATTTTCTTTGCTCTGCCCGCATTGTAAAATCAAAGCTGTATCTGGAGTTAATTCCTCTAAAGATTGAGCTTTGTAACCACCGTCATCTAAAAAGGAACAATATTGTCCACGACGATCAAACGATAATACTTCTTTAAAAAGGATTATCTTTAATTCATTTTCATAATCAGCAAAATGTCCGTACAACGTATTTACAAAATCAGTTGAACGAGCCATCGTGCAAGCTGAAATAATTAATTCTACCATCTGATGATTTTTTTTATTAATATTCAGTTTTGCTAAAATATTCTTTAATGTTTCGATAAACTCGCCCGAATTAAGACCGGCAATTGCATCGGATCCTTCGGAAGAATCAGCAATAAAACCTTGGCCATTAAGAATCAAGCGAACTTTGCATTGGCCCTGGGTGAGCGACTCTGGAAGACCATCGAAGTCATTGATGTCGATTAATTTTAATCTTAATCGAGATGAGACTTTATCCTGTTCGTGCCAATCCTGAACATTCAATTCATGATCAGTATCTTCGCAGCTATATAAACGATAATCATGGCCATAATATTGGGCAAAAGCAACACCACTTTCTGAAGTACCAAGAATATCGTGCGTGGCAGCTTCTTGGCCAAGATCATCAGGATTGCAATGGAATAGATCGACAATAAAGGTTTTCATTTGTGCAAGATAATAAAATAAGCTGAATATCTCAATTTAATTAAGATTTACGGCTTCATAAGGCAGATGAAAATAAAAAGTGAAATCTAATAACTATTTTGCGTGTATAAGCACAGTAATTAACACTAACAGTTTTGTGAAGTTGTGACTATGTTTTATTTATTGACATATCATCAAACATAGGTAATTAGCGAGGCTTGCTATGTATAAAACTGGCCCAGCATCTACTCTTAATTTAAACACCCTAAATCGAAATTTAGAAAGAATCATAATTTACTTTGAATTCAATGCGGGCATGCTAAAACAAGAAGGAATATTTAGGATTTCCGGTGATGCCGAACCACAATTACAAGTATTAAGCCATATTAAACAAAACTCAAACGCTTCTGTTACTGATCTACACAATTTGAAAATACTTTCAGAAAAAAACCATATAAAACTAGAACTCACTCACAACATTATCGGCACGCTTAAAAAAATGTTAAAAGAGCTATCGACTTTTACACAGCCAGCAATTGATTTATTATTATACTTATCTAGCAATGATTTTAATGCAGGTCATTTTATAGAAAAACTGTTCAGTAGCCCCTCAATTGATGAAGCAAAATTTATTTATAATTTCTTATATTTAGGTCTTTTGGTAGCAAGATATCAAAAAGAAAATAAAATGACGGCACGAAATGTGGCTATCATATTAACACCACAACTTACTAATCTTACTGGTGATTTGAGTTTAGGGTTCAATCCTAGCATGCAAGAAAACATTGAAAAATTAATTACAGAAGCTTTGGTGAATAAATCTCTATTAAGCAAGTCTTTTGATTGCACTAAAATTGATGAACTCTCACGAAAATTAGATTATTTTGCATTTGAAGAATTTAATGAAGATTTATTACAAACCTCCTCGGTTCATCTTATTGAAATGTTAGAGCGTTATCCAAATCCATTGGTATGTGATCCTCAACTAAATCAAAATACACAAGATAATTGTTCGAAACTGAGATAGGATGTAAGATCATGTATATTTAGTCAGTATTGGGTATACTTTATGCTTGGACGAACCGATATATATATACTTAGTTTAAGTCCAAGGTATAAATTATTTAAAAGTGCGGATTGAACATTATGTTTAAGCAAAATGCCTTGAAAAAGTATACAGCTATTTCATTAGCTGTGTTTACCATCTTAGTAAACCAATCCTTGAGTGCACAAAGTATGTCTGAACAACGCGTGACCACCCCAATGTTGGTTATTGATGAAAATCCTGGCCTAACGCTACCTGGGCGTTTTAGAACCTGCAAAGATGCCTATATGACCTCTTTGAGCGATAATTTTCCCACCCGAGATGGATTGGATGATTTGAAAGCTGTTGCCAGTGCACAGTTTTCTCAAACTTCCTTAGAAAATGCTCTAAAGAAAATCGACGGACCGGTATGGATAATTGATCTTCGTAAAGAATCACATGGATTTGTCGATGGTACCCCTATTAGCTGGTATAGCCCAGGCAATCAAAGCAATATCAATGAAAGTGATGATAATATTCAACGTCAGGAAGAAATGTTATTTAAAGATGTGAAGCGTCAAGGAGCCATTGTCGTTTCGCAGATATTAAAGAAGAATGAAGGCTATATAACCAAATCCCGCCCAATTGATATGAAGATCAAAACGGCGCAAACAGAAAGTTCCTTAATAAATCATCAGAATTTAGGTTATCTTCGCATTGGCATATTAGATCATCATCGCCCTAGTGATGAAGCTGTGGACGATTTCTTAGAATTTACTAAAAGCTTACCCCCGGAATCGTGGCTTTATTTTCATTGTCGCGGGGGGCAAGGGCGGTCCACTACTTTAATGGTGATGTACGATATGATTAAGAATGCCAAAAAAGTCTCCATGGATGACATAATAACCCGTCAAAGATTAATAGGTGGGTCTGATCTATTAGACATGACCGATGATAAAGATTCATGGAAAAAAGAAAGCATCGAAGAGCGAAAAAATTTCCTCGCTAAATTTTACAAATATTGCAAAGATCCTAAAGGATTATATAAGAAGAGTTGGACGGAGTGGTCCAAGAAAGAAAATCGCTCCTTCTTTTGAAATTATACTCCCCCTCATCCGGCCTTCGGCCACCTTCTCCCTCAAGGGGAGAAGGGAAGAAACCAAATTGTGGATCTTATTCCCTCTCCCCTTGCGGGAGAGGGCTAGCTTGTCCTACGAAGCTTTAGCGAAGTAGGAAGCGAAGTAGGGGGTGAGTGGAAATGTTTATCCATAAATCAATAGTGCATTTCTAGCCATATTTTCTAATGAATTGGTACAAAACAAATTAATTTGTTTTTTAAGTGCTTCTTTATCAGTGATAGGTTTTTTATCTTTATCAAAAGCGGTTAGTTTTCCTGTTTCAAGCATGGCGAATAATTTCTTTTCAAAAACGTCCAGGGTGTTTTTTCCATTTACGTGCGGTAAAAGTGCTTTGGTAACAGGATCTAAGGCGACAGGCTCATGGCGACGATTAGTGACATAATTCTGATGCTCTGCTTGATATCTTGCCAGTGGGCAGGCAAGCGGTTTTGCATTTACTTCCAATGTATAGGTTACAGGATAACTGGTTATATTGATTAAACCGGCAAAGGCTGCACGTAATAAATTTAAATCATCATTTAAGTGCTGCTTAATAACGGCTATGTCTTTCTCTTCGCATTTTGCATGTACTTTTTGACATAAATCATTATAGTGAATTGGCTTAAAGCGACTTTCCCAAAGTATTAGCATTGCTAATAAAGAGATCTTATTGCGCACCTTGAGCGTAATTGCCCCATGGGTAAAACTTGCTTCAACACCGTCTTTGATCATGTTTTCAGAAAAATTGGGATCACTTGGTTTACCAAGAAATTGTAAATAATAACTTTCAATATCTTGTGTTTTAAGGGCGCGGTTAACTTGATCGGTGTTATGACACAATAAGGTACAACGAAAACGTTGATTACGGATAAAATCCATATATTGGCCAATAATGATAATGTTATTAATTTTATTGAGTTCTTTTGAAAACTGTTGTGGTAAATTTTCGGTATACATTGTAGCTAAAAAAGTATCCGACAAATAGGATAGTTGATGTTTATTAGCAGCTTCCATAAATTGATAAAAATAAACAGGTGAATTAAACGAAGATAAATGATCATGCAATAAATAACTATCAGCCTGCCTTGAGAGAAGTTCAATTTCCCCTTTTAAAAATAGGGCATAAGGAGATTTGTCATCTTGTAGCCCATCGGTGATAAATTTTAATAAAGCACGTGCTTGGCTGGCTTTTTGCGGAGGATCTTGAATATTTTTGGTGTGCCAGTACATCATATCTCGGACGCTATTTACCATATTCCAGCCAGGATAGGTATTATAACTTACATAAGCTATTCCTTGCGGATTTAGATTTTCTTTACAAATTTTTAAAATATGATCTTGTACTTCTTGATTGACCCAGGAATAGACGCCATGGCAAATGATATAATCAAATTTACCATCAGCGGGTTTGAAATCACTGATAGATTGATGTTTTAACTGTATGTTTTTAATATTGAGATCTTTAATGACTTTAAGACCCATATCCACTTGTTTTGAGGCTAAGTCTATTCCCACAAACTCAGCGGTGGGGAAGTGATAAGCCATGGGGATGATATTGCCTCCACTGGCACAGCCTAGTTCCAGCACTCGGGCTTTTTCGACCGGGGTTGGATTAAGGCCAAATAATTTGGCCAGCGTATATAAATGAGTGGGGTGAGTATGACTAAAAGAGTAACTTTGATAAGGCGCATTGTCATATTCAGCTTCTAGGATATCTACCATTGGTATAGCCTTTATCTACTAAAAATACCGTGTAACTGCTTCTATAGTACCCATTATAAGAGAGTTGGGCAAAGCCAATAATGGGATAGTTAACAAACATTTGAATTGGTGATACACTAAAATTTTAGGGGGGTCTAACATTCATTTATTTGTAGTTACAAGGTAGTAAGAAGGTTCGACCTTGATATCAATATAACCATATGCCCCAAAGTGGTTATTATATGGCAACACACAGCACAACCTTCGGCCTCAGTCTAGATTTGGCAAGTATTGAAGACTGCGATAAGGAATTGCAAAGTCTTATCAACGACGTTCACCTCTACCTTTATCATTTTGGCAACAATTGGTTCTTCCATGCGCTTGGAAAATCATATTTTCAAAAGTGTTGTCGAAGTTGGGTGCGCGTCAGCACCCATCTTGAAAAATTTCTGCTTGATCCCAGAAGCAATTATTCCATGTTGATGGTCGTGCTTGATCATGAAATGCATAAGTTTCCGCAAAATTCCTTTTTCGGTAAAGAGCTTAGAACACTGTCGCAGTTAATTGCCATGGGGCCAAATTTCAGCATTACTTCTATACATTAAACTTGAGATCCCTCCTCGCTTTCTACTACGCTCACTTCGTGAGCTTCGTAGAACAGGTCGTTCGGGATGACGGGGGTAAGCATCAGTAATATCTTCCCACCAGCATCCAGCCAATGATAAAAAGCAGTAGGATATAACTACATAAATAGAATACAGAAGCAAATTTATAGCTTCTTATTAATTTTTTCTGGTCAAGCGAAGAAATAATAAAGGGGGACTTTTTGTTTAAACCTTGCTTGCTAAGCGTGTTCAGAGCCTCATGGGTAGTTGCATCGGTCGTGGTGCTAAAATTGCCAGCCACATATAAATAGCTATTTTCTTCCATACGCCATTCTGTGTAACGATAATTGCCAAGGTAACAGATAAGCCGCCAAATTATATTACGAGGTTTACCTTTAGGATAACGGTTAAAACCATACCATGATTCTTTGTAGGCGCAGGTAATTTGTGCGCCAATGGGGTTTATCACGCACTCACCTGTGTCGTCGAAAACCATAAAGTTTTGACTAGACTCGCCTTGTTCAAGGCGATACCACTTATCTTTAGCGCCTTGATCAATAGTATAGCGGTACCACGTGCAAGGTAATAAAGATAATGGGGCGATAATAGGTTTATTACCCGCATATTTTTGTTTGCCTTCAATTTCCACATAACCTTGAGCGGCAGAGCGAATTTTCGCTTTTGGGGTATCTTCAATATCACGTGCATTTTTAAAATTTTTATACCATTTATAGAAGAAAAATAAAGTAAAAATTCCAAAGAAAATGAGCATGAAAAAAAAGGCAAAATCCGGTAGTGCTTTCAGCGAGCTGGCATTTAAATGAAGTTGTTGTAGCTCAGGTGGAGCCTTTAATATTGTTTTAAGGTTGTTTAAATTGTGCATTCACGTCAACATCAGTTAGCTCAGTGCTTGCAAATTCTAAGGTTTGAAGATGCTTAAAACCAAATAATTTGGCAATAATAAGATCAGGAAATTGCTCAATACGAATATTATTAAGGGTGACACTCTCGTTATATAGTTCGCGCCTGTCGGCAATGGTGTTTTCTAAGCCGGATATACGTTTTTGCAAATGGGCAAAGGTTTCGTTGGTTTTTAATTGCGGGTAATTTTCTGCCAAGGCAAATAAGTTTCCCAAAGCGCCACGTAATAGGCCTTCGGCTTGGCCCATTGCTGCAATATCACCTTGTTCGCGTGCGTTAACAGCTTGCTGGCGAGCCAGGGTAATTTTTTCTAAAGTGGTTTTTTCATATTGCATGTATTGTTTGCAGGTTTCTATGAGTTTTGGCAACTCATCGTGACGCTGTTTTAATAACACATCGATATTAGCCCAGGCCTTTTTAGCATTGTTTTTAAGGGAAATGAGATTATTGAAAATAATCACGAAATAGATAAATAGGAAAGCCCCAACGCCCATCCAAACATAACTGGTTACTTGTGATAAGTTCACAACGCTCTCCTGTGGGGTTTTTTCACGAGATATTTACAAAGTATATAATCAAATAAGCTAACATTGGGTGTAAATACATGATTTTAGCCTTTTTTTAACACATATATGGTGCCAATCATGGGAACATCTTCTTGGTAACGAATGGTTTCTGTCTTTTCTGATAAGATTTCAAAGTGCTGTTGTTCGCATAAAGTGTGTATATAGTGATTATGGTGCGCGTAGCGCCCAGTGATCCTGAGCTGAAAATCAGCGTGAAGAGGGTCTTTTTGACATTCTTCATCAGTCAGTGTTTCAATAGAAAAACAACACAAACCATCTTGTTTAAGTGTTTTATAACAGGATGAAAACACATCCTTTAAACTCCCAAAATAAACAAAAACATCTGCGGCGATGATTAAATCAAATTCTTCGTTTCGATTCTGTAAGTAACTCATGATGTCGGTCACTATGAGCTTGTGATAGCCCCCTAAAACACGCGCAACTTCTATCATGTTCGCAGAAATATCAACGCCTACCATTTTACCCACAATATCTGCAAAAAGGGGAGCGCATAGTCCTGTTCCACAACCTAGATCTAAGGTATCTACCTGTTTGGAAACAAAAGGCGAAACCGCTTCTCGGAGTAGTTGTGGTACGCGATATTTGAGTTTTTCTTTGACTTGTTTGTCATAACTGTATGCATATTGATCAAATAAAGCGCGCGTATATTCTGTGGGTGCCCCTTCTGCTAGGGTTTGATTACTAAGCGCAGCCACCATATGGGCTGCTGTTTGATTGCCAGGTTCTAGGGCTAAGGCTATTTTATAATGTTCCAAAGCTTTATCTTTTTTGCCTTGATGCAGAAAAACGGTGGCCAGGTTGTGATGACTATGCGCATGATTGGGATTTAAACTGAGCACTTTTTCATAACATTCTATGGCCTCAGTGGCTTGTGCAAGACCACTATAAATAACCCCTAAGTGAAACCAAGCGTCGATATTATTGGGTTCTCTGATTGTAACAGTCGCCAAGAGAGGCTCTGCTTCGTTAAAGCGCTTTAAGCCACATAAAGTGATGCCTAAATTATGCAATGCCCCTAAGTGATCGGATCTTAATCTGAGTACTTCTTGGTAATGTGGGACGGCTTCTAATAGTTTGTCTAATTGAATGAAGGTATTTGCCAAATTGTAATGGGTATCCACCGCATGAGGATCAATGCGGATGGATTTTTGAAAATAGCCCTCCGCTTCGTCATATTTTCCTAGACGATAGAGTAATGTTCCCAAATTATTTAAAGCTTGTGCATAGGAGCCTTTGAGTCGTAACGCCTCATGATAGTGACGTAGTGCCCCTTCAACATTACCGACAGCTTGATAAGCGTTTCCTAAGTTATTATGAAATTCAGCAATCGTGGGGGCTTGAGCAACCGCTTGGCGTAAATACTCCACGGCTTTAGGAAAATTCCGTTGTTGGGCATAGGCCATTCCTAAGCCATGTAATGCATCTGCTTGTTTAGGATCTTGTGCAAGAATTTCCTCAAAAAGTTTCATTGCAGCATTGAGATCATCGCTTTGTTGTAAAGCAAAGGCTTTTTCAAGTTTTAGGAGAATTTCATTGTCTTTTGTCATAACTCATAGAATACATTAATATAGGTTGTGTATAGCTAAGGCCAGTATAAGCAACAATGCATAACGATATCATCTTTTCTATCTTTTTGATCTTCTGTGGGGCAGCCTTTTTAGCAACACTGGCGCTTTTCACCCGACAATCGTTGTTGGTTGCCTACATAATTTTAGGTGTCTTGATTGGTCCTGGCGGTATAGGTCTTATTCGGGATCCTGTTGTTCTAAAAGACGTGGGTGATATCGGCATTATCTTTTTGCTGTTTCTTTTAGGTTTAAATTTACAACCGCAGAATTTAATTAAAATGTTGCGACAAGCAACCATCGTCACGCTGGCAAGTTCTCTTATTTTCGCGCTATTAGGTTATTGCGTCGCACTTGCTGCCGATTTCTCTAATATGGATGCCTTGATCATCGGCGCGGCGATGATGTTTTCAAGTACGATTATTGGCTTGAAGCTTTTACCTACCACGGTATTGCACCATCAGCGTACGGGCGAAATCGTCATCAGTATTTTATTACTCCAAGATTTTATCGCTATTTTTATTTTGTTAATGTTACACGCGGGCAATGATGGGAGCTTAAGTTTAATTGAATTAGGTCATGTGGCTTTAGCCTTACCGGCCTTGGTTATTTTTGCCTTCTTAGTTGAACGTTTTGTCTTGATAAATCTTATTTCCCGTTTTAGCCGTATTCATGAATTTATGTTTTTAGTTGCCATAGGTTGGTGTTTAGGCATAGGACAACTGGCAGAATTCATGAAACTTTCCTTCGAAGTAGGGGCGTTTATTGCTGGGATCTCTATTGCCCAAAGCCCAGTGTCACGTTTTATTGCTGAAAGTTTGCGTCCTATTCGTGATTTTTTCTTGATCTTATTCTTCTTTTCTCTTGGCGCTAAAATCAATTTAGCCAATCTATCGGAAATATGGGAATGGGCAGTTTTATTCGGCGGGATCATGTTATTGGCTAAACCTGCCGTGTTTAGAGCTTTGCTTGGTAAAATAGCGCCTAGTAAAGAGTCCGCTTGGGAAGTTGGGGTACGTATTGGCCAAATCAGCGAGTTTTCTTTGCTGGTGAGCTATACGGCAGAAAAGAATAACCTTATTAGTCAATCTGCTTATTCACTTATTCAAGCAGCAACTATTTTAACATTTATTGTATCTTCCTATTGGATTGTGAATCGATATCCAACACCCATTGCAGCGTCAGATAGGTTACGTCGTGATTAAAAAGCTTGCTTTGCTTTTATCTTGCTTTTGTTTTGCCAATGTTGTGTTTGCTGATAGTGTCACTGAAGTGCTTGGGGTTTCGTTACCTTACGAATTAAACATAGGTACCCCACAAGAAAAACTCACCTTAAACGGGCATGCGGTTGCTACCTTATGGGGTACTCAAGCGTTTGTAGGTGCATTGTATACGCCCCAAAATGAAAAAAGAGCAGAGATGCTGATTTTGAATGATCAACCGCTGTTAATGATGTATTACTTTGTGCGCGATGATATTAGTGCACAAATGTTAAGCCAAGCGCTCACTGAAGCAATTTTAATTAATAGTGGGGGTTGGGAAGATAAAAAATTGGATAAAGCCCGCCTGTTAGAATTAAAAGCCGCTATCGATAGAAGTTATAACGCAGGAGATACGTTAGGGTTTTATTATTCTCCCACCAATGGCGTGACCATGATAGTGAATGGTAAAGAGACCAAGCATTGGCCTCATGCAAAATCTTTTTACAATATGTTACTTAGAACGTGGATAGGCCCTTATCCACCCACACGGGCTTTTAAGAGAGCAATATTGAATTTTCCAGTTAACGCTTAATACCCCTCACCCTAACCCTCTCCCGCAAGGGGAGAGGGGACAAGAATCTTAAATCCTTCTCCCCTTGTGGGAGAAGGTGCCCCGCAGGGGCGGATGAGGGGGATTTTCTTGAATCTCCCCACCTGGCTCGTAGAGCCGGGTGAGGGTTTAAGAGAGGGAAAGGTTACCCTTTCTTATTCGTGGTCGTTGCTTTTGATTGCTTATCAGCTTTTTCTTCGCCAGCTTTAGGTTTTTCAACGCTGAGCAATTCCACTTCAAAAATCAGCGTGGAGTTTGGACCAATCACTTGACCAACGCCATTTTCACCATAAGCAAGTTTGGAAGGAATAAATAATTCCCATTTTGCACCGGGTTTCATTAATTGTAACGCTTCGGTCCAACCAGGAATAACACCGTTTACAGCAAATTTAACGGGTTCGCCGCGATTGTAAGAATTGTCAAATTCTGTGCCATCAATGAGTTTGCCACGATAATGGGTGGTAACGATATCAGTGGCTTTAGGAGATTCACCTTTACCTTCTTTGATAATGCGATATTCCAAACCACTAGGTAATGTCACAACATCTTTTTTCTTTTTGTTTTCATCTAGGAATTTTTGACCAGCGGAAAGATTTTTGGCAGCGGTGGCTTTCATATCAGCTTTTTGTTTTTCCAACATCTTGGTTTGTAAATCCATTAAGGTTTTACGGATTTCATCTTCGGTCATCAAAGTGGTTTTATCAGCTTGACCATCTTTAAATCCTGCTAAGAAAGGATCTGGATTGATGTCAATTTTTTGCTTCATAATGCTTTTGCCAACATCAACGCCGATGCTGTAACTGATTTTATCTTTTTCGTCTTTAAGTTGGCCACCTTTGGTTTCATCAGCAGCAAAGCTATTTTGTGCCAATAAAAACATACTTGCAGTAGCAATACTTAGCAGTTTACCTTTCATGGATCTATCCTTTTAATTAATCAAGAGGTTTTACAGATAAATCACTATATCAAAATTTTCTGGCCAAGCCTAAATAAATTCCGCTATTTAGCGGCACCATTTCTAGTGATATTTTATTTGATTTATTGCTAACTATATCTGATTCCCATACGCTTTGCGTTGCACTATTAGCAAGCCACCAACCTAGCCACACCTGTGAAAGATAATGCTTGTCACAATTGACTCTAGCAAGTCCAGGTAAAGCAGATAGTACATAGAACGATGTCTTTAACCAAGGGTTCTCTTGTTGCTTTGCTAAGTTGAGTAAAGGAATAGCGCCGTAAAAAGCATGCCCACTCACGGCACGGTGATACTTAAATACTTCCCAACGATGCGCCTCTGTCTGGGGGCGCCCACTACCAAAAAAATGGGTCAATGCAAATTGCTCGGGAGCACCCACCACAAGCGTTCGTAAAGCGTGGTTAGCAAAAATCCCTATTGCTGTATCAGGTGAGGTGGTAAATGTTCGCGTACTTAGCCAAAGTGTTGCCAAGTAAATCGGCGCTGCGATAGGGTAACTTGTTAGTTTGCTATAGTCATTGATGGCGGTTGATAGTTTATTAGTAAAGTCATTACGAAGATGATCCTGCCAATAGTTTCTAAAGTGTGGATCTACAGAAGAGTTTGCAAGATAACCTCCGAGGCCGTAGCCAACAGTTCTTTTGGCAAATTGCTTTGTGCAATAAAATTGGTAAAAGTCCCCTAAGATTTCATCTAAAAGGCTATAATTATTTTCAATAGCTTTGGAAAAAGCTGTTTTCGTAGGTAGAATAAACAGCAAGCTAGTTAAAACAAATAACTTTATTAAGTTAGTCAACATATGAATAAAAAGCCCAGTTGGTATTCTCTTCTGCTACAAAAACGCATGTGCCTTATCCTCTTGCTGGGTTTTGTTTCTGGCCTCCCTTTAGGTCTAACAGGTACGGCACTACAAGCTTGGTACGCCGTTGATGGCGTGGATATTGTTACCATAGGATTTTTAGCCCTGGTTGGGCAACCCTATGTCTATAAATTTATTTGGGCTCCCATGATGGATAAATGGCGTTTACCGTTCTTGGGGTTGCGCCGCGGCTGGATGTTAACGACACAAATCGCTTTGATAGGGGTTCTCTGTGCGATGGCATTGTTGAGCCCTGCTCAAGAACCGCTTTTACTGGCTTTCCTTGCTTTATGTTTAGCCTTTTTATCCGCTACGCAAGATATCGCTATTGATGCCTATAGAACGGAATTACTTAAACCAGACGAGCGGGGTATGGGTACAGCCATGGCGGTAAGTGGTTACAGAATTGCCATGTTAGTGTCAGGCGGTTTAACACTCATTATTGCCGATTATGTTGGCTTTTCTTTTACCTATTTTCTGATGGCAGCTTTAATGGGGATAGGCGTTTTTGCCACTTTGTGGGCAAAAGAGCCTATTCAATATCGGGGGACCCCTCCATCATTTGTTGACGCTTGTATTTTGCCTTTTAAAGAATTTTTAACACGCAAACACGCATTGGCTTTATTGTCATTTGTGATTTTGTATAAGTTGGGTGATGCCTTTGCTAGCACCTTAACCACCACCTTTTTGCTCAAAGGCGTGGGCTTTTCCTTAAAAGAGATTGGGCTTATCAATAAAACAGGTGGCTTAATCTCTACTTTGTTCGGAGTTTTTGTTGGCGGTGTTATGATGGTGCGCCTTGGGCTTTTTCGTTCACTGCTCTTTTTTGGCATCATTCAAGCGCTGACCAATTTACTGTTTTATGCTCTTTCGCTCATGGGGCCAAACACGGGCATGCTGATAGTAACGGTTTGCTTAGAAAATTTTGGCGGTGGTTTAGGCACAGCAGCCTTTATGGCCTTAGTGATGAGTTTATGTCATCCCAGATTCACAGCAACTCAATTTGCTTTAATTAGCGCGTTAGCCGCAGTGGGGCGGGTATTTGTAGGACCACTGGCAGGTTATATGGTAGAAGCGGTGGGTTGGCCAGAATTTTTCCTATGGACAGTTGTTTTTGCCGTGCCGGGATTAGTGCTGTTAGTCATATTACGACCAACCATTAATAATTACGAAGCAAATAAAGAAGAAAACATACAAACGGCTATCGATGAAGCAAAAGCCAGTGCTTAAGTTTTCCCCCAGGGAGAAGTAGCCAGCCAAGCTTCAAAATCCTTTATAGACAAAGGTTGGCTAAAATAATATCCCTGACCCAGATCGCAACTGAAATGTTTCAACAAATTCACTGTCTTCTCGTCACTGACCCCTTCAGCAACAACCGTCATACCTAAAGTATGAGCCATACGAATAGTGGACTGCACGATTTGCGCTACACGCTCTGTGTGGACAATGTCTTGGGTGAAAGATTTATCTAGTTTTAGTTCATTTACAGGTAATTTTTTTAAATAGCTCAAAGAGGAATAGCCTGTTCCAAAATCATCTATCGATAAATTAACACCCAGTTGAATCAACTTACGGGTTGCATCAATAGCAACATGAGGCTCGCGCATGAAAGCGCTTTCTGTAATTTCAAGTGTTAATAAAGTAGGATCGAGTTTATGCTCTTTAATTAAGCTACCAATATAAATGGGTAACTTTTTATTGAGCAGATCTTTCACGGATAAATTAATGGACACGCCCAAAGAAAGTTTTTGCTCTTCCCATAAACGACATTGCTTAATGCCATTTTCTAATAACCATAGGGTTAAATTTTTCAGATGCCCAGTTTCTTCGGCCAAAGGAATAAAACTATCTGGCGACATTTCGCCTCGTGTTGGATGAAACCAACGGATTAATGCCTCTACTTGGGTAATATGCCCTTTATTTAAATTAACTTTAGGTTGATAAAAAATTTGAAATTCATTTTGGGTAAGTCCTTCTCGTAATTCGCTCATTAAAGAAATTTTATTACGATGATGCGGATCCTTGTTTTCTTGATAACATTCAAATCTATCCACAGAATGCCTAGCAGCATATAAGGCAAGATCGGCTTTTTGAATTAACGGGGCTGCTGCATTGCCATCAGTAGGATAAAAGCTAAAGCCAATTAACACATCTAAATCAATATTCACCGTATAAACACTAAAAGGCTGAGAAAAAATCTCCATTATTTTTTCATAATACTTTTTAAAATTCTGATTGGTTACTTCTGGCGCAAGCACAATAAAAACATTACTGGCAAGTCTGCCAATCATCGAAGCTTCATTGAGGTTAGCTTTAAGTCTTTGTGCCACATGATTTAATAATCTATCACCTATTTGATATCCCAATGCTTGATTAATTTGCGGAAACCTGTCGATGCCAATAGCAATAATCGCGAAGGGCATTGTTGGATATTTCAAAAGATGTTGCGTTAAAGCGTTAAAAAAATTAATGCGATTGGGCAGTTCAGTAACAGCATCGTAAGTGCTTTGCACTAACAATTTTTTATAGAAAAAAAAACCGCCCAGTAATCCCAGTAACAGTATGCTACTTGCAATCAAGAAGATGGCAATACAATCACTCATCAAGGAAAAACACCTTTTTTATTCTGGGATGCCGCCTTTGGTTAATTTCGCTGGATCCAATAAACGCACCAATTCAGCTTCAGATAAATTGGTTAACTCTTTGGCAACATCAATTAAAGGTAAACCTTTTTGATAGGCTGTTTTAGCTATCTTGGCGCCAAGCTCATAACCAATAACTGTGTTCAGGGCAGTGACCAAAATAGGGTTACGTGATAATTGCTCATTGAGGCGTTCTTTATTCACCGTAAACCCAGCTATGGCTTTATCTGCCATTTCAGTTGCGGCGTTTGATAGCAAATGAATACTTTGTAATAAGTTATAAGCAATCACGGGTAACATTACGTTTAATTGGAAGTTCCCAGATTGGCCGCCAATAGTAATAGTTAAATCATTGCCCATGACTTGGGCACAGATCATGGCAACAGCTTCGGCTATGACCGGGTTAACTTTGCCTGGCATTATCGAGCTACCAGGTTGTAAGGCCGGTAAAGCAATTTCACCTAATCCAGCAAGCGGGCCACTATTCATCCATCGTAAATCATTGGCGATTTTCATCAATGCCACCGAAAGCGTTTTCAGTTGGCCTGATAATCCGACTGCTGCATCTTGGCTGCTCATATAAGCAAAGCGATTTTCGCAAACGGTAAATTTAATATTGAGTTTTTGTCCAAGTAAGGTGGTTAAGCGCTGACCAAATTCAGGATGAGCATTAATGCCTGTGCCAACCGCTGTACCGCCGATAGGAAGCGCTTCAACGGCGTGTAAACTTTTTTCGATGGCATCAGTGCACGCTTTAATTTGCGCAGCCCAGCCGCCAATTTCTTGTCCTAGGGTAATGGGCATGGCGTCCATTAAATGTGTGCGGCCGGTTTTGGTGATGTTCGCTAGTTCTTTAGAGCGGTTTAATAATACTTCGTGTAAGTGTCCCAAGGCAGGGAGCAATCGTGTGTGCGCGGCAATGCTTGCGCTAACATGAATGGCCGAAGGAATAACATCGTTACTACTTTGGCTCATATTGACATGATCGTTGGGGTGAATTTCTGTTCCTGATTCATTTTTAGCCAATTGCGCAATAACTTCATTGGCATTCATATTAGAGCTAGTGCCAGAACCCGTTTGAAAAACATCTACGGGAAATTCTTTATCATATTGACCACTTGCAGCCAAGTTTGCCGCTTTGATAATTGCCTCAGCTTTATTCGCATCTAATAAACCCAAATCAAGGTTTGCTTTGGCAGCACTGGCCTTAATTAAACAGATAGCTTCAATCATGCCACGTGGCATAGTTAACCCACTGGGTGCAAAATTATTCACTGCACGTTGCGTTTGAGCACCGTAAAGGGCATCTTCAGGAACTTGCATTTCACCCATGCTGTCTTTAACTGTTCGCATCGTCTTTTTGTTCATACTACACCCTTGATTACTTTGTTAATTGTCTCAAGACATAATGTAAGATACCGCCATGCTGATAATATTCTAATTCTTTAGGGGTATCGATGCGCACTTTAGCCTTGATTTGTCTTTCACCATTTTGATCTTTGACGGTAATTGTTAAAACTTCGCCAGGCTTTAAGGATTTTAGGGATAATGAGTAAGTTTCTTTACCTGACAGTTTAAGTGTTTGCGGATTTTCGTTTGGCATAAATTCTAAAGGCAGCACACCCATGCCAATCAAATTAGAACGGTGAATGCGTTCATAACTTTCTGCAATCACCGCTTTGACGCCCAGTAAATTAGTTCCTTTTGCGGCCCAATCTCGAGAAGAGCCAGAACCATATTCTTTACCTGCAAGAATTATGAGAGGTGTTTTTTCTTCTTTATAACGCATTGCGGCATCATAAATAGACATTACTTCATTAGAAGGTTGGTAAGCGGTAAACCCACCTTCAGTGTCAGGGGCTAATTGGTTGCGAAGGCGAATGTTGGCAAAGGTGCCGCGGATCATGACTTCGTGGTTGCCGCGACGTGAGCCATAGGAATTAAAATCTTTAGGACTTACACCAAGGCTTTGTAAATACAAACCAGCAGGGGAATCTGCTTTAATTGAACCAGCCGGTGAAATGTGATCGGTGGTAACTGAATCGCCAAGCTTTGCTAACACACGCGCATTCAGAATGTCTTGTAAGGGTGGCACTTGATGCTGCATGTTTTCAAAATAAGGCGGATTTTTAACGTAAGTGGAATCTTTTTCCCACACAAAAAGTTCAGAGTTAGGGGCAGGTAAGCTGCGCCATTGTTCATCGCCTGTGAAAACACTGGAATAGCGTGAAGAGAACATTTTTGGTTCAATAGAACTGTTCATGACTTCATGGATCAAGGATTGACTTGGCCAGAGATCTTTCATAAAGACGTCTTTGCCATTTTTATCTTTACCCAATGGATCTTTGTATAAATCGATGTCCATGGTGCCAGCCAGGGCGTAGATCACAACCAGGGGGGGGGAGGCTAAGAAGGCATGACGCACTTCAGGATGTATACGGCCTTCAAAGTTTCGGTTACCAGATAAAACGGCGGCAACAGCTAAATTGTTATCTTTTATTTCTTTACTCACTTGTTCTGGCAATGGACCTGAATTACCGATACAGGTGGTACAACCGTAACCAACCAAATCAAAGCCAATGGCATCTAAGTGATCCATTAAATTCGCGCGTTGTAAATAATCAGTCACTACTTGTGAACCGGGAGCCAAACTGGTTTTCACCCAGGGTTTAGGTTTTAAGCCGCGTTCATTTGCAGCTTTGGCAATTAAGCCTGCGGCTATCATGACGGCAGGGTTGGAAGTGTTCGTACAGCTGGTGATAGCAGCAATTACTACGGAGCCATGATGTAATTTACTTTTTGCTTCTTCAGCTTTAACTTGAGGCGCTTTACCTTCTTCAAGATGTGCGCCTTCGTTTAAGCCACGTTCCAGGTTTTTTTGTGCTTCGCCGTTACCATTTTTTTTGCTGCCATCTAATAGGGCATCTAGTACATCTTGATAAACTTTTTTGGCGTCACGTAAGTTAATTCTATCTTGCGGGCGTTTGGGGCCAGCGATACAAGGAGAAATATCCGCTAAATCTAAGGTGAGAATATCACTGTAATCAGCTCGCCTTGCTTTATCTTCCCTAAACATCCCTTGGGTTTGCGTGTAGGCTTTAATTAAGTCGCGTTGCGCTGCCGATCGCCCGGATAAGGCAAGATAGTTCAGCGTTTCATGATCAACCGGGAAGATCCCACAGGTTGCGCCATATTCAGGTGCCATATTACCGATAGTAGCTCTGTCGGCTAAAGATAAAGCGCTAAGACCATCGCCAAAGAATTCGACGAATTTACCGACCACGCCTTTTTTGCGCAAAATTTCTGTGACTGTAAGCACCAAATCAGTGCCTGTTGCGCCTTCTGGTAATTGTCCTTTAATTTCAAATCCAATTACTTGCGGAATAAGCATGGTTACTGGCTGACCTAACATGGCCGCTTCTGCTTCAATACCACCTACACCCCAGCCTAAAACGCCTAACCCGTTAATCATGGTTGTGTGTGAATCAGTGCCAAGTAAGGTGTCAGGGAAAGCTTGTAATTTGCCATTGCGTGTTTCACCAAAAATAACGCGTGCAAGATATTCTAAATTCACTTGGTGAACGATGCCGGTGCCCGGAGGTACAACTTTAAAATTTTGAAAGGCTTGTTGGCCCCAACGTAAAAACACATAGCGTTCATGGTTGCGTTCTATCTCAATTGCTGTGTTTTTAAAAAAGGCTTGTTGGTTGCCAAAGTAATCAACCATGACGGAGTGATCGATAACCAATTCCACCGGTGAGAGCGGATTAATTTTGGCAGGATTTCCTTTTAATTGTTTCATTGCTTCGCGCATGGCAGCTAAATCAACAACCGCTGGCACGCCAGTGAAATCTTGTAAAATAACACGACTGGGGGTGAAAGCGATTTCTGTATCGGGTGTGGCTTTAGGATCCCAGTTCAGTAAGGCTTCGATATCTTCGCGTCTTACCGTGATGCCATCTTCACAGCGAAGTAAATTCTCCAATAAAATTTTTAACGAAAACGGTAACCTAGCGACATCATATTTGGCTGGTAGTTTGTTTATATTAAAAATTTCATAGGCAGTATTGTTGATGTTTAGTGTTTCTGCGGTTTTAAAACTGTCTTTCATTCCAGCCTCCCAAAGCACTGAGATCTTCCTCAGCGGTGCAACCTGATATCGAATCATCCTAAAGCAGTTAGTTTATTCTCTTTTAATAATATATGCGAATGTCCTCGTTATATTTACAACTTTTGGCTCTGATAAAAAAATATTTAGGAAAACTGACTTGTTTTCTTGAAACTTGGGGGAGCGGGGGTCTACACTTTTTTGTGAGGGGGTAATCCAATGGAAGTCACCGAACCAATTAATCACAGACTGATCAATGCCAAAGATGCCTGTTTTAATGTGCGCAAAGCGGCTAGAGCAGTAACACAGTTTTATGATCATTGCTTGGAACCCGCTGGTATCAGAGCAACACAATTTACGTTGCTCGTTTCCATGGCTTCCGTTGCAGCGCGTACCTTAACTGAAATGGCTAGCACTTTGGTCATGGATAGAACCACGCTGACCCGAAATCTCAAACCACTGGAGAAGTTAGGCTATATCGAAACCATTGAGCCAAGGGATAAGCGCTCAAAGGCCTATGCCTTAACTGAGAAGGGGCGTGAGACTTTGATGAAAGGGATCCCATTGTGGCAGTCAGCCCAACACAAAATCATTTCAGGATTAGGACAAGACCGTTACGAGCATATTTTAAAAGAGCTCGATGGTTTAACAAAAATTATTTCTGAAATGTAGTGTTTGACTGAGGTTTTATTCAATTGATTATTTATGCGTGATGGACAACGCAAGCGCCAAATTGTGCATGGAGCCAACATATGGCAAAAAACTGGGAAGAATATGCTTTGGTTGATGAGGATGAGTTAACCAAAGCAGAGGATGAAGAAGAACCTGTCGATTTAGCTGAACTCAATGCTGATCTCGATATAGACACTGAAGATTTTGACACGCAAGATCTGGCCGCAAGTGAAGAATGGCTAGAAAAATGTGAACAAGAAGAAGCCTCCTTTAGCGCTAAAAAATCATACGATGCCACACAGCTGTATTTAGGGGAAATCGGCTCTTCCACCTTATTAACGGCTGATGATGAAATTCATTATGCACGCTTAGCTCAGCAAGGATGTATCAAATCACGAAACAGAATGATAGAGGGCAATTTAAGACTAGTTGTCAAAATTGCCAGACGTTATTTAAATCGTGGTTTACCACTTTTAGATTTAATTGAAGAAGGCAATTTAGGGTTAATACGTGCAGTTGAGAAGTTTGACCCTGAAAAAGGATTTCGATTTTCTACTTATGGCACCTGGTGGATCCGTCAAACCATTGAACGTGCTTTAATGAATCAAACACGCACTATTCGTTTACCCATACATGTGGTCAAAGAACTCAATGTTTATCTTCGTACGGGTCGTGAATTAACACAACAATTAGATCATGAACCTAGACCAGATGATATTGCCCATGCGGTGCAAAAAGATCCCAATACTATTAAAAAAGTAATGGGCTTAAATGAAAAAGTGACTTCGCTAGATTCCAAAGTGGCGAGCGAAACCGAGCGTTCATTGGTTGAGAGTGTTGCCGATGATGCTGGCATTGATCCGGTGAATATCTTAGGTGAGAGTGATTTTATTCGCGAAGTGGATAGTTGGCTTGATAAGTTAAATGAAAAGCAACGTGAAGTTATTACCCGACGCTTTGGTTTGCGTGGATTTGAACAGGCCACCTTAGAAGATGTGGGCGCCGAAATTGGTTTAACACGCGAAAGGGTTAGACAAATTCAAGTTGAAGCATTGGGCTATTTAAAAGAACTGCTGTTAAATCGTGGTTTAACAGAAGCAGTTTTTTTTAACTAGGGCTTATTCCTTGAATTTCCACGAGTCCAACATTGCGTCCGATACAGGTAAGTTTTTATCATATTGATCTGAGGATGCCGTATATCCCCACATATAAAAGAGCTTATTATCTTCGCTCATTAGAATAATTTGTAATTGCTTAATGTCAGTGCCCTCATGTTTATAAGTAAAAGTAATAGATTTGCCATTAATTTTATCTGGATCAGAAGGAAGAGTTTCAGTATTTTCTGCTACAACCTTGAAATCTGTAAATTGAGCTTGTCCTTGTGATTTTATTGAATCAAGATATTCATCGATATTAGCATATTTGCCACCGGCTTGCTTTGTTAAGACAAGCTGTATATTCACATTTGCAAAACCAGGCTCATCTTGCATTTTTTTAAACATGATAACTGAAGGGTTAGACTGGTCAAGCTCCCAATTTTCAGGATATTTTACAAGAAAAGCATTATCTGTATTTTGATAAGTTTTACTTAAATTGATTGTCTGCGTAGAGAGTTTCTCTTGTTCGTTATGTTCTTCGGTTTTTACTAAAGACTTTTGTGGTTGTGCCTCTGATTTATGATCATTTGAAAGCTGTGCGTTGATCCCTAGAATTTTCCAGGTGCCATTCTCTTTAATAAGTTGATATTCAATTGGAATGGTCATGCCATCCTTACTCGTAATGGTTCCTTTAACAGAGCCATTCTCATTCTGAAATGAACGGTCATTTATGGAAAGACTTTGATTATCTTTCAACGCAGGAATGGTTTCGATAAATTTTTTAAATTCATCTACAGAGGTATTTTTCTGAAATTCGGTGGAAGTATAAGAATAAGCCTTTGTATAATCACCCGAGCGGATTGCTGAAAGTTGATCTTTTACCGTATTTGCTACACCACTGGTAGCATAAAAGGCTATACCTATGATCAGGCCAATAAAGATAAATATGCCCACCAAAATTTTAGTAAGCACACGAAAAAAACGACCTATTGCTGTTGATCCGATTTTGATGCCACACTTGGAGCAATACTTGGCTCCGGTTTCATTATTTGTACCACATTTGTTGCAAACATTTGTTCCGGCCATAAGGTATTCTCTCGAAGCTTGTTTTCAAATTTTAATAAAAACATAGCATCTAAAAAAATAGAGTGGCAAAAAGACTGTATTTTTTTCCTTGTCAAAGAGGCTATTGGATAAACTAATGCCCTTCAAATGATAATAGAACATCAGCGCTGGAACCTTGTGTTCCAGTTGCAGCTTCAATCATCATATTTTTACCCACAGCATAACGCATACCAAATTGACTTGCAGAATCTACAAGTCCAACACTGTAGTTAAGATACAGACGAGAAGAAAGTTGTTTTCCTAAAACAAAAACCGTATCTTCCAGCGGGTTATGGGAACCTGGTGTGGGAATATAATTTTGTTTTTTGGAAAAGCCAAGTTGATCTAATTTTAATTTTTCAGCCAAATCAAAATGCACATCATTTCTATTTCCACCCATGATGGTGGCTAGCTGTGAAACCGCTTGAAATAATAATTCAGCTTGCGCTTCATTGATTTGATTTTGAGGACGGCCAACAATTAAATATGAAATAATATCCGGATCTGGCATGCTAGGGTTTGAGTAAAAACCAATTTTTGGGGTTTTTAAATTACCCGTAAAGGTAATGCCTGCCAAAATAGTTTGATTGCTCTTAAAACTTGTTAAAGGTGATTGTGGTTGGATATGACGTTCTGCGCGAATATCTAAAATAGGATCATAGATGGGGCCGCCGGTGAACAAGATTTGCCCGTAGTTGATATCAAATACCTTTCCATAAGCTTTATAGCTGCCATTGGTGAGAAATAATTTACCTTTGGCTAGTGGAGGTTGGCCCGGTTGTTGGTTAATCTCCAATCGTCCGCCCACTTTGCTGGTGATCCCGTGACCTTTGTAAGTGATTTTATCTTTTATGATCACTTCAATATGCGTAGCTATTTGATAATGCGTAGCCTGTTCAGTGAGTGGTTTGGCAACAGGTTTAGCTTTCTTTGAAACCAGGACGACATCTTCTGAGGCGCTTATCATCTCTGGATTTTTTAAACTATTTATTTCAGCTTCAGGAATGATAATTTTACCATTTAGCGCTAATTGGCCCTTTTTTAGGGTGAGTAACAAATCAGGATTTGCGACAATGTAATATTCTGGGGTATCGCTTAAAAGTAGTTTATCGCCCTTAATAGCCACTTCTAAAACTGGCGATGGTCCAAAGAGTGTCCCCTTTCCGGCAATAGTAAATTCACCACTTCCCCATAAACCTTTACCTTGAATATTGATTTGATTATTGGGCAAAAAGCTGAGTAATAAATCATTCAAGACAGCTTTCTTGCCCAAAGAAGTCGCAGGAAGCTTTGCATTGGTTAATAGGATCTGGCCTAACCAGGTTGGTTGCAAAATCGTACCGGACAAGGTTAAATCGATATCTAATTGGCCACGCATATTCGCAAGAGAAGGCACTAAGGATGACAGTGTTTTTAATTGCTTTATATTGGCTTTTGCTATTCCGCTTAAGGCATAAGGCTTATTTTTATCAACAACCGCTTCAAGGGTGATTGGATATTTTTCACCCAAGTTAATTTCAGCAAGAGAAACGATTTTGTTTTGCCATTGAATATCGAATTTACCTGTTGAGTTGCCAATTTTTTGCCAACGTTCATGGTTGACCAGTAGTTTTGTAATGTTGCCTTGCCAACGTTTATCCGTAAATTTCCCGGTAACCACACTTTCAATGGGGCTTTTATTATAGATCCCATGTAAAGTAACTTGGTGCCTTACCAGGGTGCCTTTAGCGTCTAGTTGGAGGTTTTGTAAGTGATGTTTACCTTGGGTATATTCTTTAGCATATACGCTGATTTGAATTTGATTTTCCGGATCGTCGATGTTTCTAGAAGGTAGCGTAATACTTCCCTGGGTGGTGATAGCGCTGGAGTTTAACTCAACAAGAAAAGGGTTTTTAGAAAGATCTAAGTTCCAATCTACTTTGATTGCTCCTTTTAAGTTTGCATCCAGGGAGCCAAAAGCGCCTTTATAATGGATTTCTTCTATTTGCGCGATATTGCTCGTTGCATGTGTTATGCGAAGTTCACTTAATTTATGTTCTATATCATTCCAATGAATATCCGCATTCACAATCTCAAGGTTTTCAACATTGACTGCAAAAGGCAATGATTTAGCAATGTCTCCTTGTGCTTTTTCTAAGGTGGCATTGTCATAATGTTCCGGAAGAATGAGTGCTTGTGCCTTATTTTCATACCAAAACGATAAATCATTGATTGAAAGTGTCTGAATGGTATTATCATTGTGCAGCCACTTTACCAGATCCCAAGATGCGGCTATGCGTTTGGCTTTAATAGAAAGTTGTGGGCCTTTGATCTGGACATCTTCTACAACGAAATCATGATAGAGGTTACCTGATATGGAAGCGCACTGGACTTGATATGGGGTCCATTGGGATATTATCTCAAGCGCAAGTTGGTTTCCATGCGGTGTAAAAATGAGGAATAATCCGAAAATAACAGCAGCAAAAGCGAGGCAAAAAATGAATTTCACGCTTTTTTTGAGAAGCGAAAGCGGCTCCAGGTGATGGCTAAAGAAAGAGAGAAGTTGCTTCATATCTAACATCACCAAAGGTAAACAAGTAACTTAATATTGCTGACATTGTACCTATTGATAATAACCCTGTCATTAGCAAAGAAAAATAAGTGCCAACAAAAAGTTAGTCGAAAAGCTCAATATTAATGCTTTGCTTGTAAATGGCAATCTACTAAGTTAGCATTTCGCTTTATTTTAGGGAGTACCTTTCTATGAGTCGTTACATTTATCTGCTTGGTACCATTCAATATTGTGAAGAAAATCTGCCCAAACTCTCTTTTCTAGGAAAATTAGCCTTTTTATCTCAATGGCTAGATCAAGATGCCGATCCCTTAACAGAAAGAGAAAAGCTGACGAGAAAAGATGAACTGGACCTTATTGATGAAATGTTGTCTGCCTGGCGGCGTCTACTACCAAAACTAGAGCAAAAACATTACAGAAAACTTGAAGATTTTAGATTATGTCTTGTAAAAGACCTCATAGCATCCTTAAAAGATATTGAAGGTTCAGACAAAATTGCTTACGCAAAGCGCTTGTTAGCAGTTATTAAAAAAGGTGGGGTATATAAAGAAGACCGCCCCCTTACCGTGCCTGATCCACAATTAGTTTCCCTAGTTGAAAAATTAATCCTAAGAGAACGCGAACAAAAATTAAACGATTTTTCAGCGTCTTTTAAAACCAAAAGTGTAAAGACGCAAAGATTAATGTTGAAACAACTTGCCAATCCGAGATTGAAAAATGCAGGGCATGCATTCTATCGTTCCTATTCTGTTGCTAAAAAATGGTTTGTTAACGTCAGTAAGCTACTATCGCATCTTCCTGATGAGAGCGTTATTAAATCAAAGTTTATTGATTCCTTAATGGAGGCACACGCAAATAAGGTGAATGAAGTTTTCGTGGAAGCCCCTAGGAATGCGTTATATAACCTTTGGAAAAAAAGCGCACCGGCACATGGTTTAGGTTTAAAGGCAAGAGCCAGGGTACTTTTCCCCAGAGAAGTAGTTAGTGGTGATGCATTATTCTCATCTACTAATTTAAATGATGACTCTGTCTCTGCGGTAGGTTTATCTCGGCCCGAGTAGCCCAATAAGGCACAGCGCGTGTTGTGCCTTTTCCGTAACAGATCAAGTTAGGACAATTCTGGCCCAAAGGAAGCATGGATGCGCCAAGCATCAGAAGTTTTGGTTAAGGGTTTAGCCACGGCAAATTTAATTGGTCCCAAACGGGTTTGCCATTCAACCCCTGCGCCTACACCAATGGCTGTTTCTTGAAACAACTCACGATATGCATTTCCTGCATCAACAAAGGTGAAAACACCAAAGGGCTTTTTGATGGTTTGGTGCAACTCTAAACTGCCCACGGCAAGATAAGCACCACCAACAGGCTGATAATTACCGTCTTTATCAATCTCATTAGGCAATGAGCGATACCCATAACCTCGTAAGCTTAAATCACCACCCGCAAAGAAACGTTGCGACAGGGGGAGGCGTTCACTATCATCTGGTAGTGTGAAACCAAAGTCGCCACGCATCAGTAATCTTGTGTTATCTGTAAAACCATGCACCCACTTTAATTGCAAGTAACTTTGAAAGAAGGTGGTATCGCTGAACAGGGCGTCCACTGAACCACGCATGGTGAATTCAATGCGCCGACCACTGACCGCATCGGATTCTGATTTTCTCACCTGAATAAATGTAATGGTCGGTAAAATAAGCTTGGATTCAATAACATCGTTGGTAATAAAAGCATTGAATCTTTCATGGTGGTAATTTACCCCTAAGCGCCGTTCCCAATTGGAGATAATGCGCTCTTCTAAAATACCCGCTTCGTAAATTTGAGAGGGTTTTTCGCTGAATTCATCATCGTAAAAGCCCCCTTGAAATTTCAGCTGGTCGCTGTAGGGCCTTTTGCCCGGGATGCTATATTCGGCGTAGATCTTGTCGTAAATTTCTGAAATTTGTGCTTGTGCTGTAAAGCGATGCCCCATGGAATTTAAGCGACGTCTGGTCCACCCCAATTTGCCGCGCACGCCAGTATCTGTGCCATAGCCAGCGCCGAGGATATAATGATTCGGTTTGGCATCTTCTAACTCTACAACAACTGGCACCGTTGTTGCCCCTTCCTCTGTGACAGCTTTTACATTGGCATTTTTAAAATAATCACTTTGGGTCAGGCGATTTTGTAATAACATAATTTTTTCAGGCTGATAGGGGTCGCCTGGCGCAAAAGGGAGATAACGATTGAGTAATTTATTCGATAGCACTGTTTCCCCAAAAGTAACATCCCCAAAAAAGTGTCTTGCTCCCGTGTCTAGACTTAAGAAAATTTGACTGGTTTTGTTTTCTAGATCCACTTCAACTTTATGCTCACTGAAGGAAGCATTTAAATAACCACTTTGAATGGTTTGAGAGAGCAAGGCTTTTTTCCCTTGCTCATAGGTATCATGAACAAAGACATCACCTATTTTCATGGTAAATAAAGCAAATAAATTTTTGAGGCGAGGATCTTTTTCGCCTTGACCTGTTAGCACGAAGTGAATAGCTAAAATCTTGACAGGTTCTCCCAGTTGAATATCAAAAGAAACATTTATTTTACCTTCTTTGATATCAATATTACTGTGAACCGTTGGTTCATAATAACCAAAAGGTTGTAAGGCTGCTAAAATTTCCTGTTTGGAGCGTTGTTCAATCGCTTCTTTGGTGGCATTTTCTTCATCAAGGGTTTCGTGCAACACGGTTAAATTTGCACGTATATTTTCTTCCATGGCTTTATCCACGCCATGCAGTACCACCACTACAGGCGAATCATTGGATTTACCAAGGAGTGAGATTGGCATTAAAAGAGATATAAGGAAGATTATTTTAATTAGGGTTTTCAAGACTCAAGATCCCTGAATCATAATCGTAAGCAAAAATTTCCGCATAACGGCCCCAGTCGATCATCACAGTGAGCACTCTTTCAGCTTCCGCTTCAGTGAGCTGTTCTTTGAGTTCATTCAAGAAGTATTCTTCATTTTCACGATGATTGCTTCGGTTGTCGAGTGTGTCACGAATATGTTTTGCTAGTGGAACACGTTTTTCCAATTGTTTAGCAAACATTTTCTTTCGCTCTTGAATACTGGCATTGGCAAATAATTTACCTTCTTCGGTAAGGGTAATGTCCCCCTTAGAAACCGTGGCAAAGCTTAAGATCTCTAAAGCTTCACTTAATTGAAATAAACTATCGGCTTCTAAGTGTAAGCTTTCTGAGAGCATGGGTAAATCGATAGGACCTGAAGTTTCTTCAGAAGAAAGTGCGTCCACAAAGCCAATAAGCTCTGAGATCTCCACATCCGGTAAGCGATAACCCAATTCCATTTTTTGATAATCTACCCCAGCCTCTAAGCGCACACGTTTTCTTTCGCTAGTGGTCATTAAAGAATAGATATCATCGACTAATTTTCTAAAATGCGGATCTTCAGGATCACGTGGTAGCGGGCTACTGACCGTTAATTCTGCACGTATGCGGCCGGGGTTCCCCGTGAAAATAATAATTCTATCGGCCATTAACGCTGCTTCTTCAATGCTATGGGTGACAAATAAAATTCCTTTAGTACGCGTACGTTTGGCCAGCCATAAATCTAGTAAGTCGCTTTTTAAACTTTCTGAGGTGAGCACATCTAATGCAGAGAAGGGTTCATCCATGAGCAAGAGTTCAGGATCCACCACTAATGCTCTGGCAAACCCAACGCGTTGACGCATTCCCCCGGATAACTCTTTAGGATAAGCGGATTCAAAACCATCTAGACCAATAGTATCAATTGCTTTGAGGGCACGTTTACGACGTTGTTGCTTATCAATTCCTAAAGCTTCTAAACCTAATTCTACGTTTTGCAAAACTGTCAGCCAGGGTAAAAGGGCAAAATTTTGAAATACCATGGCGATGCCTTTCACAGGCTCGCTAACTGGGGTGCCTCTATAGATGACTTGTCCACTACTGGGTTTAATAAGACCCGCTATTATTCTCATCAAGGTAGATTTACCGGCGCCCGATTTGCCAAGCAATGCCACAATTTCATTTTCATACATGGTAAAGTTAACATCTTCAAGAACAATGAGTTCTTGGCCTTCGCTGGAGCGAAAGGTTTTTTTCAAATCTTTTACCGTAAAAATTACTTTTTTATCTGCATCAATTGTCATTGCCTATCCTGCTATGCTGTTCCTATTTGAAATCTTTCTTCAGCCATATCATAAAGTTTTTGCCAAACAAGGCGGTTAATGACCACAACGTAAATACTCATCACTGCTATTCCTAAAGCAATACGAGGGAAATCGCCTACAGTCGTATATTGGGTGATGTAACTGCCAAGACCTTTAGATAATAGGGTTTGCCCCCCTGAACTGACAACTTCGGCTATAATGCTGGCATTCCAACTGCCGCCGACAGCGGTCATGGCCCCGGTAATATAATAAGGATAGATCCCTGGCAGAATAAGTTTACGCCACCACAACCAGCCCTTTAATCCATAGTTTTGCGCCACTAAATGCAGATCTTGCGGTAAGCTGCTGGCACCGGCGACCACATTAAACAAAATGTACCACTGTGTTCCTAAAATAAGTAAAGGGGCTGTCCAGATATCAATATTTAAATGAAATGTCACAATGTAAACATACAGTACCGGGTAAATAATATTTGCTGGGAATGAAGCAAAGATCTGAGCAAACAATTGAACAACATTAGCCGTTTTTGGGCGCAAACCTACCCACACCCCTATAGGTACCCATATCAAGGAGCAGAGGATAACCATGATCGCAATTTTCGTGGCAGTGAGCAACCCTAAGCCAAATACATCAATGACTTCAGACAAGGTTACTTCCGTATAGATAAAACGTGCCAAGATAATGCAAGAGGCAATGATGCCAATGAACAGGAAACTATTCCAAAAGGTAATGGCTGTCCAAGTAATTGCTTGGCGTATTTTAGGAGAAATTTTACGGGGGGTGTGCTCGCGGCTAGAAAAGGGAATAGTGAATAGATCACGAATATTGAGTAAAAACGAAAATACAAACTGAATCAGTTTGGCGCGTTGTAATAAATTCAAAAACCAACTATCAGCGTAGACTTCTGGGTTTGCTTCAACCTTAAACTTTTCTGACCAAGCAACTAAGGGTCTAAACAACAATTGATCATAAATGATAATCACGATAAACATCGTCAAGATGGCATAGTAGATGGCCTGATAGTTAGATTCTTGGGTGGCTTTGTAGATATAGGAACCTATACCAGGCAAAGTAATATTTTGATTATTCACCGAGATAGCTTCGGAGGCAACTACAAAAAACCAACTGCTAGAAATGGACATCATGGTGTTCCAAATTAAGCCTGGTGTGGCAAAGGGTACCTCTAAGCGCCAAAATCGTTGCCAAGGTGTTAAATGGAACATATCTGCTGCTTCATTTAGATCTTTGGGAACGGTGCGTAAGGACTGATAAAAGCTCATCGCAATGTTCCAAGCTTGCGAGGTGAAAATCGCAAAAATGGCTGCGCATTCTGGTCCGAGTTGGCTTCCTGGAAAAAGATAAATAAAAGCTAAAATAGAAATCGATAAAAACCCAAGCACCGGTACTGATTGCATTATATCGATAAAAGGTAAAATAAAACGCTCGGCGCGTTGGCTTTTAGCGGCCAGGGTGGCAATGGTAAAAGTAAACAATAAGGAAAATAAAAGCGCAATCGCAATGCGGATAATGGAAGACACCGCATACCCAGGTAACATCTTGGGGGATAAAGAAATAGGGATCTGTTTGCCTAGCTCATAAGGTGCCGTCATTTGTTCGGCACCCCAGACAAACGCAACCAATACTCCAAAGAACAATAAGAGGATAATTAAATCCCATTGGTTCAATGGCAGAGCAAATTTGCTTTGGGGTTTGGTATAGTATGACTTGTTAGACATATAACCCAGTTATGGTTAGTTCAATATTGACCTTATTATAAGGTTCTTACTGGGGAGTTTGCACGAGGTACATAAAGCTTAATATATATTAATTAGTGTAATAACAAAATATTATCTCAAGCCTAGTGCGGGCGCTCTCTACTTACGGGGTTAAGAGCCCCTTGTATATTTTTTAAGCTATCCTCAATAAGTTCGGCACATTTTTTACCACCTCTTTTGCTTTGAACTTCGCTTTTAAAGGATTCTAGATTTCTTATAACTTGATTGATGGTCTTATTATCATCTTGTTGTTCTGCTTTACTTAGGTTTGTGTATTTTCCTATGTCTAAGAGATTTATAAGCCTTTCTTTTTGATCTTTAGGAAGATCTGAACTATGAACAATTTCTTTTGCTGCTAGTATCTGTTGCTTGGCTCGTTTTTGTTGATCTGTTGTGTATTGTGCATCTGATGATCTTGGGGGCGGGGCAAAGGGTGTTGCTGGTTGTGCTGTATGTACTGGGTGACTTGCATCACTAAATGTTACTGATTGTCTTTTGTCACTAATACCTGTTTTTTCAGCAAGTGATCTTAAGCCACCTTCAGCTTTGTTCTTTATCCCTTTTGCTCCGCCTTCTATAGTTCGTCCAGTAAAAGCTAATGCATCACCAGCATGAGAAACTATTGTCCCCCCAGTACTGGTTAATCGGTTTTTCGCAGAAGATAATTTTCTTTTAATGTTAAATCGTGACTGTTTTTTTTCAGGTTCATCTGTTTCGTAGTGGGCCATTACTGCCTTTTTGTGCTCTTTTTTGCTTAATTTTTTTGGTTTCTGCTTCTCTTGCTTTATTTCGGTTACCTTTTCCTGTGGAGCTACCTGCACAATATTTTTACCAGCTTGGATAACTTCATTATTGTGCTTTTCCGGTTTTGGACTACATTCATTGTATTTGACAACAAGATCATAGAGTTGTTTCTTTTTGGGTTCATCATCGGGAACAGAGTTTAATAATTTTATCAGCGTATTGAGAAACGCTTCATTAAACTGTATAGGCTTATTGCTAGCAATTGCAGCCAGATGATTTTTAAAAGCCTCATTATTTTTATCATCAAGAGTAAAATTGTCCCAAAACTCCGGGTAGTATAGATTGCTTGCTGTTTCAGTAACGAATGTATAAATAGCTTTATTTATCTGTTCAATACTTGTTGGATTGGATGCACCTGTAGACATAACTGCCTCTTTAATTAAATTTAAGAGTTATCTTTAAGACATAAGACACCAAGCACAAGTTCATCATTTACAAAATAAAAAGTAAAAATGGCTTTATAAACAGCCACTTAGTTTGCTGTAACTGCACTAGTTACCAAACTATGTCGTTTGTTTTTTAACCGCTCGTTTGTTAGCATGCATCAACACAAGTTGATACACGGAACCCTACAGAAAGTATGTCTCACTCAGGCTGGACAACCGATTTAACAAAGCTTAACCCCTTAGGGCAGCAATCTGCGTGGTTAACCAAGCCCTACATCTTGAGTAAAGCACTCAAGCGGGTGAGCAACACTTTAACCGTTAAAGTGCTTGATGCGCGTTTTACCCATGCCTTTGACGATGAATATCCTATTTTACATTTACAAAAAAACGACATTCCTTTTGTGCGCCAAGTTTTATTGGTAGGGGATAACAACATCCCTTTAACTTATGGCCGTGTCGTCATAACGCCGCAAACGTATAAAGCCCATTTTCAAGATTTTGAAAATTTGGGCACTAAACCCATTGGTGAAACGTTGCTTTATAATAATCCAGAAGCTAAAAGAAGTGGCTTTGAATTTAGCTGTTTTGAAAGCAATGATCCGCTTTGTCAAAATATTTTTGCACATTTGCCGCAATTTACTGCGCAAGATTTATGGGCTAGGCGCTCTGTATTTAACATCAAGGGCAATCCACTATTAGTGACAGAATTGTTTTTACCCAGCCTTCCTGCCTATGTGCCAGAGCAAAGCAATGTTGCCTGAATTTCCGTTGGTAGAGGAGTTCCCTTATTGTTGCCCCGTTAGTGTTTTTGCTGCCATACCGCAGCAAGGCGCTTTATTTTTAGATAGCGCACGCGTTGATGAAAATGGTCGCTATAGTTTTATTGGTGTCTCGCCCTTTGAGATCATGCTATGTAAAAATGCAACAGTAAACCCTTTTGATGCACTAGAACAAAAATTAAAGCAATATCCTTTGTCGTGTTTGCCCGATTTACCGCCTTTTCAAGGTGGTGTTGCAGGTATGTTTGGGTATGAACTGGGTGGTTATTTAGAAAAAATTCCTCAAAGTACAATTGATGATCTGCAGCTTCCAGAATTATTAGTGGGATTTTATGATTTAGTTTTGGCTTGGGATAACAAACAAAAGCGCGCTTGGGTGTTCTCAAGCGGATATCCAGAGCAAGAAAGTGCCAAAAGAAGGGAACGTGCCGAACAAAGGATTTCCTGGGTGCTGGGTTATTTATCGCAACCCTTAGCGCAAATACCCAATTTTGCCATTGATGATTCAGAAATTACCTCAACTTTTAACCAACAAAGCTATGAAGCTGCAGTGAGTAAGGTTATTGAGTATATTCGCGCAGGGGATATTTTTGAAGCTAATATTTCCCAACGTTTTTCCTGCCCGCGTCCGCAAGTTGATCCATTTGCGCTTTATCGCAAATTACGTGCAAAAAACCCGGCCCCGTTTGCCGCTTACCTGCAATATAACGATTGGGTGGTGGCCTCTGCTTCCCCAGAACGCTTTTTAAAGCTTAGTGATGGTTATGTTGAGGCAAGACCCATCAAAGGCACTCGCCCACGAAGTCAGGATCCGCTGATTGATAAAGCCAATGGTGAAGCATTATTGAAAAGTGAGAAAGATTGGGCAGAAAATGTGATGATTGTGGATTTAATGCGCAATGATATTTCCAGAGTCTGCAAGCCAAACACTATTCATGTGCCACAATTGTGTGGTTTAGAATCTTTTGCCACTGTGCATCACTTAGTATCAGTTGTAGAAGGTCAATTACAAGAAAACAAAACTGCCATTGATTTATTAAAAGCCACCTTCCCCGGTGGCTCTATTACCGGTGCGCCTAAAATTCGCACCATGGAAATCATCGCTGAAATTGAGCCTACCGTGCGCGGCCCGTATTGCGGCAGTATGGGGTATATCGGTTTTAATGGTGATATGGATCTTTCCATTACCATTCGCACCTTTGTGATGAACAAAGAAAAGCTCACTTTTCAAACCGGTGGTGCGGTAACCGTCGATTCAGATCCCTCTGAGGAATATGAGGAGACCCTCACCAAAGCCAAAGCGCTGCGCAAAACGCTAGTTGAACTTTAAATCATTATTGAATGCGTATTTACACTAAAAATAATATGTAATGTAGTAGCTACATAGCTTAGAATAAAAGTATACCTCAAGTGACATTGAGTGTATATCATCAGTAAAAACAGTGTCATTAGCGGGGACACGATGAAATCCGGTTCAAGTTCTGTTACAAGTTCACCCAAACCAAGCAGACCCAGAAGCGCCAGCATTTTTAGTGCAAAGCCAAAATCCCCAGAAGATCCAATGGGATTTTTGATTGGGCTGGGGGTAGAGCCAGGCAAATTAGGTGTGCTCCTGCAAAATATCATTAAGCGAAGAGACAGTAATCCTGAGGGGAAGCTCACCGCAGGGGATATTACCTATATTAACTTCGAGTTTAAAAAAATACTGGGTGATATTGAAATGGCTGCGAATGAGAAGCTGACCTCTATATTATTGAAAGTAATTTCAAGATCTATGGAAAGAGAAGGTTTTAAATCATTCATGGATGATGATCCAAAAAAAATTAGTCAAGCATTTTTTAGAGCCATTGCGGGTGATCCTGCACTTAAAGCTGAATTTGATGAATTGATAGAGCAGCGAGGAAAATTGGCTGATAATTATAAAGATGCCTATGCTAGCTTTCTGGGAATGGCAAATGTTAAAAATACAGAAGCGGTTATGGCGGTTTTCCATGTTGAGGAAAGTCAAGCTTCAAAACAGGAAGAGCAAAAGTTATCGCCCTTAGAAGTTATTAGAAGAGGGGCAGTTAATACAGCAATATCTGGCAAGATTAAATCTAACCAAGACATAGTCCGTTACGATATTGATGCGAACATTTCACCAAAAAGGCAGGCAGAGTTTGCACAATTGGCTTTAGAATTGAAATCAATCGATCCAAGTGCGCCAGATGCAAATGAGCGAAAGATGGCAATACAAAAAAGAATGGTTCACACCATGATTAGCCCTGAAGATTTCAGGCAAGCCACCATAGCCTCTTTTGGGCCTTTTATGGCAGGAAGGTACTATCAAGATGAAAAGATAGCTAAGCTGATTAATGAAGGGAATGACGATGAATTACGGAAAATTATCCGTGCAGAAATTGAAAAGAATCGTACCGCGCATGGTTATGGCGAGAAACTGAAAAAAGAAGTTGATAAATCACTGATGTTTCCGTTAAAAGTCATGTGCTTTGAACACAGTGTTAAACTAGATCTTCGAATCTATGAAAGCAATGATCTTGAGCTAAAACATCTTAATACAGAAATGTTTGCATACGTTCTTTCTAGTGAAGCGTTAACAGGATTTGAAGCAGGGTTTTTAGGAAATAACAAAATAGAGGATTTATTGTTAAATCGATTTAAGCAAACATTTGCCGAACAAAATAAAGCGCTGATTAAAGATCCTGATGCTTTAGTTCCTCCTGTGCCATTAGCACCATCCTTGGAGGAAACGCAAGGTTTTTTACAAAGACGAGATGATGCAAAAGCAAGGCTAGAAGAGTTGGCTGAAAGAGAAAAAACCGCTAAGGCAGTGAAAGTACAAGAACCAGATGTATTGCAAAGGTTGCAGGCTGTGACTACAAAATTGGAAGAGCATTCTCCACAAGCGCCACGCATCACAGTGTCTGAGTCACCATCGCTGCCACCGAGACAAATGGATTCATCACCCTCTGTTCCTCGCAAAGAAAAAGGGCCTTTTAATCCTTTATTAATGGCTTTCAACAGAGGACGCTCTAAGAGCGTATCAACAGAACAAGCGCCAAGTCTATCATCCGCACCTTCTTCTCCTCAACCCCTGCGTACCTCATCTGATGAAGTACAAGCAACAAAAGATCATTTGAAAGGCTTAGATTTATTTCATAAAAAAGATAGTTCTAAAGATGATAGTTCTAAAGATTCGGACCATAAGAAGCTTGGGAAAAAATAAAAATAATATGAAGGAAAATCAAGAATGAAGCTTGGGCCTGAAAATAACATTTATAAGTTGTTGCTAACTTTATTAAAAGACCATTTAGATCCTGCCACGATAGATGCAATCAGACAAACTAATAGAGACGGTCGTGATTTTGCAAATGCACAGCAACCTATCTCATTGAATGCAGAAGGGAAGTTGTTATTAGATAGTAAAATGGAAATATTAGCACTGGCAAAAGCAGCTGTGAATGAAACATTTTCTAACCTTGAGCTGAGCCGTTTGACTGCTTTATTTGAGCAGCTAGAAACGGTAAAAAAACAAAAAAAACATGTTCCACTTGAGCTATTAGAAGAGATAAACACGTTATTGGCAGTATGCCAACTTCGACAGTTTGATGATGTACGTTTATATTACATTACGCGTTTGACGGGAACCTTTTGTGAGTCGTTGAAAGAAAAACTTGCTGGATCCAATTTATTATCCCTACAAAAACTTACCATTAGCAGTATGGGTTTTGTTTGGTTATCGCCCAAAATAGCTGAACTTCAACAATTAGAACAAATTACCATTGAATTTGGCAGGATCCCCAAGTTACCCCCTGAGATAGGAAAGCTCAGAAATCTAAAAGTAGTTAATATTTGGGGTTCAAAATTGACTGCTTTGCCAGGAAGTATTTGTGATCTTGAAAATTTGAAGCAATTGAGCGTCACCGGCAGCTATCTTGAAAAGCTTCCAGATCACATTGGCCAATGTCAACAGTTGCAAGTGTTGGATGTCAGCGCTAATGCATTAACAGCGCTGCCGGAGTCTCTTTCACAGTGTTTACAACTCAAAAAACTCAATATACAAAGCAACCCCCACATTACCATGCTTCCTTCTTTAATTACTGCACGTTTGGTTTGCATGGATTTAGAAGTCTTTGCCTTATTTGTTGCTGAGCATGCTGGGCATTTGCCATTTGGTTGGGAGGCAGATGAGAATACAATTTATTTGCGGGGCAATTATCCAGATTTTACCATCAATGCTGATTTTGCAGTGAATAATGCTCCCCTGATGATCCAATTGGATGACGGTTATCCTGAAGAAGGTTTTGTGGTGAGCAATGCAAAAGGCGAAACAGATAACCTTCCAGCTAAACCTGATCGTTTGGTGTTTGTTCAAGATGATCGCTTAATTGCTGCACTAGAAAATAAAATGCGTAAAATGAAAATTTAATAAACCGAATTTCGAATTGGCAATCTTAGATATTGGGCAAATTGATTTGGGATAGTATACTTTTGAAGAAGTAAATATAGATAAAGTTTGCAATTTAACAAACATAAATGTGGTTATAGATAAGTTAATTTTGCAACTACAATGTGATCAGTTTAAAAGGATACTATGTCTAAAGCCATTGAAATAGGTTGGGAAGAGTGGATTGCTCTACCAGAGCTTAAGCTACCTGCTATTCGCGCCAAAGTAGACACTGGGGCTAAAACTTCCGCCCTACATGCCTTTATGGTGGAAAAAATTTTTGAACATGGGATAACCAAAGTACATTTTGGCATCCATCCTATTCCAGAGCGTCCTGAGGTCGAAGTTTATTGTAAAGCAGATCTGGTGGATGAGCGCGAAATCATCAGTTCCAATGGTACTTCAGAGTTGCGCTATGTTATTCGTACCATGGCACAGTTTGGTACTAAAAAATGGCCCATTGAAGTAACCTTAACCGACAGAGAAACCATGACTTACCGCATGTTAATTGGCCGATCTGCCATGCAAGGTAAGTTGCTTGTAGTGCCTGAAAAATCATTTATGCTGGGTAAGTTAAGTCCCTCTGTTTATGATCACATTCAGCCTAAAAAACGTAAAAAGTCACTGAGCATATGTTTATTAAGTAGTTCACGCAGTACTTATACCAAAGAAAGATTAATTACCGCAGCTGAAAGGCGTGGCCATAAAATTGAAATAGTTAATGCCACGCGTTGTTATGTTGATATCAGCACCAACAGGCCAACCATTCATTATCAAGGTAAACCTTTGCACCGCTTTGATGCTGTGATACCACGATTTAGTGCTGCTGTTACTTATTATGGTGTGGCCATACTCAGACAATTTGAATCCTTGGGTACTTTTTGTGTAAATAGCTCAGCTTCTATTACGCACTCACGAGATAGATTGCTTACCCATCAACTTTTAGGCCGTGCAGGCGTTGCCATGCCTACAACAGCATTTGCGCATTACCCGGGCGATACTAAAGATATGATCAAAATAGTGGGCGGCGCTCCGCTGGTGATCAAATTATTAGAAGGGCCTCAAGGCAAGGGCGTTGTGCTTGCTGAAACCAATAAAGCAGCAGAAGCGGTTATTCAAGCTTTTCGTGGTTTAAAGGCTAATTTTATTGCGCAAGAATATATTCCTGAAAGTGTCAGTAAAGATATTCATTGTATAGTGCTTGGTACCAAAGTGGTTGCCGCCATTGAAAAAGTGCATCGTGAGCATGACTTAAGCACTTCCAATGCCATGCGTTCAAAAGAAATAAAATTAACCGCGGCAGAAAAAAAGCAGGCGGTAAGAGCTGCCAGGGTAGTAGGGCTCAAATTAGCTAAAGTAAATATTCTAAGAACTAAAGAAGGCCCCAAGGTGATAGATGTTAATGCATCCCCTGGGCTTTCAGAGTTTGAATCACTTACTGGCGTGGATATTGTCTCTCAAATTATTGAATATATCGAAACCCATGCACGACCGCGGTTACCTAAACGCATTATTCGTTTTCAAGTTTAATGGAATTTTAATACTTCTCTTTTTATCCGCTGAATAAAACCTTTTATCAACTTCCTCTAAAAAATCCGATAATCAGTCATTATTTACAATGTGAGTAAGCATTCATTGCCGCTGGCTTATGGTAGTATTTAGCCAGAAATCTGAGCAATAGAGAGCTTTTACATGTTATCTCCAGCGACACAACACAAACAGGTTAAAAAGCCCACAGCTGAGGCAAAACAAAGCCTAAAAGCAAAAATGCTAAGCACCCCAAAAAAGACTTGGGTTTTTGAAGGCGGCGGGGCAAAAGGGCTTAGCTATGCTGGGGCGATTAAAGTAGCAGAGCAACGTGGGATGTTAAAAATCGTTGAGCGTGTTGCTGGCAGCTCTGCCGGTGGTATTACTGCGTTTTTGCTCGCCACAGGGCACAGTGCAGCTGAAATTGAAAAAATCATGATGGAGCTTGATCTCTTAGAAACTTTACAAGATCCCACGCCTTTTATCGATGGCTTAAACAAAACCACGAACTTTGTCAACGAAACAGCCAAATATACTGTCCCTGTTTATGGATTAGCACGCTATTTAATTGATAAAGAATTACCTTTGCATGTAGGTGATGCGTATGCCACGTTGCATTCGTTGGTCGACAGTTGCTTTGTTACCGGTAGATTCAAAGGCGCCTGGAAAGGGGAAAGATTTTTAGCCAAAGCCCGAGAAATGTTAAAGCAAAAAATTGGTAAAGAAAGTATTTCTTTTGCAGATTTACATGCGCTAAAGCTTGCCCACCCTGAACTTGGCTTAAAAGATTTATATTTAACGGGAACCGATGTAGAAACTAATGAATCGGTTATATTTTCTCATGAAAATCCTGAAACCAAAGATGTTGATATTATCGATGCCTTAAGAGCCACCATGAGCTTTCCGTTCGCCTTTGAAGCCCATGAAATTACCATTAATGGTAAAAAGCGTAAATTTATCGATGGTGGGGTAAAGAATAATTATCCAATGGATATTTTTGATTTACAAGATGCAGATGGACATCGCATTCCTAATCCGGAAGTTCTGGGCTTTAAGATTGACGATAAAAAAGAATGCCGAACCATATTATTTGATGACAGCACAGAAAATAAAACCCATAACATCGGTAAATTTACTGCCATTTCACACGATGGCGATGTTAATGCGCTTTATCAATATAACACTGTGCAAATCTTTGACGCCGATGTCTGGACGCTTAATTTTGACTTGGATAATTTAACCAAGCTTATTTTAAAATTAAGCGGTGAGCAAGCGATGCAAGAGTTTCTTAAACATGGACATCAAAAGCACGCCATGGATAGCAATGAACTTGTCACCACTTTAATGAAAATTGGCTATGACATCAATGACAGAAAATATTTGGATGCTCAAAAAGGTTTGATGTTGATACAAACTAAATACCCTGAAGTTGCTGCAGAGGTCGCTAAGATTGTGATTGATATTATCAATGAATTCAAAATTCCCGGGTTAAAACCAGGTGCAACAGAAGCTTATGGGGCATTATTCAATGAAGCGCATCGAATTGCCAATGTAAAACCACAAACAAGCCAAGTGTTACCCGCCATACGAGATAGTTTATGTGCTGCTGGGGCAGTGGGTGCGCCATTACTCCTTGCTGGTGCGTTAAATCCGCTGACAGCGCCTCTTATTCCCGTAGCTGCTGGAACCGTATTATTGTTTAAATTCATACGTTCAAGAAAGGGTGATGCCCCCCAAGTGCAAGTGTATACAAAAGAAGATGTGAAAAAATTAATTACCGAGCATTACTTTAAAGATGCTTTAGAGCTTATTCGCACTAATATTGAGAATTTAACGATTGCAGATGTAACGGATTTGAAAAAACATTTGACAAGTTTAGCCACCAAGGGTTTTTGGAATCAAACCCGTGTTGAGTATGACACGCTCAATAACTTTTTAGATGTTCAAATCAGAGCCAAAACAGATGTGGATGCGATGATTGCTTCATTTGAGAAGCTGTGTGTGACCAAATAAAAAATAGATCCATCTAAAACCCTCCGGGGACCGGAGGGTAAAGGATTAGCCCTTTGCTTTAGGCTTTTGATTTTGATTAAGTGCATGCTTTTGATTGTAAAGCGCAGTTAAGTGAGAACGTCTTTGTTCAATTAATTTTTGCGCTTCAGATGCATCATAATAGGTATAAGCTAAACCTGGCCACCATAACAAGAATGAAGCAACGTTAGTGCCGGTGACACCTTTTTTGCTATTAATTTCTTTTTCTGTTTTATCGAGTCTAGCTAATTCATTGAGAATTTGCTGTTCAGATAAACTATTGTCACCCATCTGAACGACTTGGGTTTTAGGGGATGTAGAGCATGCGCTTAATAAGACAATGCTGCCCGCCAATAAGATTTTGCTAACCAACTTCATTTTATTACCTCTATGGTGTAAAGCGAGCATTCTAACCTGATTGTTTTAGAAATCAAACAAATTTTAGCAATCAGATTAAAAAATGGCTTTTTTCTGAATGAATCTAATCGCAATTCTAACTATATGAATTTATTAAGAATATCCCATTAAACAGGACACTTAAGGATTAATAATAATCTTCGTACCCACCGGCACATGCTCATAAATTTCTTCGATTTCATCATTGCTAAGGGCAATACAACCTAAAGTCCAATCTCTTTGGGTGTGCATTTTGCCAAGCCATTGAAAACCATCAGATAGCCCGTGGATCATAATATCCCCTCCAGGAGAAACGCCTAATTTTTTAGCATTAAGGATATCTTCAGTGGAGGGATAAGATATTTTTAAAGAAAGATGAAACATGCTTTTGGGGTTTTTGTCGATAATCGTATATATGCCTTCGGGTGTTTTACCATCACCTTGCTGTTGCTTAGGGCCAACAGGTTCAAATCCTAAGGCAATTTTATATTTTTTCAGAGGATTATTTTGGTGATAAACCGTCATGCTTCTTTGTGCTTTATTGATCACTATTAGATCAATGCGTTGACCAATTTGAATGTTGGCATCGTATAAGGGATCGATAGGTTGTGTAACAACTTTGTTTTGATAGTACACATAGCCAAAAAAACTAGCCATTATAATAATGAAAAGGGTAAAGGCAATAATGAGGAATTTTTTCATTCTTTTTTAGGGGCTTGCCCTTCGAAGCCCTTCGAAGCCCGGCGAAGCCGGGCGAAGTAGGGTCAGTCTTCCCAGCTTAAAGTACCGCCAGTTTGATATTCGGTGACACGGGTTTCAAAGAAATTTTTCTCTTTCTTCAAATCGATCATTTCACTCATCCAAGGGAAAGGATTCACCGCACCGGGGTATTGTTCAGCCAAGCCAATTTGCGCACAACGGCGATTCGCCACATACTCTAAATATTCCCTGAACATTTGCGCATTTAGCCCTAGAATGCCTCTTGGCATGGTATCCACGGCATATTGAGCTTCCAAATCAACGCCTTCACGAATAAGGCCTATCATTTCTTTTTGGAAGGCGCTTGTCCAAAGTTCTGGATTTTCAATCTTAATTTGGTTAATCACATCGATACCAAAATTAAGGTGCATGCTTTCATCGCGTAAAATATATTGGAATTGCTCAGCTGTGCCTACCATTTTGTTACGTCTGCCCAAAGACAATACTTGGGCAAAACCAACATAGAAGAAGATCCCTTCAAAAACCACATAGAATGCAATCAAATCTCTTAATAAGCGTTGATTGGCTTCAAAGGTACCGGTATGGAAATTAGGATCGCCCAAACTCTCCGTAAAGGGTAGTGCCCAGGATGCTTTCTTAGATACAGCAGGGATTTCACGATACATATTAAAAATGCGCGATTCATCCATCCCTAAGCTTTCAATCACATATTGGTAAGCATGGGTATGTAAAGCTTCTTCAAAAGCTTGACGCAATAAATATTGACGGCATTCTGGGTTAGTAATGTGACGATACACTGCTAACACTAAATTATTTGCCACCAAGGAATCCGCTGTTGAGAAAAAGCCAAGGTTGCGCTCAATGATCATGCGTTCATCAGCGGTTAAACCATCATTACTTTTCCACAGGGCCACATCGGCCGACATATTAATTTCCGTGGGCATCCAGTGATTGGCGCAAGCCACTAAGTATTTATCCCAAGCCCATTCGTACTTAAAGGGTACCAATTGGTTTAAATCCGCACGGCAATTAATAATCTTTTTATCATCTACGCGAATACGTGCAGCGCCCATTTCTAAGGCTTCTAACCCCGTTGAGCCACCAGAGGAGGCTGTGGTTCCTTTGGGGTTAGTTTGCAGTTCAACAATATGTGTCGCTATCGACATGTTTTATTCTCCTACTGGCATGCTTCGCATGATGGATCATCAATGGGACAAACCTTTGCAGCGCTGGCCATCATCACGATTTCATCATGATTTGCCTTCACTGCATTGAGGGTACTGCGTGAAACAGTTGACTTTTCAGCGTCGGATGCCCCTAAGGTTCTTAAGTAGTATGTTGTTTTTAAGCCTCTTAACCAAGCTAGTTTATAGACGGTGTCTATCTTTTTACCAGAGGGTTTGTCTATGTAAACGTTGAGAGATTGACTCTGATCAATCCATTTTTGGCGACGTGCACCTGCTTCGATAAGCCATTGCGGATCGATTTCAAAAGCAGTTGCATATTTAGCTTTAAGATCACTGGGAATACGATCAATTTGTTGTACGCTGCCATTGAAATATTTTAGATCATTTACTAAAACTTCATCCCAAATATTTAATTTCTTTAAATCTTTTACCAAGTAGGGGTTTACGACGGTAAACTCACCAGAAAGGTTAGATTTAACATATAAATTTTGGTAGGTTGGTTCAATCGATTGGCTGATGCCACAAATATTAGAAATTGTTGCCGTTGGCGCTATTGCCATGACATTAGAATTGCGCATCCCAACTTTTTTAACGCGTTCACGCAAGGTATTCCAATCGAAGCTTTGGCTTCTATCCAAATCTAAGTATTTATCGGTGCGATATTCTGCTAAGAGTTTGATAGAGTCTATAGGTAATATGCCTTTGCTCCATAAAGATCCTTCAAAGGTGGCATAGCTTCCTTTTTCTTGGGCCAAATCAGTAGAAGCTTTAATTGCGTAATAGCTGATGGCTTCCATGGTTTTGTCGGCAAAATCAACAGCTTTATGAGAGCTGTAAGCGATATCGCATTTATATAAAGCGTCTTGGAAACCCATTAGGCCTAAGCCAATTGGACGGTGACGTAAATTAGAGCGCTTCGCTTGTGGTACAGAGTAATAATTAATATCTATCACATTGTCCAACATGCGAATGGCGGTTTGAACCGTTCTTTGTAATTTTTCTAGGTCTAAGTCCTTTTCGGTGACATGTTGCGCCAGATTAATACTGCCCAAATTACATACCGCGATTTCATCAACCGAGGTATTTAAAGTAATTTCGGTGCATAAATTGGAGCTATGGATGACCCCTGCGTGTTGCTGAGGAGAACGCAAGTTGCAAGGGTCTTTAAACGTTACCCAAGGATGACCGGTTTCAAAAATAAGGCCGAGCATTTTACGCCATAAATTAACCGCGGGGATCTTTTTAAAGTTTCTGATTTTGCCTTCATCGGCTTTTTGCTCATAGGCAGTGTAGGCTTCATCAAATGCTTTACCGAAAAGATCATGCAAATCGGGCACTTCATCGGGAGAGAAAAGTGTCCACTCTTTATTTTCCATGACGCGTTTCATAAACAGATCTGGCACCCAGTTAGCGGTGTTCATATCGTGGGTACGGCGTCTGTCATCCCCGGTGTTTTTACGTAATTCCAAAAATTCTTCGATGTCTAAATGCCAAGTTTCCAAGTAAGCACACATGGCGCCTTTACGTTTTCCACCTTGGTTAACGGCTACGGCGGTATCATTGGCAACTTTTAAAAAGGGAACCACGCCTTGTGATTTGCCATTGGTGCCTTTGATATGGGCGCCCATGGCACGGATATAGGTCCAATCGTTACCTAAGCCGCCAGCAAATTTAGATAATAGCGCGTTATCTTTAAGCGCACTGTAAATGCCATCTAAATCATCAGGCACGGTGGTTAAAAAGCAGCTAGAAAGCTGAGGACGTGTCGTACCAGAATTGAACAAGGTTGGCGTTGAGCTCATGTAGTCAAAAGAAGACAATAAATGATAAAACTCAATCGCACGTTCATTTTTATCTTTTTCAGTGTAGGCCAGCCCCATGGCAACCCGCATAAAGAAAATTTGCGGCAATTCATAGTGCACCCCATGATGATGTATGAAATAACGATCATATAAGGTTTGTAAACCAAGATAAGTAAATTGATTATCTCTGGATAATTGCAATGCAGCGCTTAATTTATCTAAATCAAAGCCTTTCAGTTCAGGGCTTAATAATTCAAATTCTACGCCTTTTTCAATAAATTTCCTGAAAACTTGAGGATAGAGCTTAGCTTTTTCCTGCTCATTTTGTGGCAGTTCAAATCCTAAGAATTTAAGGGCCTCATTGTGCAAGTCATCCAGGAGCAGGCGAGCGGCCACATAGGAATAATTTGGCTCAACTTCAATTTTAGTGCGCGCGCTCATAATTAGCGCTTTGCGTAAATCACTTGCTTTAATGCCATCGAAAATGTTGCGTTTGGTATCGGCAATAATGCTGTCGGCATTCACATCTTCCAGATTAAGACAGGCCGCATTCACGATATTTTTCAGGCGTTGTTCGTCTAAGGGAACACGTTTGCCATCGTCAAGCGTTACATGTATTTGGGTGGTTTGTTGCGCTTTTTGGCTGGTTTCTCTGGCCAGACGTCTTTCTTCACGATACAAGATATAAGTACGTGCTACCTTATGCAGATCATTGCGCATTAAGGCGAGTTCCACTTGATCTTGAATTTCTTCAACGCGAATAATACCACCGCTATTGAGGTAACGCGCTACAGAAGAAGTGACTTGAGCGGTTAAATTATCTACCACTTCATGCACACGTCTTGAGGCTGCAGCATTACCACCTTCAACAGCCAAATAGGCTTTGGTAATAGCAACATGGATTTTATCGGGGTTAAAAGGCACCAGCGAGCGGTTATCGCGACGCATAACATAAAGTTGACCTGGTTTAGGTGCAACGGGCATTTGAGCAAAGTGTTCAGCATGAGTAGACATATTTTCTTTAACCTGTGTCGCGATACTTTCGTTTTGCATAGTCAAAAAAACCTCGTCACCAACTATATATAGATGGCTAAGTTTGTTAACTTAAGATTGGTGAATCAATTTGGGGAAATACCTTTTGAACCCCAACATATAGAAAATTAAAAACATCTACATACAAGATAGTGCGGTTTGGGTGTGATTGCAAGTGAAGAACCTGGGGGTAAGTTGTGGAAAACCTGTGATAAAAAGGGGATCAAAATTGTAAGATTTTGACTACTTTGGCGTTGACGCCCCGTGATTACTTGCTTGAGAGTAAGGATCCCTTATCTCCCCACTGTTTAAAAAATTTTTTACTCAGTGGGGGATAAGTTGAATCGCTTGAGAGGAAATTATGAACTGACAATTAGATCGCTTCAATCCATTGGTCTAAATATTGACCTTGTCTTGCAACGTATTGAGGATCTTTGAAAGTTAAAGTAATCAAACTGATACCTTGAAGGCTAGCTACTAAGTTAAGAGCTAACTTTGAAGAGTCTTCATCAGACTTACCTAAAGCTTTAAATTGCTTTTCACACCAATGAATAATTTCATTCATTAATTGTGAGGTGGCTTGGCCAATAGTACCGCCTTGTTTGCCCAATTCTTGGCATAAGCTACCCAAAGAATCACCAAACTTGGCAGATTCTTCAGCCAATGAACCAACATATTCCACGAGCCCTTTGAGGCGGCTTTTGATGTCTGGGCGGTTGCTCCATTCAGAAAATAAGCCAGCTAATTGCTTTTTACGGCGCTCAACTACTGCTAAGATGATGGAATCTTTAGATTTAAAGTAGTAGTAAACGTTTCCAAGAGGAACGTCTGCTAAAGTAGCAATGTTAGCGAGGGTTGTATTGCTAACGCCTTGTTGATGAAACAAGGTGTCTGCAGCTTCTACTAAGCGTTCACGTTTGTCGTTGCGTCTGGCCATAATGGTTTTCCTTCGTTGAAATAAGCAAGCTAAGTTTCCAGCTATTATACCCAAATGCTTTGCTAGTTCAATAGTTAACTGTGAATTTTTTGAAAATAAGTCAAGTGTAATGGGACAATGTGACTGAAAATTACGATAAGAGGGGCTGGCAGGGCATATTTTTCCTATATATATAGTAAAAAAAGAATAACTGCGTGTTATTACACGGATATTTTAAATAAAAATAATAGGGATTTTTGATGTTACCACCAGATCTTATCATTCCGCGCAAGGTGCTTTGGGCCGACCCACAAATTCATTTAGCAAGAATTAGCCCTGATGGAAAACATATTTGTTATCTTGCGCCAAGTCGAAAAAACATGAATGTTTGGTTTGCACCAAGTCAAGCTTGGCAAAATGCCAAAGTAGTGAGTTCTAGCCTGCATCCTGTGCGAGATGTATGGTGGTCTAGAGATAGTGATCATATCTTATATACCACTGATCTTAATGGCGATGAGAATTGGCAGCTTCACAGCTATCAACTTTCAACACAAAAAACACGTACCTTTACGCCGCAAGGGTTGCAGGTGAGAGTGTTACGTGTCAGCACTAAACACCCTACTAAATTATTAATTGGCTTAAATGAACGCGATAGACAGCATGTCGATGTGTATGTGCTGGATCTTAACTCCAGTGAATTAACCTGTGTTTACCAGAACAACGAATATTGGGACTTTTTGGCTGATGATGATTTGCAAATTAGAATAGGCTTAAAAGTAGATCAAAATGGGGGAAGTTACATCAACTTAGCGAATCAACAGCTAATTACCCGCACCACTTTGCATGATATTTATGAGGTTTATTTTTATCCACGTTTACGTCAGGGCCTTTCAAGTGATAATGAAAAATTATATTTATGCCAAAGCGCAAAAACGAATACTTCGGAGCTTATCAGCATTGATATGAAAAGTGGCAAACTAGAAAGCTTATTTCATGATGAACAATCTGATATTGCCGATGTGTTACGTTGTCCGCTAACGAAAAAACCTTTGGCTGCGGCAACTTATTATGAACGCAAAAAATGGCATCCTCTTTCTCAAGAATGTGCAGGGGATTTTGAATATTTGGCCAGTGTGGATAATGGGGATATCGACATTTTAAGCCAATCGGCAAATAACGATACTTGGATGGTGAGTTACACACATGATGATAGTCCAGCGACCTATTATCTTTATCATCGCAAGCATCAGCGGGCTATTTTTTTATTTAATAGTCATGAAGGTTATAAAGACTATGCTTTTACTAAAATGCATCCCCGCGTCATCACAACACGGGATGGGCTAAAATGTGTAAGTTATTTATCCTTACCCCGACAAAGTGATATCAATGAAAAAGGAATACCATTTAAACCTGTTCCTTTAGTGTTGTTGGTACATGGTGGACCCAATTATCGCGATTTTTGGGGATTTAATCCCACCCATCAATGGTTGGCTAATCGAGGATATGCTGTATTAAGTATGAATTATCGTTCTTCGACTGGTTTTGGCAAAGAACATGTGCAAAAAGGTTTTGGTGAATGGGCAGCTAAAATCCATGAAGACTTATTAGATGCGGTAAATTTTGCAATTGATAATCATATCACAACAGCGGATCAAGTTGCGATAATGGGGCGTAGTTTTGGCGGTTATGCCACCTTGGTTGGCTTAAGTTTTACGCCTGAGGTATTTTGTTGTGGGGTGGATATCGTAGGACCATCAAATTTGCAAACCATGCTTGAAAATTTCCCGCCTTATTGGCGCACTGTGCGTGAGGCACTTTATAAAATGGTTGGATTTGACCCCACAAGTGAGCAAGGGATAGCGCGTTTGCATGCTAAATCCCCTCTATTTAAGGCACAAAACATCTGTAAACCTTTATTAATTGGACATGGTGCTAATGATGTGCGTGTGCTGCAATCAGAATCTGATCAAATGGTCAAAGCGATGCAGAAAAATGGCATACCCGTAACGTATGCGGTTTTTCCAGATGAGGGCCATCAATTATTACATCCTGGTAACCGCATGGCATTTTATGCATTGGCAGAATTGTTCTTAGCTAAGGTACTTAAAGGTAAATGTGAATCATACGATGCCGCAGTGGATACGTCGATGACAGTTTTAGCCGACGATTTTAAGCTGCTACACAATTAGGCAAATGTGTATCTACTCCTAGTAACATTAAAGCAACATTTATCACAATATTAGTTTGTAATTTAATTAAATAGTTATGTATAATTTCGCCCTCAACAAAACGAGGTGATGGTAGTGGGTAAAGACACTAAGGCTGCAGTTGAAGCTAAAGCTGCGACAGTGATTCAAAAATGGGCTCGCCGATTCTTGGTACGAAAAAATTTAAATTTAAAATTTACTCAAGTGGGCGAAAATATTACCAGCTTACAGATGGCGCTAAGTAAATTACTTTCACCAACAACACCCCTCGTGTTTTCAAAATCACATGAAATAATGGTTACCAGAGTTCGGACGCAAGGATGTGAAATCAAATTAGTGTCTAATCAAGGCACACCAGATGCTATGCGCAAATTTTTTGCGAATGAGGGTGCGAAAACGGGGGCCGTCATTAATGGGGGCTTTTATGCGATTAATGGATTTTACGAACTTAGAACAAATAGTCCCATTGGCCTGCATCGATTTTCTTTTAATTATAGTAATGGCCCACACAGTGATGTAATTAAAAAAGATTTTGATAACACACAAAAATATTTTGAACATAAAGAAAATGATATTTCACCTGAATTTGAAGAATATAAAGGTAAAGATCTAGAATCACGATTGCATTTAAAAACACAAACACCCTATGCCATGCGTGATCAATATGGGGTAGTAAAGATCACTTATGATGGCAAAGTGGATATTCGCAGAATGTCGAACTTTACAAATAGAACATTTGCTAAATTTCTGTCTGATGCAAAAGAGGTATTTAGCTCAGGACCCTTTTTAACGCTTGATGGTGAAACTGTATTCAAAGAAGAAATGTTAAAAGAAAAGCCTTATCAGTTTCAACAAGTTAAAGCCTATTTTGGCACTCATCCTGGCTCTGTGCCTCCTGGTACTTTTTATCATGCAGATCAGCCTAATCCCCGATCGGCGATTGGCCTAGCTGCCAATGGTGATCTGCTGATGGTAACTGTAAAAGGTGAAGAGGATCCAAGTCATCGAGATGGCCTCACACTTGCCCAATTTGCCGAATTAATGAAGTTGCTTGGGGCAAAGACAGCCTTAAATTTAGATGGGGGTTACTCCGCTTGTCATGGGGTATTTAATGAAACAATGTTAACGCCCCTATTTGTGAAAAAGGCAGGTAGGGAAAAATTAATTCCCTACGGTATTATGGCTATTGAAAATAAATCAGAAGAAGAAAATTTGTCAGAACAAGAAAATAAGAGCGTCCCCAATAAGAAAGCCCCCAAAAAGAAAATTCCTAATAAAAAAATCCCAAATAAGAAATTAAATTTTGTATAATTTTATAAATAGCTATACCCTAACATAACCATCAACAACCCATAAAACCCGGTTATCTTGAGTTTCTTATATCCCTTGGTAAATAAACTCAAAAAGGTTAACAAAATTAAGCTTGGGTATGAGACATCTAATATTGGCGATAAAAACGCGGCGATGCCTTTAAAATCGGATAACGAAACGATAAAAGACACGCCTGTTGTTGCCAACAACATCCATGGAAAGGCAAAGGTAGGCAACTTAAACAAAGTGCATAAATAACGCGCATAAATATTATTTAATGCTACCGCAGTGGTTAAACACGAGAAAATCATAATAATACCAATAATAAAAGCTGCTTTATCACCCATTAAATACGTCGCAATGGTGGGCAAAATTAACTCTGGAGAAACTGTGATGCTCAAAGACTGATAATGCGCCCCTAAATAAGCAAAGCCAAAGTATATTAAGGCAAGCAAGGATGCGCCGATAATGCTAGGTGTAAGCGCCGCTTTAATTAAAGTGGCATTATCAACGCCTTGCCCCATTTTTTCCTGAATTTGTTTAAACATTAATGAGGAAAAGAAAAAGGCCGCAAATAAATCCATGGTTTGATAGCCACGATAGAAACCTTGCGAGAATGCATCGGCAGGAAGAAGATGAGCGGTTTCAATTGCAGGGGCATAATAAATGCCAAGCGCAAATAAAACGGCTAAGCAGCACAATAATAAAGGTCCAATCCACTTACCCAAAAAAGTAATAATCCATTTATCCCTTAAGCAAATAATAAAACAAACACCACAAAATGCTAAACTAAACCACAACAAAGAAAAATGTGGCAATAACGTAGTGACCCCTCCATGTGCAACGGTAATGCAACGTGGTACAACGCCAAAAGCCCCTAATAATGAAAGTGTGAACAAGGGCAGCGCCACTTTAGCAATAGAGCCAGCTTGACCAAAAAAGTCTTCATAGCTGCCACGGTGAAGTTTAATAACAAACAGTCCTAAAAAGGGCAAAATAATCCCTGTACACAATAAACCTAAATAGCCATAAATCCACTGGTCGCCTGAATTTTGCCCAAGTTCTAGTGGAAATATTAAGTTTCCAGAACCAAAGAACATTTTAAAAATCGCAAAGCCGTAAATGAGCGTTATAAAGTAGCGTTGCATAAATCGCCTTTAGTATTCGTTAGTGTTTAGTAATGGTTTTCTGTGGGGGTGGAATGATTAGGCCCTGCGGGGCACATTCATGACGACTAAAATAGAAGAGCTTTGGCTTTGGCCAAGAAAAGAAACGATAATTTGTGGATATAATGAGTAATCTTGCATAATGCGAATACCTATTAAAATCATAGGGCTAAATTAACATGAGTGGGCTTTGAGATCAATTTTTTATAGATAAGCTGCTCAGCTAAGTAGATAATGTCCTTTAGGTGAGTTTACCCCTATTTGTTTGATTATCTTGCATGATGCTTTGTAACAGTTGTACCTGTTTTTTACGCAAGGTGCTCAGTTTTGGCTTTTTTCGCTTATTTTGACTATTAAAAATTTCATATATTGAAGCACTTAATAAGGCATTTCGTTTATGATTATCTGGAAAGGTGCGTATAAATTCACCAAGGGCACTTTGATTTTCTAATAAGAGCGGTAATTGTTTTAAAAATTCTTTGTCTTTGGTGATTTCCTCAAATAGCCTTGTTAAGGCTGTATTGCCTACAAAGAGTAATGATTTACGAGCCAAAATTTCTTCAAATTTTTTAAGGTATTCGACTCTTTGGTTGGTGCTTAAATGTCTTGAGAGCGTTTGTAAATCAAGCCCCATATCCATTTCAAAATCATTGGTAAATTTTTGATATAAATAAACAAAGGCATCTTTTGGTGAGAAATTGGCCATGCAACTATTCACAGATTCCAAAAATTCTTGAATGCGTATATCATCCATAGAATTCTCTTTGAATGAACATCGCAGAATAATTTTGAATCGATAAGCTGCTAACAGATCTTGCTGCACTTTAGTTAATTCTTCTAGTTTGATTTGTTGGCCTTCATTATTTAATTCATGAATAACTTTAGACCAATAGGTATCCCATTCCTTGGCTCGCTTTTTCTCAAAGGCATTGCCATCGTGCGCGCCACATAAATCAGTATTTAAGGGAAAAAGTAAGCCATAGATGGTTTGTACTTTGGCTTCAGTAAGCGGTGGCGAGAAATCACCTTGTGCGTAATATTCTTTGCAATGGGCAATAAAGTGTGATGCCGCCTGTCCAAATTCATTGACGGCTGCCAAAGGGTGGTTATTTACATCAATCGTATAAGGAGAAATAGTGCATATCGCCCTGTTATTTTCATCGGTGAAATCAGGATAAATGATGGATTCTTCCTTGGCGTATTGTTTTAAGATTTCATCGAGCTCTTCTAGAGATAAGATTGGCATGCAGTCATTCTCACTTATTATCTAATATAAAAAAATATGTGACAAAACACGTATTTTAAAAGTTCTTGCATTACAAAAATATAGCCAAATTCACTTCGATTTCCACATGCAATGAGTTCAGTTGATGTTATATCAACAGCAAATAATATGATGAAGTCCGTTTGTCTTACAAACCGATGAGCCTGCACGAAAATTAATTGCGTGTACTTGTCACTAGGATCTGTAGTTATCTAGTAGTATGTTATATAAATAAGTCTCATATTTATCGTGAAATACTGAATAAATAGGAGTATTTTCAATGTCCCTAGAAGGCACAGAAGAAATCAAACCAGGCTCTGCTATCGACATTTTTCTTAAAATTGCAGACATTCTTGTACAAAACGGCACTTCTGTAATGCAACTAGAAGATGGACAGTTGCGTCGCTTTTTTAATGAAAATATTAAAAACACAGCGAGCAAAGAAGAACGTGAGGCGATGGAAAAAGCAAAACAAGAAAAAAAGCCTGAGCCTGTGCCCAAGGGAAAAGCACTGCATGATTCATTAAAACCTACCATGAGCAAGCATGAAGCTGAGCTCAGAAGCTTGATAGAAAAATACTCCGATAATTGGCAAGAAAAAATTTCTGATGAATTTGTCAATGAATTTGAAAAAATATTCGACAAAATTAATAAAGATTTAACTGAACATCCAGCATGGAATAAATATTGGAATAATCTTGATCCTAAACCATCGCAAGAAGAAGTTGAGCATGCCAAAGAAAGGGTGTTAATGGCTTATCGTTTTAAAATGTTTCAGATGATAACAGGGGAAATGAAAGTTGCCAAAGAACAAGTGCCTAAGCTAGATCAAAATAAACAGCCTATCCCAAATGAGTTCGTGCAAAAACCAAAATATGATATTAAAAAAGTAGCTAGTTTAGATATTGTGCTACAAAAGCTTAATGGGGCATATGATAGAAGAAAAGGGCATAAGAGATCCTTACAAGAACAATTTAGAGATGAATATAGAAACGAATCAGGGCCAGCATATGTTGTTGATTTAAATGTAATGCTTGAAAAAGCAATCAGAATGAAGATCGAAGGAAAGCCACAAGAGGAAATAAATAAATTTATTGTAGATGAACGAGCAAAAATTCAGTCTGAAGTTGTTAAGAAAGATAAATATGCTTTACATGTAGGTGAGACAGAAGCAAAGAAACTATTTGATGAGCTTTTCCCAGCATCCCTATTACAGGATAAAGTTGAAAATTACGACAAAGTGTGCAAGGAACTGGGATTTGATGTTAATGCAATGGCAAGATTGATGGAAGGATGCAAAGAAACTAAAAAAGGATTTAATGATCCAAACAGTACGGATCAAACACGTGCATTAGAACATAAAGATGTATTAGTACTTGAAGACTACATTAAAATGTTAAAACAAAAAGCATACATAAAAGGATATGAAAATAGTAAAAATACAGATATTTTCGCTCCATTTGATGAGGAAAAGTTTAAACGTCTTCAAAAGCAAGCTGAAGAGATAATCCAAAACAATCCAACAGTGTCAGAAAGTAGAAAACTATTTCTTAAAAATGATTTGTTTACTGCTGCTGAACATGGTGATTATGAAAAATTTAAGAATATGATTCAGCTTGGCGCAAATTTGAGCGATGTACAAAATATTGAAGATCAAAGACCAAAAACTGCTTTTGAAATAATTCTTCCAAAACTTAAATCAAGGCAGTTAGAAAATTTATTGCAATATCCTGAAATTGCAACACAATATAAGCAAATTAAAAAAGCTACAGACGAACTTGAAAGTAAATGTTGGAAAGCTGCGCTAGAGGGGGATGCGCAAGGGATAAGAATATTTATCAAAAGTGGAGTTAATATTACAAAAGAAAATGAAAATGGTGAGTCCATTCTTGATATTGCAAAAAGAACGCTTAATGAAGTAGATTTAAAACGCGTCATGGAAACAGCAAGAAGGCAAAGTGAAATCCTTGATTTAGACAATCCCATGCAACATGCCATTGTAACAACATATGCAAAAGATATTCATGTAATGGAATTTTTTGAATTTAGAGATGCCTTGGAAAAGGGTTCACGATTAGAAGGGAATGCAAAAGTAAATGCGGCCAAATCACTTTTAGAAGATTTCATTTATGGAATGAATCCTGATGTAGTTTCCTTAAATTTAGATGGCCATGGAACACCTGAAAAAATTGTTAAGTTAAGAGATGAGCTAAAGAAATTTACCGATAAGCTTGGTAATAACAGCTTCAATCAAGAGGATGCGGTTAAGGTTTTTAAATTGTGCAAGGAAATCGAGCAAGCCTATAGCAAATATTTACTTAATAAAGGTGGTCAATTACCGAATGAAAATTCACGAGCCATTATTTCAAGTAAGTTTCCAGTGCATACTTTTATAGAGAGTTATTCAAAATATCATGTAAGTGAACAGTCAGATAGAAATTATGTTTGGTCTGCCATAAAAAAACAAGGGGATTTTAATTCAAAAAATCTTGATGGCGTCAGACCATTGGAAATGGCAGCTAGAACTGGCAATAAAGATCTTATTGCCAGGGTACTAGATGGGGGTGCCAAAACAACAGAATATAAGCGTGGCTTTTTCCAAAAAATGAAGGACGCTTTTAAAGGTTTCCCCAAGAATTTAAAGCATTTTAATCAAACGCCCCCGCGCAACATGGAAGAAATTAAAAAGCTCACTGGTAAAGGGTTTAGTGAAATTGGTTTAATTGAGCGAATTATTGAAACAGAAAAAGCCAAAGGACCCTTACCCGAGGTTGTGGTTAACATGAAATCAGAAGTGATAGGTCCTGAAAAGGAAAAAGCAAAAGAAAAAGAAAAAGAAAAGGATAAAGCTGAACTTAAAGAAACTGAAAGACTTGAAGTTCAAGAAGTAAACCCACAAACGCTTTTAGAAGCTAATACAGTGCAACAAGAGATACCTAAAGAACTCATATTAGAACAAGACGAAGCTGAACAGTTATTAAAAAGATTAGATGAAATGAGTAGGGGTAGTGAATTACCGACAGTAGATTCAGATTCTTCTGTGGCTGACCTTCCCCCCAGTGGACCGCCTTTTACTACTTTAAGAGAAACACAAGAACAACCCAGGGATCCACTACCGCCAACGCCGCCTCAAAAAAGTGTTGCTGATGAATGTTTAGATATTATTAAAGAAAAGTTTTCCTCTGTTTTGCAACAAGAAGGCAATGTAACACAGATAGACCCTTCTAAAAAAGTAAGTATTGTTGACAAATTAGCTATAAAAGCTATTCATAGCTTATTAACAGAGGAGTTTAAAGGAAAAGATCTAAGTAATCCTGATATACACAAGCAATTTGTTCAAGCCTTGGATAAGAAAATAATGAAAGGTGTTCAAGAAAGCACCTCTAAAGAAGTGCAAGAAATGATTAGTAAACTAAAAGAGTCGTCCACTCAAAAATTTGAAAAAGTAAGAACGCTTGGTAGTAAATAATATGATTTTATAAGCGAGAATAATTATGAGCAAACTAACAGGTCCAGAAGAGGTTGATACAGAATTACTGACAGAAGCACAGATAGTAGATTATCTACAACAAATGAATGATTTTCATCTTTCTCGATTGCTATCTGATGAGCTTGGTGGAAAGTATTTAAGCAGTGATAATCTTGAAGGAAAAAAGTTTGTAGCGCCCATTGACTTTATACGTCTTTGCGCCAAAGTGATGCATGCTCGTTATGAAGATTTTAAGCAAAAGCAAGAAGTGTCAGTAAAACTTGGTTTAGAAAAACAAGATGCTTTCCCTCAAATCTTACGTAATCAGAATTTTGTGCCCCGATCACTTTTTCAGGCTATTTTGCGTGACGCTTACTCAGATAGTGGTCTTCGAGAAATATATGACCAGCTTAAAGCACCTATCGATGAAAAATCTGAACAAGGCCAAGCTAAAATGAAAGCACTGGGAGAGCGAATTACTGAACTGTTTCCAATCCAACTTATTGAGGCGCTCGGGCCCATGTATCATAGTTACTTAGAAAATAAAAATGAAGGGAATTATGGTCAAAAAGAAGGAGAAACACCAGAGCAAACGTTAGCAAGAAGAAAATCTGAATTTTTAGGGCAAGTATTCTTTGTATTAGAGAGTCAATTGTTTACACTCGGTAAAGATGATAGTGAAGCCAAAAATGTTTCTTTTAATATGAGAAAGTTAAGAACGGAGGGTTTTTTAAAAGGTGTTATCGATCAGCTTGATAAACAAAAAGTTGAAGGTACTTACTACCAGCAATCCTTTGAAGATACTCAATCTCTTGGTCTGATGAGCGCAGCGGTTGAAAAAGCAAAAAGATATGCAGTTGTTGAATCTGAAATTGCGCAAGCTGAAAAAGATTTGAAAACGTATAAGGATATGCCAAACCGATCCGAAAATTCACAAATAGAAATGGCATTAACGGAGAGTAAGTTACAAGCTTTAAAAATATATTCACGTGAAAAGTCAAATTTTGATAAAACACCCAAACAAATTAAGGAAGATGTTGAAGCTTTAAAACAAAAAGCTGAAAGAGATATGGCAACCCAATTGTTGGTACAGGGCCACAATAAGTTATCTCCAGAAAGCATCAAAAAATTAATTTCAAAGGGCGCGGATCTGAACCAAAAAGTGGAGCAAAAGCGTGGTTTTCTTGAAAAAATGGGAGATATGTTAACTGGCAAAAGAAAATGGGATGAACCTAAACAACAAACGCTCAAAGAGGTTTTATCAAAAAATAGAGATTTTACTCAAGCTATAAAAGAATGGGATGAAACTGTTACTGCAAAAAGAATTGTCGAACATGTTATGACACCTGACGCGAAATCTGGCGCCAAAAAAGTTGATAGAGATGTTGAATCCGTTTTAGGACCACAACAGCATACGTACGATCCTCGTCATCAAAAGGAGATGGAAGGTAAACCAAAAGATCCATCGTCAAAAACATCACCATCACAAACTGTTACCCACACAGAAAAACCAAAACATTAGTAAAATAAGCTAATTGCCTTAATCTCTTATTCCCACTAGTATTTTCAGGCTAAAACTTAAAGTGGGCTAAAAGGCCCATTCTTATTTAGATGGTTTACTTTTTGTGCCAAGGAGTTCTGATTAAAATGGCAACAAAGAACGCATGTGTACTCGCGCTTAGCGTGTTAATGACAAGTTTAGTTACTCATGCTGCTGAATATCCACTTCTTACACCAGCAGATCATTATAATTGGACAGATGTGATGGAAGTGCCTGTGGGCACCTTTGAAGGTAACCAGGTACTTCACTTTACTGGCAAGAACAAGCCTTATAAAAACGATCCTAAAGCGGCACATGTGGTTACCCAATACTTCAAAGGGGCTAAAGAGCTTGATGCTGATGCCGATGTGCTTCGTTTTGCCTCTGATGAGGTAAGCATTACCGGCGGTTATTATATAGAATTAGGCGTGGGTACAGGTCGTACGATTAATTTTCTTGCTGCCTTAAACCCTACTAAAAAAGTCTATGGCTTTGATTCTTTTGAAGGTTTGCCAACTGATTGGGATAAAGGCGATAAAATCTTTAAAGCAGGGATGTTTGGCTTAAAGCGTAAAGATGCCAAAATACCCCTTGTTAAAAATGTGATTGTCTATAAAGGCCTATTTAAAGAAATATTACCCAAGTTTAAAAATCAAGTCCTTAAAAACAATGCCATTGCTTTGTTGCATATCGATAGCGATACCTATCAATCGGCCAAGGATTCTTTAAACCTATTAGCGGATAACATACAACCAGGTACCGTTATCGTGTTTGATGAATTTTATAATTACCCTCGTTTTGAAGAACACGAATGGAAAGCCTTTCAGGAGTTTATTCAAGAAAGAAAGCTCAATGTGCAGTATATTGCTTACAATAAGATGCATGAGCAGGTGGCTATAAAAATAATTTAATCACACCAACGTTGATCTGAGATGACCGCCACTAGAAGAGACGACACCTTGTTTTTCTTTAAGTGGCTTGCGGATGCTTCCCTTTTGTTGTGAGCCTGAGAACTGCAAAACAGTCGATGTGTCAAAATCCATCGAATCAAAACAAGGGCTAGAGGCGGAGCGCTTAATCATCTCTTGGGTAGCTGCTGCTCTGGGTAATTCTTGAGAGAGCTGCAAGCTGCACATTTTTTGGATGACTTGTTTTTCCTCAATATTGCGTTGCAGACTTTCTTGAATATTTTCTAAGATCTGATGAGCGTTGCGCAAGCGTTGTTCTACAACCTGACCTTCTTCTAATGAATCAAGATCCAAGTGATAAGTCGGAAATGCAGCAAAGTGCACCAAATTATTGTTTTCTTTAACTGCTTGTTCAATTGCTGCTAATGCGTCGGGGTTCGCATGATGTCCGTCAATCTCAATGCTTTCAAGTGCAGTATTTTTCTTAATCAACTCTGCTAAACGTTTTAAAGCGAAATCACCTAAGTGATTGCCATTTAATTTAAGCGATTTAATTTTATGGGGAAACTTTATCAATAAATCAAAAAGATGATTTACTTTAACAGTATCAAATTGATTTTCAGAAAAATCTAAATGCGTCAAACAATTATCTTGAGAAAGCACTTTAGCTAGTTCAGAAGCGAACACATTAAAACTTTCTAAGCCATTATCCCAATGGGTAAGACATAATTCTTTAATGAAGGGATTTTTGGTTAATAACTCTCCAATGCGTTTAGCCCCTTCTTTTTGAATGGGGTTGCCGTCAAGATTTAAGTGTTTAAGATGTCGCTTATCTTTTAACACATCACAGAATATACTCATCAAGTTATCATCAAACTGTGAGTTTTGTACAGTTAAGTGTTTGATAGTATCTCGATTATGTAATAGCGCTTTTAAAAAAGTTGATTGTAAAATGGGCAAGTGAGGGAAACGTTGTAAAGATAAGTGTGTAATCGGCGGATAGCTTTCTTGAAGCCCCATTCCTAATTGTTGCCCCAAGACAAATCGTTGTGTTTTATCAGCCATCAACAATAAACAGCAAAGTTGAATAATAAAAATGGTATCTTGCTCTGAAAATTCACCCTCAATCAGTTCAAGTTTTCCTGTGCTTAGCGCTTTTTGTAGCCACGCTTTAAGTTTTTTATTTTTAATCAAGCTTGTTGTGTGTGCAGCCGTTAACTGGAGGGCATGTTCTTTATTGACCGAAACTGCCGCATGGACAAGTTGATTATTCCCCAGCTCTGGAGAAATCATATAATGCAGCATATTCTTTAGGGTGGCAGTCATAAAGGGTTTTTGTTTACAATCTTCGACGAGTGCGCTTGCCAGACGAAATTTTTGCTGAGCACTAGCAGGCATAAAAAAAACACTATTGTCCTGATGATAATGAGAAAGTTCAGCGCTCTGAGGTATGTTAAGCTTTACTGAGAGCCAACTTAACACATCACTATCAAGTATAAAACCCATTAACGTAGAACGTACAAAGCCTTGATCCTGGGCTCTTAAACGGATGTTACTTTGATTAAACAAGTAAAGTAAAGCATCGGTACTTAATTGTGGATTATGATGCAGCTGCAGTACACTCAGCGGCGCATTTCCAATTAAGACATCAGCAAGTTCATATAAAGCATCATCGGTTAAGTTGGTTCTGACTGCACTAAAGTGTGTAAGATGGCGTAGATGTTCTTTTAAATGTAAACTTAAAGCCAGCATCCCTTTTTCAGAAAAGTTCAAATCATCTAGCACTAAAACAGAAACAGGTTTAATGTCATGAGGATTGCCGCCGCAAGCTTGAATAACCCGCTTACGTACACTTGGCCATTTTAGGGCCAAATTCAATATATTGGGCACCAATTCTAGCTCATGTGCTACTTGTGCACGCATCTCGCTGGGTAATGCCTGGATAAGAACATGTGAATCAATCACACCGGTCGATAACGCCTGTGCTAACCAACTTTTTGTGGCTTTGGCAGTGGATTTAAGTAACATGGGTATAAGTGCTAAAGATCTTTCTTCAGAAAGTGACTCATAGAAGCAAAATTCACCTGGTTGACATTGTTTATAAGCAAAGAAGTTATAATTTTCATTTTCTGGTTGCAATCGGGCAATCTGAGGTAAGGCTTCAAGCAAATGATCCTTGGTTATGCCTATTAAGTCTATATTATTTCGGATTAAATATAGTATTTTAGCCAGATCACTTCTTGATTGGGGAGGTAAAGCCAGATCTTTTTCAGCAGCAATTGGAAACTGGTTTTTTACTGTGAGTGTTTTTAATGTCCAATATAACCATTCTTTAGCTTCCGTGCTCAATTTGTTCAGTTTGGCTTTCAGGAAATTAATACTAAAAGCATTAATTTGTCTGATGTGTTGGATTTCTATTAAAGTTTCTAGTTCATTTAATATTGTTCTTGTAGCTTCAGGATGATTATCCACAATGTCTAATATTTGTTCAGCATGGAGCCAATTTCTATCAACGGGTCTGCTGATGGTTAATCCTGCCCCAAGATTAATGGTTTGCTGTTGGTGCATATTAGTCAATAATGTAAAATAGAGCCAATGTAGTGCATTTTTATCACAGGTTTTTAGCAAAGTTTTAATGGCATGACTTTGATATAGTTTTAATTGCGAGACCCGTTCTTCAAATTCAGCGCTTTGTGAAACATTCGTTAATAAAGCATTGAAAATAACACTTCTGAGGTAATGAGAGTAATTAGCAAGCCTTGCAAAAAGCGCGCTAAGAGGGGTATAGACGGTTCTATAAATAACATTACCCATATTCACTTCATGGGTGCGGTTTTGCATCATGGCAAAGTAATGAGGTTCTTGATGCGTCGTTAAAGAAAGGTATTGCCATAATCGCATTTGATCATCTAATTTAGTGGCTTTATGTTTGATAAATTGGGTGATCACTTCAAATAGCGAATTTTCTTCTCCTTTTAGACGAGCCACCAAACGTTGATGCAATAAACGGGTAACAATTGGGCAAGCATGAGCGTTTTGAATTAATCGATTACAAACATCAAGTTCTGAACCCGTGGGGCGAACGATATGAGCAGGGTACCAGTAGTCATTATCTTCAAGCAGTAATGTTAAAAATAACCACCGTCTAGCATTGAAGGATAACTCTTTGATTGTTTTATCATACTCTTTTTCCACCAATGTCAATACTTGTTGATTTAATGGTTGTGTATTCTTTTCATGTAATACACCAAGAAGCGCTTCACGCCCATGGGTGTTGATAAGTGCACTAAGTTTAGCTTGTAGATCGGTGCTGGCATCCAAGGCGCCAAAGTTTTTAAATTGATTTATATAAGCATTTAAGGTAAACCAAGCCAGTTGTTCTGGGGTATAACCCCCAAGCGCTTGTTGTAAGGCAAGTGTTTTTTTGGGTTTGACTGGATTAAAAGTGGATATAAAAGCATTAAAGTTTTCATCAAATTCATTTTGTGTAATTTGTTTTAACTGTAGTTCTGTTTGTGTTAACACTTCACCGTCGTGGCTTTTTCCATCACTCAAGTTGGTTTCTATGGTTTTTTTAAATTCAGCGCGTAGTTGTGGCCAATGAGCATAGAGCATCATCAGATGAGCAATGTAAGGTTGATCATGATCGCCAAAATCGGGTCCGTGAAATACATTTTTTTCAATATTGATTTGTTTGATTATTTGTTCGATATGTAAAGAAAAATAAAGCCATTTTTTACGATCAGTTTTTAATAGTGAAATTAAAAAGTGAAATACTAAGCTTGCCATAGCGGGATTTACCATGGCGGCTTTGAGGAGGCCCTCTTTGCCGATTTCTTGAATCATTTCTACTTTTCGTGTCAGTGGAGTATCTTGAATTAATTGATAAAGCGCGTTGGCATAAAAAGAGAGTACTGGTTCACTGGTTGTTTTAGTCAACACATAACCAAGATATCCTCTGACAAAGGTTACAGTAACCTGCTTTTGTTGCGCTGTTGCTTGATTAAATTGCGTGCTCACTAAATTGGGTGTGGAAGAGGGCATAGATATTTGATCTAAGGGCTCGTGCTTATTTAATGCAGCAATCTGTATCAAAGCAGCAAGCTCTCCCTTGGTGAGTGTTGCTTTTGGGATAAGGATAGTGGCGATGGGTGCTGATTGGATGAGTGCGGTTCTGCCCATGTGATGCTCCCCTTATGAACAGTAATGGCAAACAAAATGGCCCACTTGTTTGCTGATTGGTCAAATACTGTTTCGGCCCGTGATTAGAAAGTTTGAGCCCATGTGTTACATATACCGCAGGTATTGCTGTAAATAGTTACTTACTTTTCAAGATTTGTTACCAAGTTGATGTACTAAAACTAAATAAATTGAATGACTTAACCGTATAGTAGTGCAGTTTGGCTTGCAGGGATTTGAGAAAAGGCTTACAAAAAGACGGGCAAGATGCTTAGTTTGACTGCAGTTTGGCAAATTCGTCTAAACTGATTTCAAGCTTGTTAACGATTTGCTCAATTTCTTTTGGTTGAATAACAAGTGGCGGTAAAAGTCGAATAATGTGCGGTTGCGGCACATTAATTAATAAACCGTGCTTAAGTGCAATTTTGACAACTGGTTTGCATGGCTGTTTGCATTCAACTGCCAGCATTAACCCTTTGCCTCTAACAGATTTCACTTGTGGATGATGCCCTAAACGTTCATTTAAAGATTTAAGTAATAAATCTCCTTGAAGAGCAGCATTTTGCATTAAATTTTCTTTTTCGATAATTTCAAGCGTTTTTAATGCCATTGCACAAGCGAAGGGGTTACCACCTAAGGTTGAACCATGTTTGTCGGGTGTAAATAATTCATTGGCGATGCCTTTGGTTAAACATGCTCCAATCGCAATACCATTCGCTAAACCTTTGGCCAGCGTGACCACATCAGCTTGAATACCTGCATGCTCAACACACAAAAATTTGCCAGTGCGACCAACGCCAGTTTGAATTTCATCAGAAATCAGTAACCAGTGATGATCATTACATAAATGGCGCACTTCCTGCAAAAAGCTATTGGACGCAATATGAATACCACCTGCGCCTTGGATAGGTTCTATCATCAAAGCGACAACATCGTGACGACTTTGGGCAATTTGTTTAAGCGCGTTAATATCACCAAAAGGAACACGGATAAAACCACTGGATAAGGGCTCAAAACCCGCTTGTACTTGGCGATGCCCACTGGCTGAAAGTGTGGCTAAAGTACGACCGTGAAACGCGTTTTCAAACACAATAATGGTGGGATTGGTAATATGCTGGCGATTCCCATAAAGCCTGGCCAATTTAATGGCGGTTTCATTAGCTTCAGAGCCACTATTAGCAAAAAAAACTTTATCCATATGTGCAAGTTGGCACAACTTTTGGGCAAGTTGTGATTTTTCTGGGATCTGATACATATTTGAAACATGCACCAACTTGCCAGCTTGTATTTTTGCTTGTTCAACCCATTCAGGGTGATTATGGCCCAAGAGCGTTACCCCGATGCCACTGATGGCATCGAGATAGCGTTGCTGTTTATCATCCGTTAACCACAGGCCTTCGCCTTCTGTGAAGGTCACATGCAGAGGATCATAAGTTTGTAGTAAATGTGGCATTAAAGTACCTGGATATTATTTAGCAAAATTTTTAGCCACAAAATCCCAGTTAATCAATTCCCAAAAATGCTCGACATATTTTGGTCTGGCATTACGGTAGTCGATGTAGTAGGCATGTTCCCATACATCGCAGGTGAGTAGTGCTTTATGATTAGCTGTCATGGGCGTTTGTGCATTAGAGGTGCTAACGAGATCTAATGTACCATCCGCTTTTTTCACTAACCAGCCCCAGCCAGAGCCAAAAGTCGTAATGGCTGTTTTGGAAAATGCTTCTTTAAATTTTTCAAAAGAGCCAAAGGCTTTATCAATGGCTTGTGCTAATTCACCTGTAGGGGCTCCGCCGCCGTTGGGGCTTAAGCAATTCCAATAGAAGGTATGGTTCCAAACTTGTGCGGCATTATTAAAGATACCGCCGCTTGAGGTCATGATAATTTGTTCTAAACTTTTACCCGCAAATTCAGTATTGGGGATAAGGTTATTGAGGTTATCCACATAAGCTTTATGGTGTTTACCGTAATGATATTCTAAGGTTTCACGGGAAATATGTGGCACAAGCGCGTCCAATTCGTAGGGAAGTGGGGGTAATTCTATAGCCATAATTGCTCCCTTGGCTTAAGTTTATATTCTAACTAATGCGCTATCACGTGCGCAAGAAGGACACAGTCTATGGCCCAAAACTTCCTAAGGCAAGCATTTGCGCATGATTCTTGCGGCAAAATGCTCTAGAATACGGGCTGATTCATTCGCACCTTAAAGGGCTAAACTATGGATACTTTGGCGCGCATTCAGTCGCAAATCAAAAATCATGACTTATTACTTTACATGAAGGGTACCCCCCAATTCCCCCAATGTGGCTTCTCCGGTCAGGTGGCCCATATTTTAAAACTCTGTAAAGCAAAATACGCGTATGTGAACATATTAGAAAATCCAGACATACGCCAAACATTACCACGCTATGCAAATTGGCCCACGTTTCCGCAACTTTACCTTAAAGGAGAGTTAATTGGCGGCTGTGATATTGTCACCGAATTGTATGAAAGTGGTGAATTGCAAAAGCAACTCAGTGAAGGCGGAGTAATCGCCCAAGAAATGGAAGCGATTGCCGCTCAAGAGTAGCGCTATCCCGACTGTTTTGGTAGCCATTTTTAGGGGTTCCGTGATAGCATGAACACCAATATTTGAAATAACGAAGGAGATTGACATGACTGTTTTAGTTGGTCGCAAAGCACCCGATTTCACCTGTGCAGCGGTTTTAGGTAATGGCGAAATTACCGGACAATTTAAATTATCCGATGCCATTAAAGGCAAGTATGGTTTACTTTTCTTTTATCCTTTAGATTTCACTTTTGTTTGCCCCTCTGAACTTATTGCTTTAAATAAACGTATGAAGCAATTTAAAGAGCGCGGTGTGGAAGTGATTGCTATTTCTATCGATTCTCAATTTACCCATAACGCATGGCGTAACACCGCCATTAAAGATGGTGGTATTGAAGCAGTGGAATACACCATGGCCGCAGACGTGCATCACCGCATTTGCCAAGCTTATGGCGTAGAACATCCTGAAGCCGGTGTTGCGTTTAGAGCTGCTTTTGTAATCGATAAAAACGGCGTAGTTCGTTCACAACTGGTTAACGACTTACCTATTGGTCGTAACATTGATGAAATCATTCGTGTGGTAGATGCTATTCAATACAACGAAGCGCATGGTGAAGTATGCCCAGCTGGTTGGAAAAAAGGCGATGTAGCGATGAAAGCAACACCTGCTGGTGTGGCTAGCTATTTGGCGAATAACGAAGGTACATTGTAAAGGTATTTTATCTCCCTTTGAAAAAGGGAGACGGCTCAGCCTGCGAAGCAGGTTGAGTCAGAGGGATTTTTTTAAGATAAAATCCCCCTCGTCGCTTCGCGACGGTCCCCCTTTTACAAAGTGGGAAAAAAATGGAACGGAGTCCATTTTGAACAACAACCCCTATCCCCATATCTTTACCCCCTTAGATCTTACATTCACTACATTGAAGAACCGCCTGGTAATGGGCTCAATGCATACCGGTTTGGAAGAAACCAAAAATGGGTATGAAAAAATGGCGGCCTTTTATGAAAGAAGAGCCTTGGGCGGCGTAGGGTTAATAGTGACTGGCGGCATTTCGCCTAATATAGCAGGTTGGGGGGCGCCATTTTTAGCCAGAATGAGCTCTCAAAAACATGCAAAAGCGCATCAAATTGTCACCCAAGCTGTTCATTCGGCGCACGGTAAAATAGTGATGCAAATTTTACATACGGGTCGTTATGGCTATCATCCTTTAGCAGTAGCACCCTCGCGCATCAAATCTCCTATCAGCCCATTTGCACCATGGCCATTATCTAAGCGTGGCATTTTAAGCACCATCGACGATTATGTTCGCGCAGCTACGCTTGCTAAAATGGCAGGTTATGATGGCGTTGAAATTATGGGTTCAGAAGGTTATTTAATTAATGAGTTTTTAGTAAAGCGTACTAATCAGCGCCACGATGCGTGGGGCGATAGTTATGAAAATCGTATGCGCTTTCCCGTGGAAATAGTTAAAAAAACACGCGAAGCTCTCGGCCAAGACTTTATCATTATCTATCGCTTATCGATGCTAGATTTAGTGCCCGATGGCAGCCAATGGCAGGAAATTGTACGCCTGGCCAAAGCAGTTGAAGATGCAGGCGCAACTATCATTAACACAGGCATCGGTTGGCATGAAGTGCGTATTCCGACTATTGCCACTAAAGTGCCAAGACGCGCCTTTACTTGGGTCACTCAAAAACTACGCGGCGAAGTTAGCATTCCTTTAATGACCTCGAATCGTATTAACCATCCGCAAGTGGCAGAAGATGTGCTCAAAGAACAGCATGCCGATTTAATTTCTATGGCGCGCCCTTTTTTAGCTGATCCCGATTTTCCTCAAAAAGCACTAGCAAATAAAGCAGACAGCATTAACACCTGTATTGCTTGTAACCAAGCATGCTTAGATTATATTTTCCAGAAAAAGCAGGCCACGTGTCTAGTGAATCCACAAGCTGGTTATGAAACAGAATTAAAAATAATACCTGCCACTGTGAAAAAGAAAATAGCAGTGGTGGGGGCAGGCCCCGCGGGCTTAGCCTTTGCTGTAGAAGCGGCACGCCGTGGTCATGCTATTACTTTATACGAACAACAAAGTGAAATTGGTGGTCAATTCAATTTAGCTAAAAAAGTTCCTGGCAAACAGGAGTTTTATGAAACCTTGCGTTATTTTAAACATGAATTGGCAGCTAATGGTGTAGAGGTTAAGCTTAATATCAAAGCAGATGCTACCATGTTAAAAGAAAAGCATTACGATAACGTTATCATTGCTACAGGTATTAAACCACGTGTTCCGGATATTCCTGGCATTAATCATCCCAAGGTTGCGTCGTATATTGACGTTATTACAGGTAAAGTTATTCCTGGCAATAGCGTAGCCATTGTGGGCGCAGGCGGCATTGGTTTTGATGTGGCGGAATTTTTATCGCATCACCCGGATGTGCATCCAAGTTTAAATATTCCGGATTATTTGCATTATTGGGGAATTGATCCCACCAATGAAGCCAGAGGCGGCGTGGCGGGCATAAAACCGTTAGACATTACCTCGCCAAGAGAAATTTACCTCTTGCAACGCAAAAAAGAAAAAATGGGCAAAAATTTAGGCAAAACTACCGGCTGGATCCACCGCACCGAATTAAAACGTAAAAAGGTCAATATGCTAGAAGGGGTAAGTTACCAAAAAATTGATGATCAAGGTCTGCACATTCTTAAAGACGGTAAAGAGCAGATCCTTGCGGTGGACACCATTGTTATCTGTGCTGGCCAGCTATCACTCAGGGAGCTATTAGAACCCTTACAAAAAATGGGGGTTAATGCTGCTTTAATTGGTGGCGCGGATGTGGCATTAGAGTTAGATGCAGTACGCGCAATTCGACAAGGCACTGAATTAGCCGCTGTTATTTAGATTATATTGAGCAAAGCACTATCATATTTTCATTTATCACCAAAATCAGCTGTTGTCAGTCCAACTTGACCTGTAAATGGAACGCCAGCGCTTGCTGTTCCAATTTGGGTAAGCGCACCCGTCTGTTTATTAATAGAAAAGGCATAAACTAAACCTTGACCTGGCACTAGTTGATACAAGAAACGACCATCTTTTGTTATATCTAAGTCAAGTGGAAAACCGGAAGGATTTGACGGTGTTCCTACTATTGCAGCTTGGTAGTTGAGTAATGATAAAGATCCTTTATTATCTACCTTATATAAAGAGATGGAATCGCTAAAATTATTCGAAGCATAAACAAAATTACCAGCATGTTTAATCCAACAAATTGCTGTTTGATTATTAGGCAGTGATGCTGTTAAAACTTTTAATACACCGTTATTTTTAACGTTATAAGAAGACATTGCGCCGGCATTAAATGGACTGACATCGTAAGAGGGGCTTCCAAAGATCTCAACGACCATCAAATGTCCGTTATCATCAAAATCAAACGCAAAGGGGAATCGACCTGCTGGGATCCTATCATTGATATTCGCGGTTGGATTTGAACAAACAGGAAGTCCCAGAAATCCAAGCTGATACACATCAATACGTCCAGGTCCTGCTAGTGGCCCGAATGGATTAGGCTCCGTGAGTCCTTCTTTTCTGATGATGACTAATTTATCCCCTGAAGGCGTAAAACCAATCTGACCAGGCATTGCCGTTTCTTGAGGATGACCAGAGAAAATGACAGGCCAATAGTTTAAAGGTGGTTGTAAATCACAACTTGCTCCCGGTATTGGTTTTAAGTGACCAGACAGCGTAATATAGAAAGCTTTAAAATTGCTATTACCAGCAGCGTTTAGTACATATAAGATATTATTTCGTACGGCTATACTATTTGGAAAATCACCACCGGAATCGACAGTTTCTATATGTGTTAATCCAGAACGACTAATTTTAAAAACTGATATTTGATTGCTGCCTGCGTTTACAACAAATAGAAATCGATTTAATTTATCAACGGCAAGCGATCCTTGTGAACCTAGAGCATCGGGTGGGACAATATACCCCAGTCCAGTGCCTTTTCCTTGGGTTAAAAAAGGAGAGCCTGCCGCCAAGGTAAGCGTCCCATCTTTTGCACGTAAATACATCATAATCCCGTTATTTCCTGTCGTTGGATCAGGATTTGTCGCCACAAAGACGGCGCCAACAGGCCTTGAGTCATTCGCTTGTACGCTTACGACATATAAGGAGAAGAGTATGAGTAAAATAAGTGAATATACTTGTTTATAAATACCCATATTCCCCACCCTAATAGAATCAAATCAATTAAAATTTTGATTAATGGATCTGGAAATTAGTTCAATGGCATTTATTGTATTTATTGAAGATATAGGTGAATATGCACATAATCTTATGTGTTATTCCGGAATGGATTTAGTGCATTTGGTGATAGTCCGTTACTTGTGCGCAACTATCTTTACCTAGTAAAGATTTAAATCTGTCATGGAAGTGAGTATTCCCGCAGCGGGATTATGCGTTATCTGGAATTGTGGAGGGAGTCCCTGAAAAATAATTCATCGCAGAGTCTAAGTAACCTAAGATGGCATTTTTATTTTCATAAACAACATAGGTTCCTGCCACTTTTACAACAGAACTACCAATGCCACCAATCACTAACGTAGGAAGGCCGATATACCCAGCACAAAACATCACGCTTAGAAAACCAATATTGGCGGCATAGGCGCCAACTTTGCCTAAGAGACTGTCAACTTGTTTGTCTGTGAGGCCACCATTAATGCTTAATATTTCAACAACGCTGAGCTCTCTCATAGGTACTCCAAAAAGAATGAATAGTTTCCTGCGCATTATATATTTGTTTGAAAACTAAAACAAGCGTGGCAACTTCCACATTTTATGGGATAAAAAGAGATATTTTGATTAGGTTGGGGGTTTTGTAAGTGCCTGCCAGCGGTTAACAATTTCACAAAAAAGCGCAGCAGTGCTTTGGGTATCGTATAGCGCAGAATGGGCATGATCAGTGTTAAAGGGGATTTTGGCTGCTTCCATGGCTTTAGCAAGCACCGTTTGTCCATAAGCAAGCGCGCTCAATGTTGCCGTATCAAAACTGGTAAATCGATGAAATGGATTTTTGATGTCACATCTGTTCACTGCGGCATTTAAAAATTGTTGATCAAACCAGGCATTGTGTCCTACTAAAACTGCGCGTGAACATTTTTTGGCTTGAAGTTCTTTGTTTATGGCTTCAAAAAATTCTTTGAGCATATCTTTTTCTGCTAAGGCAAAGCGAAAAGGATGGCCTGGGTCGATTTTATTAAATGCCAAAGCTTCAGGATTTAAATTGGCGCCTTCAAAAGGTTGAATATGGTAATGATATGTTTGATCAGGAATAAGCAATCCATTTTCATCCATTTTAATGCTAATGGCAGCAAGCTCTAGCAACGCATCGGTTTGGGTGTTCACGCCACCGGTTTCCACATCCACCACTATCGGTAAAAAACCCCTAAAACGTGCGGCGATGTTATGCGTCATATTACCTTCCATGACAGCGTTAAACCTGCATAAAAAGGTACCAAAGATTCATCTTCATAGGTCATCGTGTGTGGCACTTCCCAATTTTCTTTTGTTAAGCGGATTTTACCTGTGTTAACAGGTAAATCGTAAAAGCGGGGGCCAAATAGGCTAGTAAAGCCCTCTAGTTTATCTAAAGCATTCGCCTCGTCAAAAGCTGTGGCATATAACTCAAGGGCCGCATGATGACTAAAAATGCCTGCGCAGCCGCAAAAAGATTCTTTTTTAGATTTGGCATGCGGCGCACTATCTGTACCAATAAAGAATTTGGGATTGCCGCTCGTTGCGGCTTTAATTAATGCTTCTTGATGGGTTTGTCTTTTTAATACTGGTAAACAATAATGATGTGGGCGTATACCGCCTATGAATAATGCATTTCTGTTTAATAATAAATGCTGTGGTGTAATGGTGGCCGCTACTGTAAATGGCGCAGTTTTTACAAAGTCTACCGCTTCACTGGTAGTAATATGTTCAAAAACAATTTTTAAACTGGGAAAGGTGTTAATTAGCGTTTGAGCATAACGCTCTATAAAGATTTTTTCTCTATCAAATACATCCACGTCTTTATCATTCACTTCCCCATGAATGAGTAAAGGCAGCTTTGCTTTTTCCATGGCCTCAAAGGCGGGAAATAAAGTTTCTAAGGTGTTAACGCCTTGCGCGGAATTAGTGGTAACACCCGCAGGATATAGCTTGCAAGCGGTAACAAAGCCACTGGCTTTGGCTTCTTGAATGGTATCTTTGGTGGTTGCCTCGGTTAAATACAGCGTCATTAAAGGTTGAAAATCAACCCCTTCGGGAATATGACTTTTAATACGTCCTAAATAGGCCATGGCGTCCATGGCAGTAGCAACCGCAGGTTGTAAATTAGGCATTACAATCGCCCGTTTAAACTGCTTGGCTACCAGTGGAACGGTTGTTTGCAGGGCATTGCCATCTCTTAAATGGCAATGCCAGTCATCTGGATAAATTATCTCTATTGTGTGCATACCATCAAGTTCTTTCATCATTGGTCGATGTTCTATAGGTGAACTTTCATTAGGATAACAAGGATGCCGTCACCCTTTTGCCGCATTGTAGCTTTTTTAGCACTCTTAAGCCTAGTGTTTAGTGCTTTTGCGCATGAATATAAAGCGCCCTATGACGGTTCACATTGGAAAACCAACACTTCAAAGGTAGAGTGTAGTTTAACGCATACTATTCCAGGGTATGGTAAAGCCATTTTTAGTCAATCTTCGCATGAACATCAAAAGCTCGTAGTGGATTGTATTTTAGATAGGTTACATCCTGGTAAGGCAACATTAAATACCTATCCGCAACGTTGGAAAATCAATCAAGCGCCCACGTTCATTGCCAAGGTCCCAGTGAAACCTGGATTACAACCCATCACTATGAAATCTGATGAGGTTTATCGAGTGCTGGAAAATCTAGATATTGGCCATAGTGCCGTGTTTATCATCACGCCAGCAAACACAGCCAGCAAAACACAAACGCATAAATCCGATAAAATTGTGTTGATGCCAGCAGGTTTTGAGAAGCCCTATAAAGAGTATTTACATTGTATATCGCAAATGATCCCACATACATTTAACGATCTCAAAGAAATTGTGCTGCATTTTGAAAGTGGTAGCGCCATTATCAGTAAAGAAAATGAAAGAAAATTAAAAGAGCTTGCAGAGTTTGTACGCGCCGATGGAAAAATACGCCGTATTGATATTGCCGGTCATTCCGATAGAAAGGGCAGTTTTCAGGCCAATAATTATTTAGCCAATCAAAGAATATGGGCAGTGAAAGACTACTTGGTACAATTTCATGGTATCAAGGCAGATATGCTAACCCTTAAAGACTATGCCGATAAAAAGCCTATTGCAACTAATAAAACAGCTGAAGGTAGAGCGAAGAATAGAAGAGTTGTGATTACGATATACAGGTAAAACCCTCACCCGCTACTAAATCAATTTCCTAATTGATTCCAAATACTGTTCTTCACTACTCGCTGCGTCTTTCATAAAACTTTCCACCAAAACATGCGCTAAGCATTCAATCATCTTATGCTCGGCAATGGTTTTATCTTGATGTTTTTTGAGTAATTTTGAAAAAAGTTCACGAATACCTTGTGGCCTGTCGGCGCCAATTTGTTCAGCAACAGTAACGTGTAAGGCCAAGTGAAAAAAAGGATTGTGATCGAGTGCAAATTTTTCGGTTTGCAATTTTTCAAAGTTTTCTTCTGTGAAAATAGGGTGATATTCAGGATGACGTTTAATAATGTCGACAATGATAATTTCCATTGGGGTTAACGGTAAGCCCTTTAACTCTTTTTGCCAAGCATCATAGTAAACTTTTCTCATGGCAATGGGATCATTATCAATCATCATGGTTCCTTTGCTAGATTTTTATCTGGATAAGTACAAATATCTTGAATAATACAGTTCATACATTTGGGTTTTCTGGCCGTGCAGGTATAACGGCCATGTAATATCAGCCAATGATGGGCATCTTTTTGGTATTTGGCAGGGATCACTTTAATGAGTTGTTTTTCTACCGCCAGAGGCGTTTTACCTTTGGCTAGCCCAATTCTATTGGCCACTCTAAAAATATGCGTATCCACAGCGATGGTTGCTTCGCCAAAGGCAGTGTTTAAAATCACATTGGCAGTTTTTCTGCCAACCCCCGGCAAGGCTTCTAAAGCTTCTCTTTCATGCGGCACTTTGGAATGATGTATGCTTGTTAGCATGTGGCAAGTTTTAATAATATTTTTTGCTTTGTTATGATATAACCCAATGGATTTAATATAGGTTTTTAAACCTTCCTCTCCTAGGGCAAGCATTTTTTTAGGTGTGTTTGCTACTTTAAATAAAGTCTTAGTGGCATTATTGACGCTCACATCGGTCGCTTGGGCAGATAATATCACCGCTACCAATAATTCAAATTCACTTTTATAAACCAACTCGGTCGTGGGCGCAGGGTTTTCCTTTTTAAATCGCTTAAAAAGGGTGTCGATGGCTGCTTTATTCATCATAAACCCATTGGTTTTTTTTGCGTTCGCTGATGCGTGCCATTGACGAGGCTATTTCATCTTGTAGACGGGCAATATGAGAATTATCTTTTTCGTTTTTCACATTTTCTTCTTTAGCCAGTCGAGCCTTTCTTGCATGAACGCGATTTTTAGCAACTTGAGCACGCTCTATAGTATTTTCAGGAGGCAAAATGGGAAAAATTTCAATACAGTTTACCGGGCAAGGGGGTAAACACAGTTCGCACCCTATGCAAAATTCTGTTAAGACTGCATGATTGACCTGGGATGCCCCTACAATGGCATCCACCGGGCATACAGATACGCATTTGGTACAACCGATGCAGGCTTCTTCCACAATGCGTACTGCTTTAAAGCTAGACATTATTTAACTCGCATACCCTCTAACGCACCAGCGTGTGGTTCTAGTAACCACAGATCTTTACCGCCTGGGCCTGCGGCCAACACCATACCTTCAGAAAGACCAAAACGCATTTGCCGTGGTGCTAAATTGGCTACCATGACGGTGTATTTGCCAACTAAACTTTCAGGCGCATAAGCGGATTTGATGCCAGCAAACACTTGGCGATTTTCTGAGCCTAAACTTAAGGTAAGCTTCAATAATTTTTCTGCCCCTTCAACATGCTCAGCATTAACAATTTTGGCAATTCGAAGATCCACTTTAGCAAAATCATCGTAAGAAATAGTTGGCGCTAAATCTAAGTCGCTTTTTTTAGTTTCAACAACAGGAGATGTTTCAGTCATTTGTTTTCCTTGCTCTAGCATGGCTTGTACTTGTTTGGGATCAACGCGCTGCATTAAGGGTTGATAAGGATTAATTTTATGAGAAAGCAGTGGCTGAGAAATATCTTCCCATTGCAAAGGGGCGATATTTAAAAAGCTTTCTACATTTTTCACCACCTGTGGCAGCACCGGTTTGAGGAAAATACTTAATAGCCGGAATAAATTAATGGCTTGTGTACAAACCGCTTGTACCTTTTGTTTGTTTTCAGGATTTTTAACCAACTCCCAGGGTTTGTTTTCATCAACAAATTGGTTGGCTAAATCTGCTAATCCCATAATGTCGCGCACTGCGCGGTGATATTGACGCGTTTGAAAATGCTGCAAAATCGCGCCACTTGAGTCAACAAATCGATTGAATAACGCTGGGTTAATCAGTGAATCGGCGAGCATGCCGTCATGGTTTTTACTGATAAACCCGGCACATCTGCTTGCAATGTTGACATATTTGCCAATGAGATCGGCGTTTACCCGTGAAACAAAATCATCGAGATTTAAATCTAAATCATCGACACCGTCATTTAATTTGGCAGCAAAATAGTAACGTAAATATTCGGGGCCTAAATGATCTAAATAATTTCGGGCGGTAATAAATGTGCCGCGGGATTTAGACATTTTTTGACCGTTTATAGTTAAAAATCCATGTGCATATATTGCGCTCGGGGTGCGAAAATCACTGCCATGAAGCATCGCTGGCCAAAAGAGGGCATGGAAATAAACGATATCTTTACCGATAAAATGATATAGCTCATGTGGGCTATCTTTTTTCCAATAATCATCAAAATTAATATCAGGATTTCGTTCACAATAATTTTTAAAGCTGGCTATATAGCCAATAGGCGCATCTAGCCACACATAGAAAAATTTGTTTTCAGTATTGGGAATAGGAAAACCAAAATAGGGACCATCGCGTGAAATATCCCATTGACGCAGGCCTGCTTCAAACCATTCATTGAGTTTGTTGCTCATTTGTTCTTGTAAATGGCCTTGGCGTGTCCAATTTTGTAAAAAATCATTATAATTTTCTAGCTTGAAAAAATAATGTTCCGATTCTTTCTCGATGGGAGCAACGCCAGAAACTACCGATACCGGGTTTTTAAGTTCGGTGGGCGTATAAGTCGCGCCACAAGCTTCGCAACTATCGCCATATTGATCTTTAGCACCACACTTAGGGCATTCACCTTTCACATACCTGTCTGGTAAAAACATGTTTTTAACCGGATCATAGGCTTGCTTAATGGTTTTAGCAGCTATATCGCCTCGCGCTTGTAAGCGAGCGTAAATAAGCTCTGTTAGGGCTTTATTTTCCGGTGAATGGGTGGTGTGAAAATTATCAAAATTAACCAAAAAGTCGCCAAAATCACGTTGATGTTCTTGCCTAAATTGCGACACTAAACTTTCTGCGCTGATGCCTTTTTTTTCTGCTTGTAACATGATGGGGGTACCATGGGCATCAGAACCACTCACATGGATACAGTGATGGCCTTGTAATTTTTGTAAACGAACCCAAATATCGCTTTGTATTGCTTCAACAATATGGCCAAGGTGCAAATGCCCATTGGCATAATATAAGGCGCTGGTGACTAAGATATGACGCTTTTCTTGGGTGCTCATGCTATTCCTCTCATTTTTGGCAAAAGAGTATAACTTTTTACTGACTTAAGTTCCATTTTCTGAGGGCTTTCATGTTAAAATGCCTCTCCAATCAATGTTGAAAATGACTGGTGCGTGGATTTAATGATAACCCCAATTCCTTCCCAAATTACTTCCATCTTGGGAACAATCCCGTGTCCGTACTTGGGAATGGACTTAGTGAGTGCCAAAGTCATTCACGAGATTGCCATTCATGAGCAAGCTATATCCCTTCATTTAGTGTTTCCTTACCCGGTAACGCGAAAAATTTCTGAATTAAAACAACGTATTAGCAATGCTTTGCAAACAGATTGGCCCGCGTTTACGGTGAAATTGCAAGTGGATTGGAAAGTAAGACGTCATAAAGTTCAAAAAGATCTAAAGTCAAAGTCAGTCATCAAAAACATAATTGCTGTTGCCTCGGGCAAAGGCGGCGTAGGCAAATCCACGGTGGCCGTAAATTTGGCCTTGGCCTTGCACGGCTTAGGGGCACGAGTGGCTTTGTTAGACGCCGATATTTATGGCCCCAGCCAACCCTTAATGTTGGGAACATCCCAAGTGCACGCCAAAGCGCATGAGAAGAAGTTTATCCCAGTACAAAGTCATGGCATTGAGAGTATTTCCATCGGTTATTTAGTTGGGGATCAAAGCCCGATGATTTGGCGTGGCCCGATGGTCAGCAGCGCGTTACAGCAATTACTCAATGATACAGCTTGGTCTGAGTGCGATTATTTGATTATTGATTTGCCACCAGGCACAGGTGACATTCAGCTCACCATGGCGCAAAAAATTCCTATCAGTGGTGCGGTAATTGTAACTACGCCTCAAGATATTTCCTTGATTGACGCCACTAAAGCTTGCAAGATGTTTGAAAAAGTTGGCGTGAACGTATTAGGCATTGTGGAAAATATGAGTTGGCATGTGTGTAGTCATTGTGGGCATCGTGAAGCTATCTTTGGTGAAAATGGTGGTTTGAAGATGGCAGCGCAGTTTAATTTGCCCTTATTGGGAGAGTTGCCTTTGCATGCGCATGTGCGTGCATTGTGTGACAGTGGCAACCCTATTGTGAGCGCTGAGCCGATGAGTGAATTAGCAGCCCCTTATTGGGAAATGGCTGGGCGTGTAGTAGCAGAGCTAGGCGTCAAAGAAGTAGACTATCAAGCAGCAATACCAGTTGTGGTAGCAGATTAATAAGGAAAATAACATGGCAATTAAATCTGACAAATGGATAAAAAAAATGGCAAAAGAGGCCGGCTTAATTGAACCTTTTGTCAGTACGCAAGTTCGTAGCGTAAACGGTGAAAAAATTGTTTCTTATGGTACCTCAAGCTATGGGTATGATGTGCGTTGTGCCAATGAATTTAAGATTTTTACCAATATTCATTCAAGTGTGGTAGATCCTAAAAATTTCGACGAAAATAGTTTTGTCAACCGTGTAGGTGACACTTGCATTATTCCGCCAAATTCTTTTGTATTGGCGCGCACAGTAGAATATTTTCGTATTCCACGAAACATTTTAACAATCTGTTTAGGTAAATCCACTTATGCACGTTGTGGCATCATTGTTAATGTCACCCCACTTGAGCCTGAATGGGAAGGTCACGTCACGCTAGAGTTTTCTAATACCACGCCACTGCCAGCTAAAATTTATGCCAACGAAGGCGTGGCGCAAATGCTATTTTTAGAATCCGATGAAGTTTGCGAAGTTTCCTATCGTGATAGAGGCGGAAAGTATCAAGGTCAGCGCGGCGTGACCTTGCCTATTACCTAACAAGCCATACCATTGGGATCTGCCATAATGAGATCCCATTCTTTCATGCTTTGAGCAAGGCCCATTGCCCCAATAATTATTAAACTCATGAAAGCGGTGGGTATGCTACAAATAGTAAAGTACTTTAAGCCTTGGACAACAGAAAGCGTTGCATAAAATTCTTGTATGCCAAAAGCTAGTCCGGAAGAAGCCCCAGCGATGGTAACCACTTGCCAACTGTCATAATGGCCACCACAGACATCATTAGACTCTGCGAAAGATAGTTCGCGCATTCTTTTTCCTTAGGTCGCTTTTTTATAGGATTAGGGTCGCTGCTTGGGGGTAAAGGATAAGATCTCGCCGCCGGCGACTTGTTTGCCATGGCGTGTTTGTGCCATTTTAACCGGTAGATAATCTAATTTTTTAGCAAACCACATGGTCGTACGATGACCTTTGCGAGAAATATGTTCTAACTTAACGGTTTCTAAAACGCCAATTTTAGTGTTAAGGCGTTCTTCACCTAGAATAACAAAATTATAGTTTTTTAGTTTGTCTTGTTCAGCAACTATAAAGTTGAGCGTTGTATCGCCTTTTAACAGCGCTTGGCGCAAGGAAAGCGTTTGGGTGAGTTTATCTTGAATGCCGACCGTGAGCTTTGTTTCCCAATGCTCTTTGGTTTGCGGTGAGCGGATTTTGTGTGATTGGTAATCAAATAAGACATTTCCTTTTTTACGACGTGTTCCTTCTTGAATATTGTAGAAATAATTTTGTGGCAATATTTCACCTGCTTGCCAGGCAAAATCGGAGCTTTCCATATAATGATAGGGTAAAAATTGTAAATTAGGCTCTGTACGTGCTTCAAAATGATAATGACCATTTTTTTGACGATGCAGTTTGTGCACTGATTCACCGGCATACAGCCCTAGCCAATTCACTGTGTAGTGTGCTTCGTATTCACTTAACGGAAAGGCATTGAGATCTTCTCTGACAAAACCTTTCACAGTAGGGCTCATCATCCAAATTAGGATGGCGACCAGTGTAGTGAAGAACATGAAATTAAGCTGTTTTATTTTGTTTCTCAACTTACTATTCCTTGCATAGTAGGTAAAGATAACTGCAAGCCTTGCGGTGTTAGCCGCTTGCCATCTAATGTAACAATATTTTGATCATACTTTAAGCGATTTTGTGCAAACCAGGCGACAACTTGCGGGAAAAGATGGTGTTCTGCTTTAAGAACGCGCGCACTTAAGGTTTCTTCAGTATCTTTTGGTAAAACAGGCACGCGAATTTGGGCAACAATAGGTCCTCCATCTAACTCTGATGTAACAAAATGTACACTTGCGCCATGTTCACTATCACCTGCGGCTAAGACACGTTGATGGGTATGTAACCCTTTGTATTTGGGTAAGAGTGAGGGATGAATGTTGAGTAATTTTCCTGCATAGTGAGAGACGAATTTTTCCGATAGCACGCGCATAAAGCCAGCTAAGAGCACAAGATCAGGATTAAAGTTATCGATAGCTTGTTGTAAATCCGCCTCAAAAGCATCACGCTCGCTATAGTCTAAGTGAGAAATCACTACGGTAGGAATATTGGCATTTTTCGCCCGTGTTAAACCATAAGCATCAGGACGGTGACTTACCACACTTACCATGGAAACTGCGTTGATGCATTCTTGGCTATCGATTAACGCTTGTAAATTGCTGCCGCTGCCACCAATAAGTACTACAACACGACATTTAGGCATCATCAGAAAATTCCACGCTTTGTTGGCTACGCGCTTTCACATGCCCAATGATCCAAGAGGTTTCACCTTGCTCACGTAATAAAGAAAGCGCCTGATTAGCATGGTTTGCGCTCACACATAACACCATGCCCACACCGCAATTGAGTGTGCGTCGAAGTTCATGATTTGTCATTTGACCATTATCTTGTAACCAATGAAAAATAGCGGGAACTTGCCACGATTGCCAATCGATAAAAGCGGCTAAATGATCGGGCAATATTCTGGGAATATTATCGATAAAGCCACCGCCTGTGATGTGCGCAGCACCTTTTAATAATTTAGCTTTTGCTAGCGCCAACAAAGACTTGACATAAATGCGGGTAGGAGCAAGTAAGGTTTCAATTATAGGTTTATTCTCAAGCAGTGTCGTTAAGGGAATTTGTTTTTGCTTGAGAATGTGGCGAATTAAAGAATAGCCATTAGCATGCGGGCCACTAGAAGAGAGTGCTATAAGGACATCCTTTTCTTGAATACCACTGCCATCGATAATCTCATCTTTTTCAGCAATACCTACACAAAAACCGGCTAAGTCATAATCTTTGTTATTATACATGCCTGGCATTTCTGCTGTTTCACCACCAATTAATGCACAATTGGCGTCTTTGCATCCTTGGGCAATACCACTAATCACACTGGCAGCAACGTTCACATCTAGTTTACCGGTGGCATAATAATCCAAGAAAAAGAGGGGTTCAGCACCCATCACCACTAAATCATTGACGCACATGGCCACTAAATCGATACCAATGGTGTGATGTTGGTTCATTTCTATGGCTAAGCGTAGTTTCGTACCCACCCCATCGGTAGAAGAAACTAACACCGGTTGTTTATAATGCTTTAAAGCAGACAGATCAAAACAGCCACCAAACCCACCAATGCTACCCATAACCCCGGTACGCTGGGTAAGGGGGACAATATTTTTAATTTTATCCACTAACTCATTGCCGGCGTCTATATCTACCCCAGCTTGGCGATAGGTAATGGGTTCTGACATGCTGATATGCCTTATTTGGGTCATTGATGGTGGGCATTCTAACAAATCTTGAGGGATCTTACCCCCCCTTTGTTGTCAAGAGGGGAAGGGGGGTTTATGATTCAACTAATAATAAAGAAGAGGGTGAAACCATGGTAAAACTCAAGCGTCTGGGGCTTTTTGTCAGCATGGTGATGGCTGCTCTTATTTCTTTGCCTTTGCACGCGACGGTGGTTCCTCATCTTTATGATGTTACCCTCACCAGCACGTCTCAGTCTCAGGATGAATGGCAAAATTTGGTGCAACAAGGCCTTTCTCAGGTGCTAGAAAGAATTAGCTCTGATCCTACTTTAATTAAAAACCCTCATGTGAAACAAGCGCTTGAAAATGCCCCCGACTATGTTGAGCAATATAGTTACGAAGGCAATCAGCTCGTTATTAAATACAGCCCAGAATTGGTAAATCAATTGGTACAAAAAATGGGGCAGGTTGTTTGGGGGCAGCGTCGACCCAAAGTTGTATTATGGCTTGCGATTGAAGATAACCATCAACGACGTTTAGTCGGCGTTGAAACCGATCCCAATTTGCAGACCTATTTAAACACCGTTGCGCAAAAACAAGGGATCCCCCTTATTTTGCCATTAATGGATTTAGAGGATATGTCTGCCATTACGGTAACCGATGTGTGGGGGCAATTCCCAAGTGTTTTACAACAAGCTTCATTGCGTTATGGCGCCCAAACTATATTGTTGGGGCGTGTTTTGCATAACCCCAAAGCCCAAGGGGCTCTTTGGGAAGGGAGTTGGCAATTACTGGAAGGAGGTTCGCCCACTTGGCGCGTAGAGGGGCAATCGTTAGAAGAGGTGCTTGGTCAAGGCATTAGCGGTGCGACGCGCTTTTTAAAACCACAAGTAAATGCACAAGAAAATCCACGCTTTAGATCGGGGAATAAACCTTTTTTAATTGCCGTTGAAGGGATCCAATCCTCCAGTGATTTTGTCAATGTGGAAAGCTACTTAAAAAGTTTGAACCCCGTTAAAGATGTTAACATTCATCAACTGTTGGGGGCTTTGGCCATTTTTGAAATAACTTTGCAAAACGACAGTGGTCGCCATGCATTGGAACAAGCAGTGAGTATGGATCAACATTTAATACCATCCTTATCGCGTCATCAAGAAATTGCTGGCATTGAGTCAAGCTATCGATGGGTGGCGATTGCCGCTAATAATACCCCAGCGGAGTCTCTACAAAGTACAAAACCAATGTTTGATTCTAACTCTTTATCCTCACCCTTATGGGATGAAGAGACTGAGGACTGACACATGAATACTTTACAACAATCACTGCTTTTTGTGGCCATCTTAGTAAGCTTGGGGTTATTAGGTGCATTTATTTATCACTTATCGCCCGTACTCACCCCATTTATGATTGCTGCAGCCTTAGCTTATTTAACTGATCCTTTAGTGGAACGTTTAACCTCTAAATTAAAGCTGCCCAGAACCTTAGCTGTTACCTTGGTTTTTCTTGTGGTGATTTTTTTATTTGTCATTGTTTTACTAGTGCTTATTCCTGCGCTACAACAACAAATCGTGGCCTTGGCTGCCAAGATCCCCGGGTGGTTGGAATGGTTACAAAAAACAGTGATGCCTGAGCTAGTTGCGATGGGGGTGGTACAGCAAGATTTAGGCATAGAAAGTGTAAAGAGCAATTTAACCGAGCATATGTCTCAAGCAAGTAGCTTCGCAAAATGGTTATGGCATACCTTATTTCATTCCGGGCTTGCTATTGCTGAAGGTTTTGTTCACTTATTTATTATTGTGATTGCCACATTTTATTTGCTGCGAGATTGGAAAAAGATTTTATCAGCCATTAACGCGTTATTACCCACAAAATATGCGCCAACGATTATCACTATTGCCAACCAATGTGATGGGGTGCTTTCTACTTTTGTGCGCGGGCAATTATCGGTGATGGTAGCCTTAGGGTCCATTTACGGGCTAGGGTTAGCGCTTATAGGTGTGAATTTTTCATTATTGCTAGGCATGTTGGCGGGCTTATTAAGCATTGTTCCCTATTTAGGCAGCATTGTGGGTTTAGGCAGTGCTTTGGCTGTGGCCTATTTTCAATTTCATGACATTTGGCATGTCGGTGGGGTCTTAGCGCTATTTGGTGTTGGTCACATATTAGAAGGTATGGTACTCACGCCTTTACTCATTGGCGATAAATTAGGTTTACACCCGGTGGTCGTGATTTTTGCAGTATTAGCCGGTGGCCATCTTTTAGGTTTTGTGGGCGTGGTACTGGCATTGCCCATTACAGCCATTTTAGTTGTGTTACTGCGCGAGCTTTTACATAGGCTACCCAACCCATTGCAACAAGGTGAAATACGTGGCAGTTAAAGAGTTTTGTGAGCAGTTACCTTTAAGCATTGCCTTACGAGATGATTGTGCCCTAGATACGTTTTACGCAGGTGACAATCAACACATTGTTAGCCATTTATCATTAATTGCTAAAGGGCAAGGGGAACAATTTACCTATTTATGGGGTAAAGAAGGGGTAGGGCGTAGTCACCTTTTACAGGGCGTGTGTCATGATGCGGCTCGTTTTGGACTAGGCGCAGTTTATTTACCTTTAGCTACACTGACTCATCGTGCCCCTTTACAATTAGTGGAAGGGTTAGAGCGACTTAATATTGTTTGTTTAGATGATATTGATGCTATTTGCGGCAACAGTGCTTGGGAAGAAGCGCTATTCTATTTATATAATCGTCTACGCAGCGTAAATCACCGTTTGCTTGTCGCTGCACAATGCCCTCCTGCTAAACTTGAGATGAAACTAGCCGATTTAAAATCTCGACTTTCTTGGGGGGTGACTTATCACTTACACCCTTTAAATGATGAACAATTGATTGGCGCTTTACAATTACGTGCAAGGCAACGTGGATTAGAGTTATCCGATGAAGTGGGGTTATTTTTACTGCGTAGAAATATGCGCTCTATGCCACACTTATATGAACTATTAGAAAGACTAGATAAAGCCTCTTTAGCCGCGCAACGTCGATTAACCATTCCTTTTATAAAAGAAGTGCTGGATTTATAAGGAAAGTCGGAATATTTCTGCGTAGGGGCGCATCCTGTATGCGCCCCTACAAAAGCAAAAACTTCGACCATATTTTCGTGCGGATTTCTCAGTGCAAATACACCGTAGTTACTTCGTTTGGCGTCGATTTCCCTCTTGTGCAGATCTTTTGCACCTTCTATCCGAACCTCTGCGGAAACTGTTGAAATAAGTTAACTGGCAAAATAAAATTCACTCACCCTGGTCAACCAGGCCTGGTTAACAATTTTTAGTTTATATAATTGAGAGGTTTATTATGAAAGATGGCGTTAAAGAATTCGCAAAAGAACATAAAGCTGCTATTGCTGCTAACGTTGCTGTAACTGGCGTTGCTATGGTTTATGACGTAGCTAACAACCCAACTACTTCTTATTTAGCTCGTGCTGCTGCTACTGTAGCTACCTCAGCTTTAGTTGCTGGCGTTCAAGCTGCTGGCATGTATGCATACAACCGTTACATGGGCAAAGCTGCTGCTCCTGCTGCCGTTGCTGCTGAAGAAGAAGTTGTTGCTGCTCCACGTCGTGTACAACCTAAGCGTGCAGCTAAGAAACAATAATTTTTAAAGATTATTGTTCACAAAAACGGGCCCCCAGTGGGCCCGTTTTTTTTGCCTTCGGTCTAGTTTCGCTCCCAATCCTCTGGTTACTTAGTTAGTATTGTGGATAACAAATTGATTAAACCCTTGGGGATCTTCCGATGAAAGAAGTTGTAGCTACACTCAGTAAATTAGCCGTTAAAGCCAACGCTGAGGCTAATGCATTAAAAGCAAAAAAAGATAAAAAGAGTGAGGAACAAGCGCAAGCCTTATTTGCCAAGCAAGCTAAAATTGCCACTTTTATTCAAACATTAGAACAAACACAAGCTGC
>JAFECS010000012.1 GCA_018241965.1 Pseudomonadota bacterium | reverse complement strand
CGTTTTGACGGGCCGCTTTGTTTGCGTCTCTTTGTAAACCATTGATTTACAAGGAAAATTTTTGGTGCCCTGGGACGGACTCGAACCGCCGACACAAGGATTTTCAGTCCTTTGCTCTACCGACTGAGCTATCTGGCCTAATTCTGCTGCCTCATTTTTCTTTATGCTTCGTTAGCGGCGCTATTTTCGCAACAGTCATGTACCAGAGTACACTCCTATTGCTCAAAAGCTTGCTGCCTCGCCTAAAGCAAAATGAGTTTGCATAATTGCGGTAACAAATAAGAGGGGGTAATTAAACTGTAAGTTGTCGAAAGAGTCAAGTTTGGTTAATTATAAATTCAACTTACTTGTCTTCTTGGGCAATAGGCTTATAACCTGCCGGAGTTTCACTACTTCCCTCAAAGAAAAACTTCTGCATTTCAGTTTCTAAAAAGACACGCGATTTTGGATCAAGTACATTTAAACGGTTCTCGTTAATTAGCAGCGTTTGATGCTTTAACCACAGCTGCCAGGCTTCTAAACAGATGTTCTCATAGATCCGTTGCCCCAAAGGGCCAGGATAGGGCACGTGGCTTAAGCCAGGGGCTTCTTTGAGTAATTTTTGACAATAAACAATACGTTGGCTCATAAATCTCTCATCTTTTCTTCAATGATATCATAGTGCAGTATTTTTTTAATGGGTGCAGGCACGCCAAGCTTTTTAAGCATTTTGGTATCTACCCATTTATATTCTGGCGTGTCTGTTTTCAGTTTTTTTGCATGCATTAATAGCAGCGGTTTTAAGGTTAAGTGAAAATGGGTAAAAGTGTGCTTTAAAGGGGGTAATTTTGCTAAGGTTTTGCCGGATTTTAGTTTACCTTTAACAAAGCTTTCTAAGGCTGCTTGCGAGTCAAATTCTGGCAAACACCATAACCCACCCCAGATCCCTTTATCAGGGCGTGCGGTGAGCAAAATTTCCTGCTGGCTATTAATTGCACATAAAAAATGAGCTTGACGCAAGGGCAGGCGTTTTGCTTTAGCGCGTTCTGGAAAAGCAGTTTGCAGATTGTTTTTGTAAGCCTGGCAACGCGTCTTTAGGGGGCACCTTTCACAATCAGGACGTGTGCGTGTACAAAGGGTTGCGCCAATATCCATCATTGCTTGGGTATAATCAGCAACAAATTCGTTGGGGGTATATTTTACCGCTAAATCCCATAATGTATTTTCAACATCTTTTTGACCAAGTGCCCCTTTTACGCAGTGAAAGCGAGATAACACTCTTTTGACATTACCATCGCAGATAGTCGCTTTTTTGTTAAAAGCTTGGGCAACAATTGCGCCTGCGGTGGATAAACCAATGCCGGGAAGCGTAATCAATTCTTCAACGGTGTTGGGAAATTGCCCAGCATGATCCTCAACAATCATTTTGGCCGCTTTGTGTAAGTTGCGCCCTCTGGCGTAATAACCTAAACCCGCCCAGTGGTGCAATACGCTATCAATATTGGCATTGGCGAGTGCTTCAATGTTAGTAAAAGACTGCATAAATTTTTCAAAATAAGGAATAACGGTGGCTACTTGGGTTTGCTGAAGCATAATTTCAGAAACCCAAACACGATAAGGTGAAAGCGCTTTTTTCCACGGCAGATGTTGCCTGCCGTGGATTTTATACCAGGCTAAAACTTGTTTTTGAAACCAAGCTTTCATTCTTTTTTCTTAAATAATTTATTTAACCCTTTGTTAATTTTATCTTCAATTTTTTGTTGAAGTTCATTATTAGCGTCTCCCGGTTGAGCTTCTGTTTGCGAAGGAGAGCCTAAAATTTTGCCAATGTTTTTTTCAACCTGTTTGCCAAGTTGTTTTTTAATTTCTTGTTCCAAGCCTTTTTTCAAATACACATCGACATCAGGCTCAATTTTGGGGTGATCCAAGGGGCCTTTGATGCGAATAGCCAACGGATAATCATTTTCACGTACTTGGTTGTCAGAATGCACACGCCATGCTTGCATTTTATATTCGATAGTTTTACTACCAAGATAAATGCTGCCTTCGCCGCTTGCTTTAAAGTCAGGGGCAGTTAAGCTGAGATCGTTGTTATCGATCATTTGGTCGTGTATTTTTAAAGTGGCCGATAAATTCCCAAAGGGCGTTTTCTTGGTATCCTCACTTGGGGTTTTATCTTTACTGATCAAGCTTTGCGCCAGTGTTAAATAATGTTTCACATCTATTCCGTCAAGCACGCCATTTTTAACCGCCACTTTTACAACGCCATTGATGTCATGATTTTGCGCCAAGTTAAAATTAATATTGGCCACACCGCTTAAGCGTTTTTCATTTTTAAGACTCATCAACAAGGGCTGAATTTGTATGTTATTCAAATCGCCTTGAATTAAAACAGGAGCGCTGTTGTTAAGATCTTTGCTGATTTTGGCAGTTAAACTGCCTTGATACAGCGTGGCGGTCAAAGGGTTAATGTTGACTAAATTATTGGTTTTATTGATAAGCGCTCTCACGTTGGTCATTTGTATATTGCTGGTAATAAGCTTATCAATCACCACTTCACCAGTGATAGCGCGACTGGTGGTGCTTTTTGTGGTTTTTGCTGGCACTTTAGCGGTTTGCTTTGATGTGCTCTTATCCTTAGTAGGAGCTTCAGTGCTGGAAGATTGCTTTGTTAGCTTATTGAGATCCAGCTCATTAGTTTTTAATGCAAAAGTAATTGGCGCGTTACTATCTTGCGGGACGGTAGCCTTGCCGGTGATAAGCTGTTCGCCGACTTTAAGACGAATGTCTTTTAAATTAATGACATTATTGGGGGTAAGCGATATTTGTAATTCGGCATCCACTTTTCTAAAAGCTTCTGGATTTTGTGGTAAATCAAGTTTGAGCTTCGTTGTCGCTATAGCGCTAATTTTTTCAGCAAAAGTGACACTACCTTTAAAATCAATCGCGCCGCGCAAAGCTAAACTTGAGCCATTTTGTGACACCTCAAATTTGCCTTCTACGGGAAATTCGCTTTTTTCTTTTCCTTGCTTACCTTTGAGCTGTAAATGTGTAATGCTAAGGACATCACCTTGGGTTTTATCTTGATAAGTAACAGATCCTTCCGAAATATCAAAGTGAGCTAAAGCAAAGCTAAGCTTTTTCTTTGAATTACTGGAGGTCTTCACATCACGGGTATTGTCATTGGCGCTTGAATTTTTATCGTTCGCTTTTTGTTTTATTTGTTTGCCAGCATTTTCCCAATTCGTGGTGCCGTCTTCATTTTTGACCAAATTGAGATTGAGACCTTCCAAGTGCAAGGTTTCTACGATCAATTGATGATGGAACAATTCTTTGACGGGTATTTTTAAATCCAATTTTTCAATGCTGACAAAGTTACCTTTGACATCAGAAACAGTAAACCCCAACCAAGGGAATAGTTTGAGTTCAATAGCACCATTTATTTCTAAAGGCAGGCCTGACTTTTCGGTAATAAAATTACTAATTTCAGCTTTATAATCATTAGGATCAAAATAGAGGAAGACCCCAACAGGGATAATAACGATGATGCTGATAAAGCTAACGACGGTCCATCCTAGGACGCGTAAAAATTTATTAGTCATAGAGCCTTTTACCTGTCTTACTAAATGAAAAAGATTGCAACGGAAAGATGCTTTGGAGCGGGTGATGGGAATCGAACCCACGCCATCAGCTTGGGAAGCTGAGGTACTACCATTGTACTACACCCGCAATTTTGGGGCTTATTATGTCAAATTGACTTTAAGGGTGCTACCTCATTTGGTAGTATTCAGCGTTTTTAAGCATCAGCACCAATAAAGACTTAGTTAAATGACATTAACACAGAAACCACCTCGCCCAATTCGCAGCTACGTTGTACGTCAGGGAAGAAGTTCAAAGTCCCAGCAGCAAGCCCGTGATTTATATTGGCAACAATATGGCCTTAACCTTAGTGAGGGGTTTTGTGGGTGGCCCGCTGTTTTTGGTCGTGATGCTGCGCGGGTACTGGAAATTGGCTTTGGCATGGGGGATACCTTAATCACTTTGGCTAAAGCGCACCCCGAAATGGATTTTATTGGTATAGAAGTGCATCCCCCTGGTGTGGGGCGTTGTTTAGTTCAGGCACAGGCACATGGTTTGACCAATCTTAAACTTTATGCTGAAGATGCACTCAGTGTCTTAGAAGAGGCGATACCTGATGGCAGTTTGGATAAAGTGTTGCTGTATTTCCCTGATCCTTGGCCAAAGAAAAAACATCATAAACGCCGTATTGTGCAGAGCAACTTCGTTAATTTAGTGGCACAAAAATTAAAACCAGGTGGCGTTTTTCATATGGCAACCGATTGGCAGGCGTATGCTGATCATATGTTAGCCATTCTTGAGGCTTGTCCCGCATTGCGTAATACTTTTGGCAAATCCACTTTTGCCCCTTCTCAGTATTTACGCCCTTTAACCAAATTTGAAGCCCGTGGCCAGAAACTCGGCCATGATATTTGGGATCTGGTTTACGAACGACGGTAGTCTCCTATACTTATTAATAAAGGGACTTAACTACAACCGCTATTCGTAATCAGGAGTCAACGTGTTTGGCGTCCAAGGCTTAACACCCGATATTTTTTTAGTCTTGGGGATCATTGTTATTACCGTTATTCTCTTTGTCACTGAAATTGTGCGTGTCGATGTGGTGGCTTGTCTTGTTTTGGTTTTATTAGGTTTAACCAAAATCGTTCCCAGTAATCAATTATTCTCAGGCTTTTCAAGCGATGCAGTCATCGCCTTGATTGGCGTCATGATTATGTGTGCCGGCTTAGAGCGCAGTGGTGTGGTGGCTAAAATAGCGCACCATGTAATGCGTTTAGGGGGCGTCAGCGAAAATCGTATACGATTGCTATTGATGGGGATAGGGGGATTTTTTGCTGGTTTCTTAAGAAGTGTGGGTACGGTGGCACTACTGTTGCCGGTGGTGACGCGTATACGCCATGCCACAGGCATTGAAAATTCTCGTTTATTAATCCCTTTAAGCTTTTGTGCCATATTAGGTAGCACATTAACCATGCTTGGCACAGGGCCGCTAATTTTATTAAACAGTTTATTGATCAATTCCGGTGGCTTAACAGATAGGTTAGGTCACGATGCATCAATGTTAGGATTGTTCAGTGTTTTTCCCATAGGCTTAGCTTTATTGTTATTGGGCATTGTGTACTTTGCTTTTTTAGGGAATTTAGTTTTACCAGCTGTTCCTGTCAGGGCCAATCATACCAACAGTGGAAGCCCGGCTTATTTTAAAAAGATATATGGCATTGGAGCAGATTTTTGCGAATGCCGCGTACCTTCAACCAGCCCTTTAGCCAATAATACTTTAAGGCAATGGGAAGGCTTGTTACCACCGGATATTGCGATTATTGGTATTAAATTAGGCAACACCATACATATTCCACCACTGCGCAGAACTGAAATAAAAGAGGGTTCAGTAATCGCTATGCTTGGTCCCAGGGATGAAATTCAGGAGTTCGCTAAAAAATATGGTTTACGGATGTCACCCTATTTGACAGCCTTTGCTGAACGTTTAAACCCAACACATTCGGGGTTATGCGAAGCCGTTGTGCCACCCAGCTCACAATTAATTGGGACGAACTTACGTGATCTGCATATGCGCCATCACTTTGGTATCCAGGTACTAGCGGTGCATCGCGGAGATAAGGTCCGACGTGGCAAAAAAGAGATCGGTAATTTAACCTTGCGCTCAGGCGATACCCTAGGGATGTTTTGTGAATGGGGAGCGTTATTCTCCTTGCAAAAAAATCCTGATTTTGTGGTGGTGACCTCTGACTATCCCAGGCAAAAGATGCACACTGAAAAAATGTGGTTTGCCGTTTTTTTCTTTGCATTAGCCATCAGTTTAATTGTATTTGCCGGTTTATCAGTTTCTATTGGTTTGCTGGTGGGCGCCGTGTGCATGATATTTTCTGGCGTGATCAGTATTGATGATGCTTATGAATCTGTCAGCTGGAAAACGGTATTTTTACTAGCAGGTTTAATGCCGCTTGGGATTGCAGTGCAAACCTCAGGCACGTCAGATTGGATTGCGCTTTATATGTTAGATGTATTTTCAGGTTATTCAGAATGGGCGCTTTTATTTATTTTGGGGGTGATTGCCTCAATCGGTAGTTTAATTTTATCGAATGTGGGCGCTACCATCGTATTGGTTCCTTTAGCAGTGCACCTCGCGCAAGCCATTGGCGCCGATCCGCGTGCTTTTGCCTTAATGGTGGCTGTGGCCACGTCTAATTCATTTGTGTTACCTACCCACCAAGCCAATGCGTTAATCAGTATGCCTGGTCAATATAAAATTTCGGATTTTCTTAAAGCTGGCGGATTAATGTCATTTCTTTATTTGATTATTGTGATGGTGATGATTCATTGGATGTATTAAGTCAGGTTATTGGGTAGCTCTTAAATTGGTTACTCTCTTGGTTTTTTTTGTTACATTTTCATTTGGACCCATGCTCATTTTTAAAGTGTTGAGTTTTCGCTTAGCACGGCCAGATTTTGAAAAATTTAAAAATGCTTGTTGTGTAGAAAATAAAGGTTCTGTATTCTCTTTTAAAAATTCAAATATTAATAAATGTTTATGTAAGTATTTGCTCATGGAATAGCCGCGCGATTTTTGCATGTGAGAAAATGCTAATGAGAATTTCAAAAATAATTCAGCATCCACAGAAGAACTGCCCAAGGGGGAGAGTAAACTTTTTAAATCAGCAGTAAATTTTTGTAACTTTCTTCGTTCATTTTCATTATTTAAAGCAAAGCTAATCAGAGATGGTGTGTTATGCATACAAGCAGACAAGAGGGGGTGTAAAGCAAGTAATTTATTCACCAGCATATCGATGCTTATGTCCAGCAGCTCATCGTAAAAACAATGAAGCTGTTCATCATTCTCTAAATCATCATTATCGTCATCATCATCAAGATATTCGATTTCAAAAGAGTCGTTATCTTGATCTTCTGTAGGCCCTTGTTGACACATAATTTAATTAATCACTGTTGCTTAACTTGTGTTAAAAATATCATACCTTGCGCGCAATAGCCTATTGCGCTGGTAAGGAAATAAGTTGCGCTTGTCGGAACTACATAAAACAATGACAGCTAACAAATTTTTGTAGTAAAAAAATATAGCATTCAGTATAATTGCTCCGAAAAATTAAAGGAGTAATTTAACCACCATGCTGAAATTTTTAACCGAAAAGAAAGCCCCTCTTACTAAAAGTGAAGAACAAAAAAGAAAAGCGTTAGTCACCGAGCATCATCAAGATTTACTTAAAAGTGGCAAGTCATTTGCCGCCAACGTACTAACCACTGAACGTTATCACCCGGATACCACACAACTATCGCAATTAGCGCAAACTGATGTAGGCAGTGCGCTTGAATTACTAAAGCAAGCAGATCTCAAAGCATTAGAACGTTTATTGGCTTGTGAACAGCAAATAGTATTTTTACAACAAGCGATGCAGAGCGCTTTGTCTGCCGGGAAAAAAATATTTGTCAGCGGTTGCGGTTCGGCAGGCCGTGCCGGCTATCTTGTAGATTTAATGGTTAGAAATGCATTTGGTGAACGTTTTGGGGAACAATTTATACCCATTTTAGCAGGGGGAGATGCTTCGCTGGTAAAAGCGGCCGAAGGTTTTGAAGATAATAAACAATTTGGGGTAAGACAACTTTTACAGGCCGGTTGGCAAACAGGGGATCTATTCATTGCGCTGAGCGCCAGTGGTAGCGCAGATTATGTCCACAGCCAACTTGAATATGTTGCAACCCGTGGGGATCGCAAACCGTTTTTTATCTATTGTAACCCCCATGAAGAAGTTAAAGAAGCTTTTGCTGCAAAACCTATTTTTGCAAAACAGGATTTATTTGAGAACATTCATTTTATCAGTACCGATGTTGGGCCGATGGCACTAGGTGGCAGTACGCGCATGCAGGCCGCTACGGCACAGGTGTTATCAGTAGGAATTCCGCTACTTGATGCGATGGGAACACTTTCTACAAAAGTTGAACATTCAAATTACAGAGCAAGTATTGAGTCTCTTATAGAAACAATAGGCCATATAGACTATCGCACACTTGCTCCCTATGTTGAAAGTGAAGCGAAAAGTTATCAAGACGGTGATGGTGTTTATTATGTGGTCAGCGCTAATATTGCGTTAAATGTTTCAACAGATACCTCAGAGCGTTCACCGACCTTTAATTTACCTTATTTCGAGAATGATCAAGATGATCATCAACAGGTGCCTTCTTCCATCTGTAGAACAATGATTCTGGATACTGCCACACCAGAACAAGCTTATAATGCGATGCTAGGGCGTTCTCCGGTTGGGTTAGGGTGGCCTGAAGCACCTCATACGCAACTAAGCAAAATTTTAGGCTGGGATTTAAGCGCAAGTATTGGTGATAAAAGAGAGGTTTATTTACCAAAAGTGAAGCACGCTGTCTTTATGCTAAAGTTTGAAAATGAGGTTCTTGCCTTAGATTATGAGGGAACAAAAGCATCGATCTCGTTACCGGCTAAAAAAGAGCTTCCTTTTTACTTAAGAGAACTTCAACAACAGCTAGTCATTAAATCTTTGTTGAATTGTCATTCAACCTTAGTGATGGGGCGCTTAGGGCTGTATTATGGCAATTTGATGTTATATGTAAACCCCAGCAATAAAAAACTGGTTAGACGTGGTATGCGTTTAACAGGTGAATTTAATGAAACACAAGCTGTTCGTGAATTTCATGTTTTGCCTATTGTCGTTGAGGCGGCAAGCAAACATAGTCTTTTTGGACCATACTATCAGTGCATGATTACAGAATTATTTTATCAAAAAATGGCTTCATTAACGGTTGGCAGCTCGGTTGTGTTAGAAACAGCAAAAGAGGTAGCCCAACGGTGTTTAGTAAAAACCACACAAGCATTGTGCTTTAGTGATGCACTGGCAAGTGATCGCGTTACCCAGGGGGTGATTGAGCAAACCCCGGAAATCAGGAAAAAAGAGTTCGAGAAAAGGTCTGAAAGCTTAAGCAAAAAATAACTTTATATAGCATTTATTAAAACCTCAACCACTACGGCCCGAACGAACTTGGTAGCAAGTTAAATTTGTTGCTGAAATTTAACTTTTTCCAGGTTTATACTTTGAAGGTTCTTCCTTCCTATGTGCACCGATTGATGCAGCAATTCTTGTTCTGCCTGTTTCTTTTGGAGCGTGACCGACATCTGCGGCGGCTTCAATGGTGCCCATGTAAGAGGGATTTTGTTCCGCTTTCTTACTTTTTAAATTATTTTCTGCCGCAGTCAATTTATTTTTAGCATCTGCAACTTGACGTCGTAATGCAATAGATGGAGCTGGCTCCTTATCGTTATCATCTAGCAAAGCGCGTTGTATATAACTTTTGCTTTGTTCCACTTTTTCCTGCTTCTCTAAAGCATTTTTTGCTTCTTTCAATTTTGCTTTAGCATCTTTTACTTCATTTTCGGCTTCTTTGATAGGATTTGGCATACATCCTCCTAGTTAATAAGTTCTTATACAACTATGTATATAAATCTATTAATTTCAAATCTTTTAAAAATTTGAGTGTTTGTGCTTAAAGAAGTTCCGAATAGGTGTATGCATACCTAATTTTCAGGTCAAATCAGAGCTTTCAAAGTGAACTTTACTTGCAGATCTTGTGCCCCATATCTAAGAGTCTTAAGTAGGAGAATCACGTGCAGATTCTCGATATGGTTGTCGATGACATAATCAACAACGATAGTGTCTAAATTAGGGTATGATGACAGCAAAAAAACTTATGTAGTAAAAAAATATAGCATTCAGTATAATTGCTCCGCAAAATTAAATGCGCAGGATACTGACATGCTTCAAGGGTTACCAAAAAAAAAATTTAATCGGTTTATTGACAGAGTAAAAGCGAGAAAAAATGCCCTTAAAGAGGTGCCGGATGAACTTAAGCCTTTAATCAGCTTGACAGCGCTAAAAGCGGTTTTAGATCATGTTATTGAAAATAAACGCTCTTTTTTTACTGCATTAGAGCAAGATGCCAGGGTTAATCAAAAACATGCCTATGATGTAAGCATCAGAATAGATAAAAGATATGCTGCGCCAATCATAACCAGAAGTTGCTATATTATTTATGATCAAGTGTTGCAAGATTTTTATTTGATATTACACACCAAACGTAAAGATGCTGAGGATAAGCCAAGAGAGGTCACGCATTTTGACGGTGCTTCCAAAGCAGGGCTTGAGACTTGGCGTATCGATACGTCATTACCACTTCCCTGGCTAAGTCTTAAGATCAAAGATCTAAGCAATTTAGTTAATATACAAGATGAAGTGAAAGTGGTACGTGACGTTTATCGGAAATCTGTTGAGAAATTTAAAGATAAAACACCTTTTTTGCCTGTTTTTATGCCTAAACCGCATAAAACACATGTTCGAGGCAAAAGTAAATTATTGCTCTTTACCCCCAAAGGCCCAAAGTCGTTATATCAGACAGTTATTAAAGAAAATCAAATCATTCCACAAATACAATGGCAAACACTAGCAGAGCAATTGTTAAGCGCCGTTGAATTTTTGCATTCAATGGGAGTTATTCATCAAGATTTAAGCTTAGCGAATATCCTCTATGAAAATGGCAGACTTTATATTATTGATTTTGGCTCAGCATCTACTCACCAAGTTCAGTATTTTGCTGTAGGACCACATTACTTAGATTCACCCGAGGTGGCTTTATATAGAATTGGACAAAATAAATTAAGAGAATTTGATCAAAGTTATGGTAAATATCTCTGTAGAAACCTTTACTTACGAACCCCAAAACAGCTCAGAACCAAAGGGTTATTTCGCGATCCAAATCCTGCAAATGATATGTGGTCTGTCGGGATGATCCTTGCAACAATAATGTGTGAGACCCCTGTAAAAGTAGTAAATTTTCCTCATTTAAGAAAATCAGCGTTAACTACTTTTCATCATAGTGTGCAAGCACATCCCTTTTATAGTCAATTGCTAGCGGCGGACAGAACCCAAAGGCTTAGTGCGACAGCCGCTTTACAGCAGGTTCAGCAAGAACCTCAAATACTTCAATTTATGCTATTAAGCTCAGATTGGGTAGATTTTCCGCTTGAGCGAAAAACAGAAGATGAATTAGATTCGTTTTTTGTAAAAATAGAAGAGACTCTTAACATCATAAATGCAAACGAACATGATATGCAGTTTCACATTATGCCTGCTGAAAACTTAAGACAAATTTATAATTATGTTCTTCAAAACAGACACTGGTTAGAATATTTGCTGACGACACCGACTTACGATGATGACGATGATGAAAACTGTTTAGGTTCCTTTTGCCGTTTAGATATACACCAAACAGGATTAGCATTCCCCATACAAATTATTCGTGACTCTGCAATGGGTTTTATATTGTTAGTAGATTGCATGGTTGCACAAAAGCATTGCACCTTTAGAATGGATTGTTTGCCTTTGGAACAAGTGCAACAAGAGAAGCCCCCATGTGGTGTGCTAACAGCCTTTGAGAGCCATAGAAGCCAAGTTCAGCCTGCACAACGTGTTACTGAAAGTGCTGCTAATAAGTTAGTTTTAAAAACCGCGAATAAGCCTTAAGCTTTAGGAACAACGCAGGTGGTGTCTAGCAACGCCATCTGCGGTACACACGTAACACCACTTGCTTTTCAACAATCAGATCGCGCAAGTTTTGTAGATCATCTGGGGTATTAAAGCCTCTGAAAGGCACCCATAAAAAACGGGTAAAGGTATTGGGAAACACAAACCCATTTTGCGCTTCTAAAATGTATTTTATTTGGTCCCAAGTCATTTGACCTTGTCTTAATCCTTTGCCAGACCAAACAATCCCATTGCGTGAGATCTCAATAATCATCGGCTTACCGATAACTAACGATTTCTTCATGCGTCTATATAATAGCCATTCGTTAAATGGCCTACGGCCAAATAACCATATCGCGCAAAGGCCAAGGGGAAGCAGATCTTGCAAGGTTGTGGGCAGAAAAAGAACTTTCAGAAAAAAAATAACAAACAACACGGCCATAAAGATATTTACCAACCCCACGGTATAAAGCAGTAGGGGCTTTTTTTCAGCGAATAAAGAGCTGGCCTTGGCTAGTTCATGAGCGGTAGGTTCATATTCTATCTTTATATTCATGCGCACTCGCTTGGTAAAAAGAGTTCAACCACATCGTTTAAAAATTGGTAGCCTTTTTCGGTAGTACTTATTTGCTTATCAAAAGGGGCAATCCATCCTTGTTGTTGTGCGTGTTTAAGCTGCGATATAATTGTTTCAAGTTCTAGCCCGGTACGCGCTTTAAAAGAAGCGGTGGGTACGCCTTCTTTTAAGCGTAATGCATTGAGCATAAATTCAAAAGCAAGTTGGTTTTTATCAACAGGGGTACTGCTTTGTACAAAGTTCAAAGATAAATCCATATATTGCTTTGGATGACGAAAATGCGCGAGTCGTAAAATTTCCTTTGTGCTCTGATTGGTAATTTTCGCATGGGCCCCAGCGCCTATCGCTAAATAATCGCCAAATTCCCAATAATTTAGATTATGTCGGCAAGGCCTGTTTCTGGAATAAGCAGATACCTCATATTGGTTAAAACCCTGGGCCTTTAATAACGCTTGCCCCTTTTCTTGTAAGGTTAAAATATCCTCTTCTTTGGGAAGGGGGGGCGGTTGTAACCAAAAGGCAGTGTTTGGCTCTAAAGTGAGTTCATACCAAGATAAGTGTGTTGGGTCTGCGTTTATAGCAGTTTGTAAATCTGCTAAGCCTTCTTCTGGCGTTTGCTCTGGTAAACCAAACATCAGATCAAGATTAAAATTAGTAAAGCCGGCATTTTTGGTATAATCAATGGCTCTCAACGCTTCATCTTTGCCATGTATTCGCCCCAATTTTTTTAAGTGCTTATCATTAAAACTTTGAATGCCAAGGGATAATCGATTGATACCTATTTCTCGATATTCTTTAAAGCGTTGCATTTCAGCGGTACCAGGATTAGCTTCTAGTGTTATTTCCGCTTCTGGTAACAACACAGTCAAGGCGCGTATGCCTTGTAGCAATGTTTCTAACGCTTGGCTTGAAAAAAGGCTGGGCGTGCCACCACCCATAAAAATGCTGATGATTCTGCGACCCCAAATAAGGGGAAGATGTTGTTCAAGGTTATTAAGCAGCGCTTGAATATATTCTTGCTCTGGCAAACCTTCTTTGAGCGTGTGGCTGTTAAAATCACAATACGGGCACTTTTTAACACACCAGGGAAAGTGTATATAAAGAGAAAGGGGGATTGTATCAACGGATGTATTCATGTTGAAACTGTTCTTTAAATTGTGCAAGCGCTTTGGCACGATGACTTAAGGTGTTTTTTTGCGCTAAGGTGAGCTCGGCCGCACTACAGTGATGTGTTGGCACATAAAAAATAGGATCATAACCAAAGCCTTGGTTGCCTTGTTGTTCACTTAAAATTTCACCATCCCATTTTGCTTGGCAGATAATTGGCGCAGGATCTTTGGCATGGCGTACAAAAACCAGTGCACAATAAAAATGCGCTGTACGTTGGCTTTTTTCAATATTCTGCATTTGGCTTAATAGTTTATGAATATTATCTACACTTGTTGCTGTGGGGCCAGCAAAGCGCGCTGAAAAGATCCCAGGTGCCCCTTGCAAGGCGTCTACCACCAAACCTGAATCATCGGCAAGTGCAGGAAGTTGTGAATATTGCGCGGCATGTCTTGCCTTCATAAGTGCATTTTCAACAAAACTTAAACCAGTTTCTGCTATTGGGGGAACATTAAATTGTGCTTGTGAGATAAGTTCTATGTTAAGCCCATCAAGAAAAGCTAGAATTTCTTTTACTTTGCCTTCATTGTTTGTTGCTAATACTATTTTCATTTTTGGATGGCTTCATTTTTTAAAAATGAGTGAATGGCAGTGGCGACACTTTCGGCAGCATCAAGGTGCAGATGATGTTGGCCTGGTAATTCATAAAGCATAATCTGTTTGATGGCATTAAAGCGATTCAACGTAATTTCAGGTAAGAAGGGGTAGCCTGCTTGCGCTTTGATGTAACACACCGGGGCGGTAATTTCTCTTAGGTAAGCGAGAACTTGTTCTTCAGTTAACAATTGCGCTAAGGGCATTAATAGTCTTGGATCTGTGCGCCATGTCCATTCACCTGTTTCTAATTCTTGTAATCCACGCTTAACCAGAATTTTGGCAGACGCTTCTTTCATGTGATTGGCTTTTAATCGCGCTTGTAACGCGTCATCAAACGAAGCGTAGCGCGGTGATTGTTTGTTAGGTTTAGCTATCAATTCTTCTATGTAGCGACGAAATTGCACGGGCGCAAAATCAGCTGCTTTAGTGAGCGGCGCAAGGGCATCAATGGCAACAACCCACTTAATAGACTGAGGAATGGTGCCTGCGACAAAGTTGACGATGCCTGCGCCTAAAGAATGCCCTAATAGTGCATAATTGTCCCAGCCTAATTCTTTGGCAATTAAAATGGTGAAAATGGCAATATCCAGCATATGCAGGGTGCTGCTTTTCGCCAGATGATCAGAGAAACCATGTCCAGGTAAATCGATGGCTACAATATGGCAATCGGGTAATAGTGGTGCTAAGTTGTCAAAGCTAGCAGCATTATCTAGCCAGCCGTGTAATGCTAAGGTGGGTGTGCCACTTTTTGCATTCCAAGTTTTAGCGGCTATTTTTAACCCTCTGACATTTAATGTTATTTCATTAACCACGCGGGTTCCTTGTTAACGGATCCCAAATTGAAAACCTGTGTGGGTTAAGGGATCGGCAATTAATATTTTTAAAAGTTGTAACCCAATCATGACAGGGATAGGCGTGATATCAAATCCACCAATCGATGGGATTATTCTTCTAACAGGTCTCATTAAAGGTTCTGTTAATTTGTAAACAATAGGCGCGATAGGAGATTGCGTTAAAGGTGCAACCCAACTCAAAATAACACTCAGTAAGATGGAATAAAAAAATAAATTAATGGTGAGATTAAATATTTCACCTAATGACCATAGTGCCATGCCAAACGGCGAGGGGAATTTATGTAGACTGATAAACATGACTAAGGACACTTTGAGTGAGGTAAGCGCGATAATGACTACCAAAGTGGCAATGTCTATTCCCCAAAATCCGGGGATCATTCTACGTAAGGGAACGATAACCGGGCTCGTTGCTTTAACGATAAATTGTGTAAAAGGATTGTAATAATCGACACGTAGATATTGCAGTACGAATCTAAGCAACAAAATAAATATATAAATATCAAATAAACTATGTACTAAAAACGCACTTGCATTTTGTATTGGTGCCATAAACGGATATAACCCTTAATCGTATTGTTGGCTCAATTCTTTGCCGCGTTGGGTAGCAGCACTCAAGGTATTTTCAATTAATTCCTCAAGTTTACCATTTTTTAAGACATTGATCCCGGCTTGCGTTGTCCCGCCAGGCGAGGTCACTTTGCTACGTAATTGTGCCACATCTTCGTTGGGATAGGCCTTTTGCGCCATCTTAGCGCTGCCAAGGGCAGTTTGTAAAGTAAGTAAGCTTGCAATTTCTTTAGGTAAACCCAGTGTGGTTGCACTGTTTATTAAAGCTTCCATTAAGTAAAAAAAGTAAGCTGGCCCAGATCCGGATAAAGCCGTGACTATATCCATGTGTTCTTCATTTTCCAGCCAGACAGTCTCTCCAACACAGGAGAGCAAGTTTGCGGCTTGCTGTTTATGCGAGTTATCGAGATTTTTTGGGGCAAAAAGACCTGTCATGCCCATGCCAAGGAGTGCTGGCGTATTGGGCATGGCGCGTACGAGCATGCAATCTTTACCAAGCCATTTCTTAATTTGTGATGTTGTTATGCCTGCGGCAATTGAGATAAGTAACGTGCGCGTTACATCAAACGATGTCGTAATTTCCTGCAACATTGTTTTCATATGTTGGGGTTTGACTGCTAACACTAAAATATCTACGGTTGAAACGATATCAGATGATTGGGTTGTGGTGGTGATGCCCCATTTATCTTGTAGCAGTTCACATACTTGGGGGGAGTTATCTGAAACAATAATATCGCTAACAGGGAAGTGATGACTCAGTAAACCCCCAACTAACGCACTTCCCATGTTGCCGCCGCCAATAAAACCTATTTTGCCTAAAGTAGTCATGGAAAATACCTTTTAATTTATCTTGGTCCAAAAAGACCCGTACCTATCCGAACCATCGTAGAACCTTCGGCGATGGCTGCTTCTAAATCTGATGTCATACCCATGGATAAAGTATCCATTGTGCCATCATTGACTTGTTCGTATAACGTCTTAACTAGACTAAAGTATTTACGTTGTTGTTCAAAGTCTTCAGAAAAAGGAGGAATAGTCATCAAACCGCGTAACCTTAATAAGGGAAGTGGTTTGATCACCTCGATAAGAGCAGGGACATCCTCGGGCACGACGCCTCCCCGTTTGGGGTTATTATCTAACTTCACTTGTATACAGATGTTTAAATGACCAAGGTTTTGAGGGCGGTGTTCTGAGAGGGCCTGTGCTTCTTTGAAGCGAGATACAGTGTGTACCCAGTTAAAATGTTGAGCAATAAGTGGTGCTTTTTTAGACTGTATGGGCCCAATAAAGTGCCAGGTTAATTGTTTATTTTCAAGCGCCGATATCTTTATAAGTGCTTCTTGTAGGTAATTCTCACCAAAATCGTGTTGCTGTGCACCAAGTAGTGTTTCAATAAGTGTACTAGCATGCGATTTGCTCACAGCAAGCAATGAGACACTGCCCGGGACTCTATGGTAAGTTTGTTCAGCATCGCGTATGCGTTGAAGGAGTATATGTAGATTGGTCAGGATATCTTTCATGAATAGAACTTTTTACTCAGGCGTGGACTCTAAGACTCAATTGTTACATAAAGTCGTAAGGCGGTGAAGAATGGATATCACAGAATTATTAACATTTAGCGTACAAAACAATGCCTCCGATTTACATCTTTCAGCAGGCTTGCCCCCGATGATTCGGGTGGATGGCGATATAAGACGCGTTAATGTTCCGGCCTTAGATCATAAAGCAGTGCATGCGTTAATTTACGACATCATGAGCGATAAACATCGTCGTGATTTTGAAGAATTTTTAGAAACCGATTTTGCATTCGAAGTGCCAGGGCTGGCACGTTTTCGTGTTAATGCATTTAACCAAAATCGCGGTGCAGGCGCCGTGTTGCGTACCATTCCCTCAAAAGTGCTTTCTTTTGAAGAGTTGGGCTTACCAAAGATTTTTGCGGATATATCAGAATATCCCCGAGGCATTGTTTTAGTAACAGGACCTACAGGTTCTGGTAAAAGTACGACGCTTGCCTCGATGATAGACTATGTGAACAATCAACGTTATGCGCATATTTTAACCATTGAAGATCCAATAGAATTTATTCACCAAAGTAAAAAATCATTAGTAAACCAACGTGAAGTCCATACCAACACCCATGGTTTTAATGAAGCGTTGCGATCTGCTTTGCGTGAAGATCCTGACGTGATACTGGTGGGTGAAATGCGAGACATAGAAACGGTTCGCCTGGCTTTAACCGCTGCTGAAACAGGGCACTTAGTTTTCGCCACCTTGCATACCTCTTCTGCTGCAAAAACTATCGATCGTATCGTTGACGTTTTTCCAGCCGGTGAGAAAGAAATGGTGCGCTCTATGTTATCTGAATCTTTAAGAGCAGTGATTTCACAAGCGCTATTAAAGAAAGTCGGTGGTGGCCGGCTTGCGGCTCATGAAATTATGATCTGTAATCCTGCGATTAGAAACTTAATTCGCGAAAATAAAGTGGCTCAAATGTATTCGAGTATTCAAACCGGGCAGGCGCAAGGAATGCAAACGCTCGATCAATGCTTAAAAGCGCTCGTCGATTCAGGAAAAGTAACACGACTGGATGCTAAGGAAAAAGCAGTAAATAAAGATATGTTTATTTAATGATGTGAGTAATGATTATGGATATGTTGCCGTATCTTCAAAAAATGGTTCAAAATGAAGCTTCCGATCTCTTTTTAACGGTGGACATGCCCCCTTGCGTGCGTGTTCATGGTGACATTGTGGCGCTTACTGAAACCAATTTTTCAGAAAATGATGTAACAAATGCTATTTTAAATTTAATGTCAGAAGCACAAAAGAAAGAATACCTTGAAACCAACGAATGTAATTTTGCCATTGATGTGAAAGAACTAGGCCGATTTAGAGTGAGCGCCTTTGTACAACGTAATCAAAAAGGGTGCGTCATAAGGCACATTCAATCAAAAATTCCAAGCATTGAAGAATTGAATTTACCTTCTGTGGTGAAAGCACTATCGATGATAAAAAAAGGGTTGATTATTGTGGCTGGTGCAACGGGTATGGGAAAAACCACTACCATAGCTTCCATGTTAGATTGTCATAACAAGTTAACACGAGGGCATATTATTACTGTAGAAGATCCGATTGAATACTTACATGTACACAAAAAGTGTATTGTTACCCAAAGAGAAGTGGGTATCGATACCTCATCTTTTGCAATTGCGTTGAAAAATGCCATGCGCCAAGCCCCCGATGTGATCTTGGTGGGGGAAATTAGAGATGTAGAGACCATGCGCCATGCTATTTCATTTGCTGAAACTGGCCACTTATGCTTAGCGACACTCCATGCCAGCAATACTACCCAAGCGCTTGAGCGAATTGCCCACTTTTTTCCAGAGCATGTACGTGATCAACTATGGTTGGATTTATCCTTGAATATGCGAGCCATCTTAGCGCAGCGCTTAATTAAAAAAACCGATGGCCAAGGACGCGTTGTTGCTATGGAAGTGATGATCAATACCCCGATTATTTCCGAATGTATTCGTAAAGGAGAAATTCAATCTATTCGAGAATACATTATGCGTAAAGATGGTGTTGGGATGCAGACCATGGATCAGGCGCTGTTTGACTTATATGAGAAGGGGATGATAAGTGAAGAAGAAGCCTTGCATAATGCCGATTCAGCCAACAACATGCGCATCCTCATGAAAATGAAAAACCCCAATAATGGTGACTCCTTACAAATGGATAAAAAATTAGAAGTGCACGAAGACACGGGTTTTGTACTCAAAGGTCGCAGTTCTTAAGATCAAAAAGTGAGCCGAATGGCTTGTTTTTGTCAGTTATATTTACTTTAAATCCTTTTTAAGATAAAAAATAAGGCTCTCTTTTAGAGCATTATGTTTTTTTGCAGTAAATATGAGGTTTTTATGAAATTATTAAGTAAAGAAGAACAACATGTCGTGTCTGGCGCAGATTTGCTGATGACACAGATAATTTCAACCGCAGATCTTTCTGATAAATGTGTTGCATCTATTGTTCTTGCCTTACAAAACAAAGCATTAACAGAAGAGCAAATCGCTTCTACTATATTAGGCGGTTGTACTTTTAATGAATTAGATATTTTAGATGAGCGTTTGGATTCGACAATGCCTTATAGCGTAGAAATTATTTAATCAATGTCTCAAATAAAATCTTCCCCTATTCACCTACATCAAGCGCTAGCAGAAGTTGCTTGGCCATTTTTGTCTAAAATCGGCTGCCATTATTTTCAATACTTAAAAGTATTTAAAGATGGCAGTTTTTCCTTTTTAACGACGCAACCTACTTGGGAGCAATATTGTATAGATTTATTTCATAAGACCAATAAACCAGCAGTGTATTCTCATATTGATGCACATACGTTAGATAAAAATACCTATACTTTCTTGTGGGAACCGAATTTACCTGAAGAACCTGTAAGATTAGCTCGAGAATTTAACATCGCACATGGCTTTACTTTTGTTGAGCGTCATAGTGATTATTACTATATGATGGGGTTTGCCGCGCCCGTTACCCACCATCGGGCCATGGATGCTTATTTTAACTCTTTAAATGACATGCATACTTTCATTCAAGAGTTTAAACACAATCAGCGAAAACTTATCAATGAACTAGATAATAACCGTATTTGTGTACCTAAGAGTCGCCAAGATTGTAATTTGGAAAAAATGCTGCTCACTTCAAATAAGCATCACCTTACCCCGCAAGAGCGGGCCTCTATTCAAGGCTTGGCGCAAGGCAAATCTTATAAAGAAATTGCCATTACGCTTGGTATTTCTCACCGAACGGTTGAAACCTACCTTAACCGCGTGCGCCATCGTTTCAACCTACATCATAAAAAAGAGCTTATCTCCCTCTTGTAAACTGTCCGTATTTTTTACGGACAGCCAAAGCAAAGCCAATTGTTTATCATGGTTTTTTGCTGGAGGTGGTTATGAAGCTCGCTAAACATGAATTAGATAAACGCCATATTTTTAGTAATTTTTTGAGTTACTTCTCTTTGACCTGTCATGCTCAAAAGCATCGTGGTTGTAGCTATACGCTACCTGAAGCAGATTTTCCGGTATTTAATTCTGTTTTAGATACCGTGGTTAAAGACCAAAATCCAATAGCACTGATTGATGAGATAAAAAAAATTTATAGTCATAAAAAACAATTTTGCTGGTGGATAACTGATTTTGTTCAGCCACAAACTTTTGAAGTTGAGCTACAAAACAATGGCTTTCAAAAGGGCAGTAAATTTACAGGGATGGTATATGACTTGAGCGCACCTCTTAAATTTTCTGAAGAGGTAAATGCTATACAGGTAAAGCACATCACTCAACAAGATCAAATAGATGAATGGATAAAGATTTTACAAGTTTGTTTTGGTATAGATGATGCCTCAACCTTATTTTGTGCCACTGTCTTAAAGCAACTATTCGATGATCCACGTGTTAAACATTATTATGTGGCGCATCAAGATAAAATGGTTGGTATTGGGACACTTTTCATAGAAAACGGCATCAGTGGTTTCTATAATTTGGGTGTATTGCCAGAGTTTAGATATCAGAAAATTGCTACGGCGTTGAAATGCTATCGTCTTAAACAAAGCCAAGAAATGGGTGTAAAAGTGGCCATTTTGCAATCCTCCGAAATGGGCACATCATTAGATCTACAACTTGGATTTAAGCCGGTGTTTGATTTTGTTCCTTACTTTTCTCCGGTTTTGCGATGACTAAGGCATTACCTAAAATAACCAAACCGATGCCAATAGTATCTGTGATTTGCCAGGTAAAAGATTCAAAAAAAGTTGAAACAATAAGCGCCACAATGGGAAAAAACAGTGTGGCGTAAACAGCTTTTTCTGGTCCTACACGTTTGACGAGTCCGAAATAAGTTAAAAATCCAATCACCGAACCTGGGATAGCTAAATAGAGCAAAGAGAGCACATAAGGTAAAGAACTATCAAAAGCATATGGCGTTTTTGTGACTAAGCACATGAGGTTCAATAAAATAACACCATATAACATCCCATAAAAGGTACTAGACATTAAGGGAATGTCTTGTCGGCTGCAAATGGCAGAAATTTGATTAGCCCAGGAAAAACAATACGCACCCACAAGAGCCAATACTAAGCCTAAAAAAGTTTTATCTGTGAAGTCAAAAGTTTCTAACTCTGGCCAAAAAATAAAGCTCAAACCAAGTAATCCTGTAACACCGCCAAAGAGCATGGGCAGCTTAACTGGCCTTTTCAAAAATAGGACATTATTGAGCATTATCATAATCACGCTGGTGGATAATATAATGGCCATTAGGCCGGAAGTGAGGTAATGGGCAGCGTTATAAAAAAAGTAAAAGTTAATTGAGAATAATAAACAGCCAAGTAACGCCATTAATCCGTGTTGTTTGACAGTAAAACGGAATTGAGTTCCTTTAATTAACATGATAATAAAAATAATCAAAGCGGCTGAGCCAAATCGGTAGATAAGAGAAATCTCCACGGGGACAACGCCCACCTGGTTTTTAATCGCAAACCAAGTAAACCCCCATAAAAGGATAATAGAAAAATATAATATGGTGCTCATTTAAGTTAAGGTATGAAAAAATTTATCAGTGTTTTTATAGAATATGCTTTTTTAAGATTACTGTCTATATGGTGAAATATATCAGATTATGCCAGGTGGGCTGCTTCATTTGTAGTAGGCATCAAGTGTTCTGCCGTTTGTGTGACAGTAAGCAAAGTATTTACGCCAGCTTGAGCGGCTGCCAAAGCCGCGGATGTCCCTTGAGGGACATCGTGTATAACATCTTGCAACGTAAGCGAAGTGTTGTTCGAACTAAGCGCTATCCCCAATGCAACATCAGCAGCAGTATGAGATTCCCCATCACTGGTGAGGTAGGATGTTAAGCCGTAAATATGATTACCATTTTGATCAAGGCTGTTATGATCAGAACTTAAACTGATAGAGACAATACCCAACTGTGATAAAGTTTCAAATTTTCCATTAGAGAACAATACGCCGAATTTGCTAAAATCTTTATCATTATTATCGAGCATGCCATTATGATTGGTATCAAAAGCGACTAGGCCACCTAAGTCAGTTTGGGCGCCGTTTGTATAAGACACAAATGAGATTTGGTTTAAATTTGTTAATTTTCCCGAATTGTTAGGATCATACATAAGCATACCTTCGCCAGCACCATACCAGCCTACATGCGTTGGGTTATTGGTAGAGGTTAACATGCCGATGGTTTCTGGAGAATTTTGTGCTGCTGTCAATTGGATGCCTTGGCCCACGAGATCTAAAATGACTGGTTTTACAGTGGGTGTAATAGTGGCATCTGCTAGTGCAGTATTACCTAAGCCATCGCTGACGACAAATAAAAGATCAAATGGATCTGGAATCGATGAACCGCTTCCAGAAATAGTCACATCACCATTTTTGCTCACAGTAACAGACATATTGTCTCCATTGTCAGTAAACGAAAAATTAAGACTTGATGAGGTAAATTCTGAAAATATGACATTTGGAAAATTACCATTTGCACCGGGGTCGAGTACAAAGGCAACTGATAGTGTCGCTGTAGGCGCTGGGGCATCACCGGTGAGTAAATTTGCACTCAAGACAGTAGAAAATGTATCTGTATAGTTATCGAAAGTAAGTGGTAGGTAAAACGATGGATTTTGGATCTCTGAAATGTAGGCATGGCCGGGTAAAAGATGGCCTGCTTTATCCATCAACGTAAAATCAAAGCCATCAGCAAAAGGAGGATTCCCTTGAATTGGTATATAGGTAAAACCACCGTTTGCATTGGCAGAAGCAATATACCCATTGCCCAATATGATGGTTCCATCAACAGGGATGGAGATACCGTCAATCGCAACGAGTATTCTGCTAAGACCTCCATTATCAACGACAAGTCTTGCGCCTAGGAGTGAAAACGCATTTCCTAATTCAAGTATGCGAATAAGCGCATCGGGGTCATATGTTAATGGAGTTGTAGAGGGGACAATCAATCCGCCTGGTTGGCTTACATTGACAATATAGGATTCATTGGGAGCATGAATTGAAGCAAAAAATACAGGAGCGCCTTCGGCAGAATTAGGTGACACTGTTGTTATCATTTTATTTTTATCTAAAACTTCAAGGCCTGCTGTAGACAAACCTGATGAATCAAAATTTGACAGATTATTACTTTGAGAATTCACTTCAGATGAGCTGGCAGCCTGAGAGGTGCTATTGGCAGCTTCATCTCCTTCGTCTACTGGCGTATTTAAAAGTTCCTCATAAGAAGCATTCATAAAATCAGGTGAATTATCTTTGCCCTGTGCAAAGCTGGCTAGTTTTTGTTGGAAAGCTTGAAAATCTTCACTGAGATATTCCATCAGGGCATTGTTAAAAGCATCCGAAAAATTGCCGTAAGGGAACACAATGTTTGATAACGGTAGGTAAATTTCATCTAAATAAGCGTTAAAGAGTAATTCAAAATCAAAAGGTTTTGCTTGCACCAAAGGTGCATCTTTAATATGGGTAGTACCATTTGTGCTATCGTTTGAATGAGAGGTTATCGTGCTCATACACCTATGTCCGCTCGTTTTAATTTTTTTATGGATAAAGGATGCACAAATAATCCATTAAAATTTAATGCTATAAATATTTTGGATAATTTCCAATCAGACTCTAGCACTAAAGTACTAAAAAAAGTGTTCATTTGGGGGGAACTATTTGCAAACTGGCCTATGCGTGTATTTAAACATCACTCATTTTTAAATGAGACTATTGCATTTGTTGTTATCCTTATATTTTAAGAGAGGCAAAAAGGGGATATCAAATAAATGTATTTTATTACAGCATCTCGAGCTTTGTTGATATTCTTTTTACTTATTTTCGCTGCGCAAGCATTTGCTGCACCTAATGATGCTTCACAAAACAAACCCAGTGGTGATTATGTGAAATTAGTGCGTCAATGGGCCCAAATTACCGACTTTGCAAAAAATGCATCAACGGTCGCAGTAGATAAAATTAACAAAGACTTAGCAAAAGATCCTAAATCACAAATGTTAGTTTCCCCAACATTGACAAGCGATCTTAAGCAATTTTTTTATGAGCAATTTAATTCAGATGAAATGATGGCGCGTCTTGCAACAATATATCAGCAATATTTTACCATCGAAGAAATGATGGCCTTGATTAATTTTTATAATACGCCGCTTGGTCAAAAAATCATTCAGTCTAATCAAGTTATTGCCTTGCAAAGCGAACAAATGGGTGGGGAGCTTTTAAAAAAGCATGAAAAGGATTACATGCAGATTATTTCAAAATATTTAAAGTCTGCTGACAAAACCAAGAAATAAAAAAGGATAAAATTCCCTCTCAAAAGAGAGGGAATTAGCAATATCTTAAGACAATTGACTCGCAATTTCCTTTAACCAGATGGCGTTTTCAATAGATTGGTCAAGAGAATGAATAGCATCTTGATCGGTGAGCCATTTCCCGTCAGATGTTTGAATACTAATAAGATAGTCGGTGATCTGTTGGCAAAGAATTAAGTATTTTTCTTCTTTGGTGGCGCGATACAACAGCGACATCGCCCAAGCTACTTTATGACTAAAATGGAAAGATTTAATACTTTCATGGCAACCAAGAGCATAGTCTGCATATTGTTTGGCATAATGTAAAAAATCTGGATTAGCGGTGGCGTTGTATAATTGCACTAAGAAAGCACAGGGAAAACCAATCATAAAATAAGCTTGCTGAGGTTCAGCCTTTTTTAACTTATAGACAATTTCTAATTCTTGAGGATATTGTGTAACGAATTTTTTATCATTATCTACAAATAAATAAAGATGTGAATTTGCCTCGGATTGATGCGTTATATGCCAGCCTAAAAATTCACCTGTTTTGGTAGCCATTTTCAGATCGCCAAAATAAAGTGATAAATGGCCACATTGTGCGCTGGTAATAACATCCATTTCTGGGTTTTGGCTGCCCCAAGGGCCGCTGGTCGCAAAACCACCATGGTCCTGACTTTGAAATGATTTTAAATAATTAAATAAAGGATACGATAAATCAAATCGACCCAGTTTCTGTGCGGCATAACCAATCCAGCCTAAAACATAACCCCAAAATTTTGCCATTAACGGGTTATTCGTTTTTTTATCTTCAAAGCAAAGTTTATTACCCTGTTTAAAAAAAGCAGATTCTATGTAACTTAGTACAATTTGTGCTTGCTGTAATTTTCCACTGATTGTGAGCAAAGTGGGTAGCTTATAATAGCAGGTTAAATCATCTGGAAAACGAGTCAGTTTCCCGTTTGTAGAAATTTCATTTAATACCCATTCTAGTGTTTTATGTGAATGAGTTTCACTTCTATGAATTAAATGAGATAACATACTGTCTCCCTGCGTATTTTCTAAATTAGCGTCATAATACAAAATTCAGTCTTATTTGTTAAGAATAAGTTCTAAAAAGGAGCCTAGAGGTTGTTGATAATCATTGATAACTGATTTTGCGCCCCAGGTTTTGAGTTGTAAGGCGCTATAGTTGCTAGCAATGCCTATAAAGTTCCAATCCAACTTTGCGCAAGCTTGGATATCCCATGGGCCATCGCCGACATAGGTTATTGAACGAAAATTGTCTATTGCATAATGATCTTTAGCTCGGTTATTGGCATGCTTCATAATTTCAATTCTAGCAATATGATCATCACAGCTTGATAAAGGCAAATGCGCAAGACCGAGCGCCGCATGATTTAATTTAAGTAATGCTGAGCGATAATATGAACCTGTGGCAATCGCTAAGCATAGATTTTCCTGGTTACTCAATGATGCTAATAAATCATGAATACCTTTAATAACTTTGGGGGGATTTATGCTCAACGATTGATCAAATAAGGTTAAGAAATTTTCTTCAATAGCGAGAAGTTCATCTTCTGTTGCTTCGCGCATAAACTGTTTGAAGATGCATTCTTTGGCAATGCCGGTGTCAGTAACATGCTCATAAGATTGTAGATCAGTGTTAATGTCACTCTTGCCCATTACTTGGGTATAGGCTTTTACAAAGCAAGTGACTTCATCTTCGTGGGAATGAATTAAGGTGCCATCAATGTCAAAGATTAGTAAGTCCATCAGTACCCTTTACTTTAATTGATTTTTATAGGTATTATACCCCACAATAATAGGTAGCATAAAGATTATATTGGGCGTATATGCAATCACATCAAATAACGGTTCAAGAACTTGCTAAACTTTTTCATGCCAAAGCAGATTTCTTTTTGTTGGATGTGCGTAACATAGATGAATACCAAGTGTTTAATTTGGGTGGCACCTTAATTCCACTTTCAGAATTGCCTAAGCGTGTAGCCCAAATTCCGCGAGATAAACTTATTGTTGCACTTTGCCATTCAGGCTATCGCAGTCAAGTTGCTGTAGAATTTTTACAAAATGTTGGTATCAACAATGTGAAAAATATCGTTGGCGGAGTCATGGCTTGGCAGCATGCTGGATTGAGTGTTGAGGTTTAAACGCTAGATTAGTTGTATATGCAAACTGCTTGATTCAACTCCCTTCTTATGCAAATTCAGTTGAATACCGTACATATTTCATCTGCGTTCATGCAAAAATATTAACTTACGTGAATTGCTGGCTAAAAAATGGTATCTTATTGACCATTCTTCCTATGGCTTTAAACCCATGAAAATAACGCGCTGGATCCTCGGAATCACTGGCGGCATAGCCGCCTACAAAACCCCTGAACTTGTGCGCTTGCTCGTTAAGCAAGGCTCAGAAGTGAAAGTGGTTATGACCCATGGTGCCAAGTCTTTTGTTACCCCGATGACATTGCAAGCGGTCTCCAGAAACCCTGTCTATAGCGATCTTTTGGATGAAGATTTTGAAGCAGCGATGGGGCACATTGAATTAGCCAGATGGGCGCAAGGAATACTCATTGCCCCCTTAAGTGCCAATCGTTTAGCAGCGCTTGCGCATGGCATGGCCGATGATTTATTAACTACGCTGTGTTTAGCAACGCAAGCCCCCATTTGGGCAGCTCCTGCCATGAATCAACAGATGTGGCATCATCCAGCCACGCAATCTAATATTCGCATTTTGCAAGAGCGCGGCATTCAACTCCTTGGCCCTGAGTATGGCGAGCAAGCTTGTCAAGAAATCGGTTTAGGAAGAATGTGTGAACCAGAGGCTATTGTTGCAAACTTATTTAACGCTGAAAAAACAATCTTAGAAGGCAAACATGTGCTAATTAGCGCTGGCCCCACGCAAGAAGTTATTGATCCTGTGCGTTACTTGAGTAATAGAAGTTCAGGTAAAATGGGGTTTGCCTTGGCAAAGGCCGCCCAAAGGATGGGAGCAAAAGTGACTTTAATTGCAGGGCCTGTTTCATTGCCTACACCCGCACACGTTAAACGTCTCGATGTTACCAGTGCGCAGCAAATGTATGATGTGGTTATGAAAGAGGCTCAACACTGTGATATTTTTATTTCTGCCGCGGCGGTATGTGATTTTCGCCTTTTGGAAACGAACAATCACAAAATAAAAAAATCAGATCAACATCAAAACTTAACGCTCAATTTAGTGGCTAACCCGGATATATTGGCGACGGTGGCAAAGTTGCCAAAGCGACCCTTTTGTGTCGGGTTTGCAGCAGAAACGGAGAACTTTGAACACTATGCACGCCAAAAGTTACTTGAAAAAGAGCTTGATTTAGTCGCACTCAACGATGTCAGCAATAATGAAATTGGTTTTGATGCCAATGACAATGCGTTAACGGTGTTTTCTCACCATCAGAAACACGAAATAACAAAAAATTCAAAAGAAAATGTCGCCATAAAACTATTAGAAATCATAGGTGAGTACTATCATGCAAAAAATAAAACTAAAAGTACTTGATGCAAGAATTGGCAATGAAATTCCTTTGCCAGCGTATGCAACAACAGGATCGGCCGGGCTAGATTTACGTGCTTGTTTAAAAGATGAAACCGTAATTGATCCCCATCAAACTATTCTTATTCCAACAGGTCTTGCGATTCATATAGCTGATCCTGAATTAGCAGCGGTGATTGTGCCACGCTCTGGACTTGGCCATAAACACGGCATTGTGCTGGGTAATTTGGTAGGACTAATCGACTCAGATTATCAAGGAGAATTAATGGTATCTTGTTGGAACCGCAGTGATTCTCCCTATACCGTTGAAGTGGGCGCGAGAATTGCACAATTAGTATTTGTACCCGTCGTGCAGGCACAATTTGAGATTGTTGCCGATTTTCATGAATCTATACGTGGTGTCGGTGGTTTTGGATCAACAGGTCATCGATAATTTCCACGGATACAGCTAAAGGGATATTTTATGAGTCTTGAACAACAATATCATGTGTCCATGGTAAAGCCTGAAATTTTTCGTGCTTGTGACATTCGTGGCGTCGTCAATAAAACGCTTACTCCCGAAGTGGCATATTTATTGGGGTTAAGTTTTGGTACCTTGGCAAAACGTCAGAACCAAACAAAAGTTGTTGTCGGTAGAGATGGGCGTCATTCAGGAGCCATGCTGATTAAGCATTTAAGCGAAGGCTTAATGGACAGCGGCTGTGATGTCATTGATTTGGGACAAGTGCCAACACCGGTAGTTTATTATGCTACTTATGCACTAAACACAGGCACCGGGATCATGATTACCGGTAGCCATAATCCACCCGATTATAATGGTTTTAAAATGATGTTAGCAGGGGATACCCTTGCAGAAGAACAAGTGCATGCTTTGTATCAGCAAATTCTAGCGCAGGATTTTGAAAGAGGGAAAGGCGCTAAAAAAACATTGGATATTATCGACAGATATATTCAGCGTATTATTCAAGATATCCAAACTGAACGAAAGCTGAAAATAGTTGTTGATTGTGGCAGTGGTGTGGTTGGCGTTTTAGCTGAAAAATTATTTAACAGCCTTGGGTGTGAGGTTGTTCCCCTGTACTGTGAAGTAGATGGTAATTTTCCCTATCATCATCCTGATCCTGGTCAACCTAAAAATTTACAAGATTTAATTAAAGCAGTAAAAGAACATCAGGCAGATCTTGGCATGGCTTTTGATGGTGACGGCGATAGGTTAGGGTTGGTTACCAATTTAGGTGAAATTGTCTGGCCAGATAGATTAATGATGTTATTTGTGGAAGATCTCTTACATCGTAAACCCGATAGCCACATTATCTATGATGTAAAATGCTCAAAATTATTGTCTGAAAAAATTATTCAATGTCGTGGCAAGCCTGTAATGTATAAAACAGGACATGCGCTTATCAAACGTAAAATGCGTGAAGTAAATGCAGAACTTGCTGGTGAAATGAGTGGTCATTTCTTTTTTAAAGAAAGATGGTTTGGTTTTGACGACGCTTGTTATGCAGCGGCTCGTCTTTTAGAAATTGTTTCCAAAGATAAGAGAACCTTATCGGAAATTTTCCATGCTTTACCCAATAGTGTTAGCACCCCAGAAATTAACATTGCTATCAGTGAAGAAAGAAAATTCCCCTTTATAGAAAGCTTAAAAAAGCACCACCAATTTGACGAGGCAGAACTGATTACGGTGGATGGTATACGTGCTGAATTTAAACAAGGATGGGGACTAGTAAGAGCCTCTAACACCACACCTTGTTTGGTGTTGCGTTTTGAAGCAGAGAGTGAACAAGCCTTAAAAGAAATTCAAGCCAATTTTAAGCGCTCGCTTTTAGCCTTGGCGCCGGATTTAGAGGTACCTTTCTAATGTTAAGCATGCTTGATGTTACTTACCTTGAAGACAAAACAGATAACGCGGCGTTAGAAAGCCTTTGTCAGGCTATTCAAAAAGCACCGATGGCTCCTGCTGCCATTTTTGTTTATTTGCGAGATTTGGCTTTTGTCAAAAGCCTGTTGGCAAATTATTCCATTGCTTTTGGGGTTCCTGTTAATTTTCCTCAAGCAAACAAAACTAAAGAGCAAGTAATAGAAGAGCTTAATCTTGCAAAACAATTAGGCGCAGATGAAATCGATGTGGTGATCCCCTATAAAGATTTTTTACAGCGTAAGGATTTTACTCAGATTGCGCAATTTGTTGGGTTTTGTCGTAAGGCGTTACCTACCCAAACACTCAAAGTGATTTTAGAAACAGGCGAAATTAAACAAGCGCAAGACATTTATGCTTTGAGCATTATTTGTTGTGAGCAAGGCGCTGATTTTATTAAAACGTCAACAGGAAAAGTTGCGATGGGTGCAACTTTAGATGCAACAAAGAGCATCATTGGGGCTATCAAAGACTATCACAGGCAATCTGGTAGGCAAGTTGGCCTCAAAGTCTCAGGTGGCGTGAGAACGGTAGCGCAAGCGCAATCGTATATTGATCAAGTAAAAGAACTGCTGGGAGAGGCTTGGCTCACAAAAGAACACTTCCGTATTGGCGCAAGCGCCTTATTTAAGGCGCTTTGCTAGGAGCAGAAGTAGAAGTTGGCGTTGGAGTCGGAGTAGCGCTCGGTTGATTTTCATGCTTATTTAATTGATGAAATCTATCAATCAACCCTTGATATTTTGTATGGATGTTTTCTTTCTCAATCGTTTTACGCTGAATAAAGGCTTCATTGTCTTTGATTTGCCTTTGCGTCTCGCTTATTGTTTTTTCTAAAGAGTCGGGAATTTTTTGTCCTGCTTGGACAAAGGTTGCTTTAGATTCATTGGCTTCTTTAAGTTGCTTATTTAAGCGTGTGATATTCTCACGCATAATTTGCTCAAGTACTTCAATAGAGGCAATTTTTTCATCTCTGGAACGTATAATATCGTCTTCATTAGAGAAGGATTTGAGCAGAATGTCGTCCTTTTTGGCCTGAATTTCAGCTTGTTTTTTATTCTCAATCTCTTTTAGATCAGCTTTTCTTTTCTCTTCTAATGCCTTTTCATCCTGTGCGATCTCTTCTTTAGTTTTTGCTGGTTGAACGGTTTTAATAACGTTCCCACGAGGGCTAATAATGTCATAACCTTGATCAGCCACATCCGAAGGCAAAGTGCTGGTAATCACTTGATGCCCATCGGTATCTTTGTAGCGATAATAATAATGAGTCTCTGTTGCGGCAAAACCCACTACAGGGAGAAGTCCCAAAAGGCTTGAACATAACGATATTTTTATCCAGTTTTTCCGCATAACCATTCGCCCATATAAAGTCTTATTTTATGTATAGGCTATTTACATCCGTATTGCGCGCGATAATCTGCCATTGGCTTAATAAAGGCTTTAAATTCGGGTTCTTTTTCAACATATTCCATAATGTCACTAAAAGTAATGATCGCTTTGACAGGGGTATGGTAGATTTGCTGAATTTCCTCTATCGCAGAAAGCTGTCCTTGTCCTCTTTCTTGTCTATCTAGGGCTACAACGATGCCGCAAGCTTTGGCATCATGTTGCTTAAAGAGTTCAAAAGATCCCCGAATTGCTGTACCGGCAGTGATAACATCGTCGATGATTAATACACGACCTTTTAAGGGGGCACCAATAATCATTCCGCCTTCGCCATGATCTTTGGCTTCTTTTCTATCAAAGCAATAAGGCACATCTTGGTTATATTGCGCGCTTAACGCGATAGCCGTTGCGCAAGCAAGTGGGATCCCTTTATAAGCGGGGCCAAAAAGCACATCGAAGCTAAATGCAGCTTGTTTTATTGCACCAGCATAAGATTCACCTATGGCCTTTAAGATCTGACCTGAATTAAGTTGCCCGACATTGAAAAAATAAGGGCTGATCCTACCTGATTTCAAGGTAAATTCACCAAAGCGTAAGGCTTGATGTTTCAAGGCAAGTTCAATAAATGATTTTTGATATTGTTCCATGGGGCATTGCTCATCTGGTGAAATAATGCCAAAGATTGTAACATATACGGGCAAAAAGACGGGAGAATTATGCGAATTATTAGCTTTAATGTAAATGGAATTCGATCAGCGGCCAGCAAAGGTGCCTTTGCGTGGTTGGCTAAACAAAATGCCGATGTGATTTGCTTGCAAGAAGTGCGCGCTTCAGACAAAGTCTTGGAAAGCACAGACTTTCAATTGCCAGGCTACCATAGTTATTATTGTCATGCCCAAAAAAGTGGTTACAGTGGCGTAGGCATATTCACTAAAAAAGAACCTACTAAAGTGGTAGAGAAATTAGGTTTTGCGTTGGCCGATGATGAAGGTCGATATATTCATGTGGAATTTGGCCCCCTGGTTGTTGCCTCCATTTATTTTCCCTCAGGCACCAGTGGTGAGGAGCGCCAAAAACTTAAATATCACTTTTTAGATAAGTATTTAGTGCTCATGGAAAAAGTTTTGCATTCCAAACGTCCCACCATTTTATGTGGTGATTGGAATATTGCTCACAAAAATATTGATTTAAAAAATTGGAAAACCAATCAAAAAAATTCAGGGTTTTTGCCTGAAGAAAGAGCCTGGTTAGATACTGTGTTTGATAAAAAGGGCTTTGTAGATGCCTTTAGAGTACTAAACCAAGAGCCTGAGCAATATACTTGGTGGTCACACCGCGGACAAGCATGGGCAAACAATGTAGGGTGGAGAATCGATTACCAAGTGGTAACGCCGGATCTTAAAAAAGCCATTAAAAAAGTGGCTATTTATAAAGATGAAAAATTTTCCGATCATGCGCCTTTAATTATTGATTATGATATCTAGATGCAGGTGGTAGTATGCTTGATCTTTTAGGAAAGTTACTTGTTGCAGAGCCTAGTGAGAAAGCAGTGGTGGCAGCAACAGGTTGTTTAATAGCCGTAGCCAGTTTAGTGCCACCCCTTTTGTTATTTTCCTGCAAAGCAATCACCAAAAATTGGCAAAGAAGTCCTGAGCAAGAAGCACTTGAAGCACAAGTCGATGCAAGCATTCGCAAGAAGTTGGAATAATTATAAGTCTAAAAGTCGCTTTTGCTTGGTAATTAATTCCTGAATGCCTTTTTGAGCAAGTGCCAACATGCTGTTTAATTCATTTAAATGAAAGGCTTTGCCTTCAGCGGTGCCTTGTACTTCAATAAACTCGCCTTGTTGGGTCATGACCACATTCATATCAGTTTCAGCATTGGCGTCTTCGGCGTAATCTAAATCTAAAACAGCTTCTTGGTTATAAATGCCCACAGATACAGCAGCGACCAGATGTCGGAGAGGGAATTTTTTAACGAGCTTTCTTTTTTCCATCCATCTGAAAGCTTCAACCAAGGCCACGCAGCTTCCCGTAACACTGGCAGTGCGAGTGCCACCATCGGCTTGGATGACATCACAATCGATAGTAATGGTATTTTCGCCAAGGGCATCCAAATGTACGCAGGAGCGTAAAGCACGACCAATAAAACGTTGAATTTCTTGAGAGCGACTGGAAGGGGAGCCCTTTACAATATCGCGCATCATCCTTTCGGTGGTAGAGCGGGGTAGCATGCTGTATTCAGCAGTTACCCAGCCTTTGCCGGTGCCTTTTAAAAAGCGGGGTACGCCTTGCACCACAGAGGCATTACAAATCACCTTGGTATCCCCATATTCTACCAGCACAGATCCCTCTGGGTGTTTGATATAATTGCGCGTCAATTTGATTTCTCTGAGTTCATCGCTCTTTCTGGCTGAGGGACGCATTTATGCACCTTCTAAATATTTCTAAGGAAAAAAAAGAGCAGCTATTATATTCTGTAATGTCTGCATTAGCGAAGTAATTAGCACTGATGTGTATGTTTTATAACTTATTTTACCGAAATCCATCTAAAGAAAGGAGTCGCTTTGAATGATTGCTAGTATGACCGCCTATGGTAGACGAGCCCTTTCTCAACCGTGGGGGCAAGCAACATGGGAGTTGCGGTCGGTTAATCATCGGTATTTGGACTTAACGTTTAAAATGCCAGAAGGTTTTCGTGAGTGGGAAAATGAATGGCGTTCCCTTGCGGGGAATTATGTCTCTCGTGGCAAAGTTGAGTGCTATCTAAGCTTTTTTCCAAGTCATGAAACAGCACCGAAATTACAAATAAACATGGATTTAGTTAAGCAACTTGTGTCTAGTTGTCATGCAGTCGCAGAACATCCTGGGGTAACGCCTACTGTTAAATCAATGGAAATTTTACGCTTTCCCGAAGTGCTCACCTCTCAAACGCGCGATCTTTCTGCGTTAAAAGGTCCTTTAACAAACCTACTAGAAGAAGCCTTTTCGGATTTAGTCCAAACCAGAAAACGTGAAGGTCAACAGCTAGCGCACTTTATTAAAGATAAATTAAATCAGGTGTTATCCCATGTTGCGCTGGTGAAAGAACGTCTGCCCCTATGCTTACAAGCACAAAAGCAAAAGTTAATGCAAAAATTAGCCGATGTTCAAGCCTCATTAGACCCACAACGTTTAGAACAAGAACTCTTGTTATTTGCTCAGCGTATTGATGTAGAAGAAGAAATCGGGCGTTTATCTACTCATACGCAAGAGGTGGCACGTGCCTTAAATGAAAAAGGTGCCATGGGTCGACGACTTGATTTTTTAATGCAAGAAATGAATCGTGAAGCGAATACATTAGCAGCTAAATCTCAAGACGGTGGTATTACCAGTGCAGCTATTGAGCTGAAAGTACTCATTGAGCAGATGCGTGAGCAGATCCAAAATGTGGAGTAAATCATGATGCTGGGGACATTATTTATTATTTCTGCGCCATCAGGTGGCGGAAAAACGTCTTTGGTTGCTGCATTATTAGAAAAATTATCGCATGTTAAAGTTTCTGTCTCGCATACAACACGTGCGCCCAGAATGGGTGAAGTGGATGGGGTAAATTATTTTTTTGTATCCGAAGCGCAATTTAAAAAATATCAGCAAAACGATTATTTTTTAGAATCTGCTAATGTTTTTAACAACTTTTATGGCACATCAAAAGAATGGGTGCTTAAAGAATTAGAAGCAGGAAGGGATGTCATTCTAGAAATTGATTGGCAAGGGGCAAACCATGTTAAGGCTCAAATGGAATGTGTGAGCATTTTTATTGTGCCGCCGTCTAAAGAAGCATTACTAGAACGTCTCATGGCACGTAAGCAAGATAGTGATGAGGTAATAGCATCGCGCATGAGTAAAGCAAGTGCAGAGATTTCTCATTGTCATGAATATGATTATCTTGTGGTGAATGATAATTTTGAACTTGCTTTAGAAGATTTAGTGAACATTTTTAAAGCACAAAGATTGCGCACAGCAAGACAAAAAATACGGTATAAAGATTTACTTGAAACCTTTAATTGAATTCGTGAAAACACACTGGTGTAATTGTACGAAGTGAGTTAACATATTACTTATAGAAACCATAGGAGAAAGACAAATGGCTCGTATCACGGTAGAAGATTGTTTAGATCATGTTGAAAATCGCTTTGAGTTAGTATTGGTTGCCACCAAGCGTGCCAGACAATTAGCCATGACGGGTCAAGAGCCTATGGTTCCTTGGCAAAATGATAAATCAACGGTAGTTGCTTTACGTGAAATAGCTGGTGGATATGTGACACGCACTATTTTAACTGAAGCTGATAGTTAAAAACTTCTTAGGGGTAGCCAGTGTTTGATTTTACTGATTTGCGAGATCAACTGGCTTTATATTTAACGCAAGAGCAAGTTGAAGCCATAACGCAAGCCTACATGACGGCAGCAAAAGCCCATGAAGGTCAAAAACGTTATACTGGCGAACCTTACATTTCGCATCCTGTTGAAGTTGCCAGAATTTTGGCAGGCATGCACATGGATCACCAATGCATCATGGCTGCTATGCTTCATGATGTTATCGAAGATACGTCCATTGATAAAAGCATGATTGCTAAGCGATTTGGCGAAAAAGTGGCTGAATTAGTGGATGGGGTGAGTAAATTAAAACAAATTACTTTCGAAAGCAAAGAGCAAGCGCAAGCTGAAAATTTTCGTAAGATGATGCTTGCCATGGCGCAAGATATTCGCGTTATCTTAATTAAACTTGCCGATAGATTACACAATATGCGCACCTTGGGAGCAATGCCTACCGAAAAAAGAAGGCGCATAGCCCTTGAAACGTTAGAAATTTACGCGCCCATTGCCTATCGGTTAGGGATGAACCACATGCGGGTGGAGTTCGAAGATTTAGGCTTTGCCGCGCTGTATCCGCTTCGATATCGTGTACTAAAAGAATCAGTGCGTCGCGCCAGGGGAAATCGTAAAGCATTAATTAGAACGATTGAAAAAGAGATCCGCAAACGCCTTCATGATAAAGGCATCAAAGAATGCTCAGTATGGGGCAGAGAAAAGCACCTATATAGTTTATATAATAAAATGCATAAAAAACGCCTTTCTTTGTCGGAAGTTATGGATGTTTATGCATTTCGTATCATTGTTAAAAAATCCGAAGATTGTTATTTGGCATTGGGCGTGGTTCATAATACTTACAGGCCTATTGCCAGACGTTTTAAAGATTATATCGCAATTCCTAAAACGAACGGCTATCAATCTTTACATACCACCTTAATTGGGCCTCATGGTGTGCCTATTGAAGTGCAAATTCGCACCGAAGAAATGGAAGAGTTGGCTGAAAATGGCGTGGCTTCACATTGGGTGTATAAAACTGCTGAAACAGAAACGGCTCATATTCACACACGTGAATGGTTAAAAGGATTGCTGGAAATCCAAAAAAATACGGGCAATTCTCTTGAGTTTATTGAAAATGTTAAAATAGATCTTTTTTCAGATGCTGTGTATGTATTTACGCCAAAAGGGAGCATTCTTTCTTTACCCCAAGGAGCAACGCCGGTTGATTTTGCTTATCTTGTGCATACCGATATAGGTAATGCTTGTGTAGGTTGTAAAATCGACAGACGATTAGCGCCACTTTCTACGCGTTTGCGTAATGCGCAAACGGTAGAGATCATCACCGCCAAGGGTGCTCATCCCAATCCAGCTTGGTTATCTTTTGCTGTGACAGGCAAAGCCAGAAGCAATATCCGTCATTGGCTAAAGAGTCAACAGTGCTCAGAATCTCAAGCTTTGGGTAAACGCTTAATTCAAAGTGCTTTAGCGCAAGTGAATGTCAGCCTAGACAGTATTAGTAGTAAAAATTGGCACTCCATTGTTAAGGATTTTAGCCTTCATTCCCTCGATGAGCTTTATGAAGAAGTAGGCTTAGGTAAACGTATGGCTCCCTTAGTGGCAGAGCGCATCATGACTTATCAAGAGCAAAAAGCCCCCGAGAATTTAACGCCCAAAAAGCAAGGCGTCTTGATGATTCAAGGCACCGAAGGATTAGTGGTTAATTACGCCAAATGTTGTTATCCCATTCCAGGAGATCTTGTTGTTGGACAATTAAACATGGGACAAGGCATTGTTATTCACCGGGAAAAATGCCCTAAAGTAGCCAAATTAAAGAGAACTTCCAATCAATGTATTAACGTAAAATGGGAAGAAAGCGTGGTTGGGGATTTCCCAGTGCCAATTATTGTGGATGTGCTTAATGGCAGAGGCGTATTGGCCCACTTGGCTGCTGCCATTGCAGATTCTAATGCTAATATTATCAATGTGCATGTCGATGAACGAGATGGTAGGCACAATACAGTAAAATTTGTTGTTGGGGTAAACAATCGTTCCCATTTAGCAAGAACCATGCGTCGCTTGCGTACTGTATCTGAGGTAACTCGTATTGTCCGCGGTAAATAGTTTTGATTGGTTTGCCCCCATAAGCAACCTCAAAGGCGTTGGAAGTAAAATAGCCGAAAAATTAGCGCAACTAAATATTCACTGCATTGGCGATTTGTTATTGCATTGCCCCTATCGTTATGAAAATAGAACACAGCTTACGCCCATCAAAGCACTTCAGATAGAGCAAAGTGTTGTTATTCAAGGCAAAATTATTAATGTTAAATTGGAAGGCAAACGCAAAAAAAGGGCCAACATTACGCTGACTGATCAAACTGGCGTTATTTCTTTATTATTTTTTAATTTTCATCCCAATATGCAAAAGAGTTGGGTTAAAGACACAACATTGCGATGTTTTGGCCAGGTAAAAGCGAATCAATATGGCTATGTGATAATTCATCCAGAATGCGAAATCATTACCCAGGATAAACCATTGCCACAGCATCTTACAGGGGTATATCCGGTTGTTGCCGGCTTAAGTCAGGCCTGGTTAAGACGAACAATCTCGTCGTTGTTGGCAACGTATCAACAATACCTTACCCAAAAGGATCATTTTGCCGATGCTTTATCGCCATGTTTGCCTATGTTACCGTGGTTACAAGCGCTGACGACGATTCATCAACCAAAAGCTGATGAAAATATTGAGGCTTTAATATCGCGCCAACACCCAGCCTATCTTCGATTAATCAGTGAAGAGCTTTATTCACATTATATTAGTTTGAAAAAGCTAAAAGGCGTTGCCAAGGCAAAAACGGCTAAAGCGTTGAAAGTTTCAGACAGCCTTTTACATGCTTTTATTAAGGAACTGCCATTTGAGCTCACGATGGCGCAACAAAAAGTCTGTGCGCAAATTCACGAAGATCTCAAACAACAAACGCCTATGCTCAGATTAGTGCAAGGGGATGTTGGATCGGGAAAAACGGTTGTGGCGGCGATTGCAGCATTAGCAGCGCTCGATAATTCAACGCAAGTGGCCATCATGGCACCGACAGAAATTTTAGCTGAGCAACATCTTGCCCATTTTAAAGCGTGGTTTGAAAAATTTGGGTATCGTTGCCAAATGCTAAGCGGAAAGCTTAAAGCAAAAGAAAAACGAGATATTTTAGAAAACATCGCGCTCGGTTTAACACAGGTGGTGATTGGAACGCATGCTTTGTTTCAAGATAATGTTCAGTTTAAGGAGCTTGGGTTAGTTATTATTGACGAGCAACATCGCTTTGGTGTGCATCAACGATTAGCCTTACATATTAAAGGCCAAGCGGCCATTAATGCTAATACGCCGCATCAACTTATCATGACAGCAACCCCTATTCCGCGCACCTTAGCCATGAGTCATTATGCACATCTGGACATTTCAATTATCGATAGCTTACCCCCAAATCGTCAACCTATCACCACTTTAACGGTGGGTCAAAAACGCAAAGAAGAAGTCATCGACAAATTAAAATCCATTTGTGCCAAGAAACAGCAAGCTTATTGGGTTTGCACTTTAATTGAAGAATCCGAAACATTACAGTGCCAAGCGGCACAAAGCACGCAAATTGCGCTGCAAGAGGCACTTCCTTATAAAGTTGGCCTCATCCATGGCAAAATGGAGACAAGCGAAAAAGAAAGTATTATGCAAGCTTTTTATCGCAATGAAATTTCTGTTTTAGTGGCTACTACCGTGATTGAAGTGGGGGTGAACGTCCCCAATGCCACATTAATGGTCATTGAAAACCCAGAGCGCTTAGGCTTGGCGCAATTGCATCAGTTGCGTGGCCGCGTTGGTCGGGGTAGTGAGGCCAGTTTTTGTATTCTTTTATACCAATCTCCCTTAAGTGAAATGGCACAAGCGCGCTTAAAAATCATGCGTCAAACGCAAGATGGCTTTGTGATTGCAGAAGAAGATCTCACCTTGCGTGGTCCCGGTGAAGTATTGGGAGTACGTCAAACAGGTGAGCTGCAATTTAAAGTGGCTGATTTTAAACGCGATAAAGCGTATTTTGAGCTACTGTCAGAGTGGGAAGCACATTTAAAAGATTTCTCTGAAACGGCGTTGAGCCGCATTTGTCAAAAATGGAATGTGAAAGCAGACTACGCTCAAGCATAAGCTGAGACTGTTAAGAAAGATTTTTGTAAATACACAGGATTTTTTATCATCCTATACCTTGTAAATTGAAAACATAAATTTCAATTTACAAGAAAATACTTGATTTTCCAGCCTTTTCCTTGTAAATTGAAATTGTTAGTTTCAATTTACAAGGAAAATTAATGCAAAGACCTGACTTTATAAGCAGAATCAAAGCAGCCTTTGAAGTGACACCCATTGTGGCTTTGTTAGGCCCTAGGCAATGTGGTAAAACCACTCTCGCAAAGCAATATGTATCCTCTGTGAACAGTCCGGATATTAATTATTTTGATTTAGAAGATCCAGATGATTTAGCGCGCCTAGAGCATCCTAAATTAACACTTTCTGGTCTCAAAAATTTAATAACCTTAGATGAAATTCAAAGGTTACCTGAAATTTTTCCATTATTGAGAGTGATGGTCGATAATAAAAAATTAGAACAAAAGTATTTAATTTTGGGAAGTGCTTCAAGAGAGTTGTTACAACAAACTTCTGAAACATTAGCAGGTCGAATTTCATATATTGAACTTACGCCATTTAGTATGGTTGAAGTAAATAATTTGCAACAGCTTTGGCTTCGAGGAGGATTTCCTCTTTCTTATTTAGCACATACAGATGAGGTGAGCTATTCATGGCGAAAAGAATACATCCGCACCTTTCTTGAAAGGGATATGCAGATGATGGGCATTAATGTGAGTCCGGAAAATTTAAGAAGATTTTGGATGATGTTGGTGCATTATCATGGGAATATTTTTAATGCTTCCGAAATTGGAAGATCATTAAATATATCACATCCTACAGCAAAAAATTATCTTGATATTTTGACGCATACTTTTATGATTCGTGAATTAAAACCTTGGTTTGAAAATATTAGCAAGAGGCAAGTGAAATCAAGCAAAATCTATTTTAGAGACACGGGGATTATGCACAGTTTAATTGGAATAAAGGATGAGTCTGATTTAAAGCTGAGTACAAAATTAGGGGCATCTTGGGAAGGATTTGCATTAGAAGAAACGATACGTCATATTGCACCCGATCCTTTGGATTGCTATTTCTGGGCAACGCAAGCTGATGCAGAACTTGATCTGCTGATTTTGAAAGATGGAAAAAAATTGGGTTTTGAATTTAAATATTCTGATTTGCCTAAAGTGACGAAGTCAATGCATATTGCTCTAAGTGATCTTCATTTGGAACAGCTGGTTGTAATATATCCTGGAGATAAACAATACCAACCACATGAAAAAATATTTGTTTGTGGTCTTGAAACGTTTTTAAGAAATGGTAATCATTTCTGAATGGCTATACAGTACCCTAATCATAATTCGCAAGTCCTCCTTTGAAGTGCCAGACTTAATATATTTAAAGTTTGCCATGGACAAATCATGCCAAGCAAAAAAAGGGAACTGATTGGCGCGGCCTTTGGTTTAGGGGCGGCATATCCACAAGCCCAAGAAGGCCCCAAAACCTTACAAGAAACCGTTCTTAAAAGTGCGCCTTGGCGAACCCTATTAACGCCACAAACAACTTATACCACTGAAAATAAGCTAAGTTATGAAGAGCGTTTAGCGCACGTTGAAGCATTTAACCAGCAATTAGCCAAAGAAGTCATTGCCTCTGAAAAAAATCATTTCCCCATTGTTCTGGGGGGCGATCATTCCATTGCCATCGGTACGTGGAGTGCGTTAGTGTGCGCCAAAAAAGCGCAAATGGATTTTGGCTTAATTTGGATAGATGCGCATATGGATTCGCATACTGAAAAAACCACTCCCTCTTTCAATATTCATGGCATGCCTTTAGCAGCCTTGTTAGGGTATGGGGAGGCCAAATTAGTAAATTTAGTAGAAAAAGGCCCAAAGTTAAATCCTAAACATATTGTGCTCATCGGGGTGAGAAGTTTTGAACCGCAAGAAGCAGAGCTTTTAAGAAATTTAAATGTCACCATTTATTTTATGGCTGAGGTTAAACAACGAGGATTTAAAACTGTTTTTAATGAAGCCATACAACAAGTGTCTCAAAACACAAAGTATTTTGGTGTTAGCATAGATGTGGATGCCTTTGATCCCTCGATTGCCCCAGGCACAGGGGCAAAAGTGCAAGATGGCATTATTGAGATTGAGGGAGTTGTGCAAGCATTGCAAAGCATTAAAAATAAGCCAAATTTTGCAGCGCTTGAAATAGCAGAATTTGATCCCACGCGCGATGACAATCAGATGACAGCACGATTAGTGCAACAATTGGTGACAGCCATTTTATAGTGAGCCATAATGAGTAAAACATCACAATGGATAGCAAAAGAAGCAAAAGTTTGTGCTCATAATTATTTCCCTTTACCCGTTGTGTTAACGCGTGGAAAGGGGGAATGGGTTTGGGATATTCAACAAAAACGCTATTTGGATATGATGTCGGCGTACTCTGCTGTCAGCTTAGGCCACTGTCATCCCCGATTATTGAAGGCATTGAGTGAACAGGCTCATCAATTAGCAGTTGTTTCGCGCGCATTTCATACAGATAAGCTTTATCCGCTGGTTGAAAAATTGTGTCGCTTAACAGGCATGGATATGGGCTTGCCGATGAACTCTGGTGCTGAAGCGGTTGAAACAGCGCTCAAAGCCGTCCGACGTTTTGGTTATGAAAAAAAAGGCATTCCTGATAATCAAGCACAAATTATAGTTTCAAAAAATAATTTTCACGGACGTACCATCAGTGTGATAAGTTTTTCGTCTGATAAAAGCTATCAACAGCACTTTGGTCCTTTAACGCCTGGGTTTATTGAAATCCCCTTTGGTGATGCACAAGCTTTAAAAAGCGCCATCAATCCAAATACTTGTGCTTTTTTAGTAGAGGCTATTCAAGGAGAAGCGGGAATTATTTTGCCGCCAAAAGGTTGGTTAAAAGAATGTGAAAAAATATGCCGTGAAAATAAGGTTTTGTTAATCGTTGATGAAATCCAAACCGGATTGGCTAGAACCGGAAAAATGTTTGCTTTTGAACATGAAAATGTAAAACCCGATGGGGTGATATTAGGCAAAGCTTTAGGTGGTGGAATTTTGCCAATTTCGATGTTTTTAGCGCGCAAAGAAGTGATGGAAGTATTTAATCCCGGCAGTCATGGTTCTACTTTTGGCGGGAATCCATTAGCATGTCATATTGGCTTAGAGGTACTGTCTATTATTGAAGAAGAAAAATTAGTGCAAAAAAGTGCAAAATTAGGAGATAGATTATTAGAAGGGCTAAAAAGCATCAATCATCCCATCATTAAAGAAGTGCGCGGCAAAGGACTATTTGTAGGCGTTGAAATTGACACAAACGTAGTTTCAGCAAGAAAAGTATGCGAGAAATTAATGGAGCTTGGTGTACTGTCAAAAGAAACCCATGAAACCACTATCCGCTTTGCGCCTCCTTTAATCATTCATGAAGAGGCGCTTGATTTTGCTATAACAGAATTTGAGGTTGCATTAAACGCATTTTAGTGATGTGAGCAAGTCGTTTGCACTGCGCATAAGTAATCGGATATCAATTGCGTATATAGCTTTGCCCCATGAAGATATTGTGCTCCTAAAGTAACATAGGGTTTTTGCCAATTTCGTCTAATATAACGATACAAATGCGGTGGATTGGCGGATAATTGCATACAGTGCATCATGACTTTGCCGGAATCTACCATGTTTTGTTGCATTGTGTTTTGTTGCCAAGAAAAGTATTCCATGGCATCTTGCCAAAGCTTTCTTTGAGACTCAGCCCAATGTTGCGACATTTCATTTGCTGCAAATGGGTTGTTTTTTGCATTAAAAGCAAAAAAAGCTTGATAGGGCATGAAAGGATCAGCCGGTTTAAAAGAAGAACTTCCTTGAGTTGATTTTAAAAAGGGGTTGGTAAATGGGTGTACTTGCGCCATGACACTATCCTTAAATCTTTTACTATCAATTTAAGTTTAGGACAAGCTCTTGCTCTGCAGCAAATTTTTCCTAGGAAAAATCATTAAAAAATATACGTGGATATGCGCGCGTTGAATTGTCTATAAATTATGCGGTTAAACAGACATTTTGCTGTGCTTGCATAAAAGATTTTAAACATTCTTGACGCTGTTCAACGGCTTTACCTCCCAATGCATATCCTTTTAAATTTCCTTCATCATCCATAAACAACGCTTTAATGCCTTCACCATCACTTTCAAATTGCCATTGTCCTTTTTGTGAGGGGGGCATCACAATGACTGGGTAAGTTTGCACCTTTAAGCTAATGGGTGTGGGTGGGAAGGATACAGCGCAAGGTATTTGTGTCGTCAATGTTTGTGCTAAAGCGCGAGCACTTTGTAAAATGGGGGCAACATATTGGCGGCAGATCCCATTTATTTGGGCGCAATCGCCAAGGGCATAAATGTGTGGTTGGTTTGTTTTGAGCGACGAGTCAACCACAATACCTTCGCTGGTTTGAATACCCGCTTTTTTCGCTAAATCGCAATTGGGCGCTAACCCAATAGCAGTTAATACAGCATCAGCAATCAGATTATCTTGTGAGTTAAGTGTTAGCGCTACTTTCTCAGCAGAGGAAGAAATACTTTCAATTCGCGCATTAGTGTAAAAGGTGATGCCGCTATTTTCTAAAGCACGTTGCAAAGCCTTACCAACTTGTTCAGGGACTAAATTGTGTAAAGGTTGAGGATCAATAGTGATAAGACTTATTTGTTTCACTTTTTTTACAAAATCATGTGCAAATTCACAACCCACAAGGCCACTACCAATGATGCATAAGTGTTCAATATGGGCTAATTGTTCTTCAAAGTGAGCAAAATCAAGTCGATTGTTAATACGATAATTTCTAGGATGCTGCGCTAACAGTGGAAATGGTTTTGGTGAAGCACCCAAGGCTAATACCAGATCTCGATATTCAATTTCATGTTGCCCCGAGGGTGAGTCAAGCGATATTTTTTGCATTTTGCTATCGATGTCACAAACGCTAGTATGCGTGTAAATTGTGGCATCAAGCTGTGTTTGCATGGTATTAACATCGGTAATAATTAATTCTTTAGGGTTTTTACCGTAAAAAAAGGCCGTAGATAATTGCGGTTTTGAATAAAAATGCCCATCATCTTGTGTTACCAGCACTAAGGGTGTATTTGTGTCTATCTTGCGTAGTTCTTTTGCAAGGTTGTATCCTGCAAGTCCGGTACCGATAATCACAATTGGCTTTGTAGATGGTTTCATAATGGTCCGTTAAATGAGATCCAATATTAAGTTTGCTAACTATATAATGATGCATTTTATCTTAACATAAATAGGGATAGTAATGTTACTTTTAGGACGCTTAAAGCAATATGCTCTTCTCATGCGCATGCATCGCCCTATTGGTACCTTGTTATTGCTTTGGCCAACGATGGTTGCTGTATGGCTGGCAAATGCAGGTTCTCCATCTTTGAAGTTGGTTTTCATTTTTGCAGCGGGCTCTTTGATTATGCGCTCAGCAGGATGTGTCATTAATGACTTTGCAGATATAGAAATTGATGGTCATGTAGATAGAACCAAGCAAAGGCCTTTGATCACAGGCTCTGTTACTACGCTAGAAGCATTGCTCCTTTTTGTTGTGCTGCTGTTGATGGGATTTTCTTTAATACTGCTGACCAACCCGATGACTATCGCCTTATCGTTAATTGCGGCAGCCTTAGCAGCCTTATATCCGTTTACTAAACGTTTTGTGCAATTCCCACAAGTGATTTTAGGGGCGGCTTTTGGGTGGTCGATTCCTATGGCTTTTAGTGCCTCAGGTGCACCCTTATCAGCAGAATGTTGGTTATTATTTTTTGCAACCCTGATTTGGGCCATTGCCTATGATACTGAATATGCCATGGTCGATAAGCAATATGATATGAAAATTGGTGTCAAATCCACGGCTATCTTATTTGGCTCATGGGACAAATTTTGGATAGGTTTATGTCATATCATGATGCTTTCATTATTGGCCGCGGTTGGTTTGCGCTTAGAGTTGAGTGAACCATTCTTTATAGCGCTGTTGATTGCCTTAGGATTGGCACTGTATCAACAGTGGCTCATTCGAAACCGAGAAAGTGCGCTTTGCTTTAAAGCATTTTTGAATAATCAATGGATTGGGGCAGTGTTGTTTTTAGGTACGTTATTTTCTTTTCTTTTTTCATAGTGAAAATATTGATGAATTAGCCGATACTTTAAGATAGTATTTATCCTGGCTATCTTGAGGGATGATGGTGTGAAAAATCAGTTTTCGCTTTTTACCAAGCGCCGCTTTTTACCGCTATTTATCACCCAGTTTTTGGGGGCATTTAACGATAATTTATTTAAAAATGCCTTGGTGGTACTTATCACTTATTTCTTAGCAGATAAATTAACAGTACAACCGCAAATTTTAGTGACCTTAACGGGTTGCTTACTGATTCTGCCAATGTTTTTATTTTCAGCCCAAGCCGGGGGCATTGCCGATAAATTTGAAAAGGCCAAATTAATTAGAATCATTAAAATCGCAGAAATCATTTTAATGATAATTGGTGCCTTAGGTTTTATTTTACAAAATGTTTCTTTATTGATGACGGTGTTATTTTTCTTAGGGGCGCAAGCCACCTTCTTTGGCCCCATTAAATACAGCATTTTGCCGCAACACTTACCCGATGATGAATTAGTGGCCGGTAATGGCCTCATTGAAATGGGCACATTCTTGGCTATTTTGCTGGGGAATATTTTAGGGGTTGTGTTTATCACTTTACCTAATGGCTTAATCATCATCTCAGCAATGATATTTTTAATGGCGACTTTAGGCTATTTAAGTAGTTGCTTTATTCCACAAGCCCATGCGCCGGTTCCTAACTTGAAGTTGTCTTTGAATTTATTCAAAGAGACCTGGGACATTGTCAATTTTTCAAGAAAATCTACGCCCATCTTTTTATGTATTTTAGGCATTTCTTGGTTTTGGTTAATTGGTTTTACTTTTTTAGCAGTCTTCCCCAGTTATGCCAAAGACTTTGTTGGGGGTAACGAAGATGTATTCGTTTTATTTTTAGCCCTATTTTCTATTGGTATTGGGGTGGGTTCTACTTTATGTAATCGATTACTCAAGGGCCAAATTGAGGCAACGTTTGTGCCACTGGCGGCTCTTGGCATGACCCTGTTTACGCTAGATCTGTTTTGGGCCACCCATTTGGAAGTGCCTCCTACAGGGCCATTATTAACGCTGCGTGAATTTGTCCAAGCGCCCAATCATTGGCGCATTATGATTGATATGTTGCTCATTGCTATTAGCGGTGGGATTTATATCGTGCCGCTATATGCCATCATGCAGCATATTGCCGCTGAATCTCACAAAGCCAGAATCATTGCCAGCAATAATATCATGAATGCGCTTTTTATGACGGTGGCAGCAATTATTACCATGGTGATGTTCAAACTCCAAATGACCATCCCGCATATCTTTTTAACGATTGCGTTGTTAAACCTTGTTGCCGTTATCCAAAGTTGTAGGTTATTACCCGGTGATTTAATTAAATCTATTTTGCGGATTGTTTTTCAACTTATATACCGTGTAGAAGTGAAAGGGATTGAGCATTTTCATCAAGCAGGCCAAAGAGTTGTTATTTCACCCAACCATACGTCCTTTTTAGATGGCTTATTATTAGCCGCGTTTTTACCCGGTAGATTATCTTTTGCCATGTATAGTGGTTATGCGCAAAAGTGGTGGGTAAAGCCTATTGGGTATTTGGTGGATATTTTTGGGTTAGATCCCACAAACCCTTATATCATGAAATCTATTGTCAAATATGTTAAAGAAGATAAAAAGCTCGTCATTTTCCCTGAAGGCAGAATCACCGTCACCGGCGCTTTAATGAAAATTTATGAAGGCCCAGGACTCATTGCTGATAAAGCCGATGCAAACGTTTTGCCGCTTTTGATAGAAGGTGCGCAGTATTCGCCGTTTTCACGTTTAAAAGGCCAAGTACGCATCAGGTGGTTTCCTAAAATCACTTTGACCATTTACCCCCCAAGAAAAATAAAAGTAAGCGAAGACATCACAGGACGTCGGCGCCGTCATTTGATTGGCGAAGAGCTTTATCAAATTATGTCTACGATTATGTTTTTAGGTACTAGTCTGGATAAAACCTTGTTTAAGTCGCTGCTAGACGCAAAGCAACTACATGGTGCCAAACATAAAATTGCTGAAGATATAAAGCGTGAGCCCTTAACTTATGGCCGCCTCTTGATAGGTAGCGTTGTTTTGGGTAGAAAATTAGCGCATCTTACCCAAAAAGGGGAAGCAGTTGGGCTTTTATTACCCAATGTGCTGGCAACCATTGTGACTTTTTTTGGCCTACAAGCTTATGGGCGTGTTGTTGCCTTATTGAATTTTTCAAGTGGTGCACAAAATGTGGCGAGCGCTTGTATTACCGCAAAGTTAAACTTAGTTTGTACGTCGCGTGCTTTTATTGAAACAGCAAAATTGCAAAGCCTAATAAAGGCCATAGAAGAAAAAAATATTAACATTATTTATTTGGAAGATCTCAAAGAGCAAGTTCACTTTTTTGACAAAATGATTGGTATTATTGGTGCGCGTTTTCCCTGGTTAGTTGGTTTATCGCAAAAACCAGAACAAGCACACAAGCCTGCGGTGATCCTTTTTACTTCAGGCTCAGAAGGAACACCCAAGGCAGTTGTGTTAAGTAGCCGTAATTTACACGCCAATAAAGGACAATTGGCAAGCCGCGTAGATTTTACGCCAAGCGATATTGTGCTCAATGCCTTGCCAATATTTCATTCCTTTGGATTAACTGCCGGTACTATTTTACCTATTTTATACGGCATGAAAGTGTTCTTTTATCCTTCTCCCTTACATTATCGCGTTATTCCTGAACTTTCTTATGATATTAATGCCACCATTTTATTTGGTACCAATACCTTTTTAGCAGGTTATGCCAAATATGCGCATCCGTACGATTTTTATAGCATCCGTTATGTGTATGCAGGGGCTGAAAAATTAAAAGAAGAAAACCGTCGATTATGGGCCGATAAATTTGGCGTACGCATTTTTGAAGGGTATGGGGCAACAGAAACATCTCCTGTGATCTCGGCTAATACGCCAATGCATAATCGTCCTGGCACGGTGGGGCAGTTTATGCCGGGCATTGAATATAGATTAGAAGAAGTGCCTGATATCAATAATGCCGGCAGATTATACGTGAAGGGCCCCAATGTCATGCTCGGTTATATGTTTTTTGATAACCCAGGGGTATTAGTGCCACCAGAGAATAATTGGTACGATACCGGTGATGTTGTTTCAATTGATAATAGTGGCTATATCACCATTGAAGGTCGGGCCAAACGTTTTGCCAAAATTGGCGGTGAAATGATCTCTTTAACGTTTGTGGAGCATTATCTGGATAAATTATGGCCACAAGCACATCATGCCGTTGTGGTAATGCCGGATGAGAAAAAAGGCGAGCAATTGGTGTTAGTCACGACCCAAGAGAAAGCCGATAAAAGCGAAATTGTGCAGTTTGCCAAGAGTAATGGCATTACCGAATTGGCCATACCTAAAATCATACACATTGTGGCTAAAATGCCGTTATTGGGTAGCGGTAAAGTAGATTATGCAGGAATTAATGCATTACTTTCGCACATGTAAATGATTTTTTTTGATTTATATACAACATATTCACCACTTATCATTTCTTTTCATTACTTGAAAAACCCTAAGTGCCAAAATATTACTTGACATACCGCCAATTATCGGGGGTACATTTATTGACATGTCTTTTGAAGAGGTATGCAATGATATATAGCTTTTGAATTTTAAGATCTGACCAATTTACTGGGAGGCAAAAATGCAGTTTAAAAGATGCCCTCTATATATTGTAACAATACTTAGTCTCTACACGATATTACCAGCTGCAAATGCACTAACTGCGAATAACAATAATTGTGTCATATCGAAATTTTCCAATATTCCGGTCCCAGATGGTGCACAAAGTATCATGATTGATGCTGTTGCATTAGTACCAGCTGCCGGAAGTTTGCCTGAATATTGTGATGTTCAAGGCCATGCTTTAACAAGCCCCCCTGTCGATGCGAATGATAAAGGTGTGCAATTTGAAGTAAAAATGCCTAGCGCTTGGAATAAAAAATTCTTGATGCATGGTAATGGTGGTTTTGGGGGTAACATACAAAACGCCTACTCAACAATTGTTACGCCAGATGTAGATGGTAATACCTTTCCAAGTGGATATGGTTTAGATAGAGGTTACACAATAGCAGCAACTGATACCGGCCATGTAGGAAGCTCCAATATTGATGCCACAGGTTTTAGAAATGCTGATGGTACACAAAATGTCGATAGGATTATTAATTTTGCTTATAGAGGGGTTCATATAACGGCAGTAGCGGCCAAAAGTATTATGAGTGCTTATTATAACCAAAAACCAATACATGCTTATATCATGTCAGAATCAAATGGGGGTAGACAAGGATTAATAGAAGCACAACGTTACCCACTAGACTTTGATGGCGTTATCGCAGGTGCACCAGCTTGGAAGTTGGTGGAAAATATAGCCAGATTTATTACGATGCAACAATCGCAATTCCCAACATATCCTCCAGTAAACCCAGTTATTTCAATTCCTTTATCTGCTGCCGTTGCAAATGAAACAATGAAACAATGTGATGCACAAGATGGCATAGTTGATAATATTATTTCTGATCCACTGCATTGTTTATTTATTCCTGCCATTGCTTTGCCAACGTTTACATCTCAGCAAGTGGCTACTTTGAATAATATATACAGCCCCGTTTTTGTTAATGGAAAGTTTATTGTTTCACGATATTTACCAGGTTATGAGTCTTCAACTGAGCATTTGGCTTTTGGACTTGGTTTGGGTAGTCCTTATGCTTTTGGCTTTAATGTTCCTACCATTGACTATGCCTTTGCAATAGGGACATTGCAGTACATGGTGTATAATGATCCAAATTATATTTTAAACGATTTTGATATCAATACTCATTTAAATGATTTGTTCATAAGTCCAAGTGGCGTTAACGCTAAACAGATGTTAGATGCTGACAATACAAACTTATCAAGTTTTATTAAACATGGCGGAAAGATTATCATTATCCATGGATTAGCTGATTGGACAGTTCCACCTGGTGAATCTATAGAATATTATCTAAGAACAATATCCGATCCAAATAATTCATATTCAGATTACCTACGTTTGTATTTTGTTCCGGGCTTGTTTCATTTCGCGATCCCCGGCCTTACGACGGGGCATGATGCTAATGCGCCAACCCATATTCAAGCGTTAACCACCTTAGAAAATTGGGTTGAAAAAGGGGTATCGCCGAAGGCGTTGGTAGCTTCAAGAATAAACTCCTCTAATAATGTTGATATGACAAGACTTGTTTGTCCCTATCCTTTAATGGCTAAATTGAAGCCTGGTCTTGATGCTAGCAATCCTAATATAACAAATAGTGCTACTAACTTTTCTTGTATTTACTATTTTGGTTTAAGTGATAATTAATAAAAAATAAATATCTATTTCAAATCTTAGGATCCTAGGATCCTAAGATTCTTCTCCCCCCCCCTCAAAATATATACAGTAATTTTACTGTTTTTATTATTTTTCCCTAATAATTGTCAATATTTTGACGAATTACTATTGTGAAGAAGAATCTTCTTAATCCAATGGGGAGTTAATATGAGAGCATTATTATTTGCAGTACTAATGAGTGTAGTTTCAGGTGTTTATGCCGGGCAATTGCGTGAAACCAGCTATGCGCCACCCGTAGATAGAGACGGTTGGAAACATCGCTTTGATGGTTATTTTGGCGATGGCTTTGGTAACTATTGGGATTTGCATTGCCGTCAAGTGCATAAAAATGGTTACTTTTTTCACAAACGTCATGGCCGTTATTACCCTATGTATCAATATCCTGTATTTGGAAACTTGGGTGATCATTATGGCCATCATTATCATCCTTTCTTTATCAAACATTCTGGTTACCCAAAAGGATTTTATCGTTGCTATAACCGCGAAGGGTTATCCGTAGAATGCTATAAACAGCATGGTAAAAGAGGATAATGTAGGTTAAGTAAACAAAAGGGGGCACTGCCCCCTTTTTTTTGCACAACTTTTTTGGATAATACTTCTAAAATGACTAGGAAATTTATATGGACAATCAAGGTTAAAAATGTGATTCAATCGCTGAAGGTTTTACGTTGCATATCCTTTTTTATCTTTCCCTCATCGGTTATTCATAGCCAGTCGTTGGAAAATGTAAGTTTTTTTATGACATAACGCAATTTTCTATGATACCCTGCTTACAGATTCGTGATGGGTCTTCTTGAGAAGGAAAAATCGAGGACTGGCTGACTGCCAAGTTTTAATTATTAAACAGGTCTATCACTTGAGCAAATTGTTCAGGTGATCCATTTTTCATACCTTCCCTGCTCTTGCTCTAAATCTTAAAAGTTTGCAAGAAATAGGCGGAGGAAATCATGACACATCTCACTCTGGACACACAAGATGCAGGTGTATGGGCCGGTTTGGCTCCCTATCTATCACTAAGTGATATTCAGGCGCTTGCAAGCACTTGCAAATTAATGAATAAAACATTAGATAAGCTTGATGTACTCTGGCAGCCTTTTTTGAACCAGCTGCATACTATAGATGAAACCATTAGCGTTAAGCCAAAACAAGGTCAAACCATCAAGGCTGCTTTTATTGCAGGCCTAGAAAAAGTCAGAACAAGGCAACTTGCAGAAATTTCCTATTTGCATGAAAAATACAGGTATAATATCTTTGCGCATTGTCCGCATATTAACAATATATATCTTGAGCAAGCGCTTAACTTAAGTGATGTTGTCGCGATTAGCGCCGAGCTAGATGCAATCAATAGCGCCATTATTACAAATAGGATTGAGCAAACAAAAAACGCAGGCGAGAATGATCTTCGTTTAGAACACAAAGGAATAACCAGATTTCCAAAGGCATTGCTAGATAACCCAGCGCATGCGGCATTTTGGCGAGATTTACAATCTTTGCGCTTGCAAGATAATTTTTTGCAAACTTTGCCAAGCAATATAGGCAACAATCTTCAAGCGTTGCTAGCGCTGTTTTGCGAAAACAATCAACTCACAACGCTGCCGGAGTCCATCGGCAAGCTGCAAGCGTTGCAAGTACTGTTCTGCGATAACAATCAACTCACAACGCTACCGGAGTCCATCGGCAATCTGCAAGTGTTGCAAGGGCTGGGGTGCAATAATAATCAACTCACAACGCTGCCAGAGTCCATCGGTAATCTGCAAATGTTGATACACCTACGGTGTGATAACAATCAACTCACAGCGCTGCCGGAGTCGATTGGTAAGGTGCAAGCGTTGCAAAATCTGTGGTGCTATGACAATCAACTCACAGCGTTGCCGGAATCCATCGGCAAGCTGCAAGCCTTGCATAAGCTGTGGTGCTATGACAATCAACTCACAGCGCTACCGGAGTCCATCGGCAATCTGCAAGTGACGGTATGGCTACGGTGCTATAACAATCAACTCACAGTACTACCTGCAGCATTAAAAGATAAATTTGGCGAAGAATGGGTTAGAAAAATACTGTCTTCTCAACGCCCCATTGACAATCAACCTGGAAATCCACCCGTTGAGGATAATGCGCCCACAGTGTTGCATAAACGTCAGCTCGACACAGACAGACACAAGGCGAAGCGACAACGTATTAGCCAGCGTGAAATCAATGCTTTACGTGTTGATGAAAGATGGCAACCAGAAGATGGGAAACGACACAGTAAGGGCAAGCAATCTGCCGCTAAAAGACAAAAATGATATAAGCGCGCAGGAAATCATGACACATCTGACTTTGGACACTTGAGAATTGGCTGAATTTAAAATTTGTCAGCCACACATCTATCGAGCCGATGATTTTCTTCCTTGAAAACCGTTCATTAAGTTCAGCAGAATTAACCTTAGCGATATTTACTTTTCTTCTGCGGATCTTGATGACCAAAATGTTTATTTTGAAATTTTTTATTTTTAGCCCCTCTTGCAAGAGCTGCCAACTTTTGTGCGCGTTGTTGCTCAGCTTTTAGTTGCTTTAGATAATCTTGAGCGCGTCGTTGTTCTTCAAATGGATCTCTTTGGCCTTGATCTTCAGGAAAAGCACCACCTTGCATTTTTGTTTACCTCTTATTGTTATTTTAAAACGTGATAATGTACCAGAACAGCTTAAACATGTTAAGAGGCTAAACAACTTTGCATATTTTGCGCTAAGTTCAATAGAATTTCTTGGTAAGCACCGGGGCCAGCTTTAACTCTGGCTCCTAAAGGATCCAATTCTGTAAACTTCACACCCGCTTCACTCAGTAAGCGCTCGATATTTGTGTCATAAAATTCTGTTTCTCTAAACACACATTTTACCCCTTTATCATGAATGAGTGTTTTAGCTTCATATAATCCCTTGGCGCTTTGTGGAACATGCGGATTGAGGATAAAGGTACCTACAGCATTTAAATTAAATTCTTTTTCAAAATATTGATACCCATCGTGATACACTAAAAAAGGTTTATCGTGCACGGGTTGTAGTTTTTGGTTAAGCGTAGATTTTAATTTGATAATGTCATCGCGTAGTGTACTTGCATTTTTTTTATAAACAATTGCATTCTCGTTATCAATTTTACTTAAATAATTTTCTACATAATCGATCACTTTTACAGCATTATCTGTATCTAGCCAAAAATGGGGATCAATCATATGCGAAGCGTGCTCATGATCTTCCTCGTGGGCATGTTGCCATTGTCTGCTATTGCGTTGAGGCAACAAGGTAAGTGTTGGGATCTCCATCAAGGTAATTACGCCATATTGCGGTTTGATTTCTTTTAATGGCGCTTGCATAAACAATTCTAAGGAGGGGCCAACCCACATAATTAAGGTGGCTTTTTGTAATTGCTGCCAGTTCGAAGGTTTTAAGGCAAAAGTATGGGGGGAGGCATTGTCTGGCAATAATAAAGCAGGCTCAGCCACACCTTGCATGATTGCACTGACTAATCCGTGTAGGGGCTTTATCGTCACCACCACTTTTGGTGCGCCAATAGCATTTCCCAGGTAAAACAGCAGCAAAGCAAACAGAACAAGGCGATTTCGCATAGGATCCCATAGGTGTTCAATTCAGTTAGTGCTAGAATCTATCATATCTGATGCTACTATAAAAGTTATGAGCCCAACCACTACAGAGCCCTTAGTTCAAGTTCAAGACCTTTCTTATGGGGACGCGAAGCGTACCTTTTTGCAAGGGGTGAATTTAACCATTATGCCAGGCAAAATTGTCTCGGTAATTGGGCCCAATGGTGCCGGTAAAACAACCTTGGTCAAACTCATGGTAGGCTTGCTCAAACCATCGCAAGGGCGCATTACGCGCAAAGAAGGCTTAACGATTGGCTACATGCCACAGAAGATCCATCTCAGCCCCATTTTTCCACTGACAGTACAGCGTTTTTTACAGCTCAATAAAACATGGTCAGAACAAGAATTAGCTAAGATGCTTGAGGAAGTAGGAGTATCACACGTCCAACATAGCCCGCTTGAGGCAATATCAGGTGGGGAATTGCAGCGGGTACTGTTGGCCAGAGCCTTATTGCGTCGACCACAATTTTTAGTGTTGGATGAGCCTGCCCAAGGGGTTGATTTACTGGGGCAAGGTGAGCTTTATGACTTGATAGCAAAAATACGAGATCTTTATCATTGTGGTATTTTGCTGGTTTCACACGATCTGAACATTGTGATGGCGCGTACTGATACAGTGGTATGTCTTAATCAACATGTTTGTTGTTCCGGCCATCCTGAGCAGGTAAGTCGAGATCCTGCTTTTGCAGAGCTTTTTGGTAAAGCCGCACAAGGGCTCGCATTTTACACCCATCATCATGATCATCATCATGGGGTGCACGGTAAAGTGCTAAAAAACAAAAAGGCCAAAGACGATGAATGAACTGTTTGCCTTTAATTTAGGGTATTTATTAGTCCCCTTATTGGGCGGCATTGGTGTTGCTGTGCTTGCAGGCCCGCTTGGTGCTTTTATGGTATGGCGACGCTTAGCCTATTTTGGTGATACGTTATCGCATTCTGGTTTATTGGGCATTACCTTAGCTTTTGCCCTGCATATCAACATTGTCTTTGGGGTATGTTTAATTGCGATAAGTGTGGCTTGTTTGTTGCTTAAACTGCAAACCAAATTGAAGGTGGCCAGTGATACCATATTGGGGTTATTGTCACACACGACCTTAGCGTTGGGATTATTAGTTTTATCTTTAATGCAAGATCTACGTGTGGATGTCCTTGGTTTTTTATATGGCGATATTTTAACCATTTCTTTACATGATCTGCTGTGGATTTATGGCGGTGGCTTTTTAATATTGCTAGGGATGTTGCGTCTTTGGCAGCGCTTATTACTACTGACAGTAGATGCTGATTTAGCCAAGGTAGAAGGGGTTGCCATAGAGCGTGTTGAGCTTATGTATATGATCTTATTGGCGGTTGTGATTGCTATTGCTATCAAGTTGGTTGGGGTTTTGCTGATTACAGCATTGTTGATAATCCCCGTCGCCTCGGCAAGACCTTTAGCTCGCAGCCCAGAAGCCATGGCGTTTCTAGGGAGTTGTTTAGGAGCACTTTCGGTGTTTTTAGGATTGTTGGCTTCCCATTTCTGGGACTTACCCTGTGGGCCAGCGATAGTAGTGATCTCAGCCCTGATGCTGGTATTAACCACGGCGATCTCCTCAATTAAGAAATCCGGCTAACATTATATTTTATCCTTTATCTTATCCCACTTATCTTAAAAGATGTCACGTCTATCTGGATTAGGCATCGGTCTTAAAAAAATTATATTAGGATCCTCATTAATGACACCTTTTAATATAAAACTGGATAAAAATTATGTCGCAACTTTTGCGCTTTTGGATATGGCACCAATTAGCACGAATCAAAAGCTGGTTTTTTCCAACTTTTTTTCGTCATTATTTCCAGCAGGTTAAAATAAAACACTTATTGGCATTTATTCATAAACAGGTGCCATTTTATCAAAAGCAGGGTGTTAGACAATTTCATCAATTGCCAATTATCGACAAAGTTATCATGCAAGAAAACTTTGAGAAGATGAATAGCGCGAACATTACTTATCAAGAGGCAACCCATCTTCAATTGAGTACCAACAAATCGGCAAATTACTCTCTGGGTACCTCTGGACCCAACGGCATTTATTTATTTTCAGAGGCGGAAAGACAACAAGAGTTAGCCAGCATTTTAAGTAAATTACATCCGGTAACTGGGCTATGTCCTGTTAAGGTGGCGGTATTTTATTTATCTAAAACGCCATACTTGCACACAGTTAACTCCGCCTGCTTTAAGTGGCAATTTTATGATTTACAAGCAAATACACAAATATGGCTTGATCAATTAAACCAGAATTCGCCAGATATTATTGTGGCACCGGTACAAACCTTATGTTTGCTGGCACATTATCAAAATAACAATAGTATAATGCTAAAGCCTAAAAAAATAGTTGCCACCCAAGAAGTCTTAACCCCTGTTGAAGAAAACCTTATTTCCACGGCGTTTAAACAAAATGTGTTTCAGTTATATCAATGTGCGGAAGGGTTTTTAGGTAGCACTTGTGAAATGGGTACATTGCATTTAAATGAAGATCAATATTATATTGAAAAAGAATGGATAGACGAAAAAAAGGATAAATTCATTCCGGTGATCACCTCTTTACATCGAAGATTGCAGCCGCTTGTTCGCTATCGCATGAATGACATTTTAAAAATATCACCTACGCCATGTTCCTGTGGCAGTGCTCACCTGGCCATTGAAAAGATAATTGGCAGATGTGAAGATATGCTCTATTTTCAAAAGTATGGTAATAGTACAACCTTAAAGACAATATACTCAGATGAATTTCTGCTAGCAATAAATCGTGCCAGAGGCGGTGTGGAAAAATTTCAACTGATTCAGCATTCGCCGATGCATATAGAAATTAAATTAAAAGCAAAAAACATGAAAATAGCAAAGCAGGGCGTTTTTGAGCAACTGGAAAAATTATTTCATCAATACAATGTAAAATCTCCACAATTGAACTTTTCTTCCTTAGATACCCTATCACTTTCACATCTATTTAGACAAACTCAGCGACTGGCAAAAATGCCAATGTAATAAAACATCTTTTATCGTCTAGTCTTTACTGTTAGGTCAGCTCAATGTTGATGCTGTATTAATAATTTCTGTTAATACGCGCAGGAGAGATTATGCACAAAGCCAAAATTGAAATGGTGAAAAAACAACTTGAAGAAACCAAGAAAATAATGGTTCATAACATCGATTTGGCAATTTTGCGCGGAAAAAAAATTGAAGTGTTAAAAGATAAGAGCACTGCGCTTAAAGTGCAATCACATCAATTTGTTCGCCAAGCAACCACCTTGAAAAGAAAGTTGATGTGGCAAAACATCACTTTGTTATTGTTGATGATAGGGGCGGCTTTAGGGTTATTAGCAGGATCTGCTGCAAGTTTATCTGCGACTGGCATAGCGCTCTATACAGGGATAGGTGCATTGTTAGGCTATGGGATCGGTATGGTAGCGTCAGAGATCCAACAAAAACTGAACACTTTTTCGTTAAGGCAGTGGTCACATTCCCCTTCTAGGAAAATTACAGTAAACTCCTCTTTCAAAAAATTGAAGGAGATTATCATGGGCAAAAAGAAGGAAAAAAAACCAGTACTCAAAAAAGATGAGACTAAGCAAAAAGAGCTTAAACAAAAAGAGGCTGTGACTTTAACCGCACAAGATGCTGCTTTGTTAGATCAAGCCAAGGCGGATCTTGCTGATTTTAAAAAGACTCAAGTGGAAGTTGAGGAACAATTAATTATCAGAGGACAATTATTAGATAAATTAAATGATCAAGCCACCGATCTTAAAACAGACACTCAAAAGTTAAATGAAGATGCCCATAAGCTGGAACGTTTTGAAGAAGCGCAAAATCATCACTTAAATTCCATTCTTATTGGCATGGGCGGAATGGCTTTAGGGGCAGGGTATGGCTTTATCATGGGTTATTCTTGGCCGTTGATGGTGGTGTTTGGTGTTTTGGCAGGTTCATTAACCTATGGGTTAAGTACATTTGCCACTAAAATCATGGAAAAAGTGGTTGGCGTGGGCGATTGGATAAAATCTTTTAGCGGCGGTTTACACTTTTCGCATTCCCCCCGCAAAACCTATCAACCACTTGCCTCTCAAAACAAAGCAGTGATCCATGTTGAACCAACACGAAGCATGTTGCCGAGTTTTGGTCAGCATCGACGAGGGTATCGTGAGCGTCAAAGTCAAGTCGAACAAGCTGAGGTAGGTTTAAGGCCTGCAAGATTATCTCATTGAGATAATAGAATTATAGATCTTAAAAGAAACGTTTTTAATTTGAATCATATTAAGCACATCGATGCTCTTACCCCTTCTCCCCTTGTGGGAGAAGGCGGGGATGAGGGGTATCAAAATAATCTTTAAGATACCCCTCACCCTAACCCTGAGGAATCGACACATAATTTGAAGAAAATATCTTAAAAATTATGGTTTTACTTTGAATAATATTAAGTATAACGATGCTCTTACCCCTTCTCCCCTTGCGGGAGAAGGTGGGGATGAGGGGTGTCAAAATAATCTTAATTATATTGTTTCTTAAAATTGCTACAGATTAAGATACCCCTCACCCTAACCCTCTCCCGCAAGGGGAGAGGGGATAAGAAACTCCTTTTAAATTATGTATTGATTCCTCAGCCCGGAAGGGGCGCAAGATTTCTCTCTTTGCCCTTCGAAGCGACCTAAAATCAAACACATTCCTTTATTAAATGATATTACCAAAAAAACAGTAAGAAATTTACAAGCGTATACTTTCTGATTGTGCATAGGTCAATAATAACTATGAGAAAATAAATTAAATATTAGGCAGTGGGATTCACAATGGCGTTGAATACAGATGAACTTCATGACATTGCCGAGGATTGGGATTCGTATTTTGAAGAAGCAAAAAATACAGATAACCAGGATCTATTTCTAAAACTGTTTGAAGTCGCTTGCTATGAACATAAAGTTGAAAATTTAAATAAAATACTACCATTTCTTTCAGATATAAAACAAGTTAAAGCTATTTTTTATAAACAAATAGAAAAAGATAATCGACCTATCGAAATAGCTGGAGCACTACTTGATAGTTTACTCGTACTTTATTTGAAATTAAAAGACGATAAACAAACCAAAAAAGACTAAGTTTAGTATTAAAACGATGGGGATGTGTTTAAAGGTTTTGAGATTTAAATAGAGAATGTCAATGATTCAAGCCTTAGTCCAGTGTTACTAGCCTGTTAGCTGATCAGATTTGATTAGAGGAAAATTGAAAAATAAGTCTAGATAGTTTACTACATGTATAAATTTAAAGATGAAAATTATGGAGAGAATAGTGTGTATTTTAAAATTTAAAATAAAACGAATAAGTAAAAAAATACATTCTTCCATTAGCAATGCTATCCAAGGAAAGAACGCTGAACTTCCTGAGAAAATTAGAGGATTGGGCAATGCTAATGCTGCTGTTGGAATGTTAGGAAGCGGAAGACATGCTGTTCAATCACGTGACCTTATTCTTAAACATCTTGGCGAGATTTATGATATTATTTCTACTGGAATAAATTCTTATGTAAAAAATAACAAAGCAGCGCTTAATTCAGATGACATCCATTATTTGATGAATTCTCTTGCCAAAGAGGCTATTGATTTTGCGAATGTAACTCTTAGAGAACAAGTAATGCTGGCAAGCTCCAATAATACCCAAAATACCCAACAAGTTGAAAATATGTTAACAGAATTAAATTTTGATACGTTATTATCTCCAATTTTAACTCAAAAAGTGAATGAGTGCGAAACTAAGTTACTACCGATTGAGGCTAATATTACTTCTGAAAATAGTAAAAAAATTTCAAACTATTCTTTTTTAATTGCGCTATTGGCTTTAATAATATCATTGCGGCCGGAAATAAGAAGATTATTTGATTGGATTTTATCTTTATTATTTCCTTTGCAGTAGCGACGGATAAATAATTTCAAAAAGGGCGCGAGAATTACTGGTTGAGATGCTAAATAAAATGGAACTGGATGAAGATGAAAAAAAATTATGGATAGATAAATTTTGTAAGGAATTATTTAAGCTAAATTAAACAAAGAATTGTTTACAACAAGAATTAGATACGCTAACCTACACGCTAACGTCCCCCAAAAATGTAACTAGCATTCTTGAGGGACTAATCACAAGCAAAAACTTATTCGGAGTTTTCACCCATGACTAAGCGCATTTTAAATCATTCTTTGTTATCTACAAGTCTTGCAAAGACCTAACTAGCAGTTTTTAAACAATTTTTTAACAAAAAGTACCTCTTTTTGTTAATTTTGGTTTATCTGCTGACCAAATCTAGGAAGTTTTTTATGCTAGACGGACTTGCTTTGCCTGTTGTTTGTGCGGCAAACCTATGCTCATGCACCTGGTTTGTACACCTAAAAGAAATCATGAATCATTCTTTGCTAAATGATGATGAAAAGTATTTGTGGTGCTGGCTTGCTAGCCAATGCGCCAATCAACATCAATTAACCTGTTCATTTTCTTATGAACAAATCTCAACTACGTTGAATAAACCGCCTTATTTAATTCATCGATGTCTCTTTCGTTTAAGAACCATGGGGTTTTTACAAGGCAATATTCCTATTTGGTATGCGCAACCTTTGCCAGAAATGATAAAGGAGATGCGGCAGATGAAAGTATTGCTGCCGCGCGCATATCATCCGCCTACGCTTCGTCCGCTTTCGGTATTACTTCAGTGTGACAAGCTTCGGCGCGATCAGGTGCAAGGGGTGGTTTTACCGAGGAGGAAAGGGAGAGGGTTAGTGAGTTTGAATTTATTGAAGAATTGAGAGTGGATCGAGAGGAAATCCATCTGTGCCCGCAAGGCGGGCCTCTTCCCTTTACAAGGGAAGATATTTTGTTCACTTCGTGAACGTTAGGATCGCTCTTAATGAGCGACTTGTCCGCCGTAGCTTCTTAGCGAAGGCGGAAGCGAATAAATGAACTTCCCTTTACAAGGGAAGATATTTTGTTCACTTCGTGAACGCTAGGATCGCTCTTAATGAGCGACTTGTCCGCCGTAGCTTCTTAGCGAAGGCGGAAGCGAATAAATGATCTTCCCTTGTAAAGGGAAGAGGCGCGTATTCGCGCACAGAAGGATTTTATCTAAAACAACAGGAGCCAACATGCAAGAAATAACATTAGAACAAACACAGCAAGTAGTAGGGGGTGCAATGGAAATCACTAGTGAATTGCCAGAAATTTGTCCCATTGGTTTTGAGAAATTTTATACCATTATCATCCCAACCTTGTGCGATTATTTTCCAGGAATTCAAGCGTAATTTAGATCTGAAAAAGAATTTTAATCAACAAAAAATGGAGTTTATATGTCTAAAATCTTAAACAAATCAGAATGCCAAGCAGTGAACGGTGGCATTCATTTAAATTTAGGAACGGTGATCTCAGGCATTGTTGTGGGATTTGTTACCGGAGGGCCGGTAGGTGTTGGGATTGCGTTGTCGGGGATGGTGATATCAGAAGGGGTGAATAATTTGAATGAGTTGAGGCAAGAAACTTGATTCTTCCATGCCAGCAAAGCGAGCATATATTGCCTCTACCGCTTGCGGTAGAGGGGCAATGAGACAAGAGATAAGCTTAGGAGATCTTATGAACATTCTTCAACTCACCCTCTTCGCCTGGATAAGCACTTGGGTGCTATGCGAATCGGTTTTCCCAGGTATGGATTATAAACATAAAATTTTAGCGTGTGTGATAGGCGCATTTGCTGCGGCTTACGCCAACAATGCGCATCGGTTGTTGTGGAATAGGATTAAGAGAAAGACAGGATAAGTTTGACCTACAAGTTATTGTGGGTGTTTCTAATCATTTAAATATCCCTGCACAAAGGCTTACTATTTTGTTGTCATTACACCTTTCTAAATTGTACTTCGGAATTGAATTGGCTGATTTCATCACTTTTATCCTTCATTTTTAGCAGTTTGTCTTAACTCCTCTCCCGAGCATTTAAAGTGAGTGTTCACACATGTTACAGTAGAGCCAGCATTTTTCATTTTGCCTAAATTTAAGAAGGTGTATATGTCTAACGTTGGCCCAAGTGCTAATCAACGTACAAAGGTTGATACCCTTAAAGCGCTTTTTCCTGAATATGCTAGTTTAGCAATTGTTAGAACCCCTATGTCATTAAATCAATTTGAACAAATAGTTGATAGCATTAAGAAGGAACTTAATCCCAGTCCTTTACTGAATCAAGCGAAAAGTTTAATAACCAAACCATTGGGAAAGGCAGCCAATTCATTGAAAGAAAGATTTGAGGAAGCGACTCATTTGGGAGAAACACTTCAAGGCGCGCTTAAGCCATTTCAAAACTCACAAATAGGTGAGATTGAGATGGAATTTTCTAAGGATCAATATCAATGCAATCATCAAATGGAAAAGCTATATGGTTCAGATTTAGCCTCTTTAATCCATGGATTTTATATTAAACAATTAAAAGCATTAAAATTATACCTACGCTATCACACAAATGACTTGCACTCAGAGGTAGATGAATTTGCAAAACAAATGTATGAAAGACTTCACAATAATTATAAAAAGCTTTCAAAGCCAGAAGCAGATAATTTGGAAGCACTATTAAGTATTTATAAGCAAGATCTAGCATTGGTAAAAAACTATTTAATCACCAAGCAAGTAAATTTATTAAATGCGGCTTCTGAACTTCTGGGTGAGATTTATGCTATGCGTGGCGATCTGCCTCCTAATCTTAGTGAGCACCCGGTTTACAAAGAATATAATCAGCAACTAAGCTCTTGTTGTCCTGCTCATGTTTTAACTGAGCAAGAATATAATAAACTTGATGAGAGTAAAAAGAATGAATGTAACGAAAGAAGAAATATTTTGTTGAAAAATTTACGTTTTATTTTAAGTGCCAGTAAACAGATAAAACGATATGAAAGTTACGTAGAAGATATTGATGGCTATATCGGTTTATCTTCAATTGATGCTGTAAAATCAAAACCCTTTAGTCCAGTTTTAGCTAAGCTTAAAAACACAAGAAATAATGATGAGGAACTTAACCTTGATAAAGTAATTATGGGCTTAGACTTAAGGGAACCAAGCGCATTTTACGCCTATTTTAATGAAGTGGTTGCGAAAAAATATTTTAATGAAGGGTTATATGAAAGGCGTGAGCGTTTTAATAGAGGTGCAAAAGCATATAATCGAGGAAGTAAAGAGGTAGATGGACAATGTTTTTGGTACATGCTTGCGGACTTACCTGGTGAAGAAGGTTATTTTCTTTTTAGAAAACTGATGGAAGATCTTGATCGCAAGTCTATCCCACAAAAGAAACTATGGGAATTTGGCGATATGTTTGACCCCAGGGTGGCTTTTAAAAAATATATGCTGCTAGATTATGCATGGATGACCTACAGGCGATCATTATTAAAAGAAGTTGCAAAACAAGTGGCGGCTAGCAAACAAACCTATGATAACAATGAACTATGGCATAGTGATATTGATGCATTTTATAAATTGGTTTTAAATAATAGGCTTGGTAAAGTGTTATTTGAAAAAACTTTCGAATATATTAAGAGAGTTAGAAGAAAACCAAATGGAAGTTGGGGGCAGCAAATCGATAATATTTCGGCCACTTCTATGAAAGAAAATATGTGCAAAATTCAGTACAATCAAAAGGATCATGTGATTAAAATGGAATTGTTATCCGCTTTGATTTGCTGGTATGCTGATAATAATAATTTTCCAGCTAAAAGTGATGAAATTGATCGCTTTTTTGACCAACTTCATTCAAAATCAAGTGATATTCATATTGGCGCGCTAACGGATGCATTTCCTACGCTTGAATCTGCTAAGCAACAAGAAGAAATGCAACGATGCAAAGAAACTCTCCTTAAAGAGACATCGGCACTTGATCCAAGATTATCAGTAAATGATTTTTGTTTAGTACAGCCTGGCGAATCACAACCGCAGCAAAATTTAGCAGAGGTTGCGCCCACAGTTGCAGATGATGAGCAAATTGCAAAAGAATCTGCTCAAGCAGAACATGATAATCTTACGACTCAAGAGTACGGTGATGATGCAAGCTTGCTTTGCAAACCACAATCAGGTGCTGGACTATGTGCATGGAACTTATTGAGAGCTTTTGCAAGTGGTGCGACACTATCCTGCAGAGCGTTCGAAGAACCAGACTATGAAGAGACAAATCTTCGACTCAAACCGCATTAACATAATAATGCACAATCTCTTTAAAATCGCGCACGATGGCATTGGGTTTATCGGTGGTGGTGAAAATGGCCATCAGTTTACCTTCAGGGTTAACCAATAAAATAGCCCCACCATGTTCGATGTGCTCTTTAGAAATTGGTAATTTTTGTTCATCCGCCACATGAATGCCCACTTTTTTGGCAAGCATGGCAACATTATCTTTATCGCCGGTTAAGCCCACAAAAGGTGTTTTTTGAAATTTATCTTGTTGTAAAAACTTTTTTAAAGCTTGTGGCGTGTCATTTTCTGGATCAATCGAGACAAAAATAAACTGCACATTATGATGGTTGCCTAATTTGGCAGAAATTTGATCCATCACTCCCAAGGTGGCTGGGCAAACACCAGGACACTGGCTGTAACCAAAGAATAAAAAAGACCATCTGTCTTTTAAAGCTTCGTTTGAAAAAGGTTTCCCATCGGTATCAATTAAATTAAAAGCAGGTAATTTATGCGGTTGTGGCAAAGCGGTGCCCACACTTAAGGGAAGGGTAGTAAACACATTTGCATTACTTTGTGTTGAGGCTAAGTTATTGTTATCGCGCCATACCCCAATAGCGATTGCTATGCCGATAATGAGAATAATAAATAAAGTGTGCTTTTTCATAATGATATTTAACTTAATTCAGAAAAAAATGTAAATAATGATCAACTAATAAACCGACGAACAAGGCCATGAGATAGATAATAGAATAAGTGAAGGTACTCATTGCCACTTTGGGATCATCAGATAAATACAGTAAAAAGCCGTAATATAAAAATCCAACGCCCAATCCTAGAGCGCAAATCAAATAGGTGATCCCACAAAACCCAGTGAGGTAAGGAAATATGGTTGCCCCAATCAGTAAAACGATATAAAGCAAAATACATAATTTGGTAAATTGAATGCCATGGGTAACCGGTAGCATCGGTAATTTTGCTTTAACATAATCTTCATGACGATGTATCGCTAATGCCCAAAAATGCGGCGGTGTCCAAGTGAAGATAATCAGCACTAACAACAAACCAAAGGGATCAATATGCCCGGTCACCGCTGTCCATCCCAGTAAAGGCGGGGCAGCGCCAGCAGCACCACCAATGACGATATTTTGCGGGGTCGCTCTTTTGAGAAAGAGGGTATAAAACAAAGCATAACCCACTAAGCTAATCAACGTTAACCAGGCAGTTAATGCATTCACTAAATAAATTAAAATGGCTAATCCTGCACTGCCCAGAATTAAAGAAAAAATCATGCCTTGTAAGGGGCCTACTCTGCCTGCGGCAATAGGCCTAGACTGTGTGCGGCGCATATGAATATCAATATGGCGCTCTACCAAGTGGTTAATGGCCGCTGCAGAGCCGGCACAAAATGCAATACCGATGGTGCCAAAAATCATGGCTTGCCAAGGAAAAGTGTCAGCAGGTGAGGCTAAAAGCATGCCTACCCATGCGGTGAGCAGCATCAACGCCACTACACGGGGCTTAGTTAATTCCCAATAATCGCGCCAGATTGTTGGGCTGACTAGCCTTACATTACTCACGCGCGCTCCTTGATTTAATGAGAATAAAGTTAATGGTGATCAAAGTTAGTAATAATAAGACGGCAATGCCATTATGTGTCACGGCCACATGCAGCGGTAAATGCATGACGACATTAGAGATGCCAAGGATTATTTGAATAAATAATAATCCGGCCAACAGATGACTACAGCCTATAAAAAGGCGTCTACTTTGTTTGGGTAATTTTCTACCCTGTTGCCATAATTTAAAACTTAAAACACCACACAATAAAAAGGTGAATAAAGCGCCTAAACGATGTGATACATGAATAGTGGTTTTTTCCACGGCATCCATAAAAGCAAGCGGCTCTTCAATGCCTATTGCGCCTAACACATTAAATGCACGTGTGCTCATGTCTGGTAACCATTTACCTTGACATAAGGGGAAATCAGGGCAAATGAGCGCAGCATAATTTGCGCTTGTCCAACCACCTAAAGCAATTTGAAAAAAGAGGACGCCTAAACAAAGAAATGCCAAACGTGATAATGCTCGAGGCAACGGATATTGAGGCATGGTTGGGAATTTTAATAATAACCAACACAACCATAATAAAGAAAGCGTACAAAACCCCCCTATTAGATGCCCCATGACCACAAGCGGAAGCAGCTTTAAAGTGACCGTCCACATGCCCAAGATCCCTTGCGCAATAACCAGGGCAACTAAAAGCATGGGTAACCATAAGGGAAGTTGTATTTTTTTTCGATAAACAAAAGTAAAAGCCGCTAAGCAGACAATCAAAAAGCCTAGGCTTTCTGCGAAATAGCGATGTGTCATCTCTTTTTTTGCTTTGCTGCTATCTACGGGCATATCTGGGAAAGCACTATTAGCAGTTTGGATTTCATGAGAGGTTGTTGGTGCAGTTAATTGCCCATAACAGCCAGGCCAGTCCGGGCATCCTAATCCTGCATCGGATAATCTTGTATAAGCGCCAAGCAAGATCACGCTAAAGGCCAGTAAAAGACTTGCTACAATAATACGGTGTAACCAAATAGCGTGTGTCTTGTTATCCAATTTTAGAAGCCCTTAGTAAACGTTTTATATCACTGAGAATTGCTTTGGCTTCCATATCAGCATCGTAATGCATCATGATATTGCCTTTAGGATCGATAATGTAAACTTCGCCCACCATTTCTCTTGCGGCACTGTTGCTAATTTGATTAAACAAAATTTCATATTCACTAGGAGCGATGCCCACTCTTGGCATATCAGGGTAATTTTCACGTAAGTAAGTTTCACAAACACTTTGTGGGCATTCAGGGTGGGCAACAAACAATCTTTCCAGCCGTGTTGCATCCTTGCCTAAGGCGGTGCGAATTTGGCGCATGTTATAGATGGTTTCATGGCACGTTTGTTGGCACTTGGCCGGGCTTGCATACACTAACCACCATTTTCCAGCTAACTTTTCGCTTTTAAAAGCGGATTTATCACCAATGTTATAAAGACCAACTTTAGATATATTTACTGGTGGTGTGATTAAATCACCATGATTGGTGGTGCGCATTTGATGACGCTCAGCTTTTTGAAGCATCATGTAAGCAAATAAAAATGGACCGGCAATCACAAGAAAGAATAAAAAAAGAATTAATTTTGGATTTTTAAATCCGGATGTTTTAGGATGTGTGCTCATGTTTTGCTTTACCTTTAAAGTGGTATGCGCTTAACAAACTCAAGATCACTAACAAGGCCGCTAAAGAAAACCATTGAAATGCGTATCCTCGATGACGCGAGGGGGGCATTGCTTCTTGCGGGCGCTTTGGTGCTTCAAAAGCATAGGCTGAGTTTTGCAATATAACTAACATTTTGTTGGTTTTTTTACCTGTTAGTTGCTCTATTAACGGCATATCAAGTTTTTGCATCCTTAATGGCCATTGAATTGAGTCAGTTTCCAGCGCTTGTTCAATCAACGGGTTACGATACGCAAAATCTAAATAACCTTCAATGGTAACTTCACCTTTTACAGGCTCTGGCACGGGAATTTGTTGCCGTGATTTCCCAAGCGGCACCCAGCCGCGGTTAACCAAGATAATGTGATCTGCATCTAGGCTAAATGGCACCAGAACATAATAACCAGGGAGTCCATTATTTGTTATGTTATCTAACAAAATAGTGCGTTCGTTGATAAAATGGCCTTGTAAGCTCACCCATTGATAACGTAAAGCTTGGGGATCCCTCTCTTGGATCAAAACGGCCTGCGGTAAAACTTGTTGTGTTTTAGCTTCTTGGAATTGTTTTAGAAGCGTTTCTTTTTCCTTGGCACGAGAAAGCTGCCAAAAGCCTAAACTACACAATAAAGTGACCAATGCAATTACGCAGAGTACAATAAGGCTAATTTTAAGATAAGAGCTTTGCTTTCTCATGGAAAATCACTGGATTATCAAATTAATCATCTATGCGTTTATGATCTCTATCGTCATTTCGCTTGGTACGGGGTTATATTACATTTTGTTCAAGCGGGAGCTAGGTGCGCAGGCAGCCAAAGCCTTGACGGTGCGGATTAGTTTATCATTGTCTTTGTTTGTTATTTTGCTTGTTGCTTACGCCATGGGGTGGCTTAAACCCCATGGCGTATTCCCTATAACCAGTAAACAAATACAAAAAGAAATAACCATACCACATCCACAAAGTGCCAATACCAGGCCACCGCTTCAAAACCAAAGTGGTGCTCCGGAGTAAAATGGCCTTTTAGGCAACGCATTAAAATGATGATAAGCATGATGGTACCGATGGTGACATGCGCACCATGAAAGCCGGTGAGCATAAAGAAAGTGGAACCATAAATGCCGGAGCCTAACGTTAATTTAAAATGATGATAGGCTTCATAGTATTCATAAGCTTGGAAACAAAGGAACGTTGCACCTAAAGCAACTGTTAAAAATAAGCCCAAATTCAGTTGAACTCTATTCTTTTTTATCAATCCCCAATGCGCAATGGTAATGGTCACACCGCTGGTTAATAAGATAAGCGTATTAAGCGCCGGTATACCCCAGGGCGCAATAATTTCATGGGGGGAGGGGTATTTTTCAGGATCCGGATAATTGATTAATGGCCATGATGCTTCAAAATTTGGCCATAAAAGATGCGTCGCCCCTCTGTATCCTTCTCCGCCTAACCAGGGAACGGAGAATTCTCTGGCGTAAAATAGGGCGCCAAAAAAAGCAGCAAAAAACATCACTTCAGAAAAGATGAACCAGGCCATGCCCCAGCGAAAAGAACGGTCCATTTGTTTGCTGTAAAGACCTTGACGGCTTTCGTGTATAACATCACGAAACCAGCCAAACATCATATAAGCAACGCATAAAGAGCCTGCAAAAAATATATAATGGCCAATCGCATGTCCATGGATCCAATTTGCCAGCCCCACCATAAAGATACCAAGCCCAATCGAACCCGTAATGGGCCAATGGCTTTTTGCTGGCACATAATAATGTTCATAGTGGTGCGTCTTTGCTGACATTCACATTCTCCCTAATTTTGGGTCACTTCAAATAAAGTGTAGGCTAAAGTTACAGTTTTTATATCTGCTGGCAGCTTAGGATCAACAGCAAACACCAAAGGCAGCTCTTTTCCTTCATGTGCTGCAAGTGGTTGGTGTTGAAAACAAAAGCATTCTAATTTTTTAACATGTTTTGCCACTAATCCTGGGCTAACACTCGGTATGGCTTGGACTATTTTAGGGGTATCTTTTAGGTTTTTTACCCAAAAAGATGTTTTGATATATTCCCCAGGGTGTACCGTGTATTTTCTCACCTTGGTGTTAAATTCATTTTCTTTATCAGGCAAAGAATCATTAAGCGTAGCAAGCAGGATGACAGTTATTGTTCGGCTTGCATCAACATCACCAGAAACTTTTTCGACCATCCCAGACGTTTTACCGTTTAGCCCCGTTGCTTTGCAAAAGACACTATAAAGCGGCACTAAGGCAAAACAAAACCCAAACATGCCCAGAATCACTAACGTCAGTAGCGTAAGGTGCTTGCGCATGTTTTTGGGTTTTTGCGTACTCATTAACTATTTCACGACAGGTGGGGTCGTAAAGGTATGGTAAGGCGCAGGTGAAGGAATTGTCCATTCTAAGCCTTGTGGATTTTCCCAAACTTCAGCAGTTGCTTTTTTACCACCACGAATAGTTTTGATAACGATATATAAGAAAAATACTTGGCTGGCGCCGAACATAAAGGCACCGATACTTGCCATCTGGTTAAATTCAGCAAATTGTAAAGCGTAATCAGGAATACGTCTTGGCATACCTGCTAATCCCAGAAAATGCATGGGGAAAAAGGTAAGATTGATTGAAATAAACGATAACCAAAAATGCGTTTTTCCAAGTACTTCACTATACATGTGCCCGGACCACTTGGGCAGCCAATAATACACGGCGGCAATAATCGAGAAAACGGCGCCAGGAACTAATACATAGTGAAAGTGAGCCACCACAAAATAAGTATCTTGGTATTGGAAGTCTGCAGGGGCAATCGCCAACATCAATCCAGAAAATCCACCCAAGGTAAATAAAAAGATAAATGCTAAAGTGAATAACATCGGCGTTTCAAAACTCAGCGATCCCTTAAACATCGTCGCTGTCCAGTTAAAGACTTTTACCCCGGTAGGAACGGCAATGAGCATAGTGGCATACATAAAAAAGAGCTCACCTGCTAAGGGCATGCCGGTGGTGAACATATGATGTGCCCACACGATAAAGGATAAAAAGGCAATGGAAGCAATGGCGTAAACCATCGAGGAGTAGCCAAACAACGTTTTACGGGTGAAGGTGGGCAGAATTTGCGATACCACGCCAAATGCCGGCAAAATCATAATGTACACTTCAGGATGACCAAAAAACCAAAATACGTGTTGGAACATCACTGGGTCGCCACCACCTGCGGCATTAAAGAAGCTGGTGCCAAAATGTCTGTCGGTAAGCATCATGGTCACACAACCTGCCAGTACGGGCATCACCGCAATTAATAAGAAAGCAGTAATTAACCATGACCAACAAAAAATAGGCATTTTCATTAAGGTCATGCCAGGGGCGCGTAAATTTAAAATGGTGGCAATCACGTTGATAGCCCCCATGATGGATGACATCCCCATCAAGTGCACAGCAAAAATAAAAAAGTCAGTCGAGGGTGGGCCATAGGTTGTAGATAAGGGGGCATAGAATGTCCAACCAAAATTTGGCGCAGAGCCCTCCATAAATAAAGTGCTCACCATAATGCCAAAAGCAACCGGTAATATCCAAAAACTCCAGTTGTTTAAGCGTGGTAAGGCCATATCTGGAGCCCCTATCATCATGGGGATAAGCCAATTGGCCAAACCTACAAATGCGGGCATCACAGCACCAAACACCATAATTAAACCATGCAAGGTGGTGAGCTGATTAAAAAATTCAGGGTTAACCAATTGTTCACCGGGCCTGAATAACTCAGCGCGGATCAATAAGGCCATGCACCCACCTAATAGAAACATAATAAAGCTGAACCACAAATACATGGTTCCAATATCTTTATGATTGGTGGTCAATACCCAGCGCATGATCCCTTTAGCCGGGCCATGGTCATGCGCATCGTGATCGTGATCTGTATGGCTGCTTGTCTGTGTTTGTGTAAAATTGGTTGCGCCCATTGTTTCAATTACCTTCCGGCATAGGTTTATTTACGAAAGTGTTGCTTTATCTTTTGATTCATCACAAGGTGGCATTATCGCAAAATCACTGGAGGCTTCCACTTTATCCGTTTCATTTGTTGCGGCATTGGTGGCCTTTCTTTGCTCATTGACCCAGGCTTTGAAATCTTCTTCCGATTTTGCATCAACCACGATTGGCATATAACCATGTTTAACGCCACATAACTCAGCACACTGCCCGCGATATACGCCGGGTTTATCAGCATCGATGAGCGCCCAAGTTTCATTGATAAAGCCTGGGATGGCGTCTTTTTTAATACCTAAGGAAGGGACCCACCAGGAGTGAATGACATCTTTTCCGGTGACTAAAAAGCGTATTTTTTTACCAACAGGAAGCACAAGGGGTTTATCCACTTCGAGTAAATAATGTTCGCCTTTAGGTGCTTTGTTGTTAATTTCGTCATTGTTTGTTGAGAGAAAACTGGTGAATTTAATATTGTCATCGACATAATCATATTCCCAGTACCACTGATGCCCCGTGATTTTAACCGTTAATGCAGCATCTGAAGTATCGTACATTGATATTAAAGTTTTGGTGGCAGGCACTGCCATGACAATCAATATAATAAAGGGGATGATTGTCCAGATAATTTCGACAGCGGTGCTTTCATGAAAAGCAGCAGCTTGGTGACCTGCAGCTTTTCTATGACGGATGATGGCATAAATCATTAACCCATAGACCAACACGCCTATTGCTACACACACCCATAAAATGATCATATGGAGTTCGTGAATATTTTGGCTTACGGGGGTAACCCCTTTAGCCATATTAAGGGTATAGCTTGCGTAGGATGTTGAAGCCTGCATTCCAAAGATTGCGACAACGAGACGCAATAGTTTCGGCAGTCGATACATGCCGTTTTCTCCATTTAGTATTCGTCTCTAGGGGAAGCAATGAAAATTAGTTAGTTCCTAAACGTACAAAGGGACGCAAAGGCTACTTTTCCCCTTTTCCATCCTAGAGTTGTGGTTGCTTTTATTGTGCTGCGCTACTTTACCGTGGTTATATAATCCTTGCAATCAACACTTACGCTTTGTTTATTTTCTAAACAAAAAGCAGTTAGACAATTACCCCAAACACAACCGCTGTCCAATGCAATAACATGCTCTGTTGTGGGCGAGCCAAACAAGGCTGCCCAATGACCAAAAATAAGGTTCTGTGATTTGAGCTTACGCTCTTTAAACGCAAACCAGGGGATGAGCTCCGGATGCATAGCAGGGCTGCCATTGGCTTTTAAATCTAAGTGACCATCACTTGTGCAAAACCGCATCCTTGTAAAAGCATTGACTATAAAGCGTGCTCTTTCCCAGCCAGTTAACTTCTCATCCCATGCTGTAGGCGTATTGCCAAAAAGATGATCAAAAAATACTTTGCTTTGTGGACCTTGTAGCAAGTCTTCAATTTCTTTTGCCAAATTTTGTGCAGTTACTAAATCCCATAAGGGATAAATACCAGCATGCGTTAACGTAAATCCAAGCGTGGCATCATGATGCAATAAAGGGAGATGTTTTAACCAAGACAGTAGGTCTTGTGCATCTGGTGCTTGTAAAATTTCATCAAAAGTATCTTTAGGGTGGGGTTTAATACTGCCATTGGCATAAGCAAGCAAAGCCAAATCATGGTTGCCTAAAACAATTTTAGTTTTTTGCGGTAATGCCTTAATAAACCGTATAGTTTCCAGAGAATGGTAGCCACGATTGACGAGATCGCCTGTAAACCAAAGCGCATCTTGCGCTGGGTTGTAGTTAATTTTTTCTAATAGCTGTAAAAGCGGGTGATAACAGCCTTGAACATCGCCAATGGCATAAGTCGGCATTTTTAATTTACTAACTCTGGTAGAGCAAGACTGAAGGGAGCAATGAGGGTATCAAAATAATTTCCATTGTTACTTAGCATGGTATAGGTGCCATGCATGGTGCCAACTGGTGTGCTTAAAATAGCGCCGCTGGTATAACGATAACTTTGGCCCGGTTGAATCAACGGTTGCTCACCCACCACACCTTCTCCATGAACTTCTTGGGTATGCCCATTCCCGTCGGTGATTATCCAATGTCGCGTGAGTAATCTAGCTGCTTTAGTGCCATGGTTGCTGATAGTGATGGTATAGCTAAACGCATAACGTTGTTGACTGGGATCAGAATGCTCGCGCAAAAATTGCGTTGTTGCTGTCACACTGATGTGATTATCAATTGGCATGTTGCCCTCTTTTCAAGATCACGTACCCAGAATACCCCGGTGATGGGCCTTTTTGCAAATTTCAGCGTAATCGGGATGACAGACAGAATTTTTAGGGCGAGTCTTCATGTAAAGCATCACTTAAATTTACAAATTCAGTAATACTTAAGGTTTCTGGGCGCCTCATTGGGTCAATTCCCACCTTTTCAATAACAGAAGCGGGCACCAACGGGGTTAAAGCATTCTTCAACGTTTTTCGTCGATGAGAGAAAGCTTGAGTAACAATAGAGGCAAATAATTTTTCGTTCTTAGCCAGAGGATGTGGACGATTTTGGTCATGCGGCACTAAATGCACAATGCTCGAGGTGACTTTAGGCGGAGGTGAAAAAGAATTTGGTCCTACATCAAAAAGTTGGTTTGCTTGGCAAAAATATTGGATCATCACACTCAAACGGCCATATTCTTTAGAATTTGGCTTAGCGGCCATACGCGTAACAACTTCTTTTTGCAGCATAAATAACATATCTTGAATATACCCTGCATAATGTAATAGATGAAAAAGCAAAGGGGTAGAAATGTTATAGGGCAGGTTACCAAAAATGCGTAACTTTGCCTGATTTTGCTGACATAAAGTTGAAAAATCAAAATCTAATGCATCCGCTTGATATAGCGTTAACTGGGATGCTGAAAAAGTACTTTGTAGTTTTTCCCCTAAATCACGATCGATTTCAATGACATCGAGATGATCAATTTCGTTTAGCACTTTGGTTGTTAAGGCACCTAAACCTGCGCCAATTTCTACTAAATGTTGGTTGGGCTTGGGGTTTAATGCACGCACAATATGCGCAATCACATTATTATCTATTAAAAAATTTTGACCAAAACGTTTACGGGGAATGTGGTGTTTCATGCGAAGGTAGGTACTTTAAGATTAGTGCCATATTTAACGGCCACATCAATGGCTTTGAGTAAACTAGCCTCTTGCGCAAGAGGCGTACCGGCAAGTTCTAGAGCACACCCATGATCCACTGAAGTGCGCAAAAAAGGTAAGCCTAAGGTGACATTAACTATCTCACCAAAATAAAGTGCCTTAATGGGGGCTAAGCCTTGATCATGATACATGGCTAAAATGGCACCTGCTTTTTTTCTATTATCGGGGGTAAAAGCAGTATCCCCTGAAATAGGGCCTTCAACATTTATCCCTTGGGCTTTTAAAGACTTAATCACCGGGGCCATCAGGATTTGTTCTTCTTCTCCAATTTGTCCAGACTCACCAGCATGGGGGTTTAAACCTAATACCCGGATAGGTGCATTCATTTTAAAAACATGTGTCAGGCCCTGATGCAACAACCGTATCGCATTCTCTAATCTTTCTTTGGTTAGCAATTCCGACACTTTGTTTAAAGGGCAATGCGTGGTTGCCATGGCAACAATGAGTTCAGGGGTGAAAAAAGTCATTAAAACATGCTGCACGTTGGCAAGTTGTGCAAAATATTCGGTATGACCCGAAAAAGGAATGCCGCTTAATTGAATAATGGCTTTATGAATGGGAGCTGTGACCAACGCATTGGTTTGACCATTGGCACATAATGAATAAGCAGTTTTAAGCACGCTAAGCACATATTTGCTGTTTGCGATATTTAATTCACCGGGGATACATGGCGCATGGAGTGCGACATCGACGACAGCAAGACGATTCTGACCATTGGTTTTGGGGGCGCTTTTTGCATCAAAGGCATAAAAATCGACATTGATATCAAGCGCTTTGGCACGTTCTTTTAAAAGCGCAAGACTGCCAATGAGCACCACTTCGGCAGGTAAGGCGTAATTTGCCAGTTTTAAGCAAATGTCAGGCCCAATACCTGCAGGTTCTCCAGTGGTTAAGGCGAGTCTAGCAATGGCCATTTAGGACTCATCAAAAATTTTTACATAGGCTTCATCACGTAACTGACGAGCCCAGATCTGCAACTTTTCTTCAAACTTACGTTGCTGCAACATATCTTTTGCTTTTTGTCTTAAGGCAAGTTCATCACTTGAAAGCGTTTTGCGATCTTCCACTTGCATGATGTGCCAACCAAATGAGCTTTTAAAAGGTTCGCTGATGTCATTCACGGCTAAACTATCCATCACCGTGCTAAATTCAGGAACCAATACTTCCTTGCTCACCCAACCCAAAGAGCCGCCCTTGGATGCGGAGGCTAAGTCACTAGAATGTGTTTTAGCTAATTGGGCAAAATCTTCGCCTTGGCTAATTTTTTTCTTTAATTCGGCTAATTTTGCTTTTGCCTCATTATCCGAAGTGTTGGCATTTGTTTTAATTAAGATATGTCGGACTTTGGTTTTGGCAACCGCAGGCGCTGTCGAAGAGGCAGATCGCTTGTCTATTAATTTAATAATATGAAGTCCACTAGAGCTTCGTATAGCTTCGGGAATTTCATTTGTTTTTAAAGTGGGCACTACTTTTTCAAACAAAGTAGGTAATTCAGGCAGTTTTCGCCAGCCGAGATCGCCACCATTAAGTGCATTTTCGCCAGTAGAATCAGCAATCGCCACTTTGGCAAAATCTTCGCCTTGTCGTAACTTTTGGATAATGCTTTTTACTTTTTCATTTGCTTTATCAAGTTCTTCGGGGCTAGGGGAGTCAGATAATGGCACGAGGATATGTCCAACACGATATTCAGTGGATAACCCGCCCAAACCATTAGGCGATTGCAAAAACTGGTTTACTTCTTGTTCGCTGACTTGAATTTCAGGCAAGATATCACGTTGTTGCAGTTGTGAAATGATAATTTGCTGACGAACATTATTACGATATACGTTAAAATCTAAACCTTGCTGGGCAAGAACTTGGCGCATATGAGTAACGGTAATTTGATTATCTTTGGCAATTTTTTCAATGGCATTATCAAGCATCATGTCATCAACTTGGATGCCGGTTCTTTTAGCCATTTGTATTTGCACTTCGGTTAGAATCAAATGATCAAGCACTTGTTTTTGAAGCGCTTTAGATTCAGGTACGTTGTTTCCACTGTCTTTGAGTTGTTGTTGAATAATTTTCATTTGCCGCATGACTTCGCTTTGGGTGATGATGGCGTCATTCACCGTTGCTGCAATTTTATCAAGGGGCTCCACTTTAGAAAGGGCGCCAGTACTGAATCCGACGATTGCACAACACACTAAGGTTTTTAGCATACGCATAATAGGCCTATTTAAAAGTCATTTAACATTCTGTTTTTGAGGGTGAAATTCGAATCGAGTATATATCATTTTCACGATCTTGTTAGGTGTTAGTACAAGGAAATCTCTTCTGGTGGAAAATAATTTCTATCAGGATTCGTAAGCCATTGTTGGCGCGAAGCCAGCGGCGTATACCCTGGGATCTTTTGTTTGAGACGGCCATCTGGGTTATTCATGCCAATCGCACTGAGTCCTTTAAAGACGAGCTGTGCAAACACCCCGGTGGCATAAGCATTAGGATAAAAGTAATTATTTGAAATACGATAACGAGAACCCACAAGTTGAACCGCCACACAGCAGCCGTTATATTCAATGCCACCAATAACTTCTACCGTCTGCTTCTTTTCAAAATCGTAACGCCATAAAGAAAGCAGATCCCAATGTAAACTCATTGGCCACAACACGGAGGCGTCGGCTTGATTAAGGCTACCGATCTCACCGGTGTTAAAGTCTGTTTGCGCAATGTCATGTTTTAACCAGTAATAGTTAACATTAAACACTTTATGTGGTGAAGGACGATATTGCATGTTAAAAGCAGCTTGCTCGGCAACTTGTTGAACACTATCCCACTCCCAAAAGATGCCAGAGGATAATGTTGGGGTGGCATGTAATTCTGCTTGAGCAATCAGTTTTGAGTGTTTTGTGGTGGCATTAACATCCTCAAATAAGAAACAGGCATTTTCTTGACTTAATTCTTCACATAAGGAAACGCGTCTATCGCGAAAATAAAAAATTTGGCCCACACTTGCGCGCAGTAACTCATGTCCGCCCTTAGCAGGTAAAAAACGTGACATCACGCTGACACTCACTTGGTTGGCATCACCAACGCGATCGCGTCCGCTAAAGCGATTGTCGCGAAAAAGTTGTGCATAACTGAAATTCATAATGCCGCTATCAAAATCCGGATAAAAGTGTTGATCGCGAAATGGTACATACAAATAGTAAACGCGTGGTTCTAAAGTTTGCACGCCTTGGAAAAATCTAAAATCAATATCGCGCTCAAAAAATAAACCAGAATCAATGTCATACATCGGAATAGAGCGGCTGGGTTCATTAGGCAGATTTTGATCAATGGCTTCTTGCGACAATGTCAGGGAATATTGTAACCAGTCAAGTTGCATGCGCGGGGTAATATAATACCATTGCTGTTGCCAAGGTAAGCTGATGCTTGGTCTTAAATGAAAACGTTGTCCTGTGGTGACAGGTAACCCAGTAATTAATTCAGGACGGTGTCTAAAATTTACAGTTTCCCCATTGAGGGCAAAGGTCAGCCCAAATAGTTGATTAGGATAAATACCCTGGAAAACCCATTGGGGTTGACGTTTATATATTTCTTCATTGATGGGCTTAGAAAGCGGTTGTAATACTTGATATTCTTCAATGTTGAACAAATGTGTCCAATAATCCCCATAATAATTTAAATTTGCTTGTTGAGGTAAATGGATAATGCTTGCGGTATTGATATCATTGCCCAGATCGACAAAATAGTTATCATCGCTGACATAATCAAAAATGGCATTCAATTGCCAACGTCTGTCCCATTGCGAGGTATGACGCAAGTTAAAAGCAGAACGATTATTATTTCCTTCTAAAGCAATGATGCGTGGATCTTGAAACATCAGGCCAGTAGGCGGCGATAACAAGTTTTGTTTTTGAAATAAGCCATATTTCCTGTCATTGGGTAAAAAATGCCATTGTATGGCGCCTTCACTATTTGGAAGTAAATAGCGAAATTTTGATTGACCTTCAACACCGCGTTCACTTAATAATTTCGCAGCGAAAGTAAAATCATAATTAGGTGCCATATTCCAGTAATAGGGAACGGTAAATTCATAACCAGAATTACTGGTAGAGCCATAACTGGGGAAAAGAAAACCACTGTGACGTTCTTTATCTATGGGATAATTAAAATAAGGAAAATAAAAAATGGGCGTTCCTTTGACATCTAAACGAATGTGTTTAGCGCTGGCTCTACCCGTTTTAGGAAAGAGAGAAATTTTTTGAGCACTTAATAACCAAGTGTTTTGGTTCGGAGCACAGGTGGTATAGTTTGCTTGTACTAAGTGTAGATTTCTGTCTTCGTCTACATCCAATGAACGGGCATAGCCGCGTGCATGACGTGGGTACCAGCGATAAAAGGCTTTGTCAAAATGAAAATGTTGTGGTGTATTGAAATATTCAGCCGCTTCGCCCCACACACTCATACCAGGGCCAACAAAATGGATATTTCCTTTGGCCAGAATTTTATTCCATTCTTGCGTTATGTTATCTCGCTCAACAATAATTTCATCCGTAGATAGAAAACGTTGCCCTTGTCTAAAGGTAACTTCACCGCGAAGCTTTGATTGTCCTTCTAGGGTAAATTCCGTTTCATTGGCCGAGAATTCAAGTGGAAGTTGAAAGCTACCTTCCTCTAAAAAACTTGTATTTTGATCAAAGCTTGCATAATGTCCTTGGCAAAGACTGTTAGAAGCAGGTTCGCTAATCCAGTCACTGAGTGGATCCATCGGCAGTGCTGTCGCGCAGGGCATGGGCAGCATAAAGCCAAGCGAAAATACAAGTAAAAAAACTAGCTTTTTTATGGTGATCAACTTTATTATATCTATTATTAAATTAGACAAGTAATTTTATGCAAGGATGCGCGGCGAGTATACCATGTGGAGTGCAAATTGATGCCAACAAGCGAAATGGACCTAAAACAATGGCTCTCACAGCAAATAGGAACAGAGGACTATCAGTATCTACCACTTCCCGGCGATGCTAGTTTTAGAACTTACTCAAGGATAATAAATGAGTCACAAAGTTATATTGTGATGCACGCGCCACCAGGAAAAGAAAGAACTGATGAGTTTGTGAAAATAGCCACGGCTTGGCACGAACACGGCTTATTGGTACCACAAGTGTTAGCCTGGGAACGAAACAAAGGATTTGTTTTACTTACTGACTTTGGTGATGATCTGTTGCTAGCCAAATTGAATCCTAACAGTGTTGATGCTTTTTATAACACAGCGATGAAGTCCCTGATTCACTTACAAGGGACTTGTCCAAAAGCTTTAGACTTACCGCCTTATGATGCAGCTTTCGCCTTACTTGAGCTGTCACACTTCAAAGAATGGTTTATTAACAGATTGCTCAATTGTCCTTTTTCGCCGCAAGAAGCCGCCATATGGGAAAAGACTTGCGATAATATTGTTCATCATTTTTGCGAGCAGCCGCAAGTGACGGTGCATCGTGATTATCATTCACGCAATTTAATGGTCTTGCCCAATACGCATTTAGGTATTATCGATTTCCAAGATGCGATGCACGGCCCAATTACATATGATATTGCCTCATTGCTAAAAGATTGCTACATCGACTGGCGTAGTGTTGATGTACAGCGTTGGCTTGCTATTTTTTACGAGAAATTAAAAGCGCAAGGTAAACTGCCAGAAATATCACTTATTCAATTTAATGAGTGGTTTGATTGGGTTGGCCTGCAAAGACATCTCAAAGTGCTTGGGATATTTTCAAGATTAAATATCCGTGACAATAAACCCCGCTATTTACAATATTTGCCACGCATTATGCACTATGTTTTAGAAGTAACAGGTAAATATGAAGCCTTTGCGCCATTTCATCAATATTTAATAGAAACAGCCTCTCCTAAAATGTTGATGGTGCTTGAGCAACATAACAACCTGCAAGGTGATACAGCGAAGGTGGCATAATGAAAGTAATGATTTTAGCAGCAGGTAGAGGTAACAGGCTGCGGCCACTGACGGACACTTGTCCAAAACCGCTGATCAAAGTTTGTGGTAAACCATTAATTGTTTATCATTTAGAAAATTTGGCTGCTGCTGGTTTTACCGAGATTGTTATCAATGTGCGCCACCTTGGTGAAAAAATCCAGGCTGCTTTGGGAAATGGTCACGCTTTTGGGGTGAATATTGCTTACTCGGTGGAAGACACAGAATTAGAGGTAGGTGGCGGTATTCATAACGCTTTGCCACTTTTGGGCAATTCCCCTTTTGTTATTGTAAATGGGGATATTTGGACAGATTATCCATTTGCAAGCTTAAAACACAAAAATAAAGGCTTAGCTTATTTGGTGTTAGTAGATAACCCTGAACATAATCTCAAAGGGGATTATGCTATCTTAAAAAATAATGTGTTAAAAAGAGATCAACTTTTACCAACTTTTACCTATTCAGGGATCTCAGTGCTTCACCCAGATCTGTTTAAAGAAGAAGTGCGGGGCACTTCATTTCGTTTAGCAAAATGCCTTGATAAAGCGGCACAAGCAGATCTCCTTTTTGGTGAATATTTTGATGGCCAGTGGACCGATGTTGGCACGTTAGAGCGGTTACAATTTTTAGAACAAAGTTTATGTTCTGATAAAATAAGATGATTGATTAACCATATGAATATCTTTGGTAAGCTTTTTGGTGCCGTTTTTGGTTACCTTATTTATGGTCCTTTAGGGCTTATCATCGGTGTGGCAATTGGTCATGTCTTTGATAAAGGTTTGGCTTTAAATGCCAATTATGAAGGCCGACCCGATGTGGCCTTAGCCAAAAAAGTTTTCTTTAAAACCACTTTTACCATGATGGGCTACATTGCCAAATTAGATGGCAGGGTAAGCGAAAAAGAAATTCAAGTGGCACGCGAAGCAATGGCCCATTTGCAGTTAACACAAGATCAAAAAATGGACGCCATAGAATATTTTAATATCGGCAAATCCAAAGAATATAATTTTAATACAGCATTAGATAATTTTGTGAAATATTGTGGCCATCATCCACAATTAGTACAGTTGTTTGTAGAAATTCAAATTCAAGCAGCCATAGTGGATGGTCAAGCAACACATCTTAAAAGGCAAGTTTTAGAAATTTTGTGCGACAAATTAAAAATTTCACGATCAATACTTTTGCAAATGGAATCGCAACGTTATTCAGAGCCTGGCTATAATTATGAAAAACGCGAGCAACGCGTTGTGAAAAAACCAGAAGATGAATTAGCACAGGCTTTTTTAGTGTTGGGGGTGCCAGAATCTTCCACGCATCAACAAGTCAAAAAAGCCTATCGAAAGCTGATGAGCCAAAATCATCCGGATAAATTGGTGGCCAAAGGCTTGCCCAATGAAATGATCAAAATTGCCACTGAAAAAGCGCAACGCATTCAGGTGGCTTATGATACCATTTGCAAATACCGCGCTTGGCACTAGTGCTCTTTCCATTTTAAATTTATACAGCGTTGCCTTCGCAACCTCACCCCAGTCATGTACCAAAGCGTACACTCCTGGGGTTTCGTTTGCTTGGCGCCTTGCCTAAATTCAAACTGGTTTGAGCACTAATGCTCTTCCCTTTTTGAATTTATGCCATTTTTTCCCCACTTACCGCTCAGCGGCATATCTAAACCGGTAATCCAGAAATGTAGTAATTTAATTGACATAAAAAAATATCGTTAATAAAATACCAGCAACATGCGATAGGTCTTCTCGTTCACACGAGGACTGGTTTAAACACTTAAACCTAAATTGGAATAAGTGCGCCTAGTTTAATCAATTAAACGGGTCTATCTCGAGGTATACTTTTATAGGCTCGGAGATAGCGATGTTTTTAGAAAATTCTTTACTAAAGGCTGCCAGAAAAGGCAATACGAACAAAGTGCAGCGCTTATGCGAGCAAGGGGCAAATAAACAGGCAAAGGATTATAGTGGGCAGACAGCGCTTCACTTGGCAGCAATGAACGGCCACATTGAAACCGTTCGTGTTTTATGCGAACAAGGGGCGAATATAGAGGCAAAGGATAATAGCGGTCATACAGCCCTCTACTTTGCAGCTTATTGGGGAAATACCGAAATTGTTCGCTATTTATGCGAGCAAGGGGCAAATCGAGATGCAGTGAATAAGGAAGGCTACACAGCACTTTGCTATGCCGCTATCAACAACCAAGTTGATGCCGCTCGTGTTTTACTCTCTTTTGGCGCTAATTATGATATTCAAAATATTGATGGTGCAACGGCTTTTGATTGTACTTGCAATAATGATATACGTGAACTAA
>JAFECS010000011.1 GCA_018241965.1 Pseudomonadota bacterium | reverse complement strand
GCGCACTTGTGTTTTGGTGTGTTACGTTATTACCCGCGTTTACAAGCTTGGCTAAAACAATTACTGCGTCACCCTTTAAAAGAGCAAGATACTGATGTCAATTTATTGCTCATGGTGGGGCTGTATCAATTATTTTATAGCGATACGCCCGCTTTTGCTTGCCTCAATGAAACTGTAGAGGCGACCACACATATTAAAAAAAATTGGGCAAAAGCTTTAGTCAATGGCGTATTGCGTAATGCAACACGTCAAAAAGAAAAATTGTTAATGCTACATACCCCAGCTGAAAAGACTTGCACCCCAGAATGGTTAATTAAAAAATGGCAAAATGCTTACCCGCATCAATGGCAAACGATTTGCGATGAGCAGCTTAAGCATCCACCTTTTAGTTTACGGGTAAATGCCGGCAAAATTTCACGAGAAGATTATTTGCAGCTTTTGGCAAAACAGCAGCTTGAGGCAACACATTTAGCTTATTGTAGCGAAGGGATTGTGCTTAGCGAAGCAATGAATGTTGATGCGCTTCCCGGATTTTCAGAAGGGTTGGTGAGCGTTCAAGACGGGGCTGCACAATTGGCCGCACATCTGCTTAATGTTAAGCCAGGGCAACATATTTTAGATGCCTGTGGCGCACCTGGCTCAAAAGCTGCCCATCTTGTTGAATTATGTCCCACGCTCTCGCTATTAGCGCTTGAAAAAGATCCCGAGCGATGCGAACTCATGCGCAAAACTTTCTCTCGCATGGGAATGGATGTCCCCATTATCTGTGAGGATGCAAGCAAGCCTGAGTTATGGTGGGACAAAAAACCCTTTGATAGCATTTTGCTAGATGCCCCCTGCTCGGCAACCGGGGTGATACGTCGTCACCCAGATATTAAATTGCATCGACGTCATCAAGACATACCATTGTTAGTTCAACAACAAAAAACTTTACTTGAGAAATTGTGGCCGTTAGTGAAACCCAATGGCATACTGTTATATGTAACCTGCTCTCTTTTACCTGAAGAAAATGTGGCGCTGATGGAGCAATTTTTGCAATCACACCACGATGCAAAGGAGTTGCCGATCATGGAAGATTGGGGTATAGGGCAAAAGATTGGGCGTCAAATTTTGCCTGGTATGCACCATATGGATGGTTTTTATTACGCGCGGCTACTAAAACAAGTATGAAAATTATAATTTTAGGCGCCGGCCAAGTCGGCGGAACATTAGCTGAACACTTAAGTATCGATAACGATGTCACGGTTGTTGATATCAACCCCGACAGACTCAATGATCTGCAGGAAAGATTAGATATTCGCACGGTTTGCGGACCAGCTTCTTATCCCAACATCTTACTTAACGCTGGTGCTGAGGATGCCGATCTTTTAATTGCTGTCACCAATTCTGATGAATCGAATATGATTGCTTGCCAAGTAGCTTATAACTTGTTTAGAACCCCAACAAAAATTGCACGGGTACGAGCTACGCAATATGTTGCTTACGAAGAACTCTTTGGCAACGATGCTTTGGCAATAGATATGCTTATTACCCCAGAGCATCTTGTTATGCAGCATATCAAGCGTTTAATTGAACACCCAGATGCCTTACAAGTGGTTAATTTTGCGCAAGGTAAAGTCCAGTTGGCGGCAGTCAAAGCTTTTTATGGTGGCCCCCTTGTCGGGCATGCGCTTGCTGACATGAAAAAACACATGCCGCATGTGGATACTAAAATTGTTGCTATTTTTAGACGCAACAAGCCTATTATTCCTACCAATGAAACCATTATCGAGCCTGATGATGAAGTGTTCTTTCTGGCCACGCCAACACACATTGATGCCGTGATGAGCGAATTGCGCCAACTTGACCAACCCTACAAAAGAGTGATTATCGCCGGGGGTGGCAACATTGGTGCAAAATTAGCGCAAAATTTAGAAAATCAATTCCATGTTAAGATCATCGAGCAATCCTTAGCCAGAACACAAATATTAGCAGCAGAATTAAATAAAGCCGTGGTTTTACAAGGCGATGCTGCAGACAGAGAACTTTTATTGGATGAAAATATTCAGGAAACCGATGTCTTTTGTGCCGTTACCAATCACGATGAAGCCAATATCATGTCAGCCATTTTAGCAAAGCGCTTAGGTGCCCATAAGGTCATGGCGTTAATTAATCGCTCTGCCTATGTCGATGTGATGGAAGGTGGAGATATCGATATTGCCATTTCTCCACAACAAGCAACTATCGGTAGCTTGTTAACCCATGTTCGTAAAGGCGATGTCGTCAACGTACATTCATTGCATCGTGGCGTTGCTGAAGCCATTGAAGCCATTGCCCATGGCGATAAAAAATCTTCTCAAGTGATTGGTCGTAAAATAAAAGAAATTCCTTTACCTCTAGGTACAACCATCGGCGCGATAGTACGAGAAGATTTTGTCATTATTGCCAATGATGAGTGCGAGATTGCCCCAGAGGATCACGTCATTTTGTTTGTAACCGATAAATCGAAGATTGCGCAGGTAGAGCGCTTATTTCAAGTGGGAATAACATTTATCTAAACTATGCAAATAGGAACCACCAGTCGTATTTTAGGTCTACTTCTCATGCTCATGAGTGTAACCTTCATTCCCCCCATCATGATCGAGCAATGGTCACAAGATGGTTATTTGTTACCTTTTTTTATCCCTTTTGTCTTTACGCTGGGTATTGGCTTTTTGTTATGGTTCCTCGCTCGCGGTCAGAAACATGCGCTAAGAACCCACGATGGCTTTTTAATAGTGGTGCTATTTTGGGTAACAACCAGTATCGTCAGCGCCATGCCATTGTGCTTAACCTTCGTTCCCAAACTATCACTTACCGATGCTTTTTTTGAATCCATTTCTGGATTTACCACCACAGGCGCAACAATTATTCAACAATTAGATAATTTACCCTGCTCTGTGTTGTATTATCGGCAACAACTGCAATTTTTAGGCGGTATTAGCATTATCTTATTGGCTGTCGCCATTATTCCCACCCTAGGGATAGGTGGTATGCAGTTATTTCGCACCGAAATAACTGGACCCGTCAAAGATGACAAGCTGACCCCTCGCATTACCCAAACAGCTAAAGCCATATGGATAATTTACCTGACGATGACTCTATTGTGCTGTTTAAGCTACAAGTTAGCCGGCATGTCCTGGTTTGATGCTATCGGCCATAGCTTTAGCACCGTTTCAACCGGGGGATTTTCAACCCATGACGATAGTTTAGGCTTTTATTCAAGCAATCTTATCAAAATAGTTGCCATGATTTTTATGTTTCTTGGCGCGGTGAGTTTTAACTTACATTTTCTGTTATTCAAACGCAAAAAGCTTAGTGTTTATTTCCATGATCCTGAATTGGGCTACTTTGTGAAATTATTTTTTATGAGCTCGGTGATTATATTGGTCGCTTTGGTGATTTATGACCAACACAAAAGCTCTTTGCTTGCCATGGATGTTTTTTTTGAAATTGGCTCTTTGCTAACCACTACGGGATTTACCACTACCAGCCTACCTTTTCCCGGATTTATACCCATGATGATTCTCTTTTTAGGTTTAGTGGGGGGGTGTTCCGGCTCCACAGCAGGGGGGTTAAAAGTGGTCCGCGTACTGCTCTTACAAAAACAGGGGACACGTGAAATACGTAGGCTTATCCACCCTCATGGTCAGTATGTAGTTAAGCTAGGGGATAAACCGATAAGTAATCGCGTTATTGAAGCCATTTGGGGCTTTTTTGCCATTTATTTTGTCGTTTTTGTTATCTTATTGCTCCTGTTGTTGGCTTTTGAGAACGACTTTTTTACCGCCTTCACGGCATTGATTGCGACGCTTTCCAACAGCGGCCGGGGGCTGGGGCAAGTCGCCAGCAATTTTTCGGCTTTATCGGATACCTCGAAATGGATTTTAAGTGTGGCCATGCTTTTAGGTCGACTTGAAATATTCACGGTGTTGGTGCTGCTATCCCCAACCTTTTGGCGTCGCTAAGATTTGGTGCATATAAATCAATAGGTTATCACCTATCCTGCAAGGGCGACGCACTATCTGCTATCTTATCTTCGGGGCTTATTTTCACTTGACACTGACCTCTCTTCTTAGCTATTTTGTACTCTATGAAAAATACCAAATACACTTCATTTTGCTCCACACGAAAGTCTCCCTAGGGAGCACTATCATTTCACTCACCTTTGAAAAATACTTTCGTTAAAACAGAATTTCTTAGGAGCAGTTATGTCTTCGAAAATTGGTTTTTGGTCCGTCTTCGCCCTGGTAACAGGTAGCCAAATTGGCTCGGGTGTTTTGATGTTGCCTGTCAACTTGGCCCCCTTTGGGATCTTAAGTCTTGTTGGCTGGCTGATCTCTGGGCTCGGCGCCATTATGCTAGCCTTAGTGTTTGCTAATCTTTGTAGCCGCTTTCCCCGTACAGGTGGCCCTCATGCGTATGTTAAGGAAACCTTTGGCAATACAGCCGCTTTTTTTACTGGGTGGACTTATTGGATTATCTCCTGGGTAAGCACACCGATTGTGATCTGCGCCAGTATCGGCTACCTAACCCCCTTAATAGGAGAACCTTCTCCTTGGGTAAAACTCGCTTTAGAATTGTTTTTGCTCTTTGTTATTACCAGTATTAATTTAAGAGGTGTCAAAGCTGCTGGCTCCGCTGAATTTTTCCTGACTTTGCTAAAAATTATTCCTTTGTTAATTGTGCCTATTGCTGCTTTAAGCCTATTTGATATACATCATTTTGCCAAAGTTGCCTCCATGGATAACACCACCTTATCTCAATCTCTTGGACACGTCGTGTTACTCACTCTTTGGGGATTTATTGGCGTGGAATCGGCAACAACGCCGGCGGGCAGCGTAGAAAACCCCTCTAAAACCATACCCAGAGCTGTTGTTCTAGGTACCATTTGCGTGGCTTTGCTGTATTTTCTGAATAGTTTAGGGATTATGGGGGCGATGAGTGCAAATGAATTAGCGCTCTCTAAAGCGCCCTATGCTGATACGGTTCGACTCCTGTTTTCTGGTAATTGGCACCTTGTTGTTTCTTTAATTGCAGCTGTGGTGTGTATTGGGACTCTGAATGCTTGGATGTTGGCCAGTGGACAAATTGCGCTCGGCAATGCACAAGATGGCCTAATGCCCGCTTTCTTTGCCAAACAAAATCGCTTTGGGGCCCCTCAAATCGCTTTAATTATAAGCTGTCTTGGGATAGTGCCATTATTATTGATGACCATGAATGAAAGCTTAACCCAGTCGATTAATATCATCATCGACTATTCTGTCACGGCATTTTTGTTTGTGTACATGATCTGTACTCTAGCGCTGCTTAAATTGTTATTCCAACAAAAAGGCTCTTTTTTGCAATGGACTTATACCTTAGGCGCATTATCGTTTTGCGGGTGGATTATTTATGAAACGCCATTGAAGACCATATTAGTGTCCAGCGCTTTTGTCTTAAGTGGAATACCCTTTTATTTTTATCAACGAAAACAAAAGAACCTTCACCATTCAAATTACGCCCCTTTATTAGAAAGTTATTAAACTTTGTATGTTGACCAGTGCTGGCCAGAAGACTATTTCTATCACGCCAGCACAGGTATACTAATGGGCCAACCAGGTAGGCAATACGGGAATAGCATTCGTTAATGATGAGCCATAAAAAACCCTATACTTTTTCAGAGATCATTCAAGCACTTCATCAATTTTGGGCCAATCAAGGTTGCCTTATTTTGCAACCACTCGATATGGAAGTAGGCGCTGGCACTTTTCATCCGGCCTCTTTTTTACGCGCTATAGGTCCCGAACCTTGGTATTGTGCACACGTCCAACCTTCCAGGCGTCCCACCGATGGTCGATATGGCGACAACCCCAATCGTACTCAGCTTTTCCATCAATACCAGGTGGTGCTCAAACCTTCTCCCATGAATATCCAAGAACTTTACCTTGATTCTTTGCGCGCGATTGGCATTGATCCTTTAGAAAATGATATTCGTTTTGTTGAAGATAACTGGGAATCTCCCACATTAGGTGCCTGGGGGTTAGGCTGGGAAGTATGGTTAAACGGTATGGAAGCAACACAATTTACCTATTTTCAACAAGCAGGCGGTCTAGAATGTAAACCGGTGACAGGCGAACTAGCCTATGGCTTAGAGCGCTTGGGAATGCATATTCAAAACAAAAAAAGCATGTTCGAATTATTATGGGCCAAAACTCCACAAGGGGATGTAACTTATGGAGATGTGTTTCATCAAAATGAAGTGGAAATGTCCACTTACAATTTTGAATTAGCCAATACGCATATGCTTTTTGCTCACTTTGATGATTATGAAAAAGAATGTCAGCAACTGTTAGAGGCAAATTTACCTCTCCCGGCTTATGAAATGGTGCTCAAAGCATCACATACCTTTAACCTTTTAGATGCCAGAAGTGCTATCGCCGTTACTGAAAGACAACGTTATATTTTACGTGTGCGCACCTTGGCAAGAGATGTAGCACAACAATTTTATCTTTCCCGTGAAAAACTCGGGTTTCCCTTATTAGCAAAAGCATAAGAGCCATCTATGTCTGCAACTGAAACCTTATTAATTGAAATTGGTACCGAAGAGCTACCACCAAAACATCTTGAAAAATTAGCTAAAGATTTTGCACATTTTATTTCACAGGCCTTTACCACGATTGGTATTCCTTATGGCAAAGTAGAGCACTTTGTGACGCCCAGGCGAATAGCGGCGCGGCTGTTCGATGTTCCTGCTGAACAAGAAAAACGTGCTGTGCAAAAACGTGGCCCAGCCATCGCTAGCGCTTATGATGCCAAAGGAAACCCAACCGCAGCAGCCATCGGTTTTGCTAAGGGTTGTCACGTAGATATTAGCGCATTGAAAGTACATGAAACTCCCCAAGGATCTTGGCTGATTTATGAATATGAAGAACCCGGCAAAAAACTTATCGATGTTTTAGGACAAATAATAGAACAATCTTTACATCAGCTGCCCATTCCTAAGCGTATGCGCTGGGGAGCAAGTGAAACTGAATTTGTTCGCCCCATACACTGGGTATTAGTGATGCATGGCCCAAATGCCTTGCCAATTAATCTTTTTAACCTAACGGCTGGTAACGTTACTTTTGGGCACCGTTTCCATTTTCCCCAAGCGGTTATCCTTTCACATGCCGATGAGTATGTTAACACTTTAAAAAGAGTAAAAGTCATTGCATGCCACAGTGAACGCCAAGAGATCATCCAGCGCGCAGCCCAAATGATTGGGACAAAATTTAATGGAACAACAATAATAGAAGATGAATTGCTTGATCAAGTTACCGGCCTCGTGGAATGGCCAGTACCTTTACATGCGCGTTTTGATAAAACTTTTTTAGAAGTGCCACAAGAAGCGCTTATTTCTTCTATGCAAAATCACCAAAAATGCTTTGCTATCAGTGATAGTAACGGTAAATTATTACCCATTTTTATTTTGGTCAGTAACACTGAAGCTGCAACAGAAGATAACATTATTCAAGGCAATGAGCGCGTCATGCATGCACGATTAAGTGATGCTAAATTCTTTTACGATCAAGACAGAAAAATGCCCCTCAACTCAAGATTAGAGGGTTTAAAAAATATGGTGTTCCAAAAGAAATTAGGAACACTTTATGACAAAAGTCAACGGATCGCTAAATTGGCAAACAGTATTGCCAAGCAAATCAATGCCCCCAGTCACTTAAGTGATCGCGCTGGCAAATTGTGCAAGGCCGATCTGTTAACAGAAATGGTTTTCGAGTTCCCAGAATTACAAGGCATTATGGGAAATTATTATGCATTACATGATGGTGAGCCTGTCGAAGTGGCCACAGCCATTAGAGAAAGTTACTACCCACGTTTTGCCAAAGACACCTTACCGCAAACACCTGTTGGGATCACACTTGCCTTAGCAGATCGTCTTGATACTTTAATTGGTATTTTTGGCATAGGACAAACACCAACCGGAGATAAAGATCCCTTTGGTTTACGTCGCGCCGCTTTAGCCATTTTACGCATTTTAATAGAAAAAGAATTACCACTTGATTTAGAAGAGCTATTCCAGCTCGCAAGACACGGTTATGGTAATTTAATTGACGAAGAAGTCATCCCGCAATTAATGACTTTTTGCTTTGAACGCTTTAAAGCTTGGTATCAAGAACAAGGGATCCCTATTCAAACGATTGAATCGGTGATGGCAACCCATCCGCAACAACCTTATGATGCCGCATCACGTGTTTTAGCTGTAGGACACTTTCAAACATTAAAAGAAGCACAAAATCTTGCTGCAGCCAATAAACGTGTACGCAATATTTTACAAAAAAATTCTCTTTCTTTTAATTTTCAACACTTACCTATGGTCGATCCTGCCTTGTTTAAAGAAACGGCAGAAAAACAGCTGTATGAGGCCATTGAGAGCTTAAAAACAAACACCACCGCACTTACCAAACAGGGTAAGTACCAAGAAGCCCTGGTTTTATTAGCTTCTTTGCAACAAGTCGTAGATAAGTTTTTTGATGACGTCATGGTAATGACCGATGATGAAAAATTAAAACAAAATCGCATCTATCTGTTGAGTCATCTTTTTGCCCTTTTTATGCAAATTGCCGATATATCAAAATTGGTCATATGAAACTTATCATTTTAGACAGAGATGGCGTCATTAACCAAGATTCAGATGATTTTATCAAATCCCCTGAAGAATGGCTGCCTATCCCTGGTAGTTTGGAAGCTATTGCGCTTTTAAATAAACTGGGTTTTACAGTAAGTGTTGCAACCAATCAGTCGGGTGTAGCACGTCAACTGTTTACCCTGGATACGTTAAGTAAAATTCACCAAAAAATGCACGATACTTTGCAGGCAGTTGGCGGAAAGATTGATAGCATTTTTTATTGTCCACATGGCCCAGATGACAACTGCGATTGCCGCAAACCTAAACCTGGGTTGTTACTACAAATTGCTAAACACTATCAAATTTCCTTGAAAGGTATCATGGTTGTCGGTGATTCATTTCGTGATCTTGTCGCAGCACAAAGCGTTGACGCAAAACCCCTGCTTGTTAAAACGGGCAAGGGAGAAAGAACTCTCGCAAAACATGCTGAAGAACTCAAGGAAATTGTTGTTTTTCCTGATCTCTTGAGTTTAGCCAAAGCGTTGTGATTTTTTGAAAAGGTACTATAGAAGTAAAATGTTTTATCGATTATTTTTAATGATGCGCTCAATCCTCTTTTTTGTAGGACAAGCCTTCATGGCCATTTTTGTTTTTCTTATTGGCTTTTTACTTTTCCCTTTTCCGTATATCGTTCGTTATCGTTTTATTACTTTATGGTCACATTTTGTGATTTGGTGGGCAAAAGTAATTTGCGGCATTCACTACCAAGTCCAAGGAAAAGAACTTTTACCTAAAGAAAACGGCATTATTTTATGTAACCATCAGTCTGCTTGGGAAACTTTATTTTTACAAACTTTATTGCCACCTCAAACATGGGTTCTTAAAAAACAACTTCTGACTATTCCTTTTTTTGGTTGGGGGCTTGCGATGCTAGAGCCTATTGCTATTGATCGCAGCAAATCGAGCTCTATCAAGCAACTTTTGAATCAAGGCAAAAAACTGCTCAGCAAAGGAAGATGGGTGATCATTTTTCCTGAAGGGCAACGTCGCGCGGTGGGAGAGAATGGTAAGTTCTCTCGTAGCGGGGCCGTATTAGCTAAAGAAAGTGGCTATAAAATCGTGCCCCTCGCGCACAATGCAGGGATCTGTTGGCCAAGAAATGCTTTTATTAAAAAGCCTGGCACGATCTGTGTTGTTATCGGGCCCTACCTTGATCCTAAACACTTAAGTGCTGATGAAATTCAACAAAAAGCGCAAAGCTGGATTGAGTCCACAATGAAAACGCTGCCTCATCGTCTTTAAATATCAAGATTTTCCACATGTAAGGCATTGGCTTCAATGAATTCACGTCTCGGTTCGACTTGGTCGCCCATCAAGGTTGTGAAAATTTGATCTGCCTCTACCGCATCTTCAATTCGTACTTGCAATAAACGTCTGGTTAAGGGATCCATTGTGGTAGACCATAGTTGATCGGCATTCATTTCACCCAAACCTTTATAACGAGAGATAACTTGACCTTTCTTAGCCTCACTCATCAGCCATTCCAACATCTCTTTAAAGTTTCTGGTTGGCATTTTTTTATCTGCTCTTTCAACAAAGGCGCTTGGCTCTAAAAGCTCTGCTATCTCACGGCCAACTTGCATCAAGGTGTTATACTCAGAAGAGTTAAAGAAATCCTGGGTAAAATGACATATATGCATAACCCCATAAATGCTGACTTTTGCCACGGGAATAAAGAAATTTTCTGGATTTTTCTCTATTGAAAGCAAACAACTATTTTCATCAATTTTTTCTTTCTTAAGCTCTGCTTGGCATTCGTCAATCCACTTTTTGACCGCTTTTTCATCTTTGAGCATGGCTTCCTTGAGGGGGCTCACATGCTGCATGGCTTCTAAAAGCGGTTTGGGGTAACGCTTGGATAAACGTTGGATGATCATTTGTGCTTTATTAAAACGGCCAACCAACTGTTCTAGGGCAATACCGGTTATGGCGGGAGCGGCGGCGTTAACATGTAACTTAGCCCCTTCCAAAGCAATTTGTGTTAAATACAGTTGCAAGGCATCTTCATCTTTAACATAAGTCTCTTGCTTTGCACGTTTTACTCTAAAAAGTGGCGGTTGTGCGATATAAATATGGCCACGCTCTAAAAGCTCGGGCATTTGTCTATAGAAAAAGGTCAATAACAAGGTACGAATGTGTGATCCATCGACGTCGGCGTCGGTCATGATAATGATATGGTGATATCGAAGCTTATCCGGGTTGTATTCCTCGCGCCCTATGCCGCACCCTAAAGCCGTGATCAAGGTTCCTACTTCTTGAGAAGACAACATTTTATCAAAACGTGCTTTTTCAACATTTAGGATCTTACCTTTTAAGGGCAATATCGCTTGAGTACGTCTATCTCGACCTTGTTTAGCCGAACCACCCGCAGAATCACCCTCTACTAAGTACAATTCAGACAAAGCAGGATCTCTCTCTTGGCAGTCTGCTAGCTTTCCAGGAAGTCCTGCAATATCTAAAGCACCCTTGCGTCGTGTCATTTCGCGGGCTTTTCTGGCGGCTTCTCTGGCTCTTGCCGCTTCAATCATTTTGTTGGTGATAGCTTTTGCTTCAGTAGGTTTCTCTAACAAAAAGGCATTAAAAGCATCACTGAAAGTAGATTCAACTACAGCCTTAACTTCCGAAGAAACCAATTTATCCTTGGTTTGGGAAGAGAATTTAGGATCGGGTAATTTAACCGACAACACTGCGGTTAAACCTTCTCTAGCATCATCACCGGTGGTTGCCACTTTTGCTTTCTTTAACACCCCTTCTTGCTCAAGGTATTGATTGAGCGTACGGGTCATCGCGCTTCTAAATCCTGATAAGTGGGTACCGCCATCGCGCTGAGGGATATTATTGGTAAAGCAGAAAATATTTTCAGCGTAAGAATCATTCCACTGCAGCGCTACCTCTACCGTCATATTGTCCTTTTCTTTGGTAAAGAAAAACACCGATGGGTGAACAGGGGTTTTATTTTTGTTCAAATAATCCACGAACGCTTTGATACCACCTTCGTAACAGAACTCATCTTTTTTGCCTTTGCCCTCATCGGAGAGGCGTTCATCCACCAGATGAATTTTAACACCTGAATTTAAAAAGGAGAGTTCCCGTAAACGTCTGGCCAAGATATCGTAATGAAATTCAATATTGGTAAAAGTCTCGGCGCTGGGTTTAAACCAAATTTCCGTGCCGGTTTTATCTGAATTGCCAATCACTTTTAACGGCTCAGTAGGCTCTCCGTTATGATACTCTTGAAAATGCACCTTACCTTCTCGACAAATGGTCAGCTTTAAAGTCTCAGATAAGGCATTCACCACTGATACCCCTACCCCGTGTAAGCCACCAGATACTTTGTAGGAGTTATCATCAAATTTTCCGCCAGCATGTAAAACGGTCATAATCACTTCGGCTGCTGAGCGCCCTTCTTCGGCGTGAATATCCACCGGGATGCCACGACCGTTATCTTTAACAGAAATAGATTCATCCTGATGGATGGTAACAGTGATTAATGAGCAGTATCCTGCCAAGGCTTCGTCAATAGAATTATCAACTACCTCAAACACCATATGGTGTAAGCCCGTGCCATCGTCGGTGTCGCCGATATACATGCCGGGGCGCTTTCTGACGGCATCAAGGCCTTTTAAAACTTTAATATTGGAAGAGTCGTAAGTCATCTCAGATGTCATTCGTTACTCCGTGTACGGCTAAGCGTGCTTGCTTACAAGAGGTTCCACGTGAAACATTTTATGTTCTGTCCGGTTGGATCCACACCGTTGTAAGGTTAGTAAAAGTCATCGTTTATAATGGGAATATTCTATCATATTCAGCCGTTTAGCTCTTCTTTTTTCTTGCTTTTTTAGGCGAAAACCTGCCTTTTTTCCGACGAATGCACCCTGTTTGTAACTCACATAACAAAATGATCTTTTTTAAGAACACTGTTGTTGGGTGCATCCCGTATGTGCCCATCAAATCTTAGTTCAATATGGGCGCAGACAGGCTGCGCCCCTACAAAAAGATCCCTCCACGGGAACCCCTTGCGCTGCGTTCGTGATGACCCGAAACCGGCAGGATAGTCCCGTGAATTATTTTAAAGTCTTAAACTCAAATAACAGATTAGGAATTTCTCTCCTCGTAGGGGCGCATCCCGTATGCGCCCATCAAATCATAGTTTCTATAAGGGCGCAGACAGGCTGCGCCCCTACAAAGATTCACATTACTCAAACCACGATAACGAACGGAACACGGAGGATCTCCCTCCTCGTAGGGGCGCATCCCGTATGCGCCCATCAAATCCATAGTTTCTATAAGGGCGCAGACAGGCTGCGCCCCTACATTTATTCCCAAGAAACCATGAAAAATGGCTAGGCAGGCGACTCAATAGGGGCTTTGAGCCCAGTAAATCCGTGGGTTCGGGTGATATTTCCATGTTCCACGTGAAACATTTGGCCCTCATATTGCTCGCATACGGCCTGCCAGGGGGCATCTTCCACCCCAGTCAGGAAGAGCTGGTGACCTTCTTTAGCAAGATAGGCAATCAGCCGTTGACGATTGGGGCTATCTAATTCCGAAGCCAGATCATCGATGAGGAATAAACACTTGCGACCCGTGGCAGCATACAGGGCCTTTGCCTGGGCCAAATGCAAAGCACAGATAAGTAGCTTTTGCTGCCCTCGGGACAATACTTGGTGAGCAGCGAACCCCTTTAGGTTAACCGCCAGCTCAGCCCGATGTGGCCCCACGCTGGTATAGCCCAAACGCTGATCTTGCTTTAAAGCGTCCCTTAAGGCCGCTTCAAGGGTGGTATTGGGCCAACCTTGCTCATAATGCACTTCTATATCGTGATCAGGCAGCAAGTATTCACGGGCCTGAACAATAAAAGGTATCAGGCTAACCAAATACTGTTTTCTTTGGTGGGATATCTTCTCCCCTACCTCAACCAGCTCTTTTTCGAAGGCTTCTATGGAAGAGCGTGGAAATTGCTTAAGCGCCGCATTTCGCTGCTTCAAAAGACGCTGGTAGCGCTGACATAATCCGGTAAAAGTATGTTCCACGTGGAACACTCCCCAATCTAAGAAGCGTCGCCGCTCTTCGGGGCCTGCCGTGAGGAGTTTAAAGGTCTCCGGGGTCAATAACTGCAACGGCAATTGGGTAGCAAATTGTGATAATTTATCGCATAACTCCCCTTTTAGCTTACAGCGCACTTCCCCGTCGCGGGTCTTTTCAATCCCCATGGAGATAATTGCTCCAAAGCTATCTTCTACTTCACCAAAGCAGGCTAATTGGTTTTGCTGATGATTAATCACCGTTTGGCTTTGCCTGGTTCGAAAAGAACGGCCCAAGGCAAGCAAGTGGATCCCTTCAAGAATGCTGGTTTTACCACTGCCGTTGGCGCCCAAAAACAGGTTGAAATGGGGGTGTAAGGTGAGTGTTATCTCATGAATATTTCGCAAAGCGTGAATATGGAAGCGCGTTAAACGCATTGCTTATAGCCGCATTGGCATCACGACGTACGCATGTTGCCCTGCCAAGTTATCCTCGCCAATATCCGCATTAAACAAGATCACGTGATTTGCAGAGGTAAATGCAACGCGCACCAGGTTGGATTTAACAATATTGAGGTATTCAATAAGGTAGCTCGCGTTCGCTCCTATCTCTATGCTGGGCCCGTCATAAGCAATTTCTACTTCGTCTTCAACCTCATCTTTGTCCGGCGTTGTTGCAATAATGCGCAGCAAGTTCGGGGTAAACTGTAACCCCACACCACGATACTTATCTGTAAACAAAACCGAAACGCGAGATAACGCTTGTTTTAACAGCTCGCGTGAAACTTCAAATTGATACGGCGTTGTTTGCGGCAGCACGCGCTGATAGTCCGGGAACTTCCCCTCGATTAATTTACTAATAAAGCTAGTGTGCGTACTTACGGCGCGGAGGTGATTTTTTCCAATCACCAAGCCAATTTCCTCATCCCCTTCTGCAAACAGGCGCTGCATTTCCAAAACCGCTTTACGCGGAACAATCACGGCTAATGGCTGATTGACGCTTGCGCGCATTGGTAAGGCCATTGTTGCCAGGCGATGCCCATCAGTTGCCACCATGCGCACTTCGTTGTGCATAAAGGTCATTAAGACCCCATTAAGATAATAACGAACATCTTGCTGGGCCATGGCGAAACTCACCACATCCAGAAGTTGGCGCAAAACGCTTTGTTTCATAGAAAGCTCTACATCGCCTGGGCTTTCTTCAACAAAGGGAAAGTCATTTGCAGGTAGGCAAGCGATGGTAAAACGACTTCTGCCAGAGCGTACGATCACTTTATTGTCCACCAATTCAAAAGAGATCTGCGCCTGTTCTGGTAATGCTTTACAAATATCAATGAGTTTTTTGCCGGGAATGGTGGTTGAGCCTGCAACAGCACTTTGTGTTAGCCCCACGCGGGCTATCATCTCTATTTCAAGATCTGTGCCCGTCAAAGATAATAGCTGGCTTTTCACCACTACCAACACATTTGATAAAATGGGGAGCGTTTGCTTGCGCTCTAGCGCCCCTTGAACGCGTTGTAACGGTTTTAGTAAAGCTTCGCGTTGAATAGTAAACTGCATTTTTTACGCTTTATGTTGATAAAATACGAATTAAATTAGAAAAATCTTCACCAATATCAGCATCGGATTCACGCATCGATTTAATGGTTCTACAAGCATGCAATACCGTGGTGTGATCTCTGCCACCAAAAGCATCTCCAATTTCTGGCAAGCTATGATTGGTCAATTCTTTACACAATGCCATAGCCATTTGCCGTGGTCTTGCCACAGAGCGATTGCGCCGTTTAGATAAAAGATCGGCCACTTTAATTTTGTAATACTCTGCCACCATGCGCAAAATGTTATCCATGGATACCAGTTTATCTTGCAGCGCCAAGACATCTTTTAAGGCTTCTTGAACAAACTCTAGGGAAATAGCGCTGCCCGTAAATTGGGCATTTGCAATAATACGCTTTAAGGCCCCTTCTAATTCTCGAACATTAGAGCGGATCCTTTTAGCTATAAAAAAGGCCACTTCATGCGGTAAAATCATAGAGCAGTGTTCTGCTTTGCTCATTAAAATGGCAACGCGGGTTTCAAGTTCAGGCGGCTCTACTGCCACAGTGAGCCCGGAGCCAAAGCGTGATTGTAGCCGCTCTTCTATACCATTAATTTCCTTCGGATAGCGATCTGAAGTTAAGATGATTTGCTGCTGACCTTCTAAAAGAGCATTAAACGTATGGAAAAACTCTTCTTGAGAGCGCTCCTTGCCCGCAAAAAACTGAATGTCGTCAATTAATAAAGCATCTACCGATCGATAAAAACGCTTAAATTCATTAATAGCATTGCTTTGTAATGCTTTTACCATATCGGCAACAAAACGTTCGGAGTGCAAATAAACCACATTGGCTTCTTTGTTTTTTCTCGCTTTGATAGCATTACCAATAGCATGCATTAAGTGTGTTTTTCCTAAGCCAACTCCCCCATATAAAAACAAGGGGTTATAGGCGCCGCCTGGGTTTTCAGCAACTTGCTTTGCCGCCGCTTCTGCCAATTGATTTGATTTACCCACCACAAAGTTTTCAAAAACAAAGTTGGGGTTTAAATTACTTTGATGAGAAACCTTAGAGGGGCTGACATTTACTCTTTGCGGTTGTTGTTGGGTTTGTTCTTCCTCAACAGGAACATGACGCTCGCCAATACCAATGGTGACCCTTAAAGGTTGGCCATGGTTGAGTTGTGTTAAAATCTGCGCAATTCGCGCTAGATAATCTTGAGAGACCCCATCTAATACATACTGATTTGGAGCCCATAAAATCAATCCACCATTGGTTTCTTCTGCTTGTAACGGGCTTATCCATTGATTAAAAGGAGATTGCGCAACTTCTTCTTTTAAGCGCGCTAAACATTGCTGCCAAAGTGATAACTCCACTGCTCTATCAACTCCACCGATTATTGTTTTTCAAAATTTAAGGCAAAAAAATTCGTCGCATCTGCAATGCAAAATAAAAATTAGTTGGAAAATTAAAACAGTGCCTTAAGCTCTCCACCTTGCTTGGGGTTTAACCGCAAAGTGGAAAACGCATTCTAACCCCCTTCTTAAAAGTTATCCACACTGTTTTTTTAAATTGCCGCCAAAGTTATCCACCAACACCCGTGGATGGCTTGTGGTTGGCTATGCAAAAAAATGTTGATAAAACATCAAGTTATCCACTGTCTCCGCAACGCCCTTAAGTTATCCACAGCTTGTTAGCAATGATTTCACGGATAACCCACAGTGTTTTGCTTTTTATAAGATCTTGATCATTAAATCTTTTTTAAGACTATCCCCAGCAGATGGTTTGCTTATCTTAATTAAAAAGAGATCACATAAATAACAAAATTATTATGTTTACGTTTTTGAGTTAATTTTTTTTCTGCTTAACAAAAGTACCTTTATCCACAGAATGCCTGGGATAAGCTCTGCGCAAATTGTCATTATCCCGTTATTAAGTAAGCCCCTTTTGTGTATTTTTAAAAAGCGAGCAACTTATCCCCAGCTCATCCCCTGCTTATACGAATTTCTTATAACAACTTATTTTGGTTGTACCTTTTTGTAATTAAAGAGAAAAATGCAGTTATCCACAGAATAGTGCTGCATCATAATCACTAAAATCTTGATCATAAAAAAAGATAATGATCATTATGTTTAGCTTTCCATACGGGTGAGTTTGCTTTCATCTATAGAAAATAAATTGTGGGTAACCCTTGGGATGGTGCTTGTAAAAAGTTGTGGAAAAGAAAGGCCTTTTAGCAAAAAATGAAATTTCCTAAAGTTATACACGGTTTATTCGCCCTTTTATCTTAAGGAAATTCACACCCTTTTTGCTTGTATAACACTATGTTTTTATTGTTAATTATTCACTTATACCCTATTTTTTTGATGTATAATCATAATCTTCTATTTTCTTACTTGTATTTCATCAATTTAATTTATCCTTGTGCTTCACATTTACCCTTCCACCTTGACTTTAAAAAAGTGATCGCATATAGTTAACCGCCTAATTTTTAGGGATTTTTTGTTTTAAAGTTATTTAACTTGTAGAGATATCATGAAAAGAACTTTCCAAAGAAAAAGCCAAGTAAGAAGGGCAAGAACCCACGGTTTTCGTGCACGCATGAAGACAAAAGGGGGAAGAGCTGTTTTGGCTAACCGTCGTAGAAAAGGGCGTAAGAGACTGGCTCCTGTTGGCGGAACCAAGAAGTAACGCATACCCTTTGGGGTTGGCGGAAAAACTAGCGCTCGTGAATACATTAAGTGACAAAGTAGGGTATTAAGCTGACAACACTTGTTCAAAGAAGCTTAGTTTTCCCAAAACAAAATCGATTGCTTATTCCCGATGATTTTCAGCGTGTTTTTAAGCAAGGGCGCAAACAAAAAGGGGCGTTATTTACGCTCTTTTGTTATGCCAATGGGAAAATACAGGCACGTTTAGGTTTGGCAGTTGCTAAACGACACGTTCCTTCTGCGGTGAATAGAAATCGCATAAGAAGGTTAATACGTGAAAGCTTTCGTTATTACCAATCACAAATAAGTGGTAATGATGTGGTTGTGGTGATTACTCGCCAATTTCCCAAAGTGAGTAACCAAATACTTCAAGAGGAATTAAACCAGCAATGGCAAAAATTAATGCGCTCTTTGCAGGGTTTTTCTTAGGGGGAATTCACCTGTATCGCTGGGTGTTACGTCCAGTGCTAGGTAACAGATGCCGTTTTTATCCCTCTTGTTCACAATACGCCATGGAAGCCATCGAAAAACACGGAGCAGGGTACGGCTGCTTTTTAACGTTGAAAAGACTTTTAAAATGCCATCCTTTTCATGAAGGTGGTATTGATTTAGTACCAACCTGTAAACAGGATTAAAGGCATGGAACTACAACGAACGCGACTTTTTTTATTAATATCCCTTTTGGTTGTTGGCTTAGCCTTATTTAGCACATGGCAAAAAGAACATCCGGTAGCCCCAACAAACGCAACGAATGAAAGTGCAAATGAAGGGAAAATCGCAACCGATATTCCCAGTGTGCCTACAAGCAGTGCACCAGCCGCACCAACAACAAGCACGCAAAGCAGCAGTGCAACATTACCTCAAGCTAAAACCTCAGAAATCATTGAGATTAAAACCGATGTTTTTAATATTAAAATCGACGCGGTTGGCGGTGATATCGTTAAAGCAGAGCTTTTGAAATATCCAGAAACACTTAGCTCGCCTAAAGGGGTGTTGCTGCTGGATAAAGGTCCTGGGCGAGATTATATCGCACAAAGCGGCCTTATCGGTAAAGACGAATTAGGCCCTGATTCACATCAAGCGGGTAGGGCGCAATATAAAAGTGCGCAAACGCAATATCAGCTTGGTAATCAAGATGAGCTTAAAGTGGATATGCTTTGGCAAAGTCCACAAGGGGTGAAGGTTGTCAAAACATTTACCTTTAAAAAGGGAAGCTATTTGGTAAATGTGGATTATACGATTACCAATCCTAATAATACGCCATGGCAAGGTAGCTTTTACGGACAATTGCAGCGCGAACATAACAAAGAGAAAAAAGGTGGGATGTTACTTGGCGTGCAAATGTATGAAGGGGGTGGTGTATACACACCCAGCAAACCGTACAAGAAAATCAGTTTTCAAGATATGCAAAAGTCGCCATTTCGTGAACAAATTCAAGGCGGGTGGGCTGCACAAATTGAACATTATTTCTTATCTGCATGGGTGCCCGATGCGCAAAGCACCAGCACCTACTACACGCGGGTAGATAACGACAATATCTTTAATATTGGTGCTGTAACGCCTGTTGAAGTTGCGCCTTTATCAACACAAACCGTTAAAGGTGAGTTTTATATTGGCCCTGAAATCGCACATGATTTAGAACAAATTTCCCCAGGCCTTAATTTAACTGTTGATTACGGTATTTTATGGCCAATTTCTCAAGTGATTTTTTGGTTGCTTAAAGCAATTTACAACTTTGTTGGTAATTGGGGTTGGTCCATTATTTTGGTGACCCTCGTTATTAAACTAATATTTTATAAATTATCTGCCTCAAGTTATCGTTCCATGGGCAGAATGCGTTTATTGCAACCACGCATTGAGTTATTGAAAGAGCGTCATAAAGACGATAAACAACAATTTAGCGTTGCCTTGATGGAGCTTTACAAAAAAGAAAAGTTAAATCCATTGGGCGGGTGTTTGCCGATATTAATTCAAATCCCCGTGTTTATTGCGCTTTATTATGTGCTTCTTGAAAGCGTTGAATTAAGACATGCACCGTTCATGTTTTGGATAAAAGATTTATCCAGCCGTGACCCTTATTTTGTGTTGCCGCTAATTATGGGCGCAACCATGTTCTTGCAACAAAGGATGAATCCAACACCGCCTGATCCTATTCAGGCAAAAGTAATGATGTTTATGCCGGTTATTTTTACGGTGTTGTTTGTGTCTTTCCCTGCTGGATTGGTTTTATACTGGACAGTGAATAATATCCTTTCCATGGTTCAGCAATGGTTCATTACCAAAAACTTAGAGCGTGAAGGGACTACGCTTAAAAAAGCGAAGTAAACCATGTCAAGCGCAGACACCATTGCCGCAATTGCAACGCCTCCCGGAAGAGGGGGCGTTGGGATTGTGCGGGTTTCTGGGCAAAATGTTGTTTTGATTGCACAACAAATCATTAAAAATCTCCCTCAACCGCGCATTGCTGCTTTACGATCTTTTTATGATATTAAAGGCAATATTATTGATAAAGGGCTAGCGCTTTATTTTAGCGCGCCAAACTCATTTACCGGTGAAGATCTGTTAGAGCTGCATGCACATGGCGGCCCGGTGTTAATGGATATGTTATTAAGCACTGTTTTAACTCATGGTGCACGTCTGGCAAAGCCGGGTGAATTTAGTGAACGCGCGTTTTTAAATGGCAAAATGGATTTAGCGCAGTGCGAAGCGGTAGCCGACTTAATTGATGCTAGCACTAAACAAGCCGCCTTAAGTGCAAGCAGATCATTACAAGGCGTTTTTTCTGAGCAAATTGAGAAGCTTGCCAATGAAATGATGGCGCTAAGACTTTATGTGGAAGCGGCCATTGATTTTCCCGAAGAAGAAATTGACTTTCTAAGTGAAGGGAACGTCTTAGAAAAAATAGAAGCTATCTTGTCGCAAATAATAACATTGCAAAAATCTGCAAAAGTGGGTCAGGTTTTGCGTGAGGGCATGAATGTAGTTTTTGCAGGGTTACCCAATGCCGGAAAATCCAGCTTATTAAATCAATTGACCCGCAAAGAAAGCGCTATCGTCACGCCCATCCCTGGAACAACGCGCGATCTTGTGAAAGAAACGATTCAAATTGACGGTATTCCCATCAATCTTATTGATACAGCGGGAATTCGTCTTGAGGCAGAGCTGATTGAGCAAGAAGGTATTAAGCGTGCCAAAGAGCAGTTTGCTTTGGCAGATAAAATATTATTAGTTAAAGACACAAGCCAAGGTGAAGAATTAGCCACGGAAGAAATTGAAATAATGAAATTGCATGGCAATAAAGTGACATTGGTCATGAATAAAGTGGATATGATAAACAATGCCCCTGAGAACCTTGATAATAAAATTTATTTAAGCGCCAAAACAGGGCAGGGGATTGATGCTTTGTTGTTTATGTTAAAAGCGTCCCAGGGGATGCAAACGATAGATAATGGCGCCTTCATTGCCAGACGCCGTCACCTGGATGCCTTGCAAAAAGCTCATATTCATTGTGATGAGGCACATAGGCAATTAGTAAAAATCAAAGCAGGCGAATTGGTGGCGCAAGAATTGCGTTATGCACAAGAAGCGCTAGGTGAAATTGTGGGTAAAATTACCCCAGATGATTTATTAGGCAAAATTTTTGCCAGTTTTTGCATAGGTAAATGAGATGGACTTTCCAGAACATTTTGATGTGATAGTAGTTGGGGGCGGTCATGCGGGAACGGAGGCTGCCTTGGCCAGTGCTCGCCTGGGGGCGAAAACTTTATTGCTCTCTCATAATATTGAAACTTTAGGACAAATGTCTTGCAACCCTGCTATTGGTGGAATAGGCAAAGGACACCTAGTAAAAGAAATCGATGCCTTAGGCGGCATGATGGCAAAAGCCGCAGATAAAGGCGGTATTCAGTTTCGTATTTTAAATGCCAGCAAAGGCCCTGCCGTGAGAGCCACACGCGCACAAGCCGATAGGTTGCTTTATAAACAAGCTATTCGCAGCGCGTTAGAAAATCAGCAAAATCTATGGCTTTTTCAACAAGCGGTTGACGATTTAATTATAAAAAACAATCAGGCCTGCGGCGTTGTTGCCCAGATGGGGTTAAGTTTTTTTGCCAGATCAGTCGTGTTAACTGCAGGAACTTTTTTAGCCGGAAAAATTCATATTGGGTTAAATAATTATCAAGGCGGTAGAGCCGGGTGCCCGCCGGCACATACCTTGGCTACCAAGTTACGTGATTTGCCTTTTACTATGGGCCGTTTAAAAACAGGCACGCCACCACGCATTGATGGTCGCACCATTGATTTCTCTGAACTGACTGAACAACCTGGGGATAACCCCTGCCCAGTTTTTTCTTTTTTGGGAAGCGCGCATGAGCATCCCACACAGGTGAGTTGTCATATTACCCACACCAATGAACACACGCATGAAATTATCAAATCAGGTTTGGATAGATCGCCACTATTTTCAGGGGTCATTGAAGGCGTGGGGCCAAGATACTGCCCCTCCATAGAAGATAAGGTGGTTCGCTTTAAAGAAAAAAATTCGCATCAAATATTTTTAGAGCCGGAAGGATTAACCACCCATGAGTATTATCCTAATGGTATTTCCACCAGCTTACCTTTTGATGTGCAATTAAAATTAGTACGTTCGATGAAAGGCCTAGAAAAAGCCCACATTACGCGTCCTGGTTATGCCATCGAGTACGATTATTTTGATCCCAGAGAGCTGGAGCCCAGTTTACAATCGCGTTTTGTTAAAGCTTTATTTTTTGCTGGCCAAATTAATGGTACTACAGGTTATGAAGAAGCCGCCGCGCAGGGTATTGTGGCAGGTATTAATGCCGCACGCACAGCATTTGGCGAAACGTTGTGGACTATTGGTCGTGATGAAGCCTATATTGGCGTGTTAATAGATGATTTAATTACTTTAGGCACACTAGAGCCTTATAGAATGTTCACCTCACGCGCTGAATTTCGTTTATTGTTAAGAGAAGATAATGCTGATCTCAGATTAACGGAAATTGGCCGTAATATGGGGCTCATTGACGATGAACGCTGGGCGTTTTTTAATCAGAAAAAAGCAGCTATCGCACACATTTATGAGATCATGAAATCCGTTTCTGTTTTACCGGACTCAACGGATGCCGAGCAGTTAAAACAAACAGCGAAAATTGATTTATCTAGAGATTTTAAATTAATCGAGCTTATCACGCGTCCTGAGGTAACTATTGATATGCTAATTGGGTTGCCAAAAGTGAAGCAAGTGCTGGAACAAGAAAATATCGCTTTTGATGCACAGGTTATTCAAGCCATCGAACAAGTTGAAACACAAGCAAAATATGCCGGTTATATTGCCAAACAAAGCGTAGATATTGCGCGCTCGGCGAAAAATGAAAACACGCTTATTCCTGAAAATTTTGTTTATAAAGGGATCCCGGGGTTATCCGCAGAGATTGTGGAAAAACTCAATAAAACCAAACCTAAAACGGTGGGTATGGCTTCGCGAATTCCGGGTGTCACCCCGGCGGCGATTTCTTTATTGTTAATTTACATTAAAAAACATCAAATGGCTTTAGAGAGCGAAAATGTCCCAGCCTGTTAAAGTATTTGATAAATCAGCCTGCCAAGCACAATGTCTGCAAGGCATAAAAGCAATGTCATTGACAGCAAGTGCTTTGCAAATATCGCAATGCGTGGATTATTTAGAATTATTGTTTAAATGGAATCAGCGTTTAAATTTAACCGCCATTAGAAATCCTCAAGAAATGGTGTCACGGCATCTTTTAGATAGCTTGTCGGTTATGCCATACCTCCATGGTGACAGGATTATTGATGTGGGAACAGGCGCTGGCTTGCCTGGGATCCCATTGGCTATCATGAACCCAAATTTAAACTTTTTTTTGTTAGATAGTAACCATAAGAAGCAAGTTTTTGTTTCACAAGTAGTTAAATCACTGTCTCTGAAAAACGTGCAGTGTGTGCATTCTGAGGTGAAAGCATATCAACCAACAGAAAAGTTTAGTACTATCGTTACCCGGGCCTTTGCGCCATTGTCACTCATGTTAGCCTTAACAGAGCATTTGCTAGCGGATAAGGGACGTTTTCTGGCGATGTTGGGCAGGCTTGAGCAAGAGACCTTAAGCTTACCCCCAGGATTTGAAATTGAACACATGGTATCTTTAAGGGTCCCTCAAGAAAATGCCCAGCGGCATTTAGGCATCATTGCGAGAATTTAGTGAATAAAGGAAAGTAGGATATGGCAGCACAAATACTGGCGTTTGCAAATCAAAAAGGGGGGGTGGGAAAAACCACTTGCTGCATTAATTTAGCCGCCTCTCTTGTTTTATCCAAAAAACGTGTACTATTGTGCGATCTCGATCCTCAGGGCAATGCGACCATGGGCAGCGGGGTAGATAAAAACGCCACAGAATTGACCATGAATGATTTGTTACAAGGTAAAGCCAGTGCGCGAGAAGTCATTATTCCTCATACCCCAGCAGGATATGATCTTATCCCAGCCAACAGTGATCTTACGGCGGCAGAGGTGGTGTTACTTAAAAAACAAGCCGAGCCGCGCTCATTGGCCAATGCGCTGAATAAAGTTATTGATCAATACGATTATATTTTTTTAGATTGCCCACCTTCTTTGAACATGTTAACGGTGAATGCATTAGTGGCTGCCGATGGCATTATCATAGCTATGCAGTGTGAGTATTTTGCGCTTGAAGGGCTCACCGATTTAATGAACACCATGAAGCAATTACAAAGCTCGGTGAATCCACGTTTGGAAGTGAAGGGCATTATTCGTACCATGTATGATGGTCGTAACCGCCTGGCAGCAGAAGTGTCCTCGCAATTGGTTTCTCATTTTAAGAATAAAGTTTTTCAAACTGTGATCCCACGAAATGTGCGCTTGGCTGAAGCACCAAGTTATGGGTTACCGGTGCAGCTTTACGATAAAAGCTCAAGAGGCTCTAGCGCCTATCATACTTTAGCGGCTGAGTTTTTACGCAAGGAAAAGTTAATTGCTAACAAAGCCAAGAAACAACGTGAAAAGGTTACATAATGTCGAGTAAAAAACGAGGCTTAGGAAAAGGCTTAAACGAATTATTGTCGGCAAGCATTGGCAACAGCATTGCTGTTTCAAGGGATAAACCACAGCCTGTTAACCCACCCAAAGATGGTGAGCCGGTAGCTGGGCAAGATCTGCTTTACTTGCCGGTGGAAAAATTAGTGGTTGGCCCTTTTCAGCCGCGTCAGCATATTCGTCATGAAGGGTTAGAGCAATTAGCCGAATCTATACGTGCACAAGGGTTATTACAACCTATCGTGGTGCGCCCTAAAAATCAGCATTATGAAATTATTGCTGGTGAGCGTCGCTGGCGTGCTGCGCAATTGGCAGGCCTTGCGCAAGTGCCCACCATTGTGCGCCAAGTGCCCGATGAAGCTGCCATGGCGATGGCGCTGATTGAAAATATTCAACGTGAAAACTTGAATGCTATTGAAGAAGCGATGGCATTAAAACGTTTATCCGAAGAACTACAATTAACCCATTTACAAGTTGCAGAAGCGGTGGGTAAATCGCGTGCCAGCGTAACCAATTTGTTGCGGCTATTAACCTTAAACCCAGATGTACAAGCTTTGCTTGATCAAGATCAAATTGAAATGGGACATGCGCGAGCGTTATTAGGCCTTAAAGGCACACAGCAAAGCCAAATTGCGCACATGGTGGTCGAAAAAGGGTTATCAGTACGAGAAACCGAGCGCCTGGTAGCTAAGCTGGTAGATGGTGAAGGGCTTGAAGAGCCCAAACAAGAGCGTGTGAAAGAAGTCAGAGTGATCGATCCCAATATTCGCCGATTAGAAGATGATTTGGCGGATAAATTAGGCGCCAAAGTGGGTATTAGACATTCAAGCCGCGGCAAAGGATTGGTTGTAATTCGTTACAACAGCGTTGATGAGCTAGAAGGCATTTTGGCGCATATTCAATAAAACCCGCTTCAAAAAAGGGCTTTGTTATCTAGGTTTTGCGGGCTTATCAAATCTTTGGCAATTCTCTTGAGGCCTTGGTTGGTCCGCTGTTCTATGTTGATGCCGCTGGCGCAGCATCGGGGGTGTGCGCTGCGCGAAGAGTTCAAGCTGCAAATCATCAACCGTGTTTTCTAAATGCACTACTTGGTCTTGGTGTGCCCTTCGCTCATAGTACAAAAGATCCTCAAGTTCATCATAGGCTCTTGCCCATCTGTGAATTTTATCAAGCAACCTTTCGCGTTCTACTTGGCATTCCTGATGTACGCTTTGCGGTGTTCTCTGTGAGTCTTTTAATTGTGTCTCACTTTTAGATAATTGTTCTGTAAGCGTTTTATTGGTTAACCGTAATTGCTCGATTTCTTTTTCAGTATTTTCAGTTAGGTTTGCTTGGTCTGAAACAAATTTTTTTAAAATACATAGCTCTCGTTGTAACTGGGTATTTTCTTGCACTAAGGGGGAAACAGCAGGAGTAGAGGGTTGTGCCTCAACAGCGGCAGGCGCTTTATCTTGTAGGCTTTTAAGATGGTTTTGGAGCCTAAACAGGGAATATTGGCGCCTTTCAAGTTTGGCATTAATTGTTTTAAGTTTATATTTGTTTTTGGTTGAGGCTTTTTCTGTTTCAAGATCCGTGATTTCTTTTTTCAAGTCGGCAAGTTTGCTTGGTCCTTGTTCCAAAGTGATTTTACTGCAAATTAAATACGCGCTTCGTGAAGCGGTTTTTTTAACACTTCGATTTGGTTTGTAATCAGATCCATCATTCCCAACAGAGAGTGATTCTTCGCTATCCGGACTTTGTGGTAAAGATTTGGGTAAGCTTAACGCCTCTTCAAACAGTGGGGGCGGGGGAAGTGTTAAGGTTCCCTCGCCACTCTCTGAAAGTGGATGCTCTGTATTTAGCAACTCGACGAATAAGCGAATATTGTCAGAATCTTTATTACATTGGGTGCTAGAAGGTCCATCTAATAACATGTTGTGCCTATATTTTATTGATTGATGTGTAATATGAACATAAATTACAAATAAATCAATCGCACAAAGCAACGTTAAACTTCAACTGCATATCCAAGATCGACATCACATGCAGCTTGCCCACCCCGTATACCCCAATCTTCTTTTTTGTTTTCCCTTAAAAGAATTTTGATGTGATCTTTAGGGATCCCCAAAGATTCTAAATGATTAACAATCAAGCGATATAGTTTTCGTTTTGTTTCCAGGGTTCGCCCCATAATACAGTCAATAGTGACATTGGTGTAAAGCTCAGGCTGCGTTAAGTTCTTGGGGGCTGCAAAACGATGTGGTTCATGGGCAAACAGACGTACATTAATATCATCAGGCTTTTGGAAAGCCTCTGAAATGGCACTTTGCACGGCACTTATTAAAGCTAGTTCTTGGTCTTCGGTATATTTATTTCTAACTTCAATTGATACAAAGGGCATATGCTTTCCTTTTTTATTTAAGCTCAATTTACTATCAAAGCCATTAAATGTTCGTCGATATACTTATTTTCATTTTCTCTTAAAAAATACTTTTTTAAAACCCCTTCAAGCTCAAAACCCATCTTTTTATAAAAATGAATAGCTTTGAGGTTATCGGCTTCAGCAAACAAATCGATTCTTTTAATGCCTTGCTCTTTAAGGAGAGTAATTATTTTTTGTATGAATTGCGATCCTATCCCTTTTCCTTGAAAATTAGGATGGGTTGCCAAGGTGCCCAAAGTAGCAACATGCTGAGCGCGACGTTTTAGCCGCATGGCAATACAAGTAGCAACTATTTTTTTATCGTGCTCATAAACATATAAATCACCGCTTTGACGTAATTCATTAAAAATAGGCTCAAATGATTTTTTATCCATTATTTCAAAATTTAAATAAGGGTTAACAGATCCATGCATGTAGATTGCATATAATGAATCAAAATCAGCATGTGTGCCTAAGCGTAAGGTAAATTCAGTATTTGTCATGATAAATTTCCTGAGGGCGAAAAGTTGTTTTAATTATTTTGTAAAAATTCGCTAGAATGAAATTAAAGTGATTTTTGCTTAGCTAAAAGCTGACAGGCAATGCCGGTATAAAATTGCTTAAAATCAGCTAACGCTATTTTCTTAGAGTCACTTTCTTTAGACCATGGGTCAAGATATGAAAATATTTTGCCATCATAAGAAGTTAGTACCACCCAATGCGGTTCTTCTGGATATTCTTTGATAATGCCATCGAGCAATACCATGATGGGCGCAATTTCTAAACAACTTTGCCATTCATCATCAAAAAAATGCACTCTGAATAAAAGATTTTCTTTTACCGCAAATCTGAAGATATCTTCGGGATACAACCCTATTTCAGGGTTTTCTTTGGCATAGCCTTTTTCTACGGGTGAGACATCAAGCCTTAAATTGCCGCAAAGCTTTTCCCAGTTGGGCAAGGGGGAATAGTTAATAAATTTAAGTAACATCAATAATGATGCTACCCCACACCCTGACTCAGGATACAGTGCTTGGCCTTGTTGGCTTACAAATAAGGATTGTGGGTTATATTTCATTGTACAATTTCCAGGTGGATTAGATCTTTAATATAACTGGCTTTGAGGGGGGAGGCAATTCACCTTGTATACGGTTTTTGATACTATAAGCCTAGTAATTTATTGATTTGAGATTTAAATCATGTTAGATGCTTTATCAAAATGTCTTGAAAAATTTACCGCACAGGAAACAATTACTGCTGCAGGAGAGGCAGCCGGTTGTGCCGCAAAAGCGGCTTTAGATGTTGGTTGTAATGCGGCTCATGCTTTGTATGAGAATATGCAAGATCCCATTTTTTCCTTTAGAGTTTTTGTTTTGGGTTATACAGTGACGATTAGTGCAATGGCTCTAACTACAGTGTATTTGATAAACAAAGAAATTGAGCGAGATGATTTGCAAGAGCAACAAAGACTGCGTTAAAAACCCCCCTTTGTTTTTAAAGGGGGTGCTTTACGGCCACTAATCCAAAAAGTTCCTTGCCGGCATCTTCTTTTGTGCCATGGAATTTTTTCATGGGAATAAATCCATATTTCTCCACTTTAAAACCATATTTTTCTAAAGCAAGCTTTAAAGGTCTTTCATCCATGACATGTAATGTTTTAGGTAACGCATACGCTTGTTCTGGTAAAAGCATTTTGCTATTAAAGCCCGCCCCTGGCCACGCTTGCCCTTGTTGCCAGCGCTGTTCGTAGGTTGCCAAAACTTTATCACGATATTTAATATGTTGAGGGGGAAGTACGGCAATAAATATTTTGCCTCCTGGCACCAACCACTTATTTATTTTAGCAAATCCTTCTTCAATTTCATCGGGGGTCATAAGATGGATAACGCGATGTAAAACCACGCCTGACAAGCTATTAGGCTTTAATATGACTGCGCGCGGAAAACGATGGGCATTAAGATATAAATGATCTCTTAATTCAGGTGCTATCAACTTGCGTCCATAGATTAAATGCCTCATATCCAAATCGTTTTCGATAACCGTGGCACCTTGGGCTAACATAATTTGACTTAAACGCCCATAACCGCCACCAATTTCTAATATAGGGTGTGTGGCATGTTTGCTAAAATCAGAGATAGATTGAATTAAAAAACTATCTTGCGCTGTTGCCGCATCAACCACATCAAAACCTTGCTTATTAAATGTAACTAAAGATTTTCCCGTGTGGCTGAGTGGTGGCTCCGGGGGGAGATCTTTTTCAATTTCATCTAACAAGGGATCGGTGGCAAGTAAACCAAAAGCATGCTGATTTTGCTTGCACAGCGCGCCATGGTGGTTAAAGGCGCTCGCAGTGTGATGAATGAAAAGGCCAAAAAGAGTGAAAAAGGCAATATGTCTGGGGGATAAAAACTTCATTTTCTGCATTTCTTTAGTGATAGCCAGGGCGCAGAGTACGTTTTATTTACTACTAAATCAACAAAAATCCCTTATAAATGCTGCTTAAAATGACTTTTTCAGCATTTTAATGGGGGGCTCAAAAGGAGGTGAGGCTGCGCAGATTCGGGTGCTACCAATATCACGCGGCAGCCAGCTCCTGAATCGTTTGCTTAACGAAGAAACCGCCGCTTAGCACTAAGTTACGACATTTAACTAAATAGTTAGCCAGCGCCGCTCTCTATAACGATTGATTAAAATTTGCACTCCCAGTATACTTTGCGCGCTTGGCAAGCTATCTACCCTGGGTAAAAGGTAATGAAACGCCAAATAGCGAGTAATGATGCGTTCTGGATTATCGTAATGCAGGCCGCATGTGTGTTTATTATGTCCGTTTTACTATGGTTCCCTAAAGGGTCGCTAGAAGCAGGATCGTTTGCCGCCGGCGGGGTGATATGTGTGTTACCTAGCATTTATTTATACCGGCGCGTCTTTGCGCACCAAGGTGCGCGCGCAGCGAAGAAAATTTTTAAATCCCTTTATTGGGGAGAAATGGTCAAGGTCTTGTTAACGGCCATGGGGTTTGGTTTAGCCGTCACAACGGATTGGGTTGTCCCGATTTGGTTATTCATGGGGTACATCGCAGCACAACTGAGTTTTGGTATAACTTCTGTGGTGCTGGGGGTGCTGAAGTTTCACTATAATCAGAAAATGAGAACAGAATGAGCGTTGGAACAGACCAAGAGCTGACATCTGCGCAGTATATTACACACCATCTCACCAATTTAACTTGGGGCGAAGGTTTTTTTGCTATTCACCTTGATACGTTAATCATTTCTTGGATTATGGGATTTTTATTCCTTTTTCTATTTATCAAAGTAGCGAAAAGGGTAACCTCAGGTGTCCCAGGACCTTTGCAAAATTTTGTTGAAGTAATAATCGAATTTGTTAATGTCCAGGTTAAGGATATTTATCACGGAAAAAGTGATTGGATCTCGCCATTAGCGCTTTCCATTTTTGTCTGGGTATTTTTGATGAATTTTATGGATCTACTGCCCGTAGATCTATTACCACGCGCGGCCTCTTTGGTTGGGGTAGAGCACCTCAAGGTAGTGCCCACCACAGATCCTAATTTAACGCTAGGGATGTCCATTAGCGTCTTTTTAATGACCATTTATTACAATTTTAAAAATAAAGGAATTGTTGGGTTCCCTAAAGAAATTCTAACAGCCCCTTTTGGCCCCTGGTTTTTCCCTTTTAATCTTATGCTTCGATTGGTAGACGAGTGTGCAAAACCAATTTCACTTGGTTTGCGACTTTTCGGAAACCTTTACGCTGGGGAGCTTATTTTTATATTGATTGCGCTATTGCCTTGGTGGTCTCAATGGCCTTTAGGTTTAGTGTGGGCCTTGTTCCACATTATCATCATAACGTTACAGGCTTTCATCTTTATGATGTTAACCCTGATTTATGTTAGCCAGGCACATGAAGCGCATTAGAGGTTTTGATTATGAGTTTATTTTATATTGATTGTTAGGAGAAGAAATGGAAACCGCACAAATTGTTTCACAACTATCAGCTGTCACTGCAATTGCCGTGGCCATATTGATTGGTATGGGCGCATTGGGAACCGCAATTGGTTTCGGGTTGCTGGGCGGAAAGTTTTTAGAAGGTGCAGCACGCCAACCAGAAGTAACCCCTATGTTGCAGGTGAAAATGTTTATTGTTGCCGGTTTGCTTGACGCAGTGTCAATGATTGGCGTGGGCGTTGCATTATACTTTACCTTCGCAAGTCCGTTCTTGGCTGAGGTTATGACCCATATTTCACGCTAAGGGTAACTTGGAGATTTATTGCCGTGAATATCAACCTCACGTTATTAGGGCAAATGATTACATTTGTTCTGTTTGTGTGGATCACCAAGCGCTATGTTTGGCCACCTATTTTTCATGCGCTTAAAGAACGACAAGCGAAAATTGCTGATGGCCTAGCTGCTGCTGAAAAAGGCCATCAAGAGCTTGCGCGAGCTAAAGAGCAAGTGGAAATAAACTTGAAGCAAAGCAAAGAAGAAGGTGCGAACATTGTTCTTGAGGCCAAAAAGCAAGCCGATGGCATTGTTGATAAGGCTCGCCAACAAGCTCATGAAGAAGCGCAGCGAATCATTGCCCAATCACATGCTGAAGTAAACCAAATGGTTGCGCAAGCCAAAGAAAGCTTACGTAAACAGGTTGCTGGCATTGCTCTTGTTGGTGCGGAAAAAGTGTTAGGGCAAAGTGTGGATCCTCATGCTCATCAACAAATGCTAGAGAAGCTAGCGCAAGAAATTTAGAGGGGAGCATGTCTAAAAATCGCACTTATGCCAGACCTTATGCAAAAGCAGCTTTTGAGCTAGCGCAAAGCGAACATGCTTTGGCCAAATGGTCGGATATGTTGGCACACGCAGCCATGATTGCAAGTGACAAACAGGCTGCTGCTTTGGCAAAAGATCCACAATTTAGCACTAAGCAATTGGTCGAGCTCTATTTATCGATTGGCAAAGATCTTTATTCTGCTCAAATGCAGAATTTTATTTGGATTTTAGGGAGATTCAAACGCTTAACATTACTTCCGGAAATAGCCGCGCTTTATGAAGAGTTGCGCGCGTTAGCCGAAAGAGTGAGGAGTGTTGAGCTGATATCGGCATACCCGCTTAGCGATAAAGATCAAGAAAAATTTGTAAAAGTGCTTAAAGAGCGAATGAATTGTAATATTGAGCTCCATTGCCAAGTAGATAAATCCATTTTGGGGGGAGCCATCATCCGCTCTCAAGATCTGGTAATAGATGGCTCAATTCGAGGCAGGCTCGCTAAACTTGGCGACGCTATTGGTATTTCATAAGAATAGGCTAAGAACATATGCGACTTAATCCTTCAGAAATTAGTGATCTTATTAAACAACGGATTGAAAAAACGGACATAGATGCAAAAGTACGTACCGTTGGCACTATCATCAGTGTAGGGGACGGTATTGTCCGAATTTTTGGTTTAAATGATGTCATGCAAGGGGAAATGATCAAGTTCCCCGGTGATGTTTATGGTATGGCATTGAACCTTGAGCGAGACTCTGTGGGAGCGGTTGTTTTAGGTCCTTCAGATCACTTGGCCGAAGGCCAGACAGTAGAGTGTACGGGCAGAATTTTAGAAGTCCCCGTTGGGGAAGCGTTATTAGGTCGCGTGGTTGACTCCTTGGGACGCCCAATTGATGGCAAAGGAGATATTCAAACCACAAAAACCTCCCCTATCGAAAAAGTGGCGCCAGGGGTAATTACCAGAAAATCGGTAAGCCAACCTATTCAAACCGGCTTAAAAGCAATCGATGCCATGGTGCCAGTTGGTCGCGGTCAGCGTGAGTTAATTATCGGCGACAGGCAAACGGGTAAAACAGCCATAGCGATTGATACGATTATTAACCAAAAAGGAACGGGCGTTAAATGTATTTACGTTGCTATAGGGCAAAAGGCTTCTTCTGTTGCTAACGTTGTTCGTAAGTTAGAAGAGTTTGGCGCGCTTGCTCATACTATTGTTGTTGCAGCAACGGCAGCAGAAGCTGCGGCATTGCAATTCATTGCCCCCTATTCTGGTTGCGCGATGGGTGAGTATTTTCGTGATAAAGGTGAGGATGCATTAATTGTTTATGACGATTTAACTAAGCAAGCTTGGGCTTATCGTCAAGTTTCCTTGTTATTGCGTAGACCGCCAGGGCGAGAAGCCTATCCTGGCGATGTATTCTATTTGCATTCACGCTTGCTGGAACGTGCGGCTCGTGTCAATGAAGAATATGTGGAAAAAGCCACCAACGGAGCCGTTAAAGGAAAAACAGGATCATTAACAGCATTGCCTATTATTGAAACACAAGCTGGCGACGTTTCTGCGTTCGTACCGACCAACGTTATTTCTATTACCGATGGTCAGATTTTCTTAGAAAGTGATTTATTCAATGCTGGTATCAGGCCCGCTATCAACGCAGGTCTTTCCGTTTCACGTGTAGGTGGTGCGGCTCAAACCAAAATCATTAAGAAATTAGGTGGTGGTGTACGTCTTGCCTTAGCGCAATATCGTGAATTGGCTGCTTTCGCGCAGTTTGCTTCTGATTTAGATGAAGCAACCCGCAAACAATTGGAACGTGGGCAGCGTGTGACGGAATCCATGAAACAGTCACAATACACCCCTCTATCTGTTGCTGAAATGGCGGTTGTGTTATTTGCCGCAGATAAAGGTTATTTAGATGATGTTAAATTGAATCTTGTTGTTGATTTTGAAAAAGCGCTCTTAAGCTACATGAACCATCAACACAAAGAATTAGTTAACGAGATCAACCAAAAATGTGATTACAACGACGATATTGAACAGCGACTGAAAGCTGCTCTTGATGCGTTTAAAAAATCGCATGCTTGGCAATCCTGATAAAATAAAAAGGCGTTAATATGTCAGGTGCAAAAGAAATTCGCTCAAAAATTAAAAGTATTAAAAGTACCCAAAAAATTACGCGAGCGATGGAAATGGTGGCTGCTAGCAAAATGCGAAAGGCACAGAATCGTATGCTGGCATCTCGCCCCTATGCTGAACATATTCGAGTAGTGATTAAGCACTTATCTGAAGGAAATCGAGCCGAGTATCGACATCCTTTTATGTTGGCCAGAGAGCCAAAGCGTGTAGGGATGATTGTTGTTTCGACTGATCGCGGTTTATGCGGTGGTTTAAACGTCAACACTTTCCGACAGCTCATTATTCAATTGCAAGGCTGGCAAGATGAAAAAAAGGAACCCTCCTTGTGTGCAATTGGAACTAAAGCAGAGCTCTTCCTTAAAAGGTTGGGGGCAAATGTTTTAGCGTCAGCCGGGCGTTTAGGGGATACCCCCTCTATTGCTGATGTTATTGGGCCTGTTCGAGTAATGTTAGATGCTTACAATGACGAAAAATTAGATGCTCTTTACATTAGCTACAATCGATTCATTAATACGATGAGCCAGCAACCCGTTATTGAAAAACTTTTGCCCATCATGCAATTGGATGATGATAACGACGTGCCCGAGACAAAGCGTGGTGAATATATTTACGAGCCTGATGCTAAAGAAGTGCTTGATTTATTGTTGACCCGTTACATCGAATCACAGGTTTATCACGCGATAGTTGAGAATTTCGCCTGCGAACAAGCTGCTCGAATGTTAGCAATGAGAAGTGCTTCTGATAACGCGGGAGATTTAATCGATAGCTTACAATTGGCTTATAACAAAGCAAGACAAGCAGCGATAACACGCGAACTTGCCGAGATAGTGAGTGGCGCCGCCGCAGTTTAATCATTTTTAATGAGAGGAATTATGAGTATCGCAATTGCAAATGAAGCAACAGGCAAGGTCGTTGAGATTATTGGTGCGGTGGTTGACGTTGAGTTCCCACGTGGCGCGGTGCCTAAGGTCTATGATGCTTTGCATGTTGAAGGCACAAAAATTACCCTTGAAGTCCAACAGCAATTAGGCGATGGCATAGTGCGTACTATTGCCATGGGAAGTACAGATGGTTTACGTCGTGGGTTGCCGGCTATCAATACAGGTGAGCCAATTAAAGTACCTGTTGGTCACAAAACCCTTGGGCGAATCATGGATGTGCTTGGCACACCTATCGATGAGAAAGGACCTATTGGTGAAGAACAAAGATTATCAATTCACCGTCCTGCGCCATCTTTTAAGGAACAAGCCGCAAGCCAAGAACTGCTTGAAACAGGTATTAAAGTAATCGATTTGATTTGTCCGTTTGCCAAAGGGGGTAAGGTCGGTTTGTTTGGCGGTGCCGGGGTAGGTAAAACCGTTAACATGATGGAGCTTATTCGAAATATCGCTATTGAGCACAGTGGTTATTCTGTATTTGCGGGTGTAGGTGAACGTACTCGTGAAGGGAATGACTTCTATCATGAAATGAAAGACTCTAACGTATTAGATAAAGTAGCCCTGGTTTATGGTCAGATGAACGAACCCCCAGGAAACCGTTTACGTGTGGCACTGACTGGTTTGACCATTGCTGAAAGTTTCCGTGACGAAGGGCGTGACGTATTATTATTCGTAGATAATATTTATCGTTATACCTTGGCAGGTACAGAGGTTTCCGCGCTATTAGGCCGTATGCCTTCTGCTGTAGGGTATCAGCCCACCTTGGCTGAAGAAATGGGTCGTTTACAAGAGCGTATTACTTCTACTAAAACAGGCTCTATTACTTCTATTCAAGCCGTTTACGTACCAGCGGACGACTTAACCGATCCATCACCTGCGACAACCTTCTCGCACTTAGATGCAACCGTGGTGTTGTCTCGCCAAGTTGCAGAGCTTGGTATTTACCCTGCGGTTGATCCTCTTGATTCAACGAGTCGCCAATTAGATCCTTTAGTTGTTGGTCAAGAACATTATGATGTAGCCAGAAAAGTACAAGGTACCTTGCAACGCTATAAAGAGCTAAAAGATATCATTGCAATTTTAGGTATGGATGAGCTTTCAGCCGAAGATAAGCTTATTGTTGCTCGAGCTCGAAAAATTACGCGATTCTTGTCGCAACCATTTTTCGTAGCGGAGGTATTTACTGGTTCGCCAGGAAAATATGTTTCGCTAAAAGAAACAATTAAAGGCTTTAAAGGTATCATCGAAGGACAATATGATGATCTTCCTGAACAAGCTTTTTATATGGTTGGTGGTATTGAAGAAGCTGTAGAAAAAGCAAAATCCATACAAGGCTAAAACATATAATGAATCCTGCAACATCTACATTACAGCTAAACATCGTCAGCGCGGAAGCCGAAATTTTTACGGGCAAAGCGCAACGAGTTTTTGCTACGGGCATAATGGGTGAGCTAGAAGTAACTCCTGGTCATGCCCCATTGCTCACGGGATTATTGCCTGGGCCTGTACGTATAAAGGATGCAAATGCTAAAGAAGAGATCATTTATGTGACAGGGGGGATCCTAGAAGTCCAGCCTAATATAGTCACTATTTTGGCAGATACGGTAGTCCGTGCAAGGGACTTAAATGAAGCAGAAGCTGTAAAAGCTAAGCAGCAAGCAGAAAGAATGCTTAAAGATCATAAAGCAGATATTGATTATGCTCGTGCACGCGCTGAGCTTGCTAGAGCAGCGGGGTTGTTGCGAACACTTAAGGAAGCCAAAAAGAAGGGCAAAGTGAAGTAAGTGATTTCTTACTTAAAAAAATGGAAAAAAGAATAAAGGCTGGGTTTTTCAGCCTTTTTTCTATTTAATACAAACAAATAGCGAACAAAAGGTTAAACCATATGGGGCTGAAGATAGTTGTTCTAGCTGCGGGGCAGGGTACCAGGATGAAGTCATCCTTACCCAAAGTGCTCCACCCCTTGGCGGGAAAGCCTATGTTAGCGCATGTCATTGATGCAGCAAGAGCCTTATCTCCCACTTCTATTATTGTGGTGTGTGGCCATCAAAAGCAAGCGATACAGCAAGCCTTTGCAAATCAAGCGCTAGAATTTGTTGAGCAAGTTCCTCAACAAGGAACTGCAGATGCTGTTCTTAAAGCGCTCCCCAAGATAAACACCAATGAAAAAGTGCTTATTTTGTATGGAGATGTGCCTTTAATTTCGACTGAGACATTAAATCAATTAGTTGAAAAAACAAAGGACGGTTTGGGCATCATCACCCTCACCATGGGAAATCCTTTTGGGCTTGGGCGCATTGTCAGAGATAATAATGGCAACGTACTCAAAGTAGTTGAACAAAAAGATGCCACAGAACAAGAGCAAAAAATCTGTGAAATAAATACAGGAATATACCTTGTGCCCGGCCACTTGCTCCACAAATGGGTGCCGCAAATACAAAATAAAAACAAACAAAATGAATTTTATCTTACCGATATTGTTGAAATGGCAGCGAAGGAAGGGATCAATATCTTCACGCTTGCGCCGCTTCACATCGAAGATATTTTGGGTGTCAATGATCAAGCGCAGCTCGCACAAGTAGAGCGCGCTTATCAATACAAAATGGCCAATGCCTTAATGGCTAAAGGGGTTACGCTGGCCGATCCTGGGAGACTGGATGTTCGAGGCAAGCTTGATGTTCAATCAGAAGTATTTATTGATATAAATGCCATATTTGAAGGGCAAGTGACCCTCAAAAAAGGGTGTCATATTGGGCCAAATTGTATACTCAAGAATGCCACTTTAGGCGAAAATGTTACCGTGTTGGCAAACTGTTACTTAGAAGATGTCACCATTGATGATAACGCCACCGTAGGACCTTTTGCCCGTTTAAGACCTGGCACAAAGTTGGGCCAAAGCGTACGTGTGGGTAACTTCGTTGAAATTAAAAATGCCACCATTGGAAATCATTCAAAAATTAATCACTTAAGTTATGTGGGCGATGCAACCATAGGCAATGATGTCAATATTGGTGCAGGCACTATCACTTGTAATTATGATGGGGCAAACAAACATCACACTATTATTGAAGATGAAGTATTTATAGGTTCTGATACGCAGCTTATTGCCCCCATTCGCGTTGGGAAAGGGGCCACCATTGGCGCTGGCTCTACGGTAAATAAAGATGTACCTGAAAACCAGTTGACCTTAACGCATCAGTTAAATCAACGCAGTAAAAAATGGGCACGACCAAAAAAGTCAACAACGCCCAATAATAAACAAGAAAACCCTTAAGGACGATTTATGTGTGGAATCACCGCAGGTATAGCACAAAGAGAAATATCCCCTATTTTGCTAGAAGGGCTAAAACGTCTGGAATATCGTGGGTATGATTCTGCGGGCATGGCAGTGTTAAATGATGCAGGCAAATTAGAACGCTTAAGAATTTGTGGTAAGGTGAATCAGTTGCTGCAAGCGCACGATAAAGAGCCCTTGCTCGGCAAAGTTGGGATTGCGCATACCCGATGGGCTACGCATGGTAAACCAAGCGAAACGAATGCGCATCCTCATATGTTCCAAAACAAAATAGCCTTAGTTCATAATGGCATTATTGAAAATTATCTTCGCTTAAGACAAGACTTAGAAAAACGAAACGTTCAATTTTTTTCGGAAACCGATTCTGAAGTGATTGTGCAATGGGTTGGGGCAGAGCTTGAAAAATCCAATGATATTTTACAAGCCATGCTTTCTACGGTTAAAGAGCTACAAGGCGCTTATGCTTTGGTGGTTGTTTCACAAGATACCCCAGATAGGATAATTGCTGCCAGACACGGTGCGCCGTTAGTGATTGGTTTAGGCAATGGCGAAAATTATATCGCTTCTGACAGTTTAGCGTTGCTCCCCTTTACCCAAGATTTTATTATTTTAGAAGATGGTGATGTGGCTGAAGTATTTCGCGATCATTATGCCATTTACGATAGGTTGGGGAACAAGGTTGAGCGTAAAGCAAGAAAGATAGCGCTAACATTGCAAAATACCGACAGAGGAAAATATCGGCATTTCATGCAAAAAGAGATCTTTGAACAACCTGAAGCTATTCGTTCAGCGTTGTCTGGTCGGCTTAATGAAAATGATATTCCCGATGAAATTTTTGGCGCCAAGGCAAAGACTATATTTGATAATACCCGCGAAATTCAAATTGTTGCTTGCGGTACGAGCTTTCATGCAGGGTTAGTTGCTAAATATTGGATTGAAGAGATGGTGGGGATCCCTTGCCAAGTGGAAGTTGCCAGCGAAATGCGTTATAGACGCAGTGTGGTCAATAAAGGCACTCTCTTTGTGACGTTATCGCAATCCGGTGAAACGGCAGACACCTTAGCGGCAACCCGTGGTATAAAAAGTGAAAATTATTGTGGAAAATTGGTAATTTGTAATGTGCCAGAAAGTTCGCTTGTGCGCGAATCTGATCTGGTACTTTTAACGCACGCAGGACCAGAAATTGGGGTTGCTTCCACAAAAGCCTTTACCACACAATTGGTGGCGCTGTTAATGTTGGTGCAATGTTTAGGCCGACGCTTTAATAATAAAATAAACGATCACCAAATTGTGCAAACGTTACGCGCTTTGCCACAAATGGTTGAGCAAATATTACAGTTGGATGAAGCGATTGCCAAATTAGCGCATCGTTTTGATAAAAAAGAACATGCGCTCTTTTTAGGTAGAGGGCTTGAATATCCTATCGCCAGAGAAGGTGCGTTAAAGCTTAAAGAAATTTCTTATATTCATGCAGAAGCTTATCCTGCCGGGGAGTTAAAACACGGCCCGTTAGCTTTGGTGGATAAAAATATGCCCGTGGTAGCACTTGCGGCCAATGATCATGTCATTGAAAAATTGATTTCAAATTTACAAGAAGTGCGAGCACGCCAAGGAGAGCTGATAGTTTTCGCTGAAAGAGGCGTTGATTTGCATTCAAATAAAGAAATTACCGTCATTGAGATCCCGTTTGTGGGCTCCTTGCTTGCGCCGGTTGCGTTTACCATATTACTGCAATTATTGGCTTATCATGTTGCTGTGCTCAAAGGAACAGATGTTGATCAGCCAAGGAATTTAGCGAAATCTGTTACGGTAGAATAAGAGCGCTGCATGTGTGGTCGATATGCTTTACATGCTAGTGAGCAAGAAATATTAACAACCTTTCATGCCAAGGGTCCCTTGGTGATGAGGCCGCGTTATAATATTGCACCCACACAGACTATTCCCGTCATCATGGGTATGCCCCAACAAGTAGAATTTTGTCGTTGGGGTTTTATTGCCAGTTGGGTTAAGCCACAAGGTGAAATGCCGTTGGGGCACATCAAAGCACGTCTAGATTCATTGCTTGAAAAGCCGACCTTTAAAGAAGCGGCCTTAAAAAGGCGTTGTTTAATTCCTGCATCAGGTTATTTTGAATGGAGAAAATTTGGTGCAAAAAAGCAGCCGTATTATATTTTTTTTAAGCAACAACCGTTGGTTGCTTTTGCAGGAATATGGTCAACTTGGCAATCACCTTTGGGCGAGATAAAAACTTGTGCCATTATTACGCATCAGGCCAAGGGAGAATTGCAAATCATTCATGAAAGAATGCCTTTGGTGATCCAACAACAACATTTCGAAAATTGGTTAGCCAATGACTATGATTTTACAGATTTAGTAAAAGTACTTGTTCAATCACAACCAGAAGATATAGGTATAAAACCTGTAACTTCCAGTATGAATCATCCAAAGTTTGAAGGCCCTGAATGCATTCGCGCACTTAGCTGAATATTTAAAGCAAAAGGGGTTTACTTGCTAAATTTCGATAGGCATAATCGCCACGCACAAGCTAAACCTAAATAACATTAAATTTTTCTAAATCTTCTAAAAACAATAATGGAGAAATCAATGGCAGCCTTACGCTCTACAACGAAAACCGCTTCACGCAAAAAGCTAGAAGAAAGCAGTGAAGCAAAACTTTCTTTAAAAGTAAAAGCGATGAAGGATAAGCAAACCCGTGTTGAAATTCTGCAACATATTTCTGATTCAACTGGTTTGAAGCGCGTTGAAGTTGAAGCAGTTTTCACTGAGATGGCTAAATTGGTAAAAGCGCATATGAAAAAGCAGGGTTCAGGTGAAATTATGATCCCTAAATTAGGTTTAAAGATCCGCAAAGTGCGCCGTAAACCTACCAAAAAGCGTGTAATGGTGAGCCCATTAACCGGTATGGAAGTTACCATTCCGCCAAAACCCGCTAGAGATGATATCAAGCTTGTAGCGCTTAAGGGTTTAAAAGAGTCTTTATTGAGCTAAAATTCACTGAAGATCTGAAAATGAACGAGTCGCGCAAGCGATAATTGTTCTTCCCTTGTAAAGGGAAGAGGCTGCTCCGAAGGAGCAGCGAGATGGATTTTATCAAGAAATAAATCCCTCTTTGCGCTTCGCGCCTCTCCCTTTTACAAAGGGAGATTGTTATGTCGCTAACGCGACGCCTAACCTTTCCAATTCCTATCAAAACTTATAGTCATATCTTTCCAACAATCTTGATAATTTTTTTGCAAAGCAGTTGTATTTAACGCAAATGGTGTGGGGTTCCACGGTGATCTGGTTTCAAACATAAAGGCCAAAGTTTGCGTGAGTTTTGTGGGCTTTAAAGGATCTTTTATTGCTTGTTGATAAGTTTGTGCATCGGGGCCATGCGCAGACATGCAATTATGTAAGCTACCGCCTCCTGGGAGAAACCCTTGTGCCTTAGCATCATAAACACCAGTAATCAGCCCCATATATTCACTCATGATATTACGATGAAAATAAGGAGGCCTGAAGGTGTGCTCTGCGACCATCCATCTTTCAGGAAAAATCACAAAATCAACATTTGCTACGCCAGACAAAGCACTTGGCGAGGTTAGCACAGTAAAGATAGAAGGATCGCAATGATCGAAACTTACCGTGTTAATCGTATTGAAGCGTTTTAAATCATATTTATAAGGGGCATAGTTTCCATGCCAAGCAACTACATTTAGAGGCGAAAACGTCATCTTTGCTTGCCATAGTTGATTATTGCTTTTATTTATTAAAACAATATCACCACGCTTTTCTTCAAATTGCGCAGTGGGAATGAGAAAATCTCTAGGATTGGCTAAACCATTGCTGCCGATGGGCCCTAAATCAGGCAGGTTGAAAGGCAAACCATAGTTCTCACAAATATAGCCTTTTAATAAAGGACTTAAGAGCTTTACTTGAAAACGCACACCGCGCGGAATAACCGCAATCTCAGTGGGTGTTAAAGAAAGGGTGCCAAACTCAGTAAAAATCTCACATTCCCCTTCATAAGGCAAAATCAATAGTTCGCCATCTGAATTGTAAAAATAGCGATTTTCCATGGAAATATTCGCAGCAAATAGATGCACCGCTGCTCCTGTTTGCTCTAAAGGATTGCCGTTATAGAGCATGGTTTGAAGCCCATCGACAAAATCACATTTGGCTTGCGGTTCTGGTAACGGATCCCAACGCATTTGTTTAGGTTGTGCTAATCCTTGGGCAGGCAGAGTCAGTCCTTCATGTTTATATGCCGTAAATTCACTGTGAGCTACAGAAGGCAAAATACGGTAAAGCCAGCTGCGTAAATTTTGATGGCGTGCACGAGTAAAGGCACTGCCGCTTAACTGCTCTGCGTAAAGGCCGTAAGGCACTTGTTGAGGAGAATTTTGTCCAGTAGGTAGTGCGTTAGGAAGTGCTTCACTGTGCCAGGCGCCACCCCAGCCGGATAAATAGGTATATTCTTTAGTCATAATGATATCCTAATCATGAGTGATAGAACCAAAGTATATTGCGATTAACCTGTGACTTAGTTAGACTCAGGCTCTCTTTAGAAAATGAGAGGGTTATCCTACTTTTTTAAGGATATTTCATCTTATTTTGACTATAACGTAAAGGGCTATCTATGGTTAACCGTCGCGTTTCGCTGTTAATGCCCATCGCCATGTTTGGCGTGGCGACATTTTTTTATCTTTATGAATTCTTGGTTCGTGTATCCCCCAATGTTTTGCAAAATGAGTTGATCCTGGCATTTGATCTAGATGCACAGATGTTTGGCTTTTTTTCTTCCTGCTGGTATTGGGCGTATGCCCCCTTGCAATTGCCGGTGGGTGCGTTAACCGATAAATATGGCCCTCGGCGCTTGTTAACCATGGCTATTTTAGTTTGTGCTGGCAGTACCCTGGCGCTTGCTTATACCAAAAGCTTCTATTTGGGGTGTCTAATGCGCTTTTTTATTGGCGCAGGTTCGGCTTTTGCCTTTATTAGCTGCATGAAAATCATTCACATTTGGTTTTCGCATCATTTATTTCCATTGATGACCGGTTTAACACTTACCATCGGTACCTTAGGGGCTGCTGCCGGCGGGATCCCGTTATCGTTAGCATTAGATTTCATGGCTTGGCGCGATGTATTAATTTATCTAGGTTTTATAGGGATTGTGCTTGCTGTGTTGGCCTTTGCGTTGATTAAAGATCACAACCCTGATCATCCGCATGTCTCGATGGAAAAAGGAGAAACGCCAGGTTTTTGGCGTTGTTTAACCGAAGTGGTAAAACAGCCTCAAAGCTGGATGGTTGGGATCTATTGCTTTTTCGTGACAGCGCCAACGGATGCTTTTGGCGGCACATGGGGTGTAAAGTTTTTGGTAGAAACCCATGGTATCTCAAGAGATGTTGCTTCCACTGCTGCTGTTACCATGACCTTTGTTGGTATGGCTGTCGGTAGCCCGGTGTTAGGGTGGGTTTCGACACTTTTTGATAATCGTAAAATTCCGATGATGGTTGCCAGCATTATCGCGTCAATCGCATTAACGTTGATAGTCTTTTTGCCTGGCTTAACAGGATTTTGGGCATCGGTACTCTTTTTCATTTTTGGCAGTTCAGGCACCTATGTTTTAGCGTTTGTGATGACGCGTCGTTTTACCCAGCCTACCTTTGTTGCTACCGCTGTGGGGTTTGTCAACATGGTATCGATGTTTGGCAGCGCTATCTTAACTTACATGATTGGTTGGCTTTTAGATTTTGTCAGTACAGGTGCTTTGGCGGAAAATGGCGAACGGCTTTATAGCGTGAGCGATTATCATATCAGTTTGGTGGTATTACCGTTATTTTATGCTGTGAGTGCTTTTTTGGTTGTACCATTTATTCGTGACAGCAAGGACTAAGTAGTATGCTCACGGATGAAGTCAAAGACAGTTTTCTTGAAGAGCTTAATGGTGCACAACGCCAAGCGGTTACATCCAATGCGCAACGCTTGCTTGTTTTAGCTGGCGCAGGCAGCGGTAAAACGCGTGTGTTAGTACAACGCATGGCGTGGTTAATGACAGAGCATCGGGTATTGCCGCATCAGCTTTTAGCAGTGACCTTTACTAATAAAGCAGCCGCTGAAATGCTACGACGCATTGAAAAAATAACAGGTAATGCTTCGCGTTTATGGGTGGGTACTTTTCATGGATTATCACACCGCATATTACGTCTTCATGCCAAGGAAGCACATTTACCTGAAAACTTTCAAATTATCGATGCCGATGATCAGCTGCGCTTAATTAAGCGTCTTATTCAAGAGCGCGGCTGGGATGATGAGCTGTGCGAACCCAAGCGTGCAATGGGCTTTATTAATCGCCAAAAGGATGAAGGTAAAAGAGCACAAGACGTCAGTATTTCCACCTTGCCTGACGTGGCTATGTTTACTGAGTTATATCGATTATATGAACAGCATTGTCAGCGTTTTGCTATTGTAGACTTTGCAGAGATTTTGCTGCGGGTATATGAACTTTGGCGACAAAACCCGGATATTTTAGCGTACTACCAGCAACGATTTAAACATATTTTAGTCGACGAGTTTCAAGATACTAATACCATACAATATGCTTGGCTTAAATTGCTTTGCACCCAACAAAACCACATCACGATAGTGGGTGATGATGATCAATCTATTTATGGATGGCGTGGTGCCAAAATTGAAAACATTCATCGTTTCCATAAAGATTTTCCGGATGTGGTGACCATCCGTCTTGAACAAAATTATCGCTCTACCAGCACTATTTTAGCGGCAGCTAATGCGTTGATTGCGCATAATGCCTCGCGCTTAGGCAAAGAGCTGTGGACTCAAGGTGTTGTTGGCGAGCCCCTGACTTTGTATGGTGCTTTTAATGAAATTGATGAGGCGCGCTTTATTGTAGAGCGCATACGCGCTTGGTGCCATGGGGGCGGCAGCTTTGAAGATATTGCCATTTTATATCGTTCTAATGCGCAATCTCGAGTGTTAGAACAAGCTTTACGTCAGGCCAATATTGCTTATCGTGTCTATGGAGGCTTGCGCTTTTTTGATCGCGCCGAAGTGAAAGATGTTTTAGCCTACATGCGTTTATTGGTCAATATCGATGATGATACCGCTTTTGAAAGAGTACTCAATCTTCCGCCGCGCGGTGTGGGTGAGCGCACCTTGGCCAGTATTCGCGAACTTGCTCAAAAAGAACAAATTTCTTTGTATAAAGCGGCTAAACAATACTTTCCCAGTATACCCTTAGGACGCATTAGCAATGGATTAAGACAATTTTTTGAATGCATCGAAGATATGCTGGTGCAAGTGAAAATGCTTCCCTTGTCCAAATTAACACAACATGTGTTAGAGAAAAGCGGCCTAATGCAGTATGTTAAAACGCAGCCGGGTGAGCGCACAACGGCACGCGTTGAAAACTTACATGAGTTAGTGCAAGCTGCGTCACAGTTTCATCAATCTTATGATGAAATGTTTGAGCAAACTTCTTATCATAGCGAAGATACCTTGCCGTCATTTTTATCTGAAGTAGCACTGGATGCCGGCGACAGGGAAGCCACCCAAGAATCATGCATTAAACTAATGACATTGCACTCTGCCAAAGGATTAGAGTTCCCCTTGGTATTTTTAGCTGGTATGGAAGATGGATTATTTCCGCATCACCGTTGCTTGCAAGATAAAGCACTTTTAGAAGAAGAACGGCGCCTTTGCTATGTGGGTTTAACGCGTGCCATGCGCAAGTTATATTTAACCTATGCAGAAAAACGAGCCTTTGCAGGGTTATCTGGCGTTAACCGCCCTTCACGTTTTATTGATGAGATCCCGTCGCAATTAATTGAAGCCATGAACATGAATGCAAAAATCATGATGCCGCAAACCTCATCGCCAAAACGTATTGCTTTAAACGATGATTTACCTTTTAGGCTAGGGCAGCGCGTTTTGCATCAACGCTTTGGTGAAGGGGTGATTATCAGCGGGGATGGCAGTGGCGAGACTGCCCGCGTGCAAGTTAACTTTGCCAATGAAGGCAGAAAGTGGTTAGTGTTGGCCTATGCCAAATTAGAGCCAGTGGAATAGGCTTTTTGGATTTATTTTTTTAATGACTGAAGTTAAATCTCCGATCTCTTTACAAGGCCGCATCGAAAAAGTCATTTTCAATAATCCTGAAAATGGCTACACCGTTTTGCAGCTCAAAACCAAAGATAAAACCCAAGATAAAATCACGGTGGTCGGTCATTTTGCGCAAACCTTTACCAATGAACAGGTCACCTTTTTTGGCCAATGGCAAGAACATGCCTTACATGGGCGTCAATTTATGGCGCTTATCTGTGAACAAGTCAACCAATCGCTGCCGATGGAAAAGTTTTTGGTAGAATATATAGATGGCATAGGGCCCTCCTATGCTAAAAAGCTTATTGATAAATTTGGTGATGAGTTAACGGATGTTTTAAACAATACCCCTGAAAAAATAAAGATGGTACAAGGGGTTGGTCAAAGCCGTTATCAACAAATCATTTCCAGTTGGCAACAACAAAAATCCTCGCATGAAAGGGTACTTTTTTTCACTACCCACGGTTTAAACTTTTCACAAGCAGCAAAAGTGACCAAACGTTATGGGGCAAGTGCTATTGAAAAGGTGCAAGAAAATCCCTATCGATTAATTGCGGATATTGAGGGAATAGGTTTTCAAACGGCGGATAATTTGGCATTAAAATTATCTTTTGCTAAAGATGACTCAAGGCGCTTACAAGGCGGCATAATTTATTTATTACAACAAGCCACCAGAGAGGGCCACTGTGGGCTAAGAAAAGCCGATCTTATTGAAAAGGCCAGGGCCTTGCTCGGGGTAGATAATGCTGCTTTAGACAATGCGATAAACCAGTCAAGTGAAAAAGAGCTGGTAATTGTTGATAAGGCGCAAGGCTATGCTTGTGTATTTTTGCCAACACTTTATTACCAAGAAAAAATGATTGCAGCTGTTTTACTGACCTTGCTGGGCGAGCCAGTCCCCAGTGAAGAAAGCACTTTAAGAAAAATGCTGCAAGATGAGATCAAAGAGAGTGATTTACCCTTATCGCAAGAACAATTAGAGGCAGCTTTACTGGCCTTGCAATCCAAGGTGTTTGTGCTCACCGGCGGCCCAGGTGTGGGTAAAACAACGTTGATCAAAGTGCTGCTTAAAGTATTTATGAAGCAAAAAATGAGTGTTGCGCTTGCTGCACCCACGGGGCGTGCGGCTAAACGTATCAGCGAATCAACAGGACAAATCGCTAAAACCATTCACCGTTTGTTGGAGTATGATCCTTTTACGCAAAATTTTGCGTATCATCAACAGATGCCGTTGCCCTTTGATGTGGTGATTTTAGATGAATCTTCGATGTTGGATGTGCCGCTTTGTGCCAGTGTGGTTGGGGCGCTAAAAAAAGATGCGCGCATCATATTTGTTGGCGATGTGGATCAGCTTTCTGCTGTTGGGCCTGGAGATGTATTAAAATCGCTGATCAATTCCCAGAAAATTCCATTTTATGCGCTAAAGACGATTTTTCGCCAAGCGGCGAGCAGTCAAATCATTATCAATGCCCACCGGGTTAATCAAGGTTTAATGCCACAAATCGACAAAGTTGACGCAAGAGATTTTTTCTTAATAAGAAGTCATGATCCCAAAGAGCAGCAACAAAAAATGCTAGATATCATGACGCTGAGTTTACCTGCTCGCTTTGGTTTTTCGGCCGATGATATTCAACTGTTAACCCCCCTCAATGGCGGACCGCTTGGGGTGGATAATTTAAATATGCTATTGCAGGAAAACTTGAATCCGCCAGCCGAAGATAAAAATGAAATAAAACATTTAAATGGTGTTTTGCGTGTACAGGATAAAGTCATACAGATTGTCAACAATTATGAAAAAAATGTCTTTAACGGCGACGTGGGTAAAATCATTAAAATTGATTTTAATTTGCGAAAATTTGTTGTTTTATTTGATAAAACGCAAGTGGAATATCAATTTAAAGAGCAAGAACAAATACGCCTTGCGTATGCTATCAGTGTGCATAAGTCCCAAGGTTCAGAATACCCTGCGGTGGTGGTGATTGTGTCCATGAGTCAGCGGATTATGCTAAAACGAAATTTACTCTATACAGCTATCACGCGGGGCAAGTCTTGTGTGGTGATTGTGGGTGAACCTGAAGCATTAAGCTTTGCCATTAAAAGAGGCGAAGTTGCCTTGAGGATCAATAAATTAGAGGATTGGTTAAAAGATGCCTAAAAGCGATAATGCTAAAAAATTAGTCTTGGTGGATGGTTCATCGTACTTGTTTAGAGCGTATCACGCGCTTCCTCCCTTAACGAATTCAAAAGGGGTTCCTACAGGTGCAGCATATGGGGTGATTAATATGCTGCGTAAGTTGATATCCGAGGAAAAGCCCGATTATGTTGGGGTGGTCTTTGATACCAAATCAAAGAATTTTCGTCATCAATTGTACCCGGCATATAAAGCGAATCGCCCCCCCATGCCAGATGAATTGAGTGTACAGATTGCGCCATTGCATAACATGATCCGCGCTATGGGTTTTCCCTTGCTTGCCGTTGAGGGCTTTGAAGCAGATGATATCATTGCAACTCTTGCGCAAATTGGCAAAGATCATCATCTTAAAACAGTCATTTCTACCGGTGATAAAGATTTAGCACAACTTGTAGACAATGATATTACCTTGGTAAACACCATGACGGGCACGCGTCTTGACGAAGAGGGAGTGATTGAAAAATTTGGAATTAAACCAGAACAAATAGTGGATTATTTAACCTTAATGGGTGATCCAGTTGATAATGTTCCTGGGATCCCCAAAGTGGGGCCAAAAACAGCTGTGAAATGGTTGCAAGAATACGGCTCCCTAGACAATATTGTAAAGCATGCAGATGCGGTAAAAGGGAAAATAGGTGAAAATTTACGTGCACATCTACAAGAGCTACCGCTTGGCAAACAATTGGTCACAGTAAAGAGAGATTTGGATTTAAGTTTTACGCCAGAATCACTGTTAATGAAAAATATTGATGAGCCAGCATTAATTAAATTATTAGAAGAATTAGAATTTAAAACCTGGTTAAAAGAATATCAAAAGGGCGCAACCAAAGAAGTCCAAAGTCAAACACCCCACGCGCAACCTGTGCCGGTGAAAAAAGCTAAAGGTAAATATCAAAGTATTTTTGAGGAAAAAGAATTCCTCGTTATCGTTGAAAAGCTACAAGCGTGTAAAAGTTTCTCCATTGATACTGAAACAGATAGTTTAGATCCAATGCAGGCCAACTGTGTTGGTGTTTCGCTTGCCTTGGAAGAAGGGCATGCCTTTTACATACCCTTATCTCATGATTATCCAGATTGTCCTAAGCAGTTACAAAGAGGGTGGGTGCTAGATAAACTTAAACCAATATTAGAAAACCCTGCTATTGGTAAAATTGGGCAAAACATCAAATATGATATGCATATTTTTGCGCGCTATGGTATTAGGCTCTTCGGTATTGTCACAGATACTATGTTGGCATCCTATGTGTACAACAGCATTGAACGTCATGATATGGATAGCTTGGCTTCAAGCTATTTAGACTATCAAACAATTACTTACGAAGAAGTGGCTGGAAAAGGGGCAAAACAAGTTACTTTTGACAAAGTCGAGGTACAAGTAGCAACAGATTATGCTGCCGAAGATGCTGATATCACTTTGCGGCTGGCGCATGTTTTTAACAATAAATTGGCGGATACCCCTTCACTTGTCAAAGTTTATCAAGACATAGAATTGCCTTTAATTGAAGTGCTTTGGCAAATGGAAGAGCAAGGTATTGCGATTGATGCGAAAAAATTAAATCAGCAAAGTAAACAAATCACCAAAGAACTGAAAGAAATTGAAGAAAAGGCCTATATTTTAGCTGGGCAAGATTTTAATTTAAGCTCTCCCAAGCAGTTACAAGAAATATTTTTTGAAAAGTTACAATTACCTATTCTTGAAAGAACGCCTAAGGGCGCTCCTTCCACGGCAGAAAGTGTACTGCAAGAGCTAAGCCATGATTATGAGCTGCCTAAATTAATTTTATCTCATCGGACGTTAAGTAAACTTAAATCGACCTACACCGATAAATTACCCGAGCAGATTAATCCGCGTACAGAGCGCGTGCACACTTCTTACCATCAAGCGGTAGCGGCAACAGGTCGACTTTCTTCAACAGATCCTAACCTACAGAACATTCCTATTAGAACTGAAGAGGGGCGTAAAATTCGCCAAGCTTTTATCGCGGGTAAAGGCAATGTGCTTATCTCAGCAGATTATTCGCAAATTGAATTAAGAATTATGGCGCATCTTTCAAAAGATGAAGGCCTATTGGCTGCCTTTTGTGATAAACAAGATATTCATCGTTTTACCGCCAGTGAAATATTTGGTGTTGCTTTAGACAAAGTAACACATGATCAAAGACGAAGCGCTAAAGCCATTAACTTCGGGTTAATTTATGGTATGAGCGCATTTGGCCTTGCCCGGCAGTTGGACATTGATCAAAAAGCGGCCAAAGCTTATATGGATATGTATTTTAATCGCTACCCAGGCGTGAAACGTTATATGGAAGCTACCCGCGAAATAGCTGCTCAAAATGGTTTTGTAGAAACGCTTTTCGGGCGTCGACTTTATTTACCAGATATTAATATCAAACACATGGGGCGAAGAAAAGCAGCTGAGCGCACGGCGATCAATGCGCCTATGCAAGGGACTGCCGCTGATATCATTAAAAAGGCCATGATAGCGTTGCATCAGCATATTAAAGATAATGAGGATATTAAAATGCTGATGCAGGTGCACGACGAATTGGTGTTTGAAGTGAAAGAAGCTGTGGCCGATAAAGCCAAAGCGTTAATACGCGACTGCATGGAAAATACAGTCAAATTATCAGTGCCACTAGAGGTAGGCATTGGCCTTGGCCCAAATTGGGACGAGGCACATTAATAATTTTGCCTGCGCGGTGCAAATTTATCGAGACGATTTTTTTTATTCGCAGCAATAAGACTTCCAAGGGTGGGACGACGAGCTACTATTAGAAATGGTTTTGGTTTCTCTAAGATTTCGTGGACAAATTGAGGCGGACTATCCTCAGGAGTGGATGGCACTTCAGTCAGCGTGGGCGCAGGCGTCAGAAAGGGAGTATCAGTTGTTTCAGTAGGCGTGTTATCTTTATTTACCATAGCTTGTTTAGAATACTCGTTGTAACTATTAAATATATCGAGTGCTTGTTTGGCAGTAATTCTCTGGTTTCGATCATATTCCAACATACCTTTAAGCCTTTCATCAAGAATAGGCATATGGATGGAAGGTTTTTGTTTATTGTAAAGTTCATAAAGTACTATCCCAAGCGCCCAAACATCATTTGCAGGGTGGGCTGTTGCATATCCTATTTTATTATGTAATTGGTATTTGTCTACACATTGTTTGCCATAGGATAATCCGTATTTAGCATACCCATTCTTAAAATAAGCATGATAAACATCATTTACATCTGAATGTGAAAGAGACACTTCTGGGGATTCATATCCAATAGTTGTTTGGGTGGTCAAGTTTTGGCGTACCCAGGGGACGCTGCCAAAATCATTAAATTCGACGTATAATTGACCATTTTCACTAAAGCAAAGAATGTTACCGGGTTTAATATCCTGGAGCACAAATCCTTTGTTGTGAGCAATGCTGAGCGCCTCTAATAATTGTCTAGCGATGTTATCTATTATTTGATTTGTTATGACTATCCCATAATTCTCAAGTTTGTCTAAGGGGATCCCTTTTTTGGAATACATACTTTGATAAAAATGACCTTTTTTATCTTTAGTAATAGTGCCTAAAAATGAATAGTGAAAATGATCATGTTGCATTCGCCAAACAAAAGAAACTTCCCTTTTGATTTCTTTTAGCTGATTAAGGTTTAAGTTGCCATTAGCATCAGTATGAAGTTTGCATTTTAAACTCACATATTCTTCTGGGCCATTTTGCCCATCGAGCCGCCAGGCGGGTTTTCCGGACTTACTGGTACCTGCAAAATTTTCGGTTTTACACTTTTGGTTGGTTGAAGCTTTACTTTTAGTTTCTAATATTAATTGATATTCGCCTTCGGGATCTTTTAGAATCGTGAAGGTGCGAGGTAATTGTGTCATCCTTTTGTCAAAACGAATAGCCTGATTTTTTTTCAGACTTAAAATTTTCTGATTTAGATTATTGTCGTCGATAACAAATTTTATAATACGGCGAAGATCTGTTTCGTTTATGCGCTCATATAAACGCTGCGGGATCTCTATATCGTTAAGTTTATTCAATCGTTTTTGGAATGATTCATACGATTCATTCAGATGTAGACCATATTTACCCATAACGCGTTTCTCTTGAAAAGCAAATTGGCAGTTAGCTTAACAATCCCAGCATGTTCTTGATATCTTAACAAGACATAAAATAGCGAGGAGCAGATGGGCGATCATGGGATCATGTTTAATGGGATCATATTGCTGCTGTGTAGGAATATAGGTTTCAAGTAATACAGGAGGGTATTGAAAGCTTATACAACTGTAAATAAATATTGAAACTCAATATGAAGACGGGTGTCTAATTAATAAAAATTGAAATGCTCGGTGACCCCCCAGAGCCGAGCACGTTACGCCCCGTACCCCATTCGGGGCTTTTTTTTGCAATGGTATGTATGCTATAATATACATTAAGCGGTATAATGTAAGGTATAACATACATGCCCTCAGCCACCCAACCTCTTTCAAAGATCACCCGCTTAGCGCTTAAGACGCTAGCTAAATCAATTAAATCAGCTCGTATCGAGCAGAAAATGTCTCAAGAAAATCTGGCAATGCGCCTTAATGTAAGCAGATTAACAGTGATTCAAATTGAAAAAGGGAGCGCCAAAGTAAGCATTGGAACAGTGTTTGAGGCCGCAACAATTTTAAATGTCTCTCTTTTTCCCGAAGAAAGCGATTTAAAAGTCACAGCCAATAGAATTTCGACGGTTAGTGCATTGTTGCCAAAACGTTCATCGCGTAAGAAGCGAGATCTGAATGATGAATTTTAATATGAAGTCAGCAACTTCGGCATATGTTTGGATCTGGTTACCAAACCAGACTCAGCCGGTTGTCGCGGGCATGATAGAAAAACAAAATAATAAATTTCTTTTTACTTATGGTAAAAGCTATCGTGCAAGAGAAGATGCTATTAGTTTGTCGCCTTTTGAATTACCTTTAAAAATGGGGACATTTGAGCCCAAAGGAATGAACACGATTCACTCCTGTTTAAGAGATGCAGCTCCAGATGCATGGGGGCGTAGAGTTATTTTGCATGAATATCCTAAACTCATGGCTGATGAGCTAGATTACATGTTGTTTTCAGGTAGTAATCGTATTGGTGCTTTAGATTTTCAACTTTCAAGCACTGAATATATTCCTCGAACAACTAATGTTTCAAAGTTGGCTGATTTATTAAATGCAGCAGAATATATTGATAAAGGCTTGCCACTTCCTGCTGAAGTTGGTACAGCACTTATGCATGGAACAAGTGTTGGCGGTGCAAGGCCCAAGTGTTTAATTAATGATAAAGAAAAATATTATATTGCAAAATTTCCACTATCTTCTGATATTTATGATTTAGTAAAAGCAGAGTATATTGCCATGAAAATGGCTAGTCTCATTCCGCTAGAGGTTTCAAAAATTCATTTAAAAACGGTATTAGGTAAAAAAATTCTCTTGATAGAACGTTTTGATCGCACTGTAACAAAGCACGGGGTTTCGCGTCATTTATTGCTCAGTGGTTTAAGCTTATTATCATTAAATGAATTAGAAGCAAGATATGCAAGTTATGTAGATTTAGCTGAAATAATACGAGCTCGATTTGCACAGCCAAAAGAAAATCTTAAAGAGCTGTATCAAAGATTAATATTTAATGTGCTTATTGGAAATACAGATGACCATGCCAGAAATATTTCAGCATTTTGGGATGGCAAATATCTCAAATTAACACCTGCTTATGATATCTTACCTCAGCTAAGATCAGGTCAAGAAGCAAGCCAAGCTATGTTAATTGAAGGTAATCAGGATAATTTGTCGACACTTAGTAATATATTGAGCATATGTGAGCATTTTTTAATAACGCAAGATGAAGCTAAAAATCTAATTAATGCACAGATTGCTATTATTCAAGATAATTGGTTAAAACTATGTGAGGAAGCTGATCTGCCAAAAGTTGAACGCGAAAAACTATGGAGAAGATCAATTTTAAACCCCTTTTGCTTATATGGGTGGAATAATTAGATTGGGTTTATCAAGCTTGTAATGGCATTAGGGTATGTTGACATTTAGCTTGGCTACTCACCGCCTACTTGCCGCGGCTTGTCCGCGGCATCCAGCAGCTAACTTTCCAAGCTTCACAAGTTATTGATTAAAAAGAGCAAACTCGTAGAATTTATTCGTCAAAAATAAAACAAAACGAGTTTGCAATGGCTAGACGAATGCTTGCCGATGAGCTTTGGTCTAAGCTAAAGAGAATTTTGCGACAACATAGGATCTATAACAAGCCTTTTCTTCGGGACATGGTTGAAGGCATGCTATACCGTATGCGAGTGGGTTGCCCTTGGCGAGACCTTCCAGAAGAATTTGGGCGTTGGAGCACGATTTTCCAAAAGTTTAATCGCTGGTCAGCTAAAAATAAATTGATGATGATTTTTAAAATGCTAGTGGATGAACCAGATTTAGAATGGGAATTCATCGACGCAAGCATTGTAAAAGCACATCAACATAGTTCTGGAGCTGCAAGTAATGATGAGCAAGGGATTGGTAAATCAGTTGCAGGAAATACAACAAAAATACATATTGCTGCTGATGCTTATGGTTTGCCGATTGACTTTATAATCACAGGAGGCGAAGTTCATGATTGTAAAAATGCCATTGAATTTATCAGTAAACTTCCTATTTCTGAATACCTTATTGCGGATAAAGGCTATGATAATGAAGCTCTAAGAGAGCATGCTCGAAAAAAATTATCTATACCAATTATTCCTAGAAAACATAATTCACTGATGGGAAACTCCGACATTGACTGGAGCCTTTACAAGTATAGGCATTTAGTTGAAAATCTTTTTGCACGGCTTAAACATTTTCGTGCAATAGCAACACGATATGACAAGTTAAAAAGAAATTTTGCATCGATGTTAGCGATGGCTTGTTTTTATTTGTGGTTACCAATGTAAATAGATGCTGACGTTGTCAAAATAAATTATTGTCTGCTTAAGGAATTGAAGTGAGTTCATATTACGTTTATATTTTGGCAAGCCAGCGAAATGGAACTCTATATGTTGGTTCAACAAGCGATCTTGCAAGAAGAGTTTGGGCGCATAAAAACAAAGTAACGCCTGGTTTTACAGCAAAATACAATGTCAATCAGCTCGTTTATTACGAAGAGCATGAATTGTATGTTGAAGCGGCAAGGCGCGAAAAACGATTTAAAAATTGGTGTAGGCAATGGAAATTGAATTTAATCGAAGAATTCAATTCGTCATGGTGTGATTTGTACCAAGAAATTTGCCTTTAAAGCTGGATGCCGCGGACAAGCCGCGGCAAGTAGGCGGTGAGTAGCAAAGCTAAATGTCAACAGACCCTAGTTGTTTAGCTTTTTCTATGATCTCTGGCACGTCCAAACGTCGATAATGGGATTCTACACACAGGGTCGCTGGTTTTGAGGTTGGCTTTAAATGAATGAAATAATTGTCTACTTTCTCAATAGCAATCACATCATCAGCTAAGGCCGTGGCTTTATTTAAAAACTGTGCAATTTCTAAATTATCATCACAATGTTGCTGATGGCTTCCTGCACAAAGCTCGTTTTTTGCTTTTGCTACTGCAAGGGGTTTTGCGTTAGTGACATAAAAACCCACTTCATGTAATTCACCAAAAAATCCTGGTTTATAACCGCCAAAGTTGACAAAATATAAAGTGTTTTCAGCGTTGTCGGGTTTTTCTTTGCTCAAAATAATTTCATGGCCATCTACGATGGATAGTTCCACGGAGCTATCTATGTGCAGGCGTTTGCTGGTACCAAACCATTTATGAACCAAACGAGGATAAGCTTCTTCTAAACTTGGACTAACAATAAATACAACATCGTGAAGCTCTATATGACAGCCTGGAGCTCTGCCACCGAGTAAAACAGCAAATAATTTTAGATTCATTGGACGACCAACTTATGAGGTTGTCTGAAAATACCAGCATAACATTCATTGGATCCCAAACCAACCACCGGTGTCACCCCCTGCCCAACAATTCGATTGACTGCAAGCTTGTGGCAATTGCGCTGCGCATTTGTCCTTGAATGAAACTTCTTTGCTTATATCTTTACCTTCAAAGCCTTTAGGTTGGCAAATTCTTTCTTTATAACTTCCTTCAACGCGAATTTGTCCCATCACAAAAATATCTTTGCTGACAGGGTAAACGCTTTGTATAGGTTTACGGGAATAACAGGCGATATAGCAACCAGGTTTGCCTTTAAATTCATTTTTAGTGGGCAACACTTTTTCGGCTGCGCCATCAAATTGATGATTTACCACACCCACGCCTTCTTTAAAATAAACTTTGTATTCTGGGGGAAGCAACATTTCATCGGCAGGACTTGCCATGGCTGCCCCGTGAAGGCATAACCCCATGCAAAATATAAAAGTGTATAATCGATAGCTGATCATATATTTCCCTTTTTATCGTGAAGATAATTTTTAAAGTATAGAGAAAGTTCAATCTTTAAAATGAAGAACATGCACGAATTCGTGTCCTTGATAATAGCCATTTTCGGGATGATACCTATTATAGGTAAACTCTTGATGTTATCCCTTTGCTTTGCCACTCATCCGATTCTTGGCCAAAGAAGAATATTTATGGCATATTTATTAAGTTAGTTTTATTAAACTTCTACTCGTTTTAATCATTCACCCAGTTAAAAAGCGAGTAGTATATGTCTAAGCGTAGCGGTCCTCAAAAATTCAGCGAAAAAAAACAACCCCCTTTAAAAAAAGCAAAAACATCAACGCAAAGTCCATTTGAAACTACTTCGATTTCTATAAACGACTTACCCAACGAAGTATTAGTTGAAGTAATGAAATTTCTGCCCGCATACTCATTTGTAGGACAACAATCAACACAGCAAGTATCCTCTTTGTGGAATGCTAGCGCTAAAAGTCTTCATTCCCGAGTCACGTTTGCGGAGCTTATTGCCTCTTGCCACAATGAGCAGGATGTTATCAACATACTCAAAGATGAAGCTACTTTTGATAGTTTATCGCTTGCAGAATTTTTAGAAATCGTCAGTTTTCATCCACAATTGACGGCAACCTTGTTAGAGGACCTTCCAGCGTTTTATGAGGGTTCACTTAGCTTTGAAAAAAATCGTGATAGGGCTGTGTTAGGAAAACGCGATATTAACGTTGCTTGGAAAATGTACGAGGAAGCTGTGCAAGAGAAGCGAGGCATAATTATTACTGAACTAGCATCCTATCATTTAGACATTGCGATTAGAGTTTTAAATGAACCAAACATTGTTGAAAAGCTTTATTCTGGAGATTTAGGTGCTATAGCAAGCAGTCACCTTGAGATCGCCAAACAAATGCTGAATCATCCCTCGCTTAGACGTCGAGCAAGGCTCCATGCGCCGGGCGTTATCAATGAATATGTTGTAGCGCAAATGGGAGAGGCTCATCTTGAAATAGCGCAACTCATCCTCAATACGCCGGATCTTCTTAATATGTTGACCAGTGATTTGTTAGCAAATATAGCTGCAGCACACCCATCGATTGCAGTTACGATCCTCAAAACACCAGCATTACTTGATATGTTGAATGGAAAAGATTTGGCCACAATTGGTTGTAAAAACTTTGATTTTGCCAAAGCAATTTTTACTAATCAAAATCTTATAGACAAACTAGATAGCCAAAATTTACATGATTTAGGTAAAGCGCATAAAGAAATTGCATTTCTCATTATAGGTAACCCTAATTTATTGGAAAGAATGGGGAATTTTCTTTTTACGCATATGGTCGGCAACCATGCGGATGTCATACGTCATGTGCTTGCAACACCATCCTTGGTAACGCGTCTTCATCCTCATGAAATTGGTCCCATGTGGGAAAACGATGAGGGAATTGCTTTAGAGCTCCTGAGAACACAAGGATTGTGTCCTAACAAAGTTTCTATAGCGCATAAACATAAAAGATGTGCTTCTTTTATTATCAACGATCCCTCATTATTATCCAGTCTTGCAAGATACGATCTTGGAGAAATATTAAGGCCTTATCCTGATCTGGCTAAGGCATTTTTAAGCAACCAAGCCAATTGGGATATGCTAGACACAAGGTCGTTAGTTATGATCGCACAACATAATGAGGACAATGCAAATTACATATTAAGCAATCCTGAACTTTACGAAGAACTTGAAGCAGAAGAGTTGGCGCAGATAGGAAGCAGTTTCTTAGCATCGGCAGTTCTTATTCTAAAGAATGAACAATTTGCCGAATTACTGAGTGGCGCTGAATTAGCAACAATAGGACATGCTTTTCATGAAGCTGCTAAAATTATTTTCACCACAGAATCACTTGCCACAAAACTTGATGCAGATGATTTAGCGAAGCTTGGGAGTAAGTCACGTGAAAATGCACAACTTGTGATGGCGTCTCCCTATGCTGATAAATTATCAACGAAGCACTTAGAAACAATGAGTGGATTGCCCCAAAGAGTTGTGCCCTTTTTCTTTAAGCAAGCATTGGAAAATCCAGAAATAAAATGGGTTGATAGCGATACCTCTCGTCGAGGTCGTATTGATTGCCAAGGTAAATTTGTCGACATAAAAAAAGGCAAGGTAGGAAAAATTGTGAAACAGAAAATTGCGGAGTTGATCAAATCTGAGTCGACGCAAAAGGTAAGGCGCTCAAAGAGATTAGAGTGCTAATGCAATTTAGGAAAAATTTCTATTAGAGGCGCCAATGCCATCATCAAAATTAAACCAATCGTCTAATTTTTGATGCACTTCTTCTAAACCAAAGCGATGGAGCGCAGAAAAGGTTTGCACACTGACGCGCGGGTAAGCACTTAATGTGTGGCGAGTTTGGATGAGTGTGTTTTGACTGGCGCCACGTTTTAATTTGTCGCATTTGGTTAAAAGCACATGAATGGGCAATTCACAGTCATTGGCAAAATGAATTAATTGCTTATCCTGGGGCATGAGCGGATGGCGAATATCCATCAATAACATTAAGCCTTGTAAGCAATGTCGTTGGCTTAAATAGGTTGTGAGCATTTCTTCCAATTGTTTTTGTACACGCTGGGGGACTTTGGCATAGCCATAGCCAGGTAAATCAACTAAGCGTCGGTGCTCATCAATTTTAAAAAAATTAATCAACTGGGTTCGTCCGGGGGTTTTACTGGTTCTGGCCAGATTGGCTCTGCCTGCAATCGCATTAATTGCACTGGACTTGCCGGCGTTAGAACGTCCCACAAATGCCACTTCTATCCCAACGTCTTCGGGACTTTGCGCTAGCGAAGGGGAACTTTTGATAAATTCAATTTGGGAGAAGTCAAAATGCTGTGGTTTGGGGAGATCTAGATCAGACATAGCGCTCTAATTTTGGTTATGCTAGCAAAACAACCTTCAGGTCGTTATTGACCACACTCTATAGTTGTTGGTATAAGTTGGCATTCTTTTTAGCTATGGTTATCTTACCATGGGTTAGCAAGTAAACACTAGCAATTTAAAAAGCTTTTGAGCAGCCTTAAAAAGCCCTTCATAGGAAAATTGGATTGACACAAAGATGAATAGCCTAGGAAAACTTCTATTAGTTGTTGCTTTAATAATAAACCCCTTAATGAGCTATGCCTCAGCGCACACAGAGCCTGCAAAGGCAAAAGGGGAGCCTACTACAGAGGCCGAAAAGGCTACCGTTGAAAAGGCTTCTGCTGAAGCACCTAAAGCAAACACCGAAGGTGGTGAGCCTGCTAGCAAACAAGAGGCGGCTGTGCCAGAAAAAGCTCAAGCGGCTCCACAACAAGCTGAAGCTGCTATGCCAACTGAAAATAAAGTGTTGGTAGGAGATGCTGCCGCCGGTAAAGGCAAAACCCAAACCTGCGTTGCTTGCCATGGCCAAGATGGTAATAGCACCGTCCCTAATTGGCCCAAGATTGCTGGCCAATATGAAAATTATCTTGTTAAACAACTAAAAGATTTTCGTGCTGGTGAAAAAGGGCCGCGCTATGAAGGCTCTATGTACGGCATGGTCGCCAATTTAACTGATCAAGATATCGCTGATTTAGCAGCGTTTTATGCCAATGAAAAGCAAACTATGGGTAAAGCGCAGGATGCCTATGTTGCTTTAGGGCAAAGAATTTACCGTGGTGGTAATGTGCAAACGGGTGTGAGTGCTTGTTTGGCTTGCCATGGCCCAGAAGGTAAAGGCAATGAAGCAGCGAAGTTCCCCAAGCTGGCCGGGCAACATGCGGTGTATATTGAAAACCAATTAATCGCCTTTCGTGATGGTAAACGCAAAAATAGCCCTAACGAAATGATGGAAAGTATTGCCCACAGGATGAGTAACGAGGAAATTAAAGCCGTAAGCAGTTATATTGAAGGATTAAAATAAAGGAGGGATAAATGAGAACACTTGGTGGTATTGTTTATGTCGCCATTTTGGTGCTTGGGCTCATGTTGGTTTATTCGGCTTATGCGGCCAATGGTCCTTATATTGAAGGTAAACACTATCAGCGCTTGCCAGCTAGCGTAGAGCAAAATGATTTAGTCAAAGATTTACTCAAAGAAGGCAATGGCAAAGTCCAAGTGCTAGAGTTTTTCAGCTACGGTTGTAGCTGGTGTTTCAAATTAGATCCCTATATTGAGAAATGGCGTAAAACCATGCCAACTGGCGTGAGCTTTCAAAGAGTTCCCGTTGAATTTCACCCTACCTGGGCGACTTTAACCAAAGCTTATTACACTGAAGTTGAGCTTAACGCCGTTGATAAAGTGCATACAGCATTATTCGATGCTATCCAAACAGAAAGAATCAAAGATAGTTCAGAAGATTCTTTAAAGCAGTTTTTTGTGGATGCAGGTATTTCAGCACAAGATTTTAGCAAAACGTTTAATTCGTTCGAGGTAACTCGTAAGCAAAAATGGGCAGTGAGTATTGCTCAAGCCTATAGGATTACGGCAGTTCCTTGCATCGTTGTTCAAGGTCCCAAAGGGATATTCTTGAGCGCAGTTCGATTTGCCGGTAGCGAAGATGAGCTTATTAAAGTGCTCAATGAGCTAATCAAACAGGCGCAATAAATCCCCTCTTTAAGAAGCACTAAAGCAAGCAATTAGTTCAGACACTTTATTGCGTGCTTTAGTCTTGCAGCTGATCGATCTTCTTACTTCCAGCAACGTACATATGGCATGTCGATATATTTCACGCGTAAAAGGGGTATTGTGATTGCTAATCAGCACGGTAGCCCCCTTTTTAGCTAAAGCGTGCGCTAAATCGGCTAATTGTTGTTGATGGTTTAATGAAAAATGTTGTTGCGCATAGCCTGTAAAATTTGCTGTGGCGCTTAATGGCGCATAAGGTGGATCGCAATAAAAGGTTATCTGCTGCATTTTACGCTTTGGATATTTTAAAAAAGGCGTTAGAAAATCAACAAAATCTTGGCAATGAAAGGTAACCTGTTTGGCGCGTTGTTTAAAATAGTGAAGCTCATCCAGAGGAAAATACGGCTTAACATAATCGCCAAAGGGAACATTATAAATGCCTTTGGCATTGTATCGGCATAATCCATTATAACCGTGCCTATTCAAGTAAAGAAATAAAAGTGCCCGCTCCCATGGCGTTTGGATGCTATTAAAACGTTCTCGTAGACGATAGTAAGATTGTTTGTGATTATTTTTATGCACAAATAATTTTTTGGCATCGATGATAAAATCATCACCTTGTGTTTGCAAAAGACGAAATAAGTTAATTAAATCCGGATTAATATCGTTCACAATCACTTCACGATGCATGCTGTTGATAAACAGCGCACCTGCGCCAGCAAAGGGCTCTACTAAACAATTTCTTGGCGGTAAAAACTCCTGCAACACGGGTAAAAGGCGATATTTGCCGCCGGGCCATTTTAAAAAGGGTCTGATTAATGTTGTTTCACCCATGATGATATTAACCCTTTAAAAGTCTAAAAGTGGTCCCTTGGGGATGATTTGGGTAGGGTTGATTTGCTTTTGACTAAAATAATAATGATGTTTGATATGATCAAAATGCACGGTTTGTTTAATGCCCGGATAAAGAAAAAGCTCTTCCAGGTAACGAGATAGATTAGGATAATCCTTCATGCGCCGTAAATTACACTTAAAGTGGCTATAATAAACGGCATCAAAACGGATCAGGGTAGTAAATAATCGCCAATCGGCCTCCGTGATGGTATCGCCTACTAAATATTGATTGGTCGCTAAAGTGTTTTCTATTTCCTCTATCGCATTAAATAGTTTGTCAAAAGCTTTATCATAGGCATCTTGCGTAGTGGCAAAGCCACAGCGATAGACACCATTGTTAATATTTTCATAGACAAATTGATTGATGGTATCTATTTTAGTTTGTAAGGCTTTGGGATAAAAATCCGCTTGGTTGCCGGTTATATCATTAAAGGCAGAATTAAACATGCGGATTATTTCCGCAGATTCATTATTCACAATCGTGGATTGTTCTTTATCCCACAACACGGGTACTGTCACACGGCCGGTAAAATGCGGGTTTGCTTTAAGATAAACTTCATATAAATACTGACTATGGTGAAGTGTATCGTGCAAAAAAGGATCTTGTTTATCAAAAGACCATCCGTTTTCTAGCATATGTGGATGAACTATATTGACAGAAATATGTTCGTTTAAGTCTTTTAAGGCGCGAAAGATAAGCGCACGATGCGCCCAGGGGCAGGCATAAGAGACATACAAATGATAACGCCCACTTTGGGCTTTAAATCCGCCTTTGCCGGTCGGGCCGGGTTGGCCATCAATGGTTATCCAATTCCTAAATTGGCTTTGTTCTCTGACAAATTCCCCTTTGGTTTTTTGCGTGTCATACCATTGGTCGTGCCACTTGCCATCGATTAACAATCCCATTGAGTTAAGCTTCCTTTAAACCGTATACTTAATTATAACACGCATCACTGATGACATTATGCCCTTTATTCAGATCAATAACAGCTCTTTACCTTATTACGTACGCCGAAGCCATCGTGCCAAGCGTTTGCATATGTTATTCAAAGAGGATGCCTTCGAAGTGGTGGCGCCCCCCCGAATAAAAAATAGCGAGATACTACAGTTTATTAGGCAGTATAAAAAGTGGATGCTAAAACAGTTAACCCACCGCCAATGCAAATCACCAAAGAGCGCCTACTGGCCATTGCATTTTCTGGCGGGGGAAACGCTTCGTTTCAAAGACAAAAGCATTTTGCTCAATGTTAAATTTGCCAAACACAAAGGGACAATTTTAGAGGCAAATGGTTTAAAAATTACCGTTCCTTGGCAAAAGGTAACCCAAGAGGGACTATCAGACTATGTTAAGCAACAAGTCGTTGCTTGGTATAAAGAAGAAGCCATGATAGCCGTGATGCGTGCTATACAGACTTATGGTCCAGTGATGGGACGCAGCCCTCTTGCCGTGCAGATTAAAAAACAGAAAACCCGTTGGGGAAGTTGTGGTATGGATAAAATCAACATTAATTGGTTGTTGATGTTGGCGCCAGAAGCGGTATTGGATTATGTGGTTGTCCATGAACTTTGCCACTTATTTCATCGTAATCACGGGGTACGTTTTTGGGCAAAGGTTGAAAAATTTTTTCCACACTACAAACAAGCAGAAGCTTGGCTTAGCCAACATGGGCAAGCGTTATATTTAACATAACTTTTTTAATTGATTAACTCACTAAATTGCGATTATTCGCTTTGATATTTTCGTCTTAACCTAGAGTGGGTATACTATGCGCCAAAGTAAAAGTTTGAGGGCTTTCAGGAGAACACGGTGAGAAAAATATTAACGTTACTCGTTCATTGCGCCATGCTGCTAGGGATCCCCTCACTCTCTATAGCAGCTTCTTGTGGCCAGCTCACCGAACCGATGACTAAAGAAGCCATTTTTGAACGCATTAAGCCCGTTGGCTCTGTTGAGTCAGAGGGTGGCGTGGTTGCTGCTGCGGTAACAACCGAGCTTAGTGAAACCGCAGGTGAAGATCGTTATAAGTCTACTTGTGCGGTTTGCCATGCGACCGGCGTTGGCGGTGCACCTAAATTCCGTAATGAAGCTGACTGGAAACCAAGAATGGATGTGGGTATTGATGGCATGTTGGCTATTGCTATCAAGGGTAAAGGTTCCATGCCACCTAAAGGAACCTGTATGCAATGTTCGGATAAAGAATTGCGCATGACCATCGAGTACATGATCCCGCAGAAAAAATAATTCAAAAACTTACTAGCCCACCGTTCCTGCCAACATGCCTAGCGGCATGTATGGCATACACGGTGGGCTAGTTATGATCCTGCAACATCGCTTTTAATGCTAATAAATGGGCTTGGCCACTGGCGCGCGTTTCTTCTTCAGATTTTGGCGCAGCGGTTTCTTCACGATAAACTAACTCAACAGGCAATTCATCTAAAAATCGGCTGGGGATAATGAGCTGTTGCTCACCATAGCGTTTTCTTTGTTTAGCATAGGTTAAGGTTAAGGTTTTTTGTGCACGGGTCATGCCCACATAAGCTAAACGACGCTCTTCCTCAATGGTGTTTTGTTCAATACTGGTTTTATGTGGCAAAATTTCTTCTTCACAACCAACAATGAAAACATGGGGAAATTCTAAACCTTTGGCAGCATGTAAGGTCATTAATTGCACTCTATTGGTATCTTGTTTAGATTCTCTATCAAGAATATCTAACAACATCATTTTGTGAATAGCATCCTGAAAAGAGAGATTTTGTCCTTCTTCTTTAATGAGGTTGCTAAGCCAAGCAAGCAATTCAAGCACATTCTCAATGCGCTTTTCAGCGCTTTGAGGGGAGGCAGAAGTGTCGGTTAAATAATCATAATAACCGATTTCTTTCACAAAGCTTTGCAATACACTCATGCATTCATCTGAATTTGATTTTTCAAAGGTTTGCATAATCATGGTTGCAAAATCTTGCAATCTGCTTCTTTGCGCGTCTTGTAAAAATTCTGACAAGCCAAATTCTTGGGAGGCATTAAATAAGCTGCATCCTCTTGATTTTGCGTACAGCCCTAATTTTTCTAAAGTCGCAGGCCCAATATCGCGTTTAGGGGTATTCACACAACGTAAAAATGCAGCATCATCATCATGGTTGGTCATTAAGCGGAAATAGGCAAATAGATCTTTGATTTCGCTGCGCGCAAAGAAAGAAGTTCCGCCGCTGATTTGATAAGGAATAGCATTTGCACGTAAGGCTTTTTCTAAATTTCTGGCTTGATGGTTTGAACGATATAAAACAGCGTAGTGATCATAAGGGAGTTTATAGCGAAATTGGTGCGCTAATAATTCATTGATAACCCGTTCAAATTCGCCCTCTTCATTGGGGGTGGTCAAGATCCGTATCGGTTCACCTTGGCCAAGACTACTCCACAATTTTTTTTCAAACACATGAGGATTGTTGGCAATCAGTTGATTGGCAGCACTTAAAATGGTGCTGGTTGAGCGATAATTTTGTTCTAACTTAATGACTTTTAACTGTGGATAGTCTTGTTGTAATAATTGAATGTTTTCAGGTTTCGCACCGCGCCAAGCATAAATTGATTGATCATCATCGCCTACGACGGTAAGCGCTCCTCTTGCCCCACACAATAGTTTAATCAGCGTATATTGCGCGGTATTGGTATCTTGATATTCATCAACTAAAAGATAGCGCATTTTGTTTTGCCAGCGCTCTAAAACAAGCGGATTGTCTTGAAACAATTTAACAGGTAAAGCAATTAAATCATCAAAATCAACAGCGTTATAAGCACGCAAGGTGTTTTCATAGGCAAGGTAAAATCTAGCTGCCAAATGTTGTTGAGGAGTTTGGCTAATAGACACAGCCTCTTCGGGAGTGATTAAATCATTTTTCCAATTAGAAATATGGTGTTGAATATCATTGAGATGATCTTCGCTCACAGCAGTGAGTTTTTGGCTTAATTCTTTTAGGAGGTTAACACTGTCTTGTGCGTCAAATAAGGTAAAATTGGTGCCAAGTGATAAGGCATTGGCTTCCTTTTTGATAATATCTAAGCCTAATGAATGAAAGGTTGAAACATGAATACCTGAAACTTTTCGTTTAGCAAATAACTTTTGTACACGCGCTGCCATTTCTCGGGCAGCTTTATTGGTAAAGGTAACCGCATAAATATTTTTAGCAGGCAGTTGACAATGTTCAATTAAGTAAGCAATTTTTTGCGTAATAACACGCGTTTTGCCACTGCCGGCACCTGCAATGACGAGTAAAGGTCCATCAATATATTTGATGGCAGCTTGTTGCTGGGCATTGAGTTCAAACATAAACTTAAATGCATATTTGTTGAAGGGGGGTGTAGTCTAAATCACCACTTAATAACATTCAAGAGCGTGTTATAGTCATCTGTCCATAAAGGGGCCATTCTTTCTGGAGGAAAAATAAGATTTTGGCTCACATACAAAAATGCACCCAGATCGCCATTTTGACTCATTAAAACCCATTTAGAAGTAAAAATTCCTTTTAGTAGATCTTCATCGTTAACGGTTGTAAAGGTGAATAGTTTAAGATGCGTTGCCAAAGCTTGTAAGGGTGGGTATAAATCCACATAACGACTGGAAATATGAAATGCTAAGATACCATCATGAGATAAATGCGATAAATATATTTGCATTGCTTCAAGTGTTAGCAGGTGTACGGGAATGGCATCACCACTAAAGGCGTCGATGGCTAAGACATCAAATTGATTTGAGCCTGTATTGGCAAGTTCTTCTAGCAGTTTTATTCTTCCATCGCCAATAATGACTTCAGTTTTTGCTTTGGCATCATGTAAATAATAGAAATATTGTTTAGCCATTTTTTCAATATCGGGATCAATTTCATAAAACCGTAAAGAATCATTCAAAGTACTCAACGAAGCGATAGTGCCAGCCCCTAAGCCAATTACGCCAATCGAAAGTCCGCGGTATTTGTTTTGATTAAGTTGGCGCTCATAAGCAATGGCCAAGCCAATACCACTTTGCTGGCTATAATACGTGGTTGGTTCATTTCTTTTGGGGGCAAAAACAAATTGTTTACCATGGATAATGTTACCATTGGTGAGCGAATGATAATGATACTCTTCATTGTTTGGGAATTTGTCCGCAACTTCAAAGCTACCAAAAAAATTACGATGATTCAAAATCACATCAACGTTGACAGTGTTGATGTGGTAACACAACAGTAGCCCAAGCCCAATATAAGCAAGTAACCAAATCCCTTTAACAGCGAAGTGTGCATAAAAAGAAGATGTAGAAATGAAATAGTAAAAACCAGCGCATAGCAAGATGGCAAATAGGGTAAGATAAAAATCCCACCATTGATTAAATAGAACTGGGGCAATCAGGTTCACAAAAACACCGCCCAGGACACCGCCTAAAGCGATGAATAAATAATAGGTGGTTAATCGTGATGTATGAGGTTTTAACCGTATCAATTCTCCATGGCAAATCATGCACCCAGAGAAAAGTAAAGCAGAATAAAGTGCAATTTGCACCCAGAATGAAAGGGTGTGATGGGAGGGGTAATAGAAAATAGTGGCACACAAAATGGCAAAAATTCCGCTAAATATTTCTCTGACATAAAAACGCGGATGGCCAAAAGTAATAATAAAAGTGATCAAATATAATGACAAAGGAGCGACCCACAGTAAAGGGAACCCGGCAACATTTTGTAAAATTACTTGCGTCGAGGAAAGTAATAACGTTGATCCGAGAAAAGTCAGTAACGTCCAAGCGCCTATGTCAGATTTTTTTAGTACGGCTTGCGAGGTGGTTACTACAGAAACTTTGGGTGCTTTGCTGTAGGTAATATAAAGACAACCTCCGACGCAAAGTATATACAGCATGTAAAATACAGACCAGGCATAAAATTGAAATTTAAGTCCAAAATAAGGTTCTAATAAAAAAGGAAAAGCAAGTAATCCTAGCAGCGATCCTGCGTTTGACAGAGCATAATATCGATAAGGGAAATCTGTTTGGTAACATTGACAATACCAATACTGTAGCAAAGGGCTTGAGGCGGATAACAGTATGGCGGGTAAGCATAAAGTAGATATGAGCAGGATAAAAATGCTAATGGGTGGCCAAACATCAGAAACTAAATGGGTTTCTAAAGGGATGATAGGTAAAAAAAACAAAGAAGCAGTAATCAACACGCCATGTATTTTGATTTGAGTGAAATGAGACTTCAGCTTGGTTAATCCATAAGCATAAAGATACCCCAACAAAAGAATGGTTTGAAAAAATAAAACAATAGATAACCAGACCAGCGGCGAACCACCAAACCAGGGAAGTAATTTTTTCGCAATCAAAGGTTGCACTATAAAAAGTAGTGATGCGCCTAAAAAGATAGAGAGGCTAAAAAAAATGGCCATGAAGTTTTCCGTTTATGTTTTTAGCATTGCCTATCATATTTACGGAACTGGATGGCTTCTGCAACATGACTTGTTTGGATGCTTTCTGAATCACTCAAGTCGGCGATCGTTCTGGCCACCTTTAAGATGCGATGATAAGCACGTGCTGATATCCCTAATTTTTCTAGGGCAGATGTTAACATCACTTGTGGCTCATTATCTAGCTTGCAAAAAGCGATTATGTCACGAGTTTGAAGTTTAGCATTGATCTGTGATTGACGTTGGTATTGTTTCTGACGTGCTTGAATGACTCTTTGACGAATGGCTTGGGTTGATTCTTCTTGCTTTGGGTTAAAAGAAGTCAGGCGCGTCGGAGAGATGGGAGGAACTTCTATATGCATATCAATTCTATCTAGTAAGGGGCCTGAGATTTTACCCCTATAGCGTTGCACTTGTTCTGGGGTACAGTGACAAGCATGTTTTTGTGAGTTTAAGTAACCGCAAGGACAAGGGTTCATCGCAGCAATCAATTGACAATTAGCAGGGTACTCGGCAAATCCCGCTGCGCGCGAAATATTGACCTTGGCAGATTCTAAGGGTTCACGTAATACCTCTAAAACATGGCGATTAAATTCAGGTAATTCATCTAAAAACAAAACCCCATGATGTGCCAGCGATACTTCGCCAGGTGTAGGCATTCGTCCACCTCCTACCAGAGAGACAGCTGAAGCAGTATGATGAGGTTGACGAAAAGGTCTTTTTGAGAGGGTTTGTTGCGTAAATCCATGACGACTAATGGAATATAAACAAGCCACTTCTAAGGCTTCTTTTTGCGTTAAAGGAGGCAAAATAGTGTTAAGGCGGCTAGCCAGCATGGTTTTACCTGTGCCTGGTGGCCCCACCATGAGAAGGCTGTGACCACCGGCTGCGGCTATTTCAAGGGCGCGTTTTGCTTGGTGTTGCCCACAGATCTCAGACATACATTGAGAATCATCATTTTCATGCAAAGGTGATGATGCTACCCAGGCGGGTTGCTTGTTCATGCCAGACAAATGAGCGCACACACTTTGAAAATCCTGAAAAGGAAAAATGTTTAAAGAACTGACCCAGCCAGCTTCTTCTTTATTATCTTCGGCGATAATAAGTTTTCGATTAATACTCTGTGTTGCTAAGGCAAAAGGCAACATCCCTTTAATGGGACGTAATTTTCCACTTAAAGCAAGCTCGGCGGCCAGTTCATATTTATGAATATCCTCACAGAGAAGTTGTCCAGAAGCAAGCAATATACTAATTGCAATGGGGAGATCAAAACGACCACCTTCTTTAGGGAGATCGGCCGGGGCTAAATTGACGGTAATGCGTTTTTTCGGGAATTCATAACCGCTTTGCATGAGCGCACTACGGACTCTGTCTTTACTTTCTTTTACCGCTGTTTCAGGTAGCCCAACAATGGTAAATTGGGGCAGGGCATTAGATAAATGTGTTTCGACCATCACTTGGGGGGCATAAATCCCGACGGATGCGCGACTAAAAACTACAGCAAGTGTCATCATACAACTCTTAGCGACAAAAAGATGGGCGAGTATAACGCTGCTGAATTAATATAGCCAACCGCCAAGAATGCTGATTTATTTAGGGGAAATATGCGCTAATGCATATTACCCCTGCAATAGTTTTTCTTCAACTAAGTAAATTTCTTCATGCGTGCCTTCTAGCACTAAGATATCACCAGCTTTGAATACAGTGTGTGCTGAGGGGTGGTTACATTTAAAACCGTGTCGTGAAAAGGAAGAAATTTTGATAGGGATCTTTTGAGCGACTAACTCTTCTAAAGTGTGCCCTATTGCATAAGCACTTTCTGAAAGCTCAACGGCATGTAAGTAAATTTTTTCACTTTGATAATCTTCCAAATGGCCAATGTTTTCACCTTCAAAGAAGCCTCGCAGCATTTTATAACGATTGGCCTTTACTTCAGCTATCTGTTGTTGGGCCTTGGCAGGGGTTTGGCCAAGCAGAATTAACATGTGCGAAGCCAACATCAAACTGGATTCCAATTTGTCGGGGATCACTTCGGTAGCGCCGGCAATTTGTAGCGCCTCTAAATCGGTATCATCCATTGTCCGTACTAAAATGGGGATCTCTTTGTTGACTTGTCGTACCGCACGCAAGATTTTAAGGGATTGCTGTGAGGTGCCAAAAGCGATAATTAACATCCTTGCTTTGGTGATACCAGCGGCAATCAAGACATTTTCTTGTGTAGGGTCGCCGAAAAACACGGGCTCAGAAGCAGCTCTGGCTTCTCTTAAGCGAACCGGATCAATATCTAAGCCTACGAAATTAATGTTTTCATATTCTAAAAATCTAGCTAAAGTTTGTCCAACACGACCATATCCGCAGATGATCACATGGCCTTTGAGATCTTTTGAAGGGGTAATTTCTTCCAACGGCTCTTCAATAGGCTGCTTCAAATATCTTAAGAAAAATAATGCTATTTTCTTATTATTACGAATAAGTAATGGGGAAACCGCCATACTAATAAGCGTGGCAGCAATAATGATTTGGCTATGTTGCACGTTGATAATATTTAAATCATATGCAACCGCTATTAAAAACAATCCAAACTCTCCCCCTTGAGCTAACACAAGCCCGGTGCGTAGCGAGGTTTTGGTTGGGGTGCCGGCAAGCTTTGCTAATAAAGCAATGATAATTGTTTTTAATAAAATTAAGCTGATTAAAATCATCAAAATAGGTTGCCAATCTTCCATGACCGCCGAAGGGTCGAAGACTAAGCCCACTGAGATAAAGAAAAATCCTAATAAGATGTCTCTGAAGGGTTGAATGTCTGATTCAATTTGGTGCACATATTCGGTTTCCGCTAACATCACACCAGCTAAAAAAGCCCCTAAAGCAGCAGAAAGATGACAATATTCTGTTAAAAAAGCAGCACCTAAAACCACTAACAGCGCCGTGAGCATAAATAGCTCAGAGGAGCGCGCTTGTGCGATATGGTGAAAAAGGGGACGCAATAACCAGCGCCCTGCTGCTAACATGGCAATCACAATAAGTACGCCAAGGCCAATTTGCTGTAAAAGAACTTGTCCCAGTGAATTTTTAGAAGCCACACCGGCTAAGGCGGGCACCACAATCAAAAAGGGAACTGCGGCAAGATCTTGAAAAAGTAAAATAGCTAAAGCTAATTTTCCGTGCGTTTGATCTAGTTCATCTTGCTCAACCAGTTGTTTGGTCGCCACAGCAGTGGAGGAAAGCGCTAAAGCCCCCGAGATAGCAATGGCTCCTGCCCAGGTCATGCCTGCCATTTTGGCTACAACAAGGGCAATCAGTGTGCAAATGAGAACTTGTAATCCCCCTAAGCCTAAAAGCGCACGACGCATAGAAATGAGTTTTGGCAAGGACAACTCTAAACCGATGGAAAACATTAGAAAAACCACGCCAAATTCAGCGATATAACGGATTTCTTCTTTGGATTCTAATAACCCTAACCCATAAGGCCCCACACAGGCACCGGCAATCAGGTAACCTAAAATGGGAGGCAGATGAAGTCGTCGTAGCAGCGAGACAATAACGACTGCGAGCCCTAAGATGATTAATAATATTTCAAAATTTGACACAATAATCTCTCATTAAGGATCAAAACTCTTTGTCACATCATAAGCGCTAAAGCAATTAATTTCTAGCATGAGCCGGTAACCCAGTGGTTTACCTTAACATGCTGGATTTCTCTTTTTTTTCATTCATCCGAATTGGCGTAAATTCTCTAATTGTTTCTAAACTTCTCGCTTGGGCACGAAGGGCAGCAACATTGCGCAAGGTTTTGGCGTAAAGATCATAAAGTCTGTGCCTGGTTTCTTTTTGGTAATGACGAAGTTTATCGTTAATACGTTGCAGTTTTTCGGTATATTCTTCAAATCTTGCAGGAGAATACTGCCCAGTTTTGCTTTCTGCCACTATCCACTCAAGATCATTGGTCGGTAAGTTGGAAAGCTTTTTCTCGCTGATTTCAATATTTTCAATAATCGGTTTAAGGGTGTCTTCTATTTCATTGAAAAGGTTTAGCCTGGTTTGGTAGCATCCTTCTTTATAGGCCATGGTGGTTTCCTGGGCTAACTTATCTTGATGGCGGACAATTAAATGGGCAATCTCATTAGCTAACATGCCCATTTCATTCCAAGGTTTTGCATCCACGCGCAAAGGACGTAAATCTTTAGGCGCCCGATTTATCTGCTCGATTAATGCGCGGGCAGGTAAAAGAAGAGTGCTCCGTATTACCCAGAAGAAAACAATAAAAATTAAACTCTGCACAAGAATGAAAACAACCACCATTTCAGATAAGCTTACATCAATGATTTTAGAAAAATTTCCTGGTTGTGTGGTTGATATTAACAAGGTGGGTTGCTGATTAATGTCTTGCAAGAACATGTACCCTCTATACATATTACCACTTTCGTTAATCATAAAATCAGAATCACCTTGAAGTAATTTTTGCACAATCGTTGTTTGATCGGCGTTTAATGAGGCACTGCCTATAGGCCAAAGTTTAACATCCGTATAGGAAAGGCTCTGTAATAAATGCATAACATCTTGGGTAATTAATCTGCCTACAATTAATGTTCCAATGACTTGGTTCTTGCTGCCCACTGTAATGGGTGCCGAAACAATATATAAGGGGCCGAGTTTACTATTGACAATGCCGGCGTATAAACTCACTGCTGAGTTATGATCTAAAAGTGCTGGTCGTGCATTCCATAGAGTGGTTAAAAAAGATAACTTAGGGTATGGACGTTCAGAGTTTAAATCGATAGTACTTTCCCAAATTACTTTAAGATCATCGTTTAATACATATATCAAGTTAATTTCCTGATGAATCATTTTCCGCTGTAATAATTCATTGGGCAAAAGTTGCAAGGCTGGGGTCTTAATCAGTTGTTCAATCGTGGGGTCTTGTGCCAGTAATTGGGTCACATGGGTCAAATGAAAGATTTCGCGCTGGAGAATTTCCAAACCACGATGCAGGTTTTTTTCTACTAGAGATTTTTCCAGGGAAACAATTTGTGGATTCAAGTAATAATAAAAAAATGAGAATAGGATAAGGATTTGTAAAATAAGCGCAAAACACCCCATTATCAAGAAACGAGAGCGTAAATTCACAGTGATCCCTTCGTGCTAAACCGGCTTCCTTATATAAAGATAGGTGATTAACATAATTTAAGCCAAAAGTACATTGAAAGCCATCATTATTGTTTTGTAGGAGCGCAATCGCGCCTCGTTGGCACAAGATTGCCCCACCAACGGATAGCGCTAATGAAGCGACGAAAAAACAATAACGATGGATTTATGATTTTTGGTCAACGCTGAGATTGGCTAATTGAGCGCTGAGTTCATCTAATTTAAGGCGGGTTTTGATAAGAACTTGGCACTGAATGTCGAATTCTTCACGGGTGACTAAATCCATGCTGCTAAACCATTGCAACAAGGCCTGCTTGAGCTGATTTTTCATTTCTTGGTTAAGTGTTTTGAATCCAGGAGGAAGTGATTCAACAAACTGCTTTACCTTGTCTTCTGCCGTGTTGGGGGAGAACATCCAGATGGCCTATGATTAACTTATGGGAGCCAGATAATGAAACTAATTTGCGCCATTGTAAAGCCATTCAAGCTCGATGATGTTAGAGAAGCTTTATCTGATATCAACGTTCAGGGGATGACAGTCACCGAGGTTAAAGGGTTTGGTCGCCAAAAAGGGCATACGGAGCTTTATCGTGGTGCGGAATATGTCGTTGATTTTTTGCCTAAAGTTAAAATAGAGATAGCCGTCAGTGATGCCCAAGCAGATTTAGTGATAGAAACCATCTTAAAAGCAGCGCACACCGGCAAAATTGGTGATGGCAAAATATTTGTAATGCCCCTTGAAAATGTTATCAGGATCCGTACTGGGGAAGATAAGGAAAGTGCCCTATAACAAAGTGCCCTCGGCACAAATTTCCTTCTCCCATTTTGGGAGAAGGTGGCCATAGGCCGGATGAGGGTAACCCTCACCCGGCTCTTCGAGCCACCCTCTCCCGAAATGGGAGAGGGTAAGAGTTAGCACAATTTTATTTTAGTGGGTTTATTATGAGAAGGCTCTTTGCAAAAACGCTGGCTCAGTCAATAACCCTTGATGTAAATCAAAGTGGTAGTACTGGGTTTGTAGAGATTTTAGCAAGGCATCATCTCTTCTGAAGGTTTTCAAAGGCGCTTTTTTACCAGCTAAGGTGGCACTATGCCAGCCAGAAGGATACACCGGTTGTGGGTAGGTAATGGTTAACACTTCTGAAAAGGCAGCCTTTTGCATGGCATTTCTCATATCACGGGTAATGGCCTGATGCAAAATAGGCGATTCACTTTGCTGAACTAAAATACCGTTGTCTCTTAGCACACGATGACATTGACTATAAAATGCTTGGTTAAATAAACCTTCTGCAGGCCCAATCGGATCGGTTGAATCAACAATGATAACATCAACACTGTTTGTGGGAGCTTCAATCATCCAGCGAATACCATCTTGGAATAAAAGGGAGGCTCTTTTGTCATGATTAGCGGTACACAGCTCTGGAAAATAAATTTCTGATAAACGCGTCACGCGTTCATCAATATCGATTTGGGTTACACTGTCTACTGGGTGTTTGAGCACTTCTTTGAGTGTGCCACAATCCCCGCCCCCAATAATGACAATATTTTTGGGGTTGGGGTGCGTAAATAAAATAGGGTGAGACATCATTTCATGATACATAAAGTTATCCCGGCTTGAGAGCATAATGATGCTATCAATTGTCATCAAATTGCCAAAATGGGTCGTTTCATAGATGGCAATCGTCTGAAAGGGGGATTTTTCTTCGTGAAGCTTGGATTTAATTTGCAAGCCAAAACCAGTGCCAAAATTTGGATAAAACTCAGTAAACCATTCTTTATTGTTTAACATGCAAAAATCCCCAATAACAACGAAATAATGAGGTTCGCAAGATACCGTAATCAGGCTCCCTCAGCAAGAATAAACTTGGTCAAAAAGTTTGTGCTATATCAAACTAGCTTAGAACGACGCAGGTTAAACCAGTAAAAGCGTAAAAATTGGCAAGATCCCTCAAAATTTTAAGCTAACGTACCATTTTCATGTATCTACATCCAATGTCATTTGCGCGATTTGCGTGTTTGTCCTACAATATTCTTTACGGGTGATAGTAGTTCACTCGATGCTCGACAAAAATAATGCCAATCGGGAGCAAGGGAGAAGTTACCATGGCAGGTCTTATTTTCGCACTTAGCATATTAGCCATTTTAACAACCGTTGGGTTTTTATTTGCCTGGATGGTTCGACTTGCCAGTACGCCCGATCATAATGGTCAAAATCAGTCAGTGATCCACGGCGAGCTGTCACCTAGCACTATTCGAACAAGAAGACATTAACGCGTACTTTACTTAAACAAGCTTTGCACCTTAAAATCACTTTAGGTCTTTATATAACCTAAGTGATGATATGAAGGGTGTCTTTCTTGATTGTGAAACACTAAATCAAAATGATCTTGATTTTAGTATCTTAACTTCTACTTTGGACCATTGGGATTTATGGGCAACGACCCTGCCAGAGCAAACGGTTGCACGTATAGCCGAGGCTTCCCTGGTTGTTACAAATAAAGTGCGTTTAACTGCGGATATCTTACAACAAGCACCAAAGTTACGTTGTATCTGTATCTGTGCTACCGGTACAGATAATGTTGATTTACAAAGTGCCAAAACGCATGGCATTAGCGTTTACAATGTCAAAGGCTATTCAACCGCATCGGTTATTCAGCACACCATCGGCTTATTAATCATGATGGCCTCAAGATTAGGCGATTATTCCAATTTGGTTCATCAAGGAGCTTGGATAAATGCAAAGCAGTTTTGCCTGCAAGCGTTTAAAACCACCGAATTAGCCAATAAAACCTTGGGAATTGTCGGTTATGGTGCGATTGGTAGTGGCGTGGCAAATGTAGCCAGACAATTAGGTATGCAAGTGATGGTCGCAAAGCGGGACCGGGCATCAGATAAATATGAATTAGAGGACTTCTTGCCCCATATTGATATTTTAAGTTTACATTGTCCCTTAACGGCGCAAACCAAATTATTAATTGGCGCCAAAGAACTCTCCTTGATGAAAAAGGGGAGTTTGTTGATTAATGTTTCTCGAGGAGGGCTTGTCGATGAAAAAGCACTCAGTGAGGCATTATTTGCTGCTCACCTAGCTGGTGCTGCGCTTGATGTGGTGTCACAAGAGCCACCTTCTAAAGAGTCAATCTTGTTTTCAAATCCACCCCCTCATCTTATTATTACGCCGCATGTTGCTTGGGCAACAAAAGAAGCCAGACAGAGACTTTTAAATGAGGTGAGGGAAAATGTATTGAAATTTACAAGAGACGCCAATTAAAAATTAAGTGAGGAAACAGTGCGTTGGTGGTATGCGATAAAAAATGGTTATTTGTTGCGAAAGAATTTGAAGAAATTTTTAACTTGTCCTGAAAAGCAAATTCATGATTTGGCTGAAATTACCCTAGAGAAATTGGATAACGCTGAAATTGCCATTTTAGTGTTAGATTTTGATGGTGTTTTGGCGGCGCATAATGCCAAAGAACCAACGCCACAAGCAAAAGCATGGCTTACTAAAATGAGCCAAACCATTGGTGAACATCGTCTTGCTATTTTAACCAATAAGCCAAAACCTGAACGTCTGGCGTATTTTGCTAAAGAATTTCCATCTTTGTTTGTATTACATGGGGTCCGTAAAAAGCCTTATCCAGAGGGGCTTGTGATGATTGCGCAATATCGTGGAGTATCAGCACATCGCATTGTTTTGGTGGATGATAGATTGCTTACCGGAATGTTAGCAACTTGTTTAGGTTATACACAAGGATGGTACTTCAGGCCACCAAAAACAAATTATTGGAAAAATCCCATCGTAGAAGCTTTTTTTAGCTTCTTAAGAGTCAGTGAGCGGCTTTTTATAAGAATAGTGGGATAAGGACAAGGCCCTCGTGAGGGCCTTGGATATAGTCTTAAGATTTAAGCTTCATCTTCATCGTAGATATCATCATCATGCGTTACTGAGAAGTCTTCAATCACTTCAAACTCTGAAAGATCATCTTGCGGCATAAAGATATCTTCTAAGTCATCGGTTATTTCTTCTTCGTTTTCTTGCCCCTGGTCCCATTCTTGCACAAAGGTTTCCGGTTTTGTTTTTTTCGCATGGTTTTTATGAGCATGAGATGAAGTATGATCTTCATGGGCGCCATGATCATCTGCCGCATGCGCATCGGGTGCGTGCTGATTGAGCTGTTGCAACCATTCTTTTTCAAATTGCGCAATTTTCTTACCTAAAGCGCTAAATTTGTCTGCTGCTAAGGTCGCGTGTAAAAGTTCGTCACGTTTAGCAACAACCGCAATAGCTAATTGTTGATGTTTTTTAACTTGATTGGCATGGTTGCTATTTTTGGCAGACATTGCTTTTTGCTCTTTAGCAATCAGGGCATTTAATTCTTTGCTAAGTGTGTTAACTTTTTTAGACCAGTAATTTTCAAGTTTAGCAAGACTATCCATAAAAGTTTGTTGAAGAATGACGTCTTCACTCTTTTTGGCCGAAGGTGCTTTTTTCTTAGCTGTTTTTTTTGCACTAGGTTGTTTTGCTTTTTTGGCGTTTGCTTTGGCTTTAATGGGTTTTTTGACGCCCTTGGTGTTAGGCTTCTTTACGCTTGTTTTTTTGATGGAGGCCTTTTTGGGTGGTGCTTTTTTAGTTTTTGCCATACCTGGCTCCTTTAGTAGTTTTAAACATTAGGGTAAAGTCAGTATTATATGCACTTATAGAATAAATTTTAAGTTTTTTTAGCTGGAATCTTCAAGAAATGACCGACCTCATGTACTATGGGGGCCCAAAAGGGCCGGCCCTATCTAATAAGGAAGACCATGACATTTGTTGTGACAGATAATTGTATTAAATGTAAGTTTACCGATTGTGTTGAGGTTTGTCCGGTGGACTGTTTTCATGAAGGCCCAAACTTCATGGTTATTGATCCAGATGAGTGTATTGATTGTGCTTTATGCGAGCCAGAATGCCCCGCGCAAGCCATTTGCTCAGAAGATGATTTACCAGAAGACATGCACCCTTTTTTAGAAATTAATGCCAAAAAGTCTAAAGAGTGGCCAACTTTAACCACGCATAAAGAAGCCTTGCCTGATGCGGATCAATGGAACGGTGTGAAAAACAAGCTGCAGTATTTAGAAGATTAACTGAAGCGTTTTTTATTCTAAGCCGATTTAGCAAAAGCTCGACTTGCCTGTTTTGCCATTTGATAGCTGGCAATCAACTGATCTTCCCACTCAAGACGCTGAGCAAAGCATAGTGCTAAAGCCGAGAGATCTGCTTCCAAGTTAGATAACTTCTCTTGGTGTTGGTATTTATCGTTAAAGTCTAAAGCGTTAACTGTAGTGTTCATAATGCATTGCAAAACACGTTCTGGTATTCCGCGTTGTGGGGAGCAACGTTCAAGGGAATCGCTGATGTGTTCATAGATCTCAAAATGCCCAAGTGAAAGATAATCCACTAATAAAGCACAAAATTCTTGTAATGATTCATTTAAGTAAGCGGAATTTGCTTGTGCAAAAGGGCGCAAGCTACATAAGTTGTTAAATGCCACAATTAAAGTTTGGCGGTCAGCTAACCATGTATTAACCAGATGAGTAGCGTTTGTTGTTTTAGAAGAGTGGGTGGAATGCATGAGACTTCTCCCTGGTTTATAGTGTCTGTCTTTTAAGTAAAGCGCCTAGGAAGCATGCGTCAAGTTTTGTTGGCAAGTTGTCTTTTTTTAATCTTTGTTTGTAAGCTTTTTCTCAAATTACTGTAGACACATTGCTATACAAGCAGTAGAGATCAACGCTATTTTCAGGGTAATAAAAATATATCTTGTTGATTTTTAACGATATATTTTTGTAAGCGTTATTGGTGGTAGAACTTAAGTTAGAAAATAGTGCCTTGTGATAAAAGACCCATTTGATAAATTGACTTATATCCCATGTCAATGGATTGATGTGGGGGCCAGCGTGGTAGCAAGGATTGTTGCCAGCACATCGGGCAAGGGATTGCCGGCTTATTTCGCGATAAGTCTAGATTAAAGGGAAAACGTTGCCGTGCAAGGTAAGGATACCATCCTAACATAATGGACTGGTTAGGATGCACAGGACAACAAGATGTGCGGGCTGGTAATTAAACAAGGATGAAATAAATGGGTGGCCGCAGCTACCCTTTTTTTTATGCCGTTCTTTTTTTACCCCACCAAGGCAATAAGCTGCCCAGTGCCAGTAAAATAAAACTGATAAGTGTCCAGCCAGGAATAGGAAACCCTAAGAAAGCACTTTTATTCACAGCACATTCTCCTGATCCACGTAAAACCAACAGTAGCGCTTCATGCGGTGGTAATGTACCAAATAAATAATCAATGCCAGGACCGCAATCAGGAGCCAATTCGGGGGGGAGATGAATAATCCATAGATGTCGTGCAGAAGATAAAATTCCCAATGAGGCAATAAAAAATCCGATAAAACTATACACTTGTTGTCCGCGATGCTTTGGATTATGCCAAAGTGCAATAACAAAAAAGATAGTAAGTATAAAAACTAATACTCTGTCAATAATACATAATGGACAAGGTTCAAGGTGAAATAGAAATTGTAATACAAAAGATCCCCCTAATAAGAATAGGGAAAACGCCAGCAATAGGAAGTACAGTGGACGAATAGTTATGCTCATGTAAGTTAATTTTTGCTTTTTGTCAGCATAGCAGAAGTACTTATTTAGTCCAAACAACAATAGCTTAGTAAGATTCTTGATGTGCTATGCAAAATTCGCCATGAAAAACCCCAATCGCAGGCCCACTTAAAAACACGGCGCCTTCATTTTCCCATCTGACGGTCAAGGCTCCTCCTGGCATATCCACTTTTACTTCCCGGTTGAGTTCGCCGTGTATGATGCCTGCAACCACAGAGGCGCAAGCAGCTGAACCGCATGCTAATGTTTCTCCGACGCCGCGTTCAAATACACGACACTTAATATGATTTCGGGCAAGCACTTGCATAAAACTGACATTCACCCCCTTTGGGAACGCAGGATGTTTTTGCAACGCTTTACCCACTTCCATCACAGCCGCTTCTGAGGTGGCTGGTACAGAGATCACACAATGTGGATTACCCATGGATAGGATCACAACTTCACGATTGTTACCCAACAATTGTATTTTATAATTTCCGCGTTTTTGAAGCTTTGAAACCGCTTTTATGTTTAATGGGATAGCTTTAGGTGAAAAAATGGGTTCACCCAAATCTACTTGAATACAAGTCAAATCAGAGATATCAACTTTTAAATTACCCGCTTGTGTGCCAATAAGTAGCTGTTTTTTGCCAGTGAGGCCTCGCTCGTAAACATAACGGCCAAAACATCTTGCGCCATTACCACACTGAGGCACTTCTTTGCCATCAGCATTGAAGATCCTATAGTTAAAATCCAGAGTGGGTAAGGTTGGGGGTTCGACCAACAGAACTTGATCGCAACCAATACCAAAATTTCTATCAGCCATACGTTTGATTAAATTAGGGTTGAGTTTAACTTGTTGCGTAATGCTGTCTAGCACCACAAAATCATTTCCTAATCCATGCATTTTTGTAAAGTGAATAAGACTCGACATAGGGCTTCCTGATACTCGTTTTGTTAATATTGGTTTAAGTCCATAGTGATTCCTTAGCAAACATCTCTTCTAAGGTTTCACGTGGGCGCACGATCTTAAAGGCATTGTCTTTGGCCATCACTTCAGCTGCTTTAGGCCTGGAATTGTAATTTGAACTCATTACAAAACCATAGGCGCCGGTTTGGCACACGGCTAAGTAATCCCCCGCTTTTACCGCTAATTCTCTTGATTTACCTAAAAAGTCACCGCTTTCACAGATTGGTCCGACAATATCATAGATCTGCGTTAAGGCCTGTGGTTGTTGTTGCACGGGGATAATGTTATGCCAAGCATCATAGAGTGTTGGTCTAAGATAATCATTCATGGCGCAGTCGACGACACAAAAGTGTTTATTGCCAGATTGTTTAATGAGTAAGACTTTGGTTGCTAAAATCCCTGCATTGGCGACTATCGCTCGGCCTGGCTCAAGTATTAGTTTTAAATGTGATGGAATATTTAACTTTAATAAAGCGCTCATATACTCATTGGGCGTTGGTGGCTTTTGATGGTGATAATGAACGCCTAGCCCCCCACCCACATCAACATGTTCTAGTTTAATACCCTTATTTTCTAGTTGATCAATTAACCCTAACAATCTTTGCAGGGCTTCCACAAAAGGTGCAGTTGTGGTGAGCTGTGAACCAATGTGGCAGGCAATGCCTTTTATTTTAACATGTTTTAAGGTGGCTGCCTGTTGATATAAGTTGATTGCTTCTTGCGCATCGATACCAAATTTGCTTTCTTTTTGGCCTGTTGAAATATAAGGATGGCTGATAGGATCAACATCGGGGTTAACACGTAAAGCAATCGGGGCTTGTACATTAAGATGGTTGGCAATCTGGTTTATAAGTAACAGCTCTGCTTCAGATTCTACATTAAAGCAATTAATGCCGACTTTTAACGCCATAGCTATTTCATCGCTTTGCTTACCCACGCCGGAGAAAACCACTTTGCGCGGGTCACCTTTTGCCGCTAGGACGCGCATTAATTCACCTTGTGAAACAATATCAAAACCTGAGCCTAGCTCGGCTAAAGTATTTAATACGGCCAAATTACTGTTGGCTTTAACGGCATAGCAAATTAAGTGGGGGTGCGTTGTGGCATTGTCAAAAGAGCGCCACGCTCTAGTGATGCCAGCATGAGAATAGATAAAGCAAGGTGTTTGGCATTGACGAACAATATCCTTTACCGAAAGGCCATCCACCGTGAGCTCATGATTGTGATAGATAAAATCATTCATGGGGAATTATTTTCATCGGGTACAGGTACAGGAAGGTATAAAGGGCCAGTTTGGCCGCAACCACTTTGCAACAGTAACAAGAGGGCTATTCCCAGCAAACAAAGAAATCGCTGTGGTTGAGAATATTTCATGTGTTGAAAAGCAAGAAGGTTAACTTCTTTCCTATAGAATATTTTTACTTAAGTCTACTTTAACTCAATCACCTTATGGGCGCTATTTGCAATCTAGAAAATTGCGTGTACCCTTGGCTAAAGTTGTTAAGAGTAGCATATGAACGAACAACAATTTCAAGATCAGGTAGACGCGCTATTTCTTCAAATTGAACAATGGCTTGAACAAGCAGATACGGTGCTTGACTTTGAAACAGCGCAGGGCATATTAACTATCACTTTGCCTCAAGCCAGCCAGTTAATTTTATCACGGCAACCTTCCCTGCAAGAAGTGTGGTTGGCTACACCTGTTGGTGCATATCATTTTAGTTATCGTCAAAAATGGTTAACCAAAAAAGGTGAGGAATTAATATCGCTCTTACAAGAAATTATCCAACAAAAAGCTAACATCATTTTAGATCCAAATACTTTTTAATGAGGGGACCTTATGGCTTTACAAGCAATTACGATTGAGCCTGCAACTAAAGCGGATGCTTGTATCATTTGGTTGCATGGTCTTGGTGCCAATGGGCATGACTTTGAAGGTGTCATTAATGAGCTGGGTTTGGAAACAACACATGCCATCAGATTTATTTTTCCTCATGCCCCAGCGTTATCGGTCACTTTAAATGGTGGGTATGTTATGCCGGCTTGGTATGATATTTTTGCCATCGACTTTGATGCCCCAGAAGATGAAATCGGCATTCGCTGCGCTCAAATAGAGATCAATGCGTTAATAGAAAAAAATCTCGATGAGGGGATAGAATCAAGCCGCATTATATTAATGGGGTTTTCTCAAGGTGGCGCGTTGGCGCTGCATACGGCGATTCGTTTTGGCAAACCCTTGGGCGGGGTTGGGGTATTATCTGGATATTTACCTTTGCACAGAATATTCGACAAAGAAATACATGCCGCAAATCAGGAACTCTCCATTTTTATGGCCCATGGTCTTGTTGATGATGTTGTCCCATTTTCCATGGCGGAACTTTCTTTAGCCTGCCTGCAAGCGGCAGGCTTTAACCCTGCTTGGCATACCTATCCGATGCCGCACGGGATTTGCCTACAAGAGTTACAAGACATTGGTAAATGGATAAATCAGCAGTTATCACATCATGAAAAAATAATTCGCCCAAATGAGATAACCAAGCCAAAATAAACATATGGACCAAAATAGTCGACCTAAAACCGTATCGCTCAAAGAAAATGAATTCTTTTTGCCGAATTTTTGTGCAGTAAGATCGGTTTTTTTGCTTGCCATTGGGGCAGAATTATTTGCTTTTATGCTGATTTTAGCAACAGGGGATATCTTAAGTGAATCTTGGGATGAGCTTGGTTTGCTCTCAGTTTTTGTGCAATGGATTACCTTAGCATCTGCTGGTGTTCTGTGCCTTTCGCGTCATTGGTTGTCCCGTTTATCGTTACCGGTAGCTTCGGTGGTCGCTTATGGATTAATTGTTCTAACCACAGGAATTATTGCTGCCTGCGCGCAGTATTTTTTGATGAAAATTAATTATCAATGGGGGAGCACACCTGAAACCATTGGCCAGTTTGTCACACGGTGTGTCAGTATTAGTGCCATTCTTTCTTTGGTAGCGTTGCGCTATTTTTATATTCAACAGCAATGGAAACAGCGAATTGAGCTTGAAAGCCAGGCCAGGGTAGAGGCCCTGCAGTCGCGTATTAGGCCCCATTTTTTGTTCAATAGCATGAATATTATTGCCAGTTTAATCATCACCGATCCGCAAAAAGCCGAACAAGCGGTTGAAGATCTTTCTGAAATCTTTAGGGCAACTTTACGGGATACCGGTTCCATGGTGCCTTTATCAGAAGAGTGGGTGCTGTGCCGTAATTATTTGCGTATTGAGGGTTTGCGTTTAGCAGAAAGATTAACTGTCGATGCTGATCTTTCCAAGGTGCCAGAAGATGCGGCCATTCCCATGCTTACCTTGCAGCCTTTAATGGAAAATGCGATATATCATGGTATTCAAGCCTTAGAAAATGGCGGCACCATAAAAGTGACAGGGATGATGCAAGAGAACATGGTATGTATTAAAATATCCAATCCTGTACCTCCTCCCAGTCAGCGCCGAGCCTCACAAGGGAATCAAATTGCTATGGCAAACATCGGACATAGACTAAACTTATTATTTGGAAGTCATGCTAAATTAAAAGTGAATGCGACACCGCATGAGTATGAGGTAACGCTATTGTTTCCTTATTTGAAAAGCGGTATGTAAATACACAGTGAAGGGATCTTCCTATGCGGATATTAATAGTTGACGACGAAAGCTTAGCTCGCGATCGAATCAAAAGAATACTGCAAGAACAAAACGAACATGAAGTCGTTGGTGAAGCAGGAAACGGACAAGAAGCATTACAAAAAATAGATTCCTTACATCCAGAGGTTGTATTGCTTGATATCCGTATGCCAGGAATTGATGGTCTTGAAGTTGCGCGCCACTTAGTGGATATGGATGAGCCACCGGCAGTGATTTTCGTTACCGCATACGATGATTATGCTTTGGAAGCCTTTAAGGTCAACGCTGTTGATTATTTAATGAAACCAGTACGTGCTGAAAGGCTTCATGAGGCACTCACCAAAGCACTTAAACCTAACAAACTGCAATGGAAATCTTTAAATCGCTCTGAAGATGGTACGCCTAAAGCCAGAACCCATATTAGTTCCCGAACCAGACGAGGGATAGTTTTGGTGCCGGTGGGAGATATTTATTACTTTCGTGCAGAGCATAAGTATGTCACTGTGCGTCATAAAGATGGTGAAGTGCTTATTGAAGATACGTTAAAAGAATTAGAAACAGAATTTGGTGAGCGCTTTTTAAGAATTCACCGCAATTGTTTAGTAGCCATGGAGCATTTACAAGCGTTGGAAAAAAATGCCAGTGGTCAACCTTGCATACGTCTTCGCGGTGTTCCAGAAACGTTGGATGTCAGTCGTCGACATGTGGCGCATGTGCGTCAAATAATGTCAGGCTAAGTCACCTCATACACACGCATAACCTATTATAAATTTGGCACGCAATGCTAAATTTACATGGTTTTTTTTCGATAATAGCGTAATATGTCCTCTTTTTAAGAGGCAGGTTATGGCGCAACCGAATAAAATACGCATTGTGACACGCACCAGTGCCCTAGCGATGTGGCAAGCCAATTACGTGCGTGCACAACTATTATCCCATCATAATCAGTTAGACGTTGAAATCATTGGCGTCAAAACAACCGGCGATCTCTCGCAAGCAGATAATATTCCGCTTTCAAAAATTGGTGGCAAAGCCGTTTTTGTAAAAGAATTAGAACAGGCACTTATCGCCAATGAAGCTGATATTGCCGTTCACTCTTTAAAAGATGTGCCGGCAACGTTTCCGCCAGGCTTAGGGTTAACCACCCTATGTGAACGCGCGAGCCCGTTTGACGCTTGGGTTTGTCCACAAGGCTATACAGTAGACTCTATTCCTGCAGGATCGGTGGTTGGCACTTCAAGCTTACGTAGAACCGTACAATTAAAAAAATTGCGCCCAGATCTTAACTATGTGCCATTAAGAGGTAATGTGGATACTCGCCTTCGTAAATGCCGTGAAGGAGAATATACGGCGATCGTTTTAGCGGTTGCTGGTTTAGTAAGGCTTAATCAAGGCCCATGCATTGTTACTTCTTTTTCTCCTTCACAAGTCTTACCAGCGGTTGGTCAAGGTGCTTTGGGCATAGAATGTCGTTTAGATGATAATAAAACGCGTGAATTATTAGCCTTTTTAGATCATGCGCCCACGCGCGCTGCTGTAGAAGCAGAGCGGGCAATGAATGCCGCCTTAGGCGGTAATTGTCAGGTACCTGTGGCAGGATTTGCGTATATAGAAAACAATAAATTATGCTTACAAGGCAAAGTTGGGCATCCAGAAACCTTGGTGGTGCTTGAGGCATACCATGAAGGCGAAATAAATGCGCCGCAAAAATTAGGTGAAAAAGTGGCTTCTGATCTCATTGCGCAAGGCGCCATGGCTATCATTAACGACATAATGAAAGCTTAATATGTTACAAGATTGGCAAGTGGTTATTTTACGTGCTAAACATCAAGCACAAGGTTTGGCAAGTGCGCTTTTAGAACACAAAGCTGAGCTCACCTTGCTTCCTTTAATTGATATTGTGCCCCTTGCTATATTGCCATCAGCGCTTCATGCTTGGCAAAACGCCTTAAAAAATGCTGATTTTTTGCTGGTGACCAGCGCTAACGCCGCCTTTTGCGCGCCAGAAGAGTTACTCAATTTTATTTCTGAAAAAACGGTTGTGATGACCATGGGGCAAGCCACCTCGCAAGCGTTGCTAGAAAAGCATCCAACCCTCCAGATCCACTATACAGCACCCCCTGGTGCTACCAGCGAAAGTATTTTAAACGAACCTTTTTTACAAGCGGATAGGGTTAAAAATAAAAAAGTTGCGCTGCTGGCAGGTAAAGACGGTCGCACCGTGTTTGCCGATACTTTGGCAAACCGAGGTGCGCAAATTGAGTGGATGATTGTTTATGAGCAACAAAAACCCGATATCGATTTAGCGGAAACTCTTTTATCCTTACAACTGCATCCTAAAGTTTGTTTTATTGCCACCAGTAGTAGAGTCTTGGAAAATTTAGTCACGATGGCACCGCCAACGCTTGTTGAGTGGTTGCTATCAGTGCATCTTGTTGTGGTAAGTCATAGAATTTATCAGCATGCCAAGGATAAAGGATTTAAGCAAATTGTGCTTGCCGACGGCGCGCAAACGCACGCCATTTTGCAAGCACTTAAAGCTTATTTAAGCACTACGGTTTGAGTTTTTGCTTCACTTAATGCAGCGGCTTGTGTATTTTGATCCACGGGTTTACAAGCTTGTGGAGCTCGCTTTTGTTGCCACTGTTTTAACATCTCAGCTCCGATAGCGGCTTGAGCAGGTTGTGTACCTTGCTGTGCTGCTTGCTTTGCAGGGGCTTTTCTCAATTGAACTCTTGTTGGCAAAGTTTCTGCAGGGGAAGCTGCCGCGGCGATCGGCTTGGGTGTCTCTTTTGGTTGCGCTGCTATCACAACCTTATTCAAATGTATATTAAGCTCTCTTAATATACCTGGTGCATCATTGATATCAACATTGAACGAACTTGCCATTGTCTGTTTAAGCGTAGGATTGGCTGTAAAGAAGTCATTTAATAACAATTCTAGCAACCATTGTTTTGAATTATCAACGATCGTATCTTTTAAAGGCATGGCATCGTTATAATTTTTGTCTGCAGGACGTGTAATCACGCCTGCAGCAATAGCTAACATGACATTTAAAGATAAGCTGGGTAATACTTTGCGTGCTTCAGGATTCGTTAGCGCTTGGCATCTTACGATAACTTCATGATCAGAATCTTTTTGAATAAAATCTTTTAAATGTTGCAAAAAGATCCCACCTAATAATTGGCTTTCAACCCATTCTTTGAAATTAATATCACAATTTTTAACTACCTCAACTTTGGCTTTTACACGCGCAGGCACGGCTTGAGAAAGGGCGGTGAGTTTATCTCTTTCTTTATGGGCTATGGCCAGTTCTTCTTTTGCTTTAGTGTAAGCAGCTTTTGCTTCTTCTTTTTGCGCTAACAGTTGGGGTAATACTTCAAGGCGTTGTTTTTCAATTTTAGCAAGCCCTGAATCTAAATGGAGAGCGTGCTGAGTAATTTGATCAATTAATTTGCTGGCATCAGCTGTTTTTAGTGAGGCAAAACGCGCTTGTTGCAATTTGAAGGCTTCTTTTTGCCTTAACATTTCTTGTGTTCTTGTATCAAAAGCCGCAGTTTCTTGTTCAAGCATTTGGGTTCTGGTTTGCATAACCTCTTCAAGACTTTTGACAGTGCTATCTTTAACCGAGACAACAGTTTTGTTAAAGGCTGCTAAGTTATCGACCAGCTCTTTTTTTAAGTTGTCATATTCAAGCTCTGCTGCATGATCGCCTTTTGCAATACGTGCGTTGAGTGTTGCTACCATTTCTTTTAGGCGCGCTATTTCAGCTTCGGTCTTTTCATCGAATTTATTTTGCTTTTTTGCCATGGCCAAAGGGGGTACCTTCGGTGGAGCAGGTGGTGGTGGCGGTGGTGGTACAGCTACGCCGGTTTCTTGGGGGCCTAGTTTTGCCATGGTTTGCCTCAAATTAATTGCCATAAATAGTTAGGTATTTTACTTTTTTATGGCGGGGCAAACAATTTAATTTTCTAAATTATTTAGTTAATAATCTGGATATATATGCCGTTTGTCGCATTATGCAAACAAGCAAAGTGCCTGTATATATAGCTAAAATGCTAGCCTTGACCTATCGTAATAGAAGTAGACTAGCAAAATGCTTTATGATTAAGAGAGCGTGACTTTAACAAGGATGGATGTGATGTCCATGGACGAAGAGAATAACGGTTCACCCGGCGATAAAAAACCTCCCATGCCAAAGCAGGTGGTGGTAACACATTACGGCAAAAAAAAGAAAGAAGCGGATGTCCCCAGTGAAATTATACCGACTGAGCCAACGCACATTATCAGTAGTCCAGTAGACATTGGAGGCCTGACAAAAACGGTACGCTCGCCTGAAGAAACACCGCTGTCAAAACCAGAACCCAAGCCAGCCGTACAAGAGCCACCTCAACCAAGAACGGTGCCCACTATGGAGCCAAGAGCAGATATTTTTCCCCAGGTTGAGCCTGAGGTTGTGCCGCAAGCTCAGGCGATGAGCTATGGCTCAAAGGAGAAAGAAAGCCAAACGTCTTCATACGGTGGTGGTGGCTATGTTCCGCCAGATGAGCCACCTTACCGTGAAAAACCACCAGCAAGTGGCGGTGGCAATGGTGGCGCGATGTTTTTTAGTTTCACCTCCTTTTTAGCTGTGCTGGTACTAGGTTATTTTGCTTATACAAACAGCCAACAACTTTCAGCTTTGCAAAAGCAGTCAACCGATGATCAGACTTCCGTTTCTGCTTTAACAGCACAAACGCAAAAAACGCTGAATCAAATTCAGGTACAACACACAAGCGTGACCAGCGAACAACAGTCTTTAGAAGCATTACAAAAACAATTAACTGATGCTCAGGCTAAATTAGTGACTTTATCTGGGAACACCGATTGGGTATTAGCAGAAGCAAATTATTTAGCTTTTATGGCAAATGAGCGTCTCAAAACAGCGCAAGATGTGACCACTGCCGTAGCGCAACTTGTTTCGGCCGATGAACGCATTGGGCGTCTTGCCAATCCAGCTTTGCTTTGGGTCAGAGAGATCATGGCAAAAGACATTGCTAAACTGCGTAATTTTCCAAGCATCAATAGACAAGCGATGTGGGAACAAATTGGATTAATTAGCGCTGAGTTTAATCAACTTCACTTTAAAACGGTCACCAATGGTGCCACTAATGAGACAACCCCCTCAGTGCCCGATGAAACCTCGATGAGTGGTTTTGAAAAAGCGTTATGGACAACGTGGAAAGAGCTTAAAGGTATTATTAAGATCACCAATGTGGCTCAAAATACTATTCCTTTAGCGTTAACGGCACAAGAACAAGCACAAATTTTACGAACCATGCACTTTATGAGCGAACAAGCAAAATGGGCCGTTTTGCAAGGAGAAAATAAAATTTATCACGATACCATGCAAAGCATGGCTGCTTGGCTGGAACAATATTTTGCACAAGATCAACTGCAAAGTGATCTTCTTAAACAAATTAAACAGTTAGAGCAGCAAAATATTGATATTACTGCACCGGATATTACACAAACCGTTCAAGCGCTTTCTAAAGCGATGATAGAAGTTACTAATAAGCCAGCGAGCAAAACACCGTAATAAGAGATCTGCCATGAAAATTGTTTTGATATCATTAATTGCGCTAGGCATAGCTTTATGGGTTGGCTTAAGTCTTTCCCATGATCCTGGCATGATGATAGTCACCTTGGGGGGGTGGCGTGTGGATGTGCCCTTGTGGTTTGGTGCGTTAATGATAGTTGTACTCTATGCCATTATTCATACGCTTGTACAACTGTTAAGTGGCGTGGTTAAAGCAACGAAATTTATGGCGAATCTTTCTAGTCACTTTAACAAAAAGCGCGCCAAAAAACTGACGAGCAAGGGATTGGTTGCTTTAGCAGAAGGTCATTGGGCAAAAGCGGAACGTTTTCTTGTACAAGGCGCTAAAGTGAGCGATATTCCGTGGCTCAATTATTTATCCGCTGCCAAAGCGGCACAGGAACAAGGCAAAGATGATGCCCGCGATAATTATCTTCGCCGCGCCCAAAAATTAACACCTGAATCAGAAGTGGCCGTGGGTTTAACACAGGCGGATCTGCAATATAAACATCAACAGTATGAGCAGAGTTTAGCGACGTTAACCCAGTTAAGTCATAAAGCACCAAATCATCCTTACATGCTGACTTTGCAGCAAAAAATTTATTTACAATTACATGATTGGGAAAAACTCAAAGAACTTTTGCCTAAGTTAAAGCATTACCATGCATTATCCTCTAACGAATACAAATCGCTTGAAAAGACGGTGTACTATCAATTGCTATTGGAAAAAACCAAAGGATCCATGGATGCACTGATGCAGTTTTGGCAAAAAATGCCAAAAGATTGCAAAACCAATGCAGATTTAGCAGGTTGTTATGTTAAAGCGCTGTTAAAGAGTGATAAAGCGGTTGATGCTGAAAGTATTTTGCGCACCGCATTAAAGCATGATTGGCAAGAAGAGTTGATTAGGTTATATGGCCACTTGTCACACCCTTCGCCACAAAAAGTGTTAAATTTAGCCGAAAGCTGGTTGCATGTTCATCCTGACAGTCCTGGTTTATTGTTAACCTTAGGAAGATTGTGTGAACAGCAGCAATTGTGGGGTAAAGCGCAGCGTTATTTTGAAGCGAGCCTAAGTTTACAACCTTCGCCTGAAACGTATGCACTATTAGGATCGTTGCTAGAAAAAATGAATAAACCGGCACTGGGAGCGCAGTACTTTAAGAAGGGCTTATTATTAGCGATGCCAGCGATAGCGCCCACAAAATGAAATGGTTGCAAGGCAAAGTGATTGGCCAAACAGAATGGCACCCAGGTCTTTTTTCAATATTTATTGAAGCGCCCCCTATATCCTTTCAAGCAGGTCAATTTGTTCAGCTAAGTTTGAATAGTCAAGAGAAACACTTTAGACCTTATTCTTTGCTCAATGCGCCAGATGATCCGGTGATTGAAATTTATTACACCTTAGTGAAGCAAGGCTTGTTTACCCCTGCATTAGCATCTTTATCAACAAACTCTCCTATTTGGGTATCAGCCAAAGCCAGTGGTCGTTTTGTGCTAGATGAGGTTAGCCAAAGTAATAACTTGTGGTGTTTTGCAACAGGAACCGGATTAGGGCCATTTTTATCAATACTTAAAACGAGTGAACCTTGGCAAAGATTTAAGAAAATTATCTTAGTCCACAGTGTTCGTTATCATCATGAACTTACTCATCAGTCATTCATTGAAAGTTGGCAAGAAAAATACCCTGAACAATTTCGTTGGTGTGGGGTTGTGACCCGCGAACAAGTGGCTCATACTTTAAACAACAGGATCCCGATGCTTTTACAAACAAGGGAATTAGAAAACACAGTTGCTTGTGAACTTTCTTTGCAAGATGCGGTGATGTTGTGTGGTAATCCGTCTATGGTTAGCGATGTTACCCAAATTTTGTTGCAACGAGGTATGCGGTTGAATCAAGCAAAAGAAAAGGGCCAGATCACGATTGAGAGCTATTGGAAAAATAAAATTGAAGTGCAAAAAAAATAATAGTTAGTGTGCTTCTTTTAAAAATTAGAATTTGTGTAAAAAATCTTGACACTCAGCAGTTGCATCAGTATATTTTCTAACTCTAAGAGAATGGCTTAACGTGTTGTGAGATATTTGCCATGCTTACAGGCGGCGGTTTATGGGAAATAGTTGGGCGCTATCTGCGGGGTGAAGCCATCGCAGATGAAGAGCGCACAGAAAAATCAGATAATTCTTTGTATTTTAAGCAAGGTTCTGGCTCCGAACACAGTGGGAGCAGCTTGTATCATCAATATCGAGAACTTCGTTCGGGCATAGAGCTTCAATCACATGCACAGCAATTAAGCCAAAGATACAGATCATTAGTTGAGTCTGCACCACAAGAGTATCGGGAAGATATTCAACGCTCAGGTGAGAGAATGCTCGCGCCTTTTTTATCACCCCATTCGAATACCTGGTTGAATTCAACAGAAATCGATAGATGGTTTGATAGTCTTTCAGAACAGTACCCCTATGTGTCAAACATTCATTCTTGGTATAAAGAGGGTTACCTTAGCGAAATTGGTCCACAAGGCGCAAGACCAGCTGATAGAGAGAGATTGTTAAGCGCCCAAACAATCTATTGGCCCTGTGCTTTAAATAACCATTGGTATTTACTCACCATCAGTAAAACAGAAGAGTGTATCAATATTACTTGTGCCGATAGTTTTAACTACCATGAACAGCACCCTTATTTTTTTTCATTGGGCATGAAGTTAATAAATGCGCTTTATGGGTCTGATTGTCCCCTTATTGCTTACAACAGCGAACACATTCCACGGCAAAATAATGGATTTGATTGTGGGCCGGCTATTTGTGCCACCGCTAAGAGGAAGTGTGAAAATCGCGATCTTCGCGCGCCTATTAACTACACTCATTTTCGTTTAGAAATGGCGCAAACCATAATAGACAGGTTTCAAGACCCGCGTGAATTTAGTCTTGGCATTCATTCGCTTTTAAAGCGTCGTACCCCTTCATTAAAATCAACAGCGCAAAGCAGTACCGTAATTGATCTTGAAAGGCCAGAAACTCAACGTTTACGACGACGCGGCATTAAAGTTTAGTCTAATTTCATATCACAAATAAATTGTTCAGTTTTTAAACCTTGACCACTAAATAAAGTGGATGCCGCCTTTACCATCGCAAAGGGCCCGCTCACAAATAATGTTTCATCATGAAAGTGAGGATATTTTTTAGCCACATATTCATGTACCATACCAACAGGCCCGCGCCAGGTAGGATAGCTTTGAGGATCGGAAAGTACCAATTCAAAGCTAAAAAAGGGAAATTGTTGTTGCCAGGACATTAAAAGGGCCTCTTGATAGGCATCTTGCGCGTGGCGAATACCCCAATATAATTCCATGGGTTTTTGTTCTTTTTGTATCAGTAAAGCATCTTCCAGTAAGGCTTTAATAGGCGTAATCCCAGTTCCACCAGCAACAAATAGTAATTTGGAAGCGTTCACTGCTTTGGATAAAACACTGGCTCCAAAAGGACCTCTAAGATAAACGGTATTATTTTTTTTAAGTGAAGCTAAAAAATCTTGAGCCAATTTATGTTCTTTATTATGTCGAAGGTGAAATTCAAGCTCACCATCACTATTGGGGATATTGGCAATGGACATAGGCAGCACCTTGCCATTATCAAAAATTGCTTCAACAAATTGGCCCGGTGTGTAATTAATTTGCTGATCATAAAGCGGAATAAGCTTAAACAGCATAATGTCGTGAGTTATAGCATGAAGATAATGACATCTATACAAATTTTCTTTATTCATGATTAAAGCTCAAATATTGGCCAAAGTGCATCGATACGCGATTTTATCTCATTGCTAGGAATAATCGTGCGCCCCCATTCTCGCGTTGTTTCACCTGGCATTTTATGTGTTGCATCTAAACCCATTTTGCCGCCTAATCCGCTCGTGGGGGAGGCAAAATCTAAATAATCGATAGGGGTGTTTTCTAATAAAACAGTGTCGCGAACCGGATCCATGCGGGTGGTTATCGCCCATATTACATCTTGCCAGTTTCTGGCATCCACATCTTCATCTGTGACAATAATAAATTTGGTATACATAAATTGACGCAAAAAAGACCAAATGCCAAACATCACACGTTTGGCATGGCCAGGGTATTCTTTTTTGATTGTCACCACTGCTAAACGATAGGAACATCCTTCTGGGGGTAAATAAAAATCAACAATTTCTGGAAATTGTTTTTTTAACAGAGGTACAAAGACTTCATTTAAAGCAACACCCAACATCGCAGGCTCATCCGGAGGCCTGCCTGTATAAGTGCTGTGATAAAGCGGATTTTCCCGCATGGTGATGCATTCTATGGTCATCACTGGAAAACGTTCAGTTTCATTGTAATAGCCGGTGTGATCGCCAAAGGGGCCTTCTAAGGCAGTGTCCTTGGGATAAATAAAACCTTCTAAAATAATTTCTGCGCTAGCAGGTACTTGTAATTGATGGGTTAAGCAGGTTGCCAGCTCAGTTTTTTGGTCGCGTAATAATCCCGCAAAAGCATATTCAGATAATGTATCTGGAATGGGTGTTACAGCGGCCAATGTTGTAGCAGGATCTGCTCCTAAAGCAACCGCGATTGGGAAAGGTTTGTCTGGATACTGCTTTATCCATTTTGCATAATCTAATGCACCACCACGATGGGCTAACCAGCGCATAATCACGCGGTTTTTATCAATCACTTGTTGACGATAAATGCCTAGATTTTGTCTGCCTAATTGAGGGCCTTGGGTAACAACCAGTCCCCAGGTAATCAAAGGAGCAACATCTTCAGGCCAACAAGTTTGAATAGGAAAGTGGCTTAAATCAACTTCATTTCCTTTTAGTTGTATTTGTTGGCACAGCGCTTTGCCTTTGCTGACAACACTGGGCGACATCGTTAATATTTTTTTATACAAAGGAAGTTGTTGTAGGGCTTCTTTAAACCCTTTGGGAGGCGTAGGTTCTTTTAACAGCGCTAAAAATTGTCCTAATTCACGCAGTTCATGGATATTTTCTCGCCCCATTGCCATAGCAATACGTTTGGTGGTGCCAAATAAATTGCCTAATAAAGGCATGGTAGCATCTTTGGGGTTTTCAAATAACAGGGCGGGCCCGCCGGATTTAAGAACCCTGTCGCAGACCTCAGTGATTTCTAAGTAGGGGGCCAGGGGATAAGCGATGCGCTTTAATTCACCTTGACCCTCAAGTTGATGTAAAAACTCTCTTAAATCGGCATATTTCATAACTTCATAGGTGTGCCGAATTAGGAGCGTTTCATGGCTTCAAAAAATTCTTCGTTGGTCATTGTGCCTTTTAAGCGTTCAATGAGGAACTCAATGGCAGCCAATTCATCCATAGGATGTAACAATTTACGTAAAATCCACATCTTTTGTAGTTCATCAGGCGAGGTGAGTTTTTCTTCACGTCGGGTGCCTGAACGATTGATGTTGATAGCAGGATAAACGCGTTTTTCAGCAATTCGTCTATCAAGATGCAATTCTAAATTACCGGTACCTTTAAATTCTTCGTAGATGACTTCATCCATTTTGGAGCCGGTGTCAATTAAGGCTGTGGCAATGATGGTTAAGCTGCCACCTTCTTCCACGTTACGCGCGGCCCCAAAGAAACGTTTAGGGCGTTGTAATGCAGCAGCATCCACACCACCGGTAAGTACTTTACCAGAATGCGGAATCGTCGTGTTGTATGCTCTTGCCAGACGGGTAATAGAGTCAAGCAAAATGACCACATCCATTTTGTGCTCTACCAAGCGCTTGGCTTTTTCAATCACCATTTCAGAAACTTGAACATGGCGATTAGGTGGTTCGTCAAAAGTACTGGCAATCACTTCACCTTGTACAGAGCGTTCCATTTCAGTTACTTCTTCAGGACGCTCGTCGATTAACAATACAATTAATTTACATTCAGGGTGATTGGTGGTGATGGAATGCGCAATATTTTGCAGCATCATGGTTTTACCGGCTTTGGGGGGGGAAACAATTAAACCCCGTTGTCCTTTACCGATGGGAGAGACTAAATCAATGATGCGGGCTGTGATATCTTCGGTACTACCATTGCCGACTTCCATTTTTAAGCGTGATTCGGCATGAAGTGGTGTTAAGTTTTCAAATAAGAGTTTGTTTTGGCCTAATTCTGGACTTTCATAATTTATTTCGTTCACTTTCAGTAAAGCAAAATAACGTTCGCCATCTTTGGGGGGGCGAATTTTACCGGAGATGGTATCGCCAGTACGTAACCCGAAGCGTCTGATTTGACTGGGCGAGACATATATGTCGTCAGGGCCTGGGAGGTAGGACGTGCGTGAAGAACGCAAAAATCCAAATCCATCCTGAAGTAATTCCAGTACCCCGTCTCCGTAGATGTCCTCACCACTTTTGGCGTGAGTTTTTAAGATCCCAAAAATGAGATCTTGCTTACGTAAACGAGAAACATTTTCGACCCCAAGTTCTAGGGCCATTTCAGATAGCTCTGCGGCTGGTTTATTTTTTAATTCCGAAAGATTCATATCCGTGCTTATTAATTAACAATGAAGGGGTTGATGATATAGTTTGAACGAAAGGAAAGTCACACTTGGGGGTTGTCTGAGTGTTTAGGCACTTCCCAAGTTAAAGGGATCCTATCAAACTTTTTTTAACGATGCTAGAGGGCTGATTCGCAAACAACCCACTAGCAGCATATCTTTGATGCTCACCTGATATCATTATAAATGACTATCAAGAAAGGCAGTTAACTGTGATTTAGACATTGCACCAACTTTGGTTGATTCAAGCTCCCCATTCTTAAATAACATCAGCGTGGGGATGCCGCGTACGCCAAACTTTTGTGGGGTTGCGGAATTTTCGTCGATATTGATTTTGGCAACGATTAACTTACCCTCATAGGAAGAGGCAATATCATCTAATACCGGGGCAATCATTTTGCAGGGACCACACCATTCTGCCCAAAAGTCCAAAAGTACAGGAAGTTCGGCATTCATCACTTCCTTCTCAAAGTTATCGTCTGTGACGGCAACAATGTTTTTATTAGCCATTGTTTTCTCCTGATTTGATCAACTAAATTATAACAGTGTGTAAATTCTATTTCAACTATGTATTTAACATTTGCGCTACACGTTTTGCAAAGTAGGTTAAAATTCCGTCTGCCCCGGCGCGTTTAAAACCAAGTAAAGATTCTAAAATCACACTTTCGTTTAACCAGCCTTTTTCGATGGCTGCCATATGCATGGCATATTCACCGCTGACCTGATATACAAAAGTGGGTAAGCCAAACTTTTCTTTTACCCGCAAGACAATATCCAAATAAGGCTGCCCTGGTTTTACCATCACGATATCGGCGCCTTCTTGGATATCCATTTCAACTTCGCGCAAGGCTTCTAATGCATTAGCCGGATCCATTTGATAAGAGGATTTGCTACCTTTGCCCAAGTTGGATTTTGAGCCCACAGCATCACGAAACGGGCCATAAAAACTGGAAGCATATTTTGCTGAATAGGCTAAGATGCCGGTATTGGTAAAGCCTTGTGTTTCTAATGCTTGGCGAATTTTTCCAATACGTCCATCCATCATGTCTGAAGGGGCAACAAAATCAACACCTGCTTTTGCTAAGCTCAGTGCTTGCTGTATTAAGATTTCGTTGGTGGCATCATTTAAAATTTCACCTTTTTCATTGGTGACACCATCATGGCCGTGGGTGGTAAAAGGATCCAGTGCCACATCGATAAACAAACCTAATTGCGGAAAATCGGATTTCAAAGCGCGAGCAGCTTGTTGCATTAAACCTTGTTCATTGAAAGCCTCTTTAGCATCCAGTGATTTTTTGTGCACAGGCACTTGCGGAAACAGTGCCACAGCAGGGATCCCCAGGTTAACCAGTTCTTGCGCTTCTTTTAAGAGTTCATCAATGGTGAGTCGCTGTTGCCCTGGCATTGACGCAATATCTTCACGCGTTTTACTGCCTTCAATAATAAACAAAGGTTGTATCAAAGAGTCGACGCGCAATTGATTTTCTTGCACCAGTTGGCGCGTAAAATGTTGCATACGCAGGCGTCGTAATCGAGTATGAGGGAAGGCAGCTGTTCGACTCATGTTTCACCTTAAGCTCTTTGAGATCAAGGGCAAACAGTAGCAAAAAACAACGGGTTTTAATACCTTAACGTGGATTTTTTTGAAGAAACATCATTGGCGACGTGACCCCAGCGCAGGCCGAGTTTTTCCAACACCTGGGTTTCTTGATATTGTTGGTGCACTTTATCGATAAGGATATCAAGTTCGGCTTTATCCTTATGCAAAGTGTGTAGCACATTGACGCGATTGGTGGGGCAAGTGTGTTTGTCTAGCAATTCTTCAAGCGCACCTTGTAACATATCTTTGGGGGGTAAATGGCTGTAGTGTTTATCGATATGTGCAAAGAGACTTTTTTTTAATTTGAGTTCTTTGGCATGAAATTGTCCATAGTCAGCAGATAATCGATACACTATCAACCAGCAAAGACTAATGACAAAAGCAGTCAACCCCACTTCCAGTGTTAATGAAGGACTTGTGATTTTCAAAGCAATTGCCGCTATCATTAATAAAGAGATAGCAAACGCACTTATTAGGGTGTACTTAAATTGAGACATTACACTACCAAGATGTTAAGAAGGTCTATATAGTGTAGAACAAGTCAAACCTTTTGCTTTGTTTAAAATCCCCTATAATAAAATCAGCAATGTTAAAAGTATTTAGCAAAAACAATGGATCTGTATGGAACAATGGCTAATAGATAACCAGGTATGGTGTCGTCTTGGCTGCTTTATTGTCGCATTTAGCCTATTGGCTTGTTTTGAAACTTTTTATGCTTGGCGACCTTGGGTAACATCAAGGTATTTGAGAATAGTGCGCCATCTTTCGCTGAATATATTCTCAAAAATTCTATTGCGCGCCTTGTTTCCCTTTTTTGCAGTAAGCTTTGCCGTCAATTTTCAGCATAAATCCATGGGTGTACTGCATCATCCTGATTGGCCCTATGCTGTGCGAATCATTTTAGCCTTTATTTTGCTCGATTTTATTATGTATTTACAGCATCGGATATTGCATAAATATCAATTCTTGTGGCGCATTCATCGCATTCATCATATGGATAAAGAACTGGATGTCAGTACCAGTCTTCGCTTTCATCCTTTAGAAGAAATTTATTCCATGGGCGTGAAAATCATGGGGATTGCTTTTTTAGGGGCACTTCCTTTAAGTGTTTTGCTTTATGAAATAATGTATAACTTAATCGTTATGTTTGCGCATGTGAACATACAATTTAAATTTAAAAATGATCGTTTCTTAAGAAAGCTTATCATTACGCCAGGAATGCATCGCATTCATCATTCAGTGTATTTGCCAGAAACCAATAGCAATTATGGTTTTGTTTTAAGCTGGTGGGACAAGCTCTTAGGGACATATACATTGGTATGTACTTCAGGAGAGCGTAATTTAGCGTTAGGCTTAGAAGAGTATCAAGACAAGAAATTTCAAACGTTTGAAAATATGTTGCTCTTGCCGTTTAATTTCAAACAGTTGCGCCTTAAACCTAAGAAGAAACGCAAGCTTAAGTTCGGTATTGAAAAAAATCAATAACAACCATCGGTGAATCGAGTCCGTTTGTCTTTTGTTGTTGGTTAAAAAATATCACACGCATTCACAAAAAGTCCGTTTATCTTTTACCCGCCGTGCTTTATCGCCCAATCAAGGCCCAGAGTTGAACGACAGCACGTGGTCCGCTAGCATGAGCCAATCTTAATTAACTGACTAAACGCTGGATTAAATCATGTTATCTGCTTTTAACGCTTTATTTGGTGGCCAAAGTGGTGCACCCCAAGCAGCTGCGTCTGATGCGGCTTATTTTGAACCATTAGTATTTAATGCTGTAGAGAATGCAGCTCATAATGCCTCAGTCGGCACTTGGCTTGGCGCACAAGCGCTCATGCATTACCTTGTTGTTCCTTATTTAACCTATAAAGCGGGCCAATGGTTTTTCAATGGTCGCCAGGTTAATCCTGCGCAAGCTCCGGGGCCTCATGTCGTACCTGTGCAGCCAGCGCAACCAAAAGGGTTTTTCTCACGTATGTGGGATAGCGCCAAAGGGGCGGTTTCCTCTGTGGCCGGTAAATTTGTGGCGCCGCAAGTGGTTTCACATTCGCTCAATCAATTGTGGCTTAACCATGCATTTTGGGAGAAGGTAAGCCCCATCACCACTGCTTTTATGCGTCCTTCTTTTGAAAAATTATTACCCAAGCTGTATAGCATTTGGGATAAAGGCGATATCAACTTTTCATTAAGAGATTATATTCCAGGCGGCCCGGGCACATGGACCAGTCTTTTTACCGCGCCCTTACGTGGTGTGCGTAGTGTTTATCAAGCGATGCATGGCAGAACCTTTGCTGAAAAAGTTGCCGTAGATGCCTATGAGGCAGGAAAAAGTTTTGCAGATACAGTGGGTGAAGTTTTCACCATCGGCTACGATACACTGGCAAGCACTAAGAAAATTGGTCCTTGCTTGGTAAGTGGCCCTACTGCTGCCAAACAATGTATCACCGATGCCGGCACTTATATTGCTGAACATACTCAAACATTAAGACAAGTTTCAACTCCTTTAAGAGAAGCTGCAGGAAAGTGGGCACTCCATAGTTGGGATCTGCTTAATAGCTATTCTGGCGAAGCCCTTAACTTGGCCAATCAGGGGTTGTGGTCTATCGCCCAAGGCGTTGAAGCTAAAACCGGTATCCCAGCACACTTGGTTTACTATGCTGAATTAGGGGTAGGTGGTTATTTGGGCTATAAAGGGATCAAAGGCGGCTTACAGCTAGGTAGAGATTATCTTTGGTCTCGTGTTTTAGGTCGTGGCGCTATCCAACAGAACAATCATATGGTGGTACAACAACATCCGCCTGCGGCTCAAGCTACGCTTGCTGAACAAAAGCAAGTTGTTGCAGATGGTGTAGGTCATGGCGGTGCGGGCGCAGCTCCCCAGCAGCAGGTCGTGGTTATTGCCGGTAATCATGGCGCACACGGTGCGCCTGGATTACCTGCTGTACCTGGTATGCAACAAGACGGCGCGCATTTGCCACCGCAAGCACAACAAGGTGGAGCACCTATTGTGCCTGGCTTTCAAGCCGCGCAAGCTGCTGCTTTGCCAGTAGTGCAAGCTCCTGCGCCGGGTATGCAAGCGCAGGTTGTTCCTGCTGCCCAAAATCTTGGTGGCGGACCTGGTTAATCGACCTTTGAGTTATCTCAGTTCATGCACAAAAACAGCTGTTTGATACAGCTGTTTTTGTTTAGTGTTGAAGAAATTGGGTGACGGCCAGATTTAACGCTTGTTTAAATTGCGGATTAATTTCGACGTGTCCTTCCATATCAAAAGCAAAAGCAGTTTCCAGATTTTCCCCAAAAGGCACATACTTCATTCCCAGTGTGCTTACTTTTTGCGATATCTTCTCTAACACATTCGGTTCTTTGGTGGGGTAAGGCGCCAGCAGCGTCAGGTTTTGATAGGCTTCATCAGCGCTCAAAAGCTCAGTTAAGCGATAAAAGTTGGGGTATCCCAGTTCATTTTGAAAGAAAAGCTCAAAGCATTTATCGTAGGGTGCCTCAACAATGTAATACGTCACAATCGCGCTCCTTGACTGGATAGTAGGCTATGTAAGTTAGCCTTATTAGAAAGTATAACCAAAGCTTTTCCACTTTTCCTGTCAACGATGCGACAAGGGGGTGGTGGTGGTTGATAAGTAGCCTGGGGCAGCTAAAAGAAGGCCTATATAATGAAGGGTGAAGCAAAATTGACACAAAATATCGTGATATTGCACGGAATTATATAAATTAACTCATTGATATTAAATAATATTTTTATGCCTTCTGGCACTCTTGATCGCAGAGTGCTAGACTGGTATCAGAGTGAAACAGGAATGGATAAATGGGTAAAGAATTACAGTTAGCAAAAGTGACTCTGCCAAGTCCAGATGGCCTTGCGTCCTATCTGCAAAAGGTCAACGCTGTTCCATTGCTCAGTGAAGAAGAAGAATTTGATTTAGCGACACGCTACCGTGAACAAGGCGATCTGTTAGCGGCGCAACAGCTGGTACTTTCCCATCTTCGCTATGTGGTACGCATTGCTAAGCAGTATAGCGGCTATGGTTTAAATTTAAACGACTTGGTCCAAGAAGGCACCATTGGCCTCATGAAAGCAGTTAAACGCTTTGATCCCAAACTGAAAGTGCGTCTGGTATCATTTGCTGTGCATTGGATTAAATCAGAAATCCATGAATTTGTTATTCGTAATTGGCGCATTGTTAAAGTGGCCACCACTAAAGCGCAACGTAAATTATTTTTTAACCTTCGCCAAGCTAAAAAACGTTTGGGTTGGTTTTCGCCAGAAGAAGTGAATGCAGTTGCTCAGGATTTAGGCGTCAGTACCAAAGATGTGCTGGAAATGGAATCACGCTTAAATGCCCATGACGACACTTTTGATCCCCTGTTGGATGAAGAGGAAACCTCAACACATCATCCAGCAGCTTATTTATCTGCGCCAGTACAAAGTGACCCTGCCCACCAAATTATTGAGGGTGAATATGAAAGCCATGCGCAAAGCAAATTGCAGCATGCGCTAAATACCTTGGATGAGCGCAGTTTAGATATTGTTTCTAATCGCTGGCTTGTGGATGAAGAAGCCAAAGCCTCTTTGAAAGACTTGGCGCAAAAACATGATGTCTCTATTGAACGGGTTCGCCAATTAGAAAAAGCAGCGCTGAGTAAATTGCGTAATGCTATGGGCGAAAGTTTGATCATCGATCCAGTTTAAGATCCAGTTTAAAGAGAATTGCCCCTGTTGGGGCAATGCTCCCTTAGTTTTTTGCACTTTCTGTAATAGCTTTTTTCGGTAACTTAGCCTTGGCTTGGGCTTTGCTACCATAGTCTTGATTGGATAATGCTAAACCTTTGAGCAGGTTAAGCGCTTCATTGAGCTGGTAATCTTGGTTAACAAGCGGTTTTTTAGCATTCTCGGTTGATGGCATGGTGCTATCTTCAGTAGACACTTTATCCTTATTCGCTTCCTTAGGCTTGTCTTTATCTTTATTGGCATTATCCAAGTGACCCTGTAAATCAATTTCGCGCACGTTTATCCAATTCTCGTTCTCATCGGTTTTTGCTTCAGGGATTTTTAAATCAGGAATTTCGATATCCGGCGTAATACCTTGTGCCTGAATAGAGCGCCCCGAAGGCGTGTAATATAATGCAGTGGTTAATTTTAAACCGTGATTATCTTTGAGGGGCAATACGGTTTGTACCGAGCCTTTACCAAAGGTTTGTGTACCGACAATGAGCGAACGTTTATGATCTTGCAAGGCACCCGCCACAATTTCAGAAGCAGAGGCAGAGCCGCCGTTCACTAAGGTAACTATCGGCGCGCCTTCAAGTAGATCGTTTCCTTGCGCTACTTCTTTTATTTCAGAGCCTGGCAAACGGCCTTCGGTATAGACAATCAAACCATTGTAGCCAATTTTGGATTTATCTAAGAAAGCATCTGAAACTTTAACAGAGGCCTCTAAAATGCCACCAGGATTATTACGTAGATCTAAGATAAGCCCTTTTAAATTATTATTGGTTTCTTTTTTGAGCGTATTAATAGCATTGACTAAATCTTCACCCGATTGGGTTTGAAATTGCGAAATACGAATGTAACCATAGTTTTTATCTAATACTTTAGAACGTACGCTTTTTACTTGGATGACATCGCGCATCACTTTAATTTTGAGCGGCTGGGTCTCACCTTTTCGCATAATGGTTAGCACAATATTGGTGCCTCTGTCGCCTCGCATCATTTCTACCGCTTTTTTCAGGGTAAGGCCTTTGACTGGGGTATCATCCAGGCGAACAATGACATCGCCTGCTTTGATGCCGGCGCGCTGCGCGGGGGTATCATCGATAGGACTTATTACGCGCACGTAGCCATCTTCCATCGTCACTTCAATACCAAGACCGCCAAATTTACCGGAGGTGTTCGCGCGTAAATCAGAAAATTCACTGGGATCAAGATAGGAAGAGTGTGGATCTAGCCCTGCGAGCATGCCACGAATGGCATTTTCAAATAATTCTTTATCATCCACCGGTTTAACATAGTATTTGCGGATCTGCTCGACCACCGAGGTGAATCGTTGTAGATCATCTAAGGGAAGCGTTTTTTCAGTGGCGTCATCGGCGCCAAAAGATGGGCTTGTATAAAATCCCAATATACTGAAAGTGAGAATAAGGGTTTTTACCATGGCGTAGCGTTTGCGTGGACTCATACTTTATCCTTGTAGATCCCTGTATATATAGAAAGTGGCGAAGAATAAAAACGCCTAGCCGATGAACCATTGGCTAGGATCTTGCGCCTCTCCATCCTTTCTTATTTCAAAGTATAACCCGGGTTCTGCATGTCCGCCGCTTTGTCCAACCGTTGCTATCATTTCTCCTTGATTAACCCATTCTCCTAGACCCTTATACAGCTTTTGATTATTACCATATAAGCTCATGTAACCATTACCATGGTCCACAATAATTAATAATCCTAAACCGCGTAACCATTCAGCAAAAACCACACGCCCACCAAAGATGGCGTTTACCGGCGTACCATTTTGTGCGCTGATGTAGGATTTTTTAGCGCCGGGTTTATTAATGTGGGGCAAGGTGGTTAATTTAATCCCTTGGCCTTGAATGGGAAGCGCCAAGCTATGCTTTGCTTTAGCAAAATCTTGATGCGGCTCAATATGGACAGGGGTAGTGTCTAATTTGTCATGTAAAGTTTTAAAAATGGCACTTAAGTGTTGTTCTTGTTTTTGTAGTTGTGATAAAGCTTCTTGTTCATTTTCCAGCTTTTTAGATAATGAATCTAAAATCGATTGACGCTTTTCTTTCGCTTCTAACAAAGAGGATTGGTCTTTACTTAATTTTTGGGTTAAACCTTGGATCTCTTTGGTTTCGTTATTGATATTGTTTTGTAACAGTTGAATTTTTTGTAAGCTATTTTGTAAGTGATTAATCTGTGCTGAACGTGCATTATAAAAATACTGATAATATTGATTTTGGCGTGAGAGGGTTGACCATGCTTGTTGCTCAAATAACAACTGAAGTTTTTCTTTTCGGTAATGGATAAAGGTCGCTTCCATCAACTCGGCTAAGGCTGCTTGGTGTTTTTGTGTGGACTCTTTTAATTCTTTTTCCTGTTGTTGTAGGTTTTTAAGGGTACTTTCATGAGAAGCTAATTTTTGTTGGAGCACTTTTAAGTTTTCTGCACTATTACCAATTTCTTTTTCTAATTTAGCCAAAGTCTCAACCAGCGACTTTTCTTCCCTCTTGCTTTGATAAACGGATTTTTCAAGCTTTTGCATTTTATGCTGTACTTGCAGAAGCGCTTTTTTCACTTCTTTAGGGGAATCTGCATTATTGGTTTGCGTCGCGAATGCCGCAGCAGTTGTACCTAACCACAAAATACATAGCACTTTTTGCAAAAAAGAAAATGATGTCATGCTTTTTTTCCGTTTGTTAATAGTGATTGTCCGGTCATTTGTGGCGGTATTGGTAATTCCATGAGTGAAAGTAAAGTTGGCGCTATATCTGATAAGGTGCCATTTTCTTTAATAAAGTTTCGCGCCTTTGATCCTACATAGATTAAGGGAACCAATGATAGGGTATGTGCCGTATGCGCTTGGCCATTTTCTGTGTCTAGCATACATTCGGCATTACCATGATCCGAGGTGATTAACATTTGCCCATTCACTTTTGCTAGTGCATCGAGGATTTTACCTAAGCACTCATCTAACACTTCAATGGCTTTCACCGTCGCTTCATAGTTACCCGTATGGCCCACCATATCGGCATTAGCATAGTTGCAAACAATAAAGTCAAACTTGTTTGAAACAATGTTTTTAACCAATTCGTCGGTAAGTTCATAAGCACTCATTTGCGGTTGTAAATCGTAGGTGGCCACTTTGGGAGAGGGGATTAATACACGCTCTTCTCCAGTAAATGGTTTTTCAACGCCGCCATTAAAGAAGAAAGTCACATGGGCATATTTTTCAGTTTCGGCAATATGCAACTGGGTTAAATGGCAATTTTGCAAATATTCACCCAATACATTTTTATGCGTTTGTGGGGGGTAAATTATATTTGCTTTTAAATTTTTATCGTATTCGGTTAAGCTAATAAATTCTCCAAGATGCACAATTTTTCTTTCAAAACCGTGAAACGTGGCATCGGTCAAAGCAATTGACAGTGCACGCGCTCTGTCGGCACGAAAGTTCATGTAAATAACAATATCGCCATCTTGAATTTGTACAGGTTTTTCACCTGATTTAACAATAGTGGTGGGTTTAACAAATTCATCGGTTTCCTGGCGCGCATAAGCATTTTCAAGCGCTGTTATGCCCGATGGCGCTTGATAGGAACTAAGGCCCTCCACAATAGCGTCATAAGCTAGTTTTGTGCGTTCATGGCGTTTGTCTCTATCCATCGCATAATAGCGACCACTGACCGTGGCTAAGTGTTGATTGGGTAAAAGTGCTTTATCCAGTTTTTCTAAAGATTCGCGTGCACTTTGGGGTGGCGTATCTCGACCATCTAAAAAGGCATGCACAAATACTTTTTCAACCTGATGGGTATTGGCCATTTTCAAAGCGGCGAATAAATGTTCTTCATGACTGTGCACACCACCGGGTGAAAGTAAGCTCATAAAATGGATGGCACAATTTTTCTCTTTGGCCTGGTTAAAAGCTTCAATGAGCACAGGATTTTGATAAAAGTGACCGCTTTGGATTTCTTTATTGATAAGCGTGAGATCTTGATAAATGACTCTGCCTGAGCCCATCGTCAGATGCCCCACTTCAGAATTCCCCATTTGCCCCATGGGTAGCCCAACATCTTCTCCACATCCAGACAAGGTAGTATGGGGGCAAGTGCGTATGAGATTGTCCCAGTGCGGTGTTTGTGCGGCTGCTATAGCATTGCCTTGTCCGTTTTCTTTATATCCCCAACCATCAAATATAAGTAGTACAACTGGTTTATTAGGCGTCATGGTTATCTTTCTTCTTCTGGATCTAGCCCTCCATTTTAGGGCTTGCAAAACATGGCTTTCAAGTAAAATAGTGTATAATGCTGGGCTTTGACTAACTTTAGGAAGGGTCTTGCCTAATGACGCCCTATATTACGTTTTTAGTAGAGCATTGGATGTTAAGCACTGCTTTTGGTGTCATCGTGCTTTTGTTAATCATTAATGAGTGGCGACACCGATCCTTTGGTATCCCGGGCATTAATCCACAACAGTTAGTAGAGCTTCTCAATCATAAAGAGGCTGTGGTGGTTGATGTTCGAGCGACAGAGCGTTTTGACTTAGGTCATATTTTAGGTGCAATGAATATCCCAGCACAAAATTTTGGCTCTAGCGTCAAAACATTGAATAAATATAAAAGTAAGCCCGTCATTTTGGTATGTGCAATGGGGCAAGAATCTCCTAAACTAGGTAAGTTGTTAAAAGAAGGCGGCTTTACCACGCTTTATCACTTATCAGGAGGCATGGAAGCTTGGCATGCACAGAACCTTCCTGTTACTAAACGATGATCAAAATTGCTAGTGTAAGTTTTTAATAAAAGGATAATGGTTATGGTCGATAAAGATAAAGAACAAGCGCGCAACGAAGGGGCTGCATTTACCATTCAACGTATCTATGTCAAAGATGTTTCTTTTGAAACCCCTCATGCTCCAGATATCTTCAGAGAAGAATGGAAGCCAGAAGTTAACGTTGATTTGCAAACCAAAACAAATCGTTTAGAAGAATCGATTTATGAAGTGGTACTACATCTTACTGTGACCGTGAAAATGGGCGAGAAGGTGGCTTTCTTGGTAGAAGTGCATCAAGCAGGGATCTTTACCCTTAAAGGTTTTCCTCAAGAACAATTAGCGCATGCTTTGGGTAGTATGTGTCCCAATATTTTGTATCCTTATGCACGTGAAACAATTTCAGACATCGTAATTCGCGGTGGTTTCCCACAATTGTTACTTGCGCCAGTTAATTTTGATGCTCTTTATATGCAACATCTTGAGCAGCAAAAGAAAAGTGGCGGTGAAGCAAAATCGAAGTAACGGCCAATGATGGCAAAACAGCCAGAGCATTTTTTAGTGTTGGGCGCAGGCTCCTTTGGAACTGCGCTGGCTATTTATTTGGCAAAGCAACTTCACCATGTCGTGCTCTGGTCACATCACGCAGATGAAGTTGAAAAAATGCAAAGTGCCAGACTAAATGCGCACTATTTGCCTGGTTTTTCATTTCCCCCCACTTTGTCTGTGAAAGCTTCTCTGGATGAAGCTTTTGATGAAGTTGGTGAAAAAGCCAAAATACTTATCGTGGTGCCAAGCTATGCGTTTGCCGATGTAATTTTGCAGATTAAACCGTATTTGGGGCCTAAAATGGGTTTGCTGTGGGCAACCAAAGGCTTAACCCAAGATGGCCAGTTTTTACATACGGTATGTCAAAAGCATTGCGCGCATGTGCCACTTGGGATTTTATCTGGGCCGAGTTTTGCCAAAGAAGTTGCGATGGGATTGCCGACCGCAGTGAGCATCGCCACCGATACGCCTTCCTTTGGAGAGCAATTGTTGCAAGCGTTTCATAGCGATACTTTTCGCATTTATTTATCCCAAGATTTAATTGGTGTGCAATTAGGCGGTGTGGTTAAAAATGTTTTAGCCATTGCTGTGGGGATGTCAGATGGGCTGGGATTTGGCGCAAATGCTAGAGCTGCGCTCATTACCCGAGGCTTTGCTGAATTGTGTCGTCTGGGAAAAGTGCTGGGGGCGCAATTACCAACCTTGATGGGACTTTCTGGGATGGGAGATATTGTGCTGACCTGTACCGATAACCAATCTCGCAATCGTCGATTTGGTTTAGCATTGGGAGAAGGGCGCAATATCATCGAGGCAGAAAAGGCCATTGGCCAAGTTGTGGAAGGCAAAACCAATGCGAAACAAGTGTTGGCACTTGCGCGTAAAATGGGTATAGAAATGCCTATTTGTGAGCAAGTGAATGCGGTACTTCATGAGAATGTCACCCCTGCACAAGCAGTTGCTAATTTGATGAGCCGCTCTCCCAAAAGCGAAACTTTTAACTAAATCCTAACTGTCGCCAAGCTTCATATACCATTACCGCTGCGGTGTTGGATAAGTTTAAGCTGCGTTTGGTCGTGTGTTGCGGGAGCTTTAGAATATTATCTTTTGAAAATAAGGATAATACATCACCTGGTAACCCTCTTGTTTCAGGCCCAAATATAAAAGCATCATTGGCTAAAAAAGTTGGTGTTGTATAAAGTGTGTGGCCTTTGGCGCTTAAAGCAAACACTCTTTCTAAAGAAAATGACGTTAAGCAGCTTGCCAAATCGGTATGACGCTTTACTTGCGCCAGATCGTGATAATCTAATCCTGCACGCTTAAGCTGTTTATCTTCGAAGTTAAAAGCCAATGGCTCGATTAAATGTAATGTGCAACCCGTGTTTGCGCATAAACGAATAATATTTCCGGTATTGGGCGGAATTTCGGGCTGATACAAAATGATGTGAAACACAGATGTTCTCAAGAAATAAAAGGTTTATTTTGGCATAGCTGGGTACATTCATACTAGCCCACAGTGTATGCGCACACCGCAGGTGGCGCAGGAACTGTGGGATTATGGTTTGATTTAAAACATGGTGCCAATAGAACCGATAGGTTGTGGTAATCCGTTGGCTTTGTTTTGTATTCTTTCAATGTCTTTCCAGTGCACGCTGTATTTAGCGCCTTTGACCAGCTTGTGTAACAATTCACCGGTGCTGGTATAGTCTGAGTAATACTGCGCTTTAGATAAGGGTACATGCGCTTCCAGGAACAGTTTATTATCCATAACGCCAATTTTGGTTGGTTGATGAATAATGGTTACTGGGGTGCCTATTTGTACCATTTTAAATAGTTGGGCAACATCTTCATTTAGCATTCTGATGCAACCATGGCTACTTCTAACGCCAACGCCTTTAGGGTAGGGGCTGCCATGAATAACGATATTTTTAAGACCGGTATTCATCGCATAGTCACCTAAAGGGTTATTGGGGCCAGCAGGCCATACTTTTTCAATAGGTTCGCCATGCGCTTCATGGTTTTCTAAAATAGAATCTGGCACGACCCAAACAGGATGTTCGCGTTTGCGCGTAACTGTGGTGGTGCCAAGTGGTGTGTTCCATCCTTCTTGGCCCACGCCCACAGGATAAGTGGATACATGTACGCCATCGGGGTGGTAATAATAAAGTCTCATTTCGGCAAGGTTAATGATGATACCCTTGCGCGCCGTATCTGGCAAAATAAACCGTGAGGGGATGATGATCCGTTTGCCCGGTGTAGGATCAGCATAACTTACACCTGGATTCGCCTCGACCATTTCATAGCCACCCATATCATAACGGCGACCTAAAGTAGACAGAGAATCACCTGGCTGCACGGTGGCGTATTGTACATTACCCACAATATTACCATTGTGGGGTAACACAAACGTTAAAGCAAAACTTTGTACTGGACAAAGTAAAGTGCCAATCCATAGCGTTGAGACGACAAAAACGTTCCTGATTGTCGTTTTTAGTTGATTACTCATGGCACACCTACTTGATTATTACCCCTTTGGGATCTCAACAATATCCATATCGGCCCTCTCCCATAATCCTAAAGCAACTTGTATAAGTTGGTTACACTACTACAATTCTTGTTATGGGAAGGTAGAAGATTAGACGGCCATCATGGTGTTGTAAAGCAGCAATTCTGCATTGGCATTCAGTAGGGGCAATCATGGCGCAGTTTTTTTGGCAAAAACGGCTTACCACAGACAATACTGGTCAAATAGGCATTAGTATTTCAAAGCAGCGTCTTTCATTTGCTTATGTGAAAAATGAAGGTACAGGTGAGATTAAGCTTACCCATCTTGGCTCTATCTGTGGCGCAAAAGAGGCCCAGCAAACTTATTTAAAGGATTGTGTATCCAGTTTACACTTACAAGGCACTCATGCCACTGTGGTGCTTTATGACAAAGATTACCAAGTATTTTTAGTTGAACAACCAGCCGTTCCTGCTAGTGAAATGCCAAAAGCCATTCGTTGGCTGGTTGCTGAATACATTGATTTCCCCATTGAAGAAGCCTTAGTTGATTACATTGAGTTACCGCAAAAAAATAATGAAAGCGTCAAAATGCTTTATGTGGTGGTGACAAAAAAAAGCAAAGTAGACGAAACAGTTTCCTGGATTCAAGCGGCAGGGCTGACTGTAAAAACCATTGATATTTGCCAAAGTGCGTTAAGACAAATTGCCTTGAATTTGGAAAATGCTGAAGAAGGACAAGCGCTTTTACACCTTGAGGAAGAAAAAAGTTACTTAATTATTTTTAAAAACAAAACCCTCTACATGATGCGCGATCTCGATTTGGGCTTAAACATGTTAAGTGCGCTAAGTGAGGAAAACGCAAAAGAATCGGTGGCCTGTTATCAAGATCTTTCAGTTGAAATCCAACGTTCTTTAGATTATTGCGCAAGTAAACTGCAAAATGCTAATGTTTCACGTTTAGTTATAACCCCCCTACAGAAAAAAAGACCACAGTTATTATCCAATTTAAGCAATATTTTAGGATTGCCGGTCAGAGAAATTAATTATACAGAATTTATGAATATCAAAGAGGATGTTCCACTCAAGGAGGGTGCATGCGTTTTTGCAATTGGCGCAGCACTAAATCAAGATAATTTATGATCGAACTCAAACAAAACGTTAATTTTTTTCAAGTTGAAGAAGAAGACCTCCCCTGGCTTAGCGCGACACGCCTGTGTCAACTGTGGTTGGGGTTATTTGTTGTCTTGGCGTTTTTTGCCATCCACACCAAGTGGTCGCAATATTATGCTGTTAAAAGCATGGAAGAAATAAAGACTAAGCGTGATCAAGTGAACGAAGAACTGCAAGCCATCAGTCAAGAAATCAAAGCAAAAAATAATCCACAAAAAATACAAGAAGAAATTAATTTGCTCAAAGATAATATTAGCCATGTACAAAGTGCCATTGCGCAATTACAAGAACAAGAAAACTACAAGACCTACAATCTTTCTCTGTATTTACAAGGTTTTGCCAATACCCATGTCAAGGGCATGTATGTTTCTCACTTTTATTTACAAAATGAAGGCAAAAAGATGAGCTTCCAAGGAGATGCTTTATCTGCGCAATTAGTACCTCAAATGGTGCAATCGTGGGAGAAGACGCAGGTCATGAAAGGTAGAAAATTCCAACAATTATCTATCGAGCGAGTAAACAATAAAACCGATATTGTAAAATTTAAATTGCAGGCAGAGTAATGAAGCAAATACATTTTGAATATTGGATAAAAGTAAAAAAGCAAATCAATGGGCGCTCACAACGAGAAAGAGTGTTATTGCTGCTGACGGGGATGACTATTATTTGGGTGATTATGTTTAACGGCTTTATTTCTCCTTCGAGCAATGAGATGAATGATAACAGTGAGGAAATACAAAACATAGAACAAGAATATAGAGCTTCAGCTCATGAGCTGGGACTGGTTAAAGCTAAATTACAAAAACAAATCAACGCTCAACCTAATTCAGAAGTTTTACAATTACAAGACACGCTTAAAGTGCAAAAAGAAAAACTAAACCATTATCGTGAAAAACTGATTAAGCCTGAAACAGTCCCCTTTTTATTAGATAAGCTTCTTGGCGATTTTGCGGGGCTAACTTTGGTAAATGTTCAGACGTTGCCCCCTAAGGAGCTCAAAACAAATACGCTTTATCGACATGGGATCCGTCTTACTTTTTCTGGGGAATATAAGGATCTGCTTGCTTATGTTAAAAAAGTAGAAAGCTTGCAATATCCTTTGTGGTGGGATGATGTGGAATATAAAATAACCCAGTTTCCCAAAGCCACCATTGTTTTAACATTGTACACCTTGAGCGAACATGAAAATTGGATAGGTGTGTGATGATCAAAAAGCTCAAACTTGGCGATTTACTCCTTGAAAATAAAGTTATCACGCATTTTGAGCTTGAAAAAGCGCTTGCAGAGCAAAAAAAGACGGGTAAAAAGCTCGGTGATGTATTGATTGAGTTAGGGTTGATTGATGAAACCAGCTTGCTACTATTTTTATCCAAACAATTAAATTTACCATTCTTAGAATTACCTTTTTATAAAATTAAACCTGAAGTCATAAGAGAATTACCAGAGGCAATTGCCAGACGTTATCGGGTTATTCCCATCGATAGAATCAAAAATGCCTTTTTAGTGGCGGTGGCTGATCCGACCGATGTGGTAGCATTTGATGAGGTCTCCAAAAAACTTAAAAAGCATCTGCGTTTGGTGGTGGTCCGAGAAAAAGATCTGTTGCGGGTGATTGATGAAGTTTACAGAAAAACAGATGAAATTGCTTCTTTGGCAGGAGAGCTAGAACAAGAAATTGGGGAGGTTTCTTATAAAAATGAAATGGATGAAGAAATGGGGGATGCCCCCATTAAAAAATTGCTCAACTCCATTTTCGAAGATGCTATACAAGTGAATGCCTCGGATATTCATATTGAACCTGCTGAAAATGGCATGCGTATTCGTCAACGCGTTGATGGTGTTTTACAAGAGCAGGTGATGAAAGGGCAAACACTCATTTCGGCTATAGTGTTGCGTTTAAAGCTCATGGCCAAATTAAACATTTCTGAAAGAAGGCTTCCCCAGGACGGGCGATTTAGCATACGCGTAAAGGATAGAAAAATCGATGTACGTATGGCCACTATGCCGGTGCGAAATGGTGAAGCGGTAGTAATGCGTTTACTTGACCAAACGCAAGGCGTTCTCAGGCTTGATGATTTAGGCATGAATCATAGTATGCTTGAAAAATTTCGTTATCATTTAACCCGACCCCATGGCATGATTTTAGTCACCGGGCCCACCGGTAGCGGTAAATCAACCACCTTATATGCCGGGCTTTCTGAGATCAACACACATGATAAAAAGATTATTACCGTTGAAGATCCTGTTGAATATTCGTTTGATAGAATTAACCAGGTGCAAGTGCAATCTAAAATTGGGTTGAATTTTTCCAACATTCTACGCTCGGCGCTTCGTCACGATCCTGACGTGGTGATGGTGGGTGAAATTCGCGACGAAGAAACCGCGCAAATAGCACTGCGTGCGGCAATGACAGGACATTTGGTTTTATCGACGTTACATACTAATGATGCATTAAGTGGCCCGGCGAGATTAATTGATATGGGTATAGAGCCTTATCTTGCAGCAAGCGCCATCCGCTTGGTGATGGCACAGCGTTTAACCAAACGAGTTTGCCAGAGCTGTGCTGAAAATTATATTCCTAATGAGAGAGAGATAAAGTGGCTTCAGGCTATGGATTGTCAAACAGAAAATAATCCGATATTTAAAAAGGGCCGTGGTTGCAGTCAATGTGGGATGCGTGGATATAAGGGAAGAATTGGTGTTTATGAATGGATTGAAATCACAGAAGAGTTAGGAGATGCCTTAAGAGAAGGTGATCTGAAAGCCTTTATGCTGCTGGCTAAAAAGAAAACAAATTTCAAATCCCTGACGTGGCATGCACTAGCGTATGCTAAAAAGGGGTTAATTAGTCTTGATGAAGTTTTGCGCTTGTCCGTGGAATTAATGGAAGAATAAGGTTATGCCAAGTTTCAAATATAAAGGGCGAGATAAAACGGGCCAGCTAGTCCAGGGGCAAATTGAAGCGCAATCACAAAGTAATGCGGTGTTAAAACTTGCGAGTGTTGAAGTGGTTCCCATTTCCATTCAAATAACCTCCAATGAAGTAACAGTTGAAGGGTTGTTAAGAAAATATTTTTCCTTTGGCAAACCGCAACTTGACGATTTGATTCTTTTTTCACAACAAATGCACACCTTATTAAAATCAGGTGTGTCATTAATGCGCGCCTTAAGGGTGGTGTGTGAAACTACCGAGCATAATGGTCTACGAAGTGCTTTAACCGATGTGATTATTAGCTTAGAGTCGGGGAATCGCTTTGCCAGGGCTTTGGAAAGACATCCGCATATATTTTCATCGTTGCTCGTTGCTATGATCGATGTTGGTGAAAATACAGGACAATTAGAAAATGCTTTTTTACAAATTAAAGTTTACCTTGAGTCAGAACTAGATACCAGGCGGCGCATTAAAACGGCTTTGCGTTACCCATTAACAGTTATCGTAGCAATTGTACTTGCTATTGGCATCATCAATGTGGTGGTGATCCCTTCGTTTAGCAATTTTTTTACAGCCTTCGGTTCAAAATTACCTTTGCCTACCAGAATATTAATTCATATTTCCAATTTTGTTATTGAATATGGATGGCTGTTGGCGCTGTTTGTTGTGGGCGCAAGTATAGGTTTGGTTGTTTATCTGCATACGCCACAAGGAAAATGGTGGTGGTCTTTGATTAAATTAAAGATCCCTTTTATTGGGGGCATAATAAAACGCACGATCTATGTCAGGTTTTGCCGGGCATTTTCCATGGCGATTAAGGCTAACGTTCCTCTGATGCAAGCATTCAGAGTGGTATCGAACGTTGTTGATAATACTTATTTGGCTCAAAAAATTTTACAAATGCGTCATTTTGTAGAGCGCGGGGAATCTCTTTACCTGGCTGCAAAACATTCTGAGCTATTTTCGCCAATTGTTTTACAGATGCTGATTGTCGGAGAAGAAACTGGTGAAGTTGATAGTATGTTGTTAGAGGCTGCCCAATACTACGAGAAAGATGTGGATTATGATTTAAAAAGACTGGGTCATGCGGTGGAGCCTGTTTTGATTATCATTATTGCTGCCATGGTGCTGGTATTAGCACTGGGTGTTTTTCTACCTATGTGGGATATTTCCACAGTGGCTTTAAGGAAAATGGATGGGTATTAGCCTGAGCTTGAAATTGACAACTATAATTTTTATTGAGTAACAAGTGGTGGAAGGACACATGGTTAAACTGCCCAAAATTAAAGGGTACACCTTAATTGAATTAGTGATTGTAGTGGTGTTACTGGGTGTATTAGCAGCCGTGGCATTGCCGCGTTATTTACATATCACAGGAAAAGCCAGAACGGCGATTGTCGAATCTACGGGCGGGGCATTTAGTGCAGGTCTTAATGTTGCCAGAGCACAATGGGAAGTGGCTAAAGACACGGATGCGTTTGTGGATATTAATGGCGATGGACATTCTGAAACTAAATTTAACAAAGAAGGATATCCTGTGGGGATCAGCGCCGATGGCTTGAGCGCTTTATCAGAAATTAAGGATGGCGGTGTTTCAGGTAATGATACCTGCAGCCAAATTTTACACAACATCGTCAAAACCTCGGGAGTAAGTATTATTCCAGCAGATGAGACTGGCAAATGCACCAGTGGAGACTTTTGCGCGCGTGCCACCAGCGAACATCATTGTACCTATACCTACAGACGTACCAATGAAAAAATTACTTACGACGCTAATACAGGAGAAGTTACTTATCCGTGAGCGGAAAGTAATGGGAGATAACAATACGAATGGATAACACAACAAAACTAAATCAACAAAAAAGTATCAGCGGGTTTACCCTGATTGAGTTGGTGATTGTTATTGTGTTACTAGGCATTTTGGCATCTGTTGCTTTACCACGTTTTTTAGATATTACTGGCGATGCGCATAATGCCAGCGTTAGCGGCACAGCTGGCGCCATGGCATCGGCAGTGAATATTGCGCATGCCAAGTGGTTGGCAAGTGGCCAACCAACCACAAATCCACCGATTGCAGGCATAGACTTTCTGAATAGTGGCCATTCTAATGTCGGGTTTAATGATAGAGGCTGGCCCAATGCCGCAAATACGGGTGAAGAAGATATTAGCTTAAAAGATGTACTAGCCAGTGGCGGTAATGATAATCAAATTTGTTCACAGATTATGAAAAATCTATTATCCTCCTCCAGTGTTACATTCGGTGCAGGAGAAAATTGTAGCGAAAATTTTTGCTCAGTTTATAAAGAATCCACATGTACATATATCTATCAAAAAAACAAAGATATACCACGCATAATTTACTATTCAACCAATAATGGTGCCATTACCAAAAAGGTACCATAAAAAAAGAGGCTATCATGAGTGAAAAAGGATTTACACTCACAGAGTTGCTCATGGTTATTGTTTTAATTGGCATTGTGGGCGCAAGTGTAGCCCCCCTGTTATCTGACACCACTTTCTTTCAAAAGCGCTTTTTCTTGGATGAATTTTCCAATATGTTGCGTTTTGCCCATAAAATATCCACTGCCACCGGCTGTGATATCGTTATTAAATATAAAGATAATAATCATATTGGACTTTACATGAAGCAAAATTGCACGCAAGGCGACTTCACGCGTCCTATTGTCAGCCCCTATCTTATTGAAGCAGGCTCAGCTTATGAACTTGTAGTCCCAAAAATACCACCTTTAGTGAATTTGCCCATTTTTATTGATAAAATGGGCAAAGTTTATAATGCCCAAAATCGATGGCAACCTGAAATTGTTTTTTCCGTCGATAATCAACATATTGTTATCGATGGTTTTAGTGGTTTTGTTTATGAAAAGACCACTTAAAGGCTTCACGTTGGTCGAGGTGATCATTGCCATGGTAGTGATTGGCATTGGGTTAAGTGGCATATTATCGGTTATGATGGCATCAGTGAATAACAGTATTTCACCAGAGCTACAATGGCAAGTAAATGTACTTGGTGAAAATATAGTTAAACGCATTATAGCTTTGGAAAATACAACTAATACCGGATGCGTGGCGACACAGGCGCATGCTTATAAAGTGTTATGTGATTATCAAGGTTTAGATCATGCACGTCTTTTGATGGTGTTCCCAGACTTGGCCGATAACGTTGAGGATGCCAAAAATATTAAAGTTTCTGTTCGTATTTCTCCTTTTGACGCACAAGGCGTAATGCTTATCAGTGTACAATTATCCCATGGTGCTCTTGGTGATACCTACTTTAGTGCCTTAAAAACAAAAGGTACTTGCCTATGAATAAACAACGCGGCTTTACGTTGGTTGAACTTATTTTAGCGTTGCTCATCAGTGCCATTATGGCAGGGCTTATTGTGGAAATTATTGCCGGCCCCATCAATACCTATTTTTGGGTTAGCGCACGCACGCTTTTGGTTCAGGATGGTGAGCTTGCTTTAGATACCATGCAAACAGAATTAAATGCTGCTTGGCCACAAACGCTGCAACTTAATACGGGGCGTAATGAGGAAATTATTTTTCATAAAATAATCGATGAAGGTTATGCCTTGGCAGATCTCAATCAAATAAAGCCTACCTTAACGCTGCTTACTAAACTAGCGCCAAGTACTGATTTAGTGCAAGATTATTATATTGCTTTTTCAGATCAAAAAGATTTAATAAAAGGCAAACTTATCCAAGAGAAAAATAAAGCCACGCTCGTTTTAGAAAAACCGCATCCATTGGATAATAAAGTCCCGTTGCATTTTTACTTATTATCAGATCCTATTCTTTATCAATGTGATGATAAAGGGTTATTAACACGCCATCATAATGGACAAACAGCATTGCTTACTAATCAAGTAAAAAAATGTGAATTTACTCGCCACAAAATACGTTTACAGATGGGGACGAAAGTCAAAGAGCCCATTATCATGACGATGCCTCTTTTTATTGAGGCAAAAGTATGAAAGCCAAAAGCAAAGGATTTACCCTGTTGGCCATTATTTTTATTTTGGTGGTGTTATCTTTGGCAGGGATGTATTTATTAAAGCTCAGCGTTGGCAAGCAGCAAATGATTAATTACGCATTATTAACCACGCGTGCTAGGCTCGCAACATTAAGCGCTTTTGAGCTCGCGCAACAATCACTTTTTTTGCACACTTGTCAGGATAAAACCTATTCTTTCACAAAGGTAAAAGGTTTAAATGGATTTGAAGTAAAAATCACGTGTGAACAATACTTGGCTTACCCTGCACAAAACCCTACTTTTTTTGCATGGCAGCTAAAGGCCAATGCTACCTATGGCGTGTTTGGGGATAGAGATTTTGTGTCTTATGAAACAACACGCTGGTTTGAACAGAAAATAAATACAGTAAGTGCTATTGCAGATCCAAAATCCTCTTGATATAACTGAAAAGACACTTTCTTACATTGTCACGCGGTGATGGAGCACACATGACCCGGGTTAGATCGCGTAAAACCAAAAACTACGCCAAAACAGACAATCACCAACGACTGCTCATGTTGGACGGGTATGGACAAATTAATGTCATTATTATCGATAACCTGGATCACTTTTTAAATACGCTCAATTTGCGCAAGAACAAGCAACTTGCCGTAGAAGATTTATTGAACGCTAACTTGGTTTATAGCTTGGCGATGCAATTAAATTTAAATCCCGGTATTTATAAAGAAGCAGATGATCTTATTTGGGCCTACATTCAAAGTCATATCAGTGAAGATGTTGTAGCAGAAGACAAAGCGCTGCTCATGCAAGAGCTTAAAGACAGTTGGCAGCGCATTCATGAACATCCCCTGGCAAAGCGCTACATCCCTTTAGGTGACCACCAAAGGGTAGATAGGTTTTTGGCGGCGCCACCCTTTGCAGGATTTGGTGGGTTTGCGATATTTATGAAGGATTATCTTACTTGCTTAATTGGAGCGTGTTTAACTCAATACGGAGAGTTACCAGCACCTTTTTGTTTGCTGATGGATTTACATTATTGTTCTTTGCAAGGCCTTCATTATTTTGCTAACCCTTTTTTGATGCAAGAGCACGTCATCGAGTGTTTAAAATGGCGTTGTGAACTAGAGCCCAGTCAAGCCTTAGTGCGATACAAAGAACGTCTGGAAGAAAGATTAAAAGCCCAGAAGGGAGAATGGTTTGTTAGAGTGCTTGGTGCCGTGCGCTTAGATTTAGAAGAAATAGAGGTTGACCATCCTCTTGAAGCAGGTCATGCATTAGCAAAATTGTTAGAGGGCCAAGAGGTAAGCACTGATGATGATCTAAAGCTCCAGTTAGCGCCACTGATGGAATATATACGTACCGACACGAGAAGATTAGAGAATTTTATCCGTTCAGTTAAATTTCTGGAAGTAAAAGAGGGTGATACCCTAACGCTCACCGCTGCTCAGCGTGAGCTTTTTGTGGCTGCTATCTGTTATGGTGTTATATATTATGCGCAAACCCAGAGTATTTTCTTAAAACCGCCAAGAGAGGTGCCCATCTGTTTTTGGGCAGGCAAAGGTTTAGCCAACGAAGAAAAAATTGTTTCTTTTTTGCAAACAGAAGATAACCGCATCAGTTTGAAAAATTATGAGTTAGAGGCGCTTTGCAAATACGCACAGCATGCATTGGTGAAAGAAATAGTGATGAATGAAAAAAGAAGGCGTGCACAATATGTCGGTTTAGAAGGGGCATTTGCTGCGATGTCTTTGGGAAATGCATTTGTTGCCCCGTTATTATTTAGATCGCCTATGCCAGGTATTGTGGCCTTCCCAAATCGTGGGCCAGTAGGGTCAGCTGTAAGGCCAGTTGAGGTAAAATTTGAGGATGAAATTCCTGATGCAGAAAATATGTTAACCTTAAGAGAAGCGGGTAGTTGTGTGATATTGTAAAAGGATAAGGGGTGCATGACACTGACCACCAAAAGCACCGATGTAAAACAACAAGAAAGCCGCGCCTGGACAGTGCTGAAACTTTTGTGGAAAAAGTTTTGGCGACAATCCTTTTTTGGCCGTCTTATCACCGTTTTTCTGATGCTATTCACGATTGTGTGGATGCTGATTTTTTATTCTTCGTTTATTATCTGGCAGATTTTTTGTTTTGTGATGACTAAAGTGCTGTTATTTTTGTTGGAGTGGTATTTAAAAAGGGGGGAGAGTAATGAGTCTCCCCCTTAATCTGGAAAAGAAAATATTACTGGCGAAATGCTCTTCTGCCTCTATCTACTAGATTATCCACACCAGCTTGGATTTGTTCAGCATTTTGACGCCCAGTAACAACCGCGCCAACAGTGGCATCCAGTAAATTGAAAATACCAGGAGCTGCCGCTGCCGCCAAGACATAATTGGCGGGATCTTTTCTTTGCTGATCCGGTGCCAGTGCCGCAACCGTAACCACGCCGCCAGTCATTAGTCCGAGTGTGACCACATCATCTTTGGTAATGGCAAGTTCAGGAGATCTTCTGCCAGCTGCTCTTGCTGCTAATTTACCTACAGTAATAATCACATTGGGTGCACCTGCGCCAGCAACAACACATGCTGCTACCATAGGAATTGCTGCGCCTGAAGAAATAGCTAAGGCAGCGCCTGCAGCAGCACCTGCGATAGTGAGTAATTTTCTTGTATTCATACTAAACCTCTCGTAATGAATAAATTAAGCGTTTATTGTTGGCCAAAATAAGGCGCCCAAACGCCGGATTTGCCATAACCGTACATGGCTAACCAAGGGAATACCGCAGCACCAACGAGTGCAGCATTAACTGCAGGGGCAACATAAGCGGTGGTTGCAATAACGGCGCCAGGAGCAGCTGCTAAAGGCATGGTTAAAGCAAAGGCAATTGTGCCGGCAACAAGTGCGCCGCCAAGGCCAAATAATTCACCGGTAAATACAGCTTGATCATGAAGGCTTTGATAAATGTTGGCGTCTATGCAATTAAGCGCGCCAGAAACGTAACTAACTTCATTTGTGTTGAGTTCTCTCATAACAATCTCCAAGAGAAAATGGAAGTTAGTTTTTACACTGGTGAATTAATACTGTCAAATGAATCACGTAGTTAAAATTGCGGATAATCAAAAATAGATAAGTTAACTTTCTTGCGTAGTCATTTTTTTGCCATAAGGACTACGCAAGAGAAGGGTAAAGGAAGGTTATTTGTGAATTTGGCGCATAGATTGCTGTTTTGCTAATAATTCACCAAGAGGAGCTAGCACTGTCAGGAAATCAGATAAGCGCATACGTTTTTCTACGATGGGATCCATCAAAGCATGGCTCACCCGTTCAAGCGCTTCTTTGATGGCTTTACATTCTTTGTTTTTTGCTAAGAATATTCTGAAACAACCAGCATTCATCAGCTCGGTAAATTTGCTTAAAGATGCACCAACCGCATAAGCATCGGTTGCAAAGCTAAATTGACCTTGTTCAATTTCAGGGGCTTTGTACCCTTGCGTCCCATAGTCTTTATCAAGATCAGTTGCCGCTTCAGAAACATGTATAGCACCGCCAAAGTCAATTAATTTGAGGGTGAAATTTCCATCTTCTTTGTTAACCATCATGTTCTCAGGTTTAATATCACGATGGATCATTCCCAGGGCATTAAACGCATGGACTTCTTGGCAAAATAAATAAGCAACTTTGACTAAATCTTCAAAATGCTCTTTTAAAGCGCTTTGATCTTTTTCAATCATTAAAAGATCATTTTTCTTGTTTAAGAATTTAGCAACATCATCGCCATTCACCAGTTCTTGCGCGATATAATCTACTTTGCGATCTTTCTTTTCTAAGCTGAGTTCACCATAGTAACGATGCAGCATCATTAAAGCTCTTCTTTCACGTACTTTTTCTCGTTCTTTTAAAGCAAGATCTTGTGCTTTTTCTGAAGCAGATTCTGTTGGCGAGTCATAGTGAGAAGCTTTCTTGAGTGCAATTTCTGCACCGCTTAAAACATCATAAGCTCTGACGACTTTTACTTTACTGGTTTTGCCAAGCACCTGATCAAGCCCGTCTCTTTTAGCAAGCGTCATGATAGGGCGGGCACCGGCAACATAATTTTTGAGAAATAAAACAGTATTTGCAATGCCTACGGGGTTATCATCTTTTTGAATTTTATCGCCAGCAAATGCACTGATATATGTTAGCGCTGAAGGATTGGTAGTTAAACGCGCTAAAGGGTGTTGAAGAGGATCATGCTTAATCGGATCAACATGCATTCGATCTAAGCTTGAGCTTAGCGCTTGCATATCATCAACACGTGATAATTGCGTACCTAGAATTGCCATTTCTTAACCCCACAACAAATAAAATTTATCTTTAGTTTTTACTATAATGATTTAGGCGGTTTTCCCAAGGAAAGTCAGACAATTAAACAGAAATCGCAGATAAACGGTCGTAAAAAAGACGTGTTAATACACCTATAAAAGTGTTGAATATTGATAATTTAGTTTGGTAGCATAGGCCTCGATAGCACTTTTTGAAGGGTTCAAAGATGAGTTTAGGCGGCTTAAGCGATGAAATTTTGGTGGGTATTGGTGAACAAGGTTTATCTCCCCAAGATCTTTGCTTTGCTTACCAGGCTACCAGAGCTCAGACAGGCGCCTTTGCTGAACCTGCGCTTTTAAAACAGAGTATTGTGAATTGGTTAAAAGAAACGCTTTCCCAACAAGGTGAGACTTTTTACGCCGATCCTATTAGGCTTGGAACCGCAGATCTGCACGCAACCGATGCCCCACAGTCTCAAGCACAATTTATTGTTGGCAAATTAGAAGAATTTTTAAGGACTTCCTCCTTAAATTTAGACCAATTAAAGCAGATTTATATTGGCATAAATCAACATACTGGTTTGATTGCGCAAATGGTGGTGCCTGGCCTTTTTAATAAAGCATCCCCTCTTATGCAACAAAGAGCTTGCCAAGCACTTGCGAATATTTCTGTTACCTTTCATGAAACAGCCCAGTTTTTAATGGCTTTTGCCAAAAGCATTCATCTCAACATTAACGCCAGAGGCGAATATAACCAAACTGCATTAGAAGCAAAAGTACATGCAGGACAGGCGCAGCAAATTCAGTTTTTGCTAGAGCACGGCGCATCAATCCACCACTTAAGTCAAAATGCCGCAAGAAAGTTGCGTACACTCATTTTAGAACTAAATACTGCTAAAAGACCTCGTAATACATAAATAAACAAATTCGAACCTATTTGGAGGTAAGCATTAGGGAGCTTGAGGAGCCATTTGACCCTGTGGAGCCAATTGAGGTGCAACATCTCTTTTGGCAATAGCGCGTTGCTGATAAAAAATGATAGTGCTGCTTTGGGCTTTTACTTTATCCGGATCTTGCTCTGAAGTAATGATCGCGTTTACTTTATAAGCACCGCGTGGAAAATCATGCAGGGTAAAAGTAAGTCCTTGTGAATAGTGCCCATAAGGTTTGCCATTCACCATTAAATTAATTCTGTCACCCGCTTGCAGATTAGGGGTAAGCGCAAGCTTTACTTCCACTTGGCGAATGTCGTTGGTGAAAGTTTGCTGATCATGCGGCTCAATAATGCTTATTTTATAATCAACTACTTCTGCTGTGGTCGTTTTGGTTTCATGTGCAGGCGCTTTGGGCAAATTAAAAGTGGGGGGCAACGTGATAGTGATCTTTTCGCCATTTTCGATGGGTTGATCGCTATAAATGGTTCTGCCTTCTTTGTCTGTGCCTTTATACACTGCATCAGCAGACACTGCTTGTGCATAAAGCACAAGCAGGTAAAGCATGAGTTTGATTAATGTTTTCATCACTACAAACTATAGTACAGCTCAAACTCGATAGGATGTGTAGACATATGCAAGCGTTTTACTTCTTGCTGTTTTAAAGCGATGTAGGCATCGATAAGCTCATCGTTAAATACCCCACCTTCTTTTAAGAAGGCTCGATCTTTGTTCAGCGCCTCTAAGGCTTCTGGCAAAGTTTCACAAACGCTTTCTAATTCAGCAGCTTCTTCAGGGGGCAGATCGTAAAGATCTTTATCCATCGGATCGCCAGGATGTATTTGTTTACGAATGCCATCGAGGCCGGCCATCAACATGGCAGAAAATGCCAAGTAAGGATTGGTGGCCGCATCAGGGAAACGTACTTCAATGCGTCGGCCTTTAGGTGAAGGCGTATAAGGAATACGAATGGAGGCCGAACGATTATGCGCAGAATAAGCTAAAAATACGGGTGCTTCAAAACCAGGCACTAAACGTTTGTAACTATTGGTGGTGCCATTGGTAAAAGCATTTAAGGCTTTAGCGTGTTTGATGATCCCACCGATATAGTAAAGCGCGGTATCGGATAAACCAGAATAACCATCACCGCTAAAGAGATTCACGCCGCCTTTAAATAACGATTGATGGCAATGCATACCGTTGCCATTATCGCCCACAATGGGTTTAGGCATAAAAGTGGCGGTTTTACCATAGGCATGCGATACGTTGTGGACTACGTATTTTAAAATTTGTAATTCATCTGCTTTGCGCACCAGTGTTCTAAAGGTGGTGCCAATTTCATTTTGGTTACCGGTAGCAACTTCATGGTGATGGGTTTCAACTTCAAGGCCCATTTTTTCTAAGGTTGAACATATCGCTGAGCGTAAATCTTGTGAAGAATCTACAGGGGGCACAGGGAAATAACCGCCTTTAATCATCGGGCGATGGCCCATATTGCCACCGGCAAAATCACGTTCGGTGTTCCAAGCAGCTTCTTCGGAATCGACTTCATAAAAAGAACCATTCATGGTTACTTTAAAGCGCACATCATCGAAGATAAAAAATTCTGGTTCAGGACCAAAATAAGCAGTATCAGCAATGCCAGTGGATTTGAGATAAAGTTCAGCGCGTCTGGCAAGTGAGCGTGGATCACGTACGTAGTTTTGCATGGTTGCAGGATCATGGATATCGCAGCGTAACAACATGGTGAGTTCTTCACGGAAGGGATCTATGACCGCTGTATCAGGATCAGGTAACAAAATCATGTCAGATTCATTGATTCCTTTCCAACCGGCAATAGAGGAACCATCAAACATTTTGCCATCAGCAAGAAATTCTTCGGTTACCACATGTGCTGGCACAGAAACATGCTGCTCTTTACCGCGTGTATCGGTAAAACGTAAATCAACGAATTTAATTTTGTTTTCTTGAATTTGTTCTAATACTTTTTGAATAGACATGATCATTCTCCTCCCTGACATCCTGAAGAACAATCTTACTCCATTTTTAAATTCTGGGACACCTCATTCCCGGGACACCCACCGCAATTTCTTAAATTTACGGGACAGGCGTTTTAAAACACGGAACAGCAAAATATTAGTGTACTGACTTATCATTGAGGTCGGGGGTTAAAGGTAAGCTGGCACTGACTTCTCTTAATCTTTGCCAAGCAGCTTGGCTGCCGGTTTCATGCCAGAGCTCTAAAGATTGTAATAAATCGAAAGTCTGACTACCGTTTTCCCGCATGGCTTGTAGAACATCCATTAATTTGGGGAATTCGGTACAAAGCTTTATAAAGAGTTCTTCTTGAATGCTTAGACTATGTGAGATAGTTGAATAAGCCATTTGTCCTAGCTTTACAAAATAGCTAAGCTTCACGCGGCGTTTAATTGCTCGACCGGGAAACAATCCTGCCACCAGAAGGCATTTATCTCCCACATCTTTTAATTGTTGGTAATGATGCGGTTCGCGCACATATTCTTGTAAAAATTCCAGCCCCAATACACTAGAGGCGATATTGGGCTCACCGGTAAAACGCATGAGCATAAAGACCAAGTAAGATTCTACGTCTTCTTTAAGGTAAATGGCGCTAGACTGTTGTGCCTCCATGAGTAAGGCATGCCATTGTGCTGTAGAGGTTGGGTGTAATATCAGCGATGGCATAAAGGGCCCCCCTATAGAAATAGTCTCCCTCTGAATTCATATCGACACAAGGCCTTTAGGTCTTAAAATTTATCCCAAAGCCCTATGCAGGAGATATGTATAGTATAGGTCAGGGGGCCACAATGGGTTTAAATGTGGTAAACTCATTTCATTTTTTTTGAGGGAAACATGCAGCTACGAAATATTGCCATTATTGCCCACGTTGACCATGGCAAAACAACCTTGGTGGATAAGCTGCTTTCTCAATCGGGGACACTCGATGCTAGGGTAGCTTACGATGCCTGTATCATGGACTCTAATGAGCTAGAAAAGGAGCGGGGCATTACCATTTTGGCTAAAAATACGGCCCTAAAATGGAAAGATTATCGCATTAACGTGGTTGACACCCCTGGGCATGCCGACTTTGGCGGCGAGGTTGAGCGTATTTTATCGATGGTCGATGCGGTATTACTGTTGGTAGATGCCGTGGATGGCCCGATGCCACAAACCCGTTTTGTGACCCAAAAAGCTTTTGCCAAGGGATTAAACCCTATCGTTGTTATCAACAAGATTGATAGACCTGGCAGCCGCCCTCATTGGGTGATTGATCAAGTATTTGATCTGTTCGATAAACTAGGTGCCACGGAAGAACAATTAGACTTCCCAGTGGTTTACACTTCAGCGTTATTGGGAACAGCGACACGTGATCTGGATAAACCTGGTACCGATATGACGCCATTGTTTGAGGCGATTGTAGAGTATGTGAAACCACCGCGTTGCGATGAAAACGGTCCCTTCCAAATGCAGATCAGCTCTTTAGATTATTCAAGCTACGTAGGTACGATAGGCATTGGCTTAATTAAGCGCGGTACTATCAAATCTAATACGCAAGTTTCTGTGATTGATGCGCAAGGCAAAACCCGTCAAGGACGCGTGTTACAAATATTAGGTTATTTAGGGTTAGAGCGTATTGAGCAGCCTGAAGCTAAAGCGGGCGATATTGTTGCCATTTCAGGGATAGAGCCTTTAAGTATCTCTGATACGCTGTGCGATAAAAATGCCGTGGAAGCTTTGCCAGCATTGAAGGTGGATGAACCTACCATTAGCATGACATTCCAAGTAAATACTTCGCCTTTATGTGGTGAAGGTCAGTTTGTTACCAGTAGACAATTAAGAGAAAGATTATATCGCGAGACCTTACATAATGTGGCTTTACGCGTAGAAGATACAGAAGATCCAGATAAATTCCGTGTATCGGGTCGTGGTGAATTACATTTATCTATTTTAATAGAAACCATGCGTCGTGAAGGTTATGAATTAGCTTTATCACGCCCTGAAGTGATATTGCATCGTAACGGTGATGAAATTACCGAGCCTTATGAATTGCTCACCGTGGATGTAGAAGAAAAAGATCAAGGTTCAGTGATGGAGCAACTGGGTAACCGCCGTGGTCAATTAATGGATATGGTTTCAGATGGGAAGGGGCGTATTCGTATGGATTACACCATTCCTTCACGTGGATTAATTGGTTTTCATTCAACCTTTTTAACATTAACTTCAGGCTCTGGGATCATCACCCATGTTTTTGATCATTACGGACCTTACAAAGCGGGTGCCATGGCAAAACGTGGTCAAGGGGTGCTTATTTCCAATGCGGCTGGTAAAGCAACCGCATTTTCGTTATTCGGTTTACAAGCACGGGGTAGATTAATGATCGGACCTCAAACCGAGGTATACGAAGGCATGGTGGTTGGGATCCATTCTCGGGATAATGACTTAGTAGTCAATGTAATAAAAGGCAAGCAGCTAACAAACATTCGTGCTGCGGGCTCAGATGAGAATATTATTTTGACCCCGCCCATTAAAATGTCATTAGAGCAATCCCTTGAATTCATTGAAGATGATGAATTAGTAGAAGTGACACCTTCGGCCATCCGTGTACGTAAAAAGATGCTTAAAGAGCATGAACGTAAACGCGCCTCAAGAAGTGGTGAATAACCGCCTCTGGTCTAAACTTAAACAAGGTATTTTCCTTTAGATAAAAAAAAGCCCGGGAGGGGTCCCGGGCCAATCCGAATTTCGTCGGTTGGAGATTGACAAGGAAAGTGTCTCATTTTGCATAAAAGGGTAAAAGAGAAAATTTCGCGCTGCTGTGTAAGCGATTATCCATTTGTCGTGAAGGAATATTGAATGAAAGTATTGCTACCTGCCATCAAAAATTACGCGCAACATACCCTGGATGTAGGCAAAGGTCATAAAATCTATGTAGAGGAAAGCGGCTCACCGGATGGGATCCCCGTTTTATTTGTCCATGGTGGCCCAGGAGCAGGTTGTACAACTGATGATAGACGTTATTTTGATCCTGAACGTTACCGCATCATTATATTTGATCAACGCGGCTGTGGCCGTTCAACCCCTTATGGCAGCATTGAACATAACACCACCAAAGATTTAATCAAAGACATGGAAATGATCCGTAAACACTTGGGGGTGAAGCGTTGGGTGTTATTTGGTGGTTCTTGGGGCGCGACCTTAAGTTTATTGTACGCACAAAAGCATTCAGAGCAAGTGATGGGTATGATTTTGCGCGGCGTCTTTTTAGCGCGCCAAGTGGATTTACAATGGTTTTACCAAGATGGGGCGAATCATGTTTTCCCAGATTACTGGCAAGAATTTATAACCCCCATTCCAGAAGAAGAAAGAGGCGATTTTATTGCTGCTTTTTATAAGCGTTTAAATGGTGAAGATGAATTGGCGCGCATGAGTGCGGCCAAACATTGGTCGCATTGGGAAGGCCAATGTGCCACGCTCAATCCTTGTAAAGGCGTTTTAGAGCGTTTTACCAACACGCATACCGCGATGAGTTTATCTTTAATTGAAACCCATTATTTTGTAAATAAATGCTTTATAGAGCCTAATCAAATTTTGCGTGATGCTTACAAATTAGAAGGGATCCCAGGCATTATTGTCCATGGTCGTTATGACATGATTTGCCCGTTGGATAATGCTTATTTGTTACATCAAGCATGGCCTGGCAGTGAATTACATATTATTCGCGATGCTGGGCATTCTGCCGCAGAGCCTACCATTACCGACGCTTTAGTGAACGCCGCTGAAATGATGTCGCAGTTAATGCGGGATAAGTAGATAGAGTAATTACTTTTCTTACCCCTTCTCCCCTTGCGGGAGAAGGTAGGGATGAGGGGTGATTAAAGTCTGGGAATTCGAGAAGCCCCAATAATATTCTAAATACCCCTCACCCTAACCCTCTCCCGCAAGGGGAGAGGGGATCAGATTAGACACTAATTAAGTGGTGGCTATCATTTTATTTTTGCTTGGTATTAACCACTTTGCCAGCAGTAAACCACTTTCAAACAATCCGAGTAATGGAATAGCCAACAAACATTGTGACACCACATCTGGGGGCGTTAAGATCATGCCGATCACAAAAGCGCCAACAATAATATAGGGCCGTTGTTTTTTAAGCCCTTCGACGCTGGTAATACCCACGCGAATAAGTAAATAAGTAATAATGGGTACTTGAAAAGAAAGCCCAAAGGCGAAGTAGAGCACTAATACAAAATCAAGGTAATGCGTCATGTCTGTCATCACGGTAACGCCTTTTGGCGCAACATGACTAAAAAAACTGAGCGCCGCAGGGCACACCAAAAAATGGGCAAAGGCCATGCCTACATAAAATAAAGTGGTAGACATTAACAAAATTGGCATGATGGCGCGTTTTTCTTTTTTATAAAGCCCGGGTTTCACAAAAGACCAAGCTTGATATAAAAAATAAGGGATAAGCAAAGTGGCACTGCTAAACAAAGCAAGCTTGATGGGGGCGGTAAATGGGGTTACCACTTCGGTGGCAATGAGCATGGCCCCTTGAGGCAAAGTTTTTAAAATGGGTTGTGCAATAAGGGTGTAGAGCTCACTGCTAAAAATAATTAAAGGAATAAGTACAATTACGAAAGCCAAGGCGCAGTGTAATAAACGCTTGCGTAGCTCTATTAAGTGAGGAATAAACCGTTCTATCGCGTCCACAGTTTTTAGTCTTTTTTCTGGGTGGAGGTTTTCTCAAATTCTTCGACGAATTCTTGTTTAATGCTTTGATAGGAATTTTTAGCACGAAGTAACCAACGTGCAACTACTCTGGCCACAGCAGGCAAGCGCGCGGGACCAAGCACCCACAGCGCAACAATGCCAACCACGACCAATTCCCAAAAACCTATTTCAAACATTAATTTTTCTTATTTTCTTCAACTTCATCTTGGGTTTCGCGCATGCCTTTTTTAAAACCTTTTAAGGCTTTGCCTAAATCTTCACCGACGCTTTGTAGCTTTTTGGTGCCGAATAATAAAACCACGATTAAGAAAATTAATAATAACGAAAAGGGACTGTTGGCTGTTAAACCCATTACATTCTCCTAAAAAGGCAAATTATTGCCACCTAAAATATGAAAATGAACATGAAAAATCGACTGACCGCTGGCTTTGCCAGTATTCACAATGGTTCTAAAGGAATCCAGGCCTTGTTCTTTTGCAAAATTCTTCAAGGACGTTACCACATAACCCAATAAAGAAGCATGGGCTTCGTTGACTTCGTTTAAGCTATGGATATGCACTTTGGGAATGACCAATAAATGCACTTTTGCTTTGGGGTTAATGTCTTTGATCACGAAAATATGATCGTCTTCATATAGTTTTTGCGTGGGAATATCCCCGGTAACCATTTTACAAAACAGACAGTCTGTCATATAACTTTCCTTGGTTTTTCACCCTAAGAGCGTTATTTTACCGCATATGAGATTTTTAGCGAGTGTAATATGACGTTAAAAAGGCGGATCCGCACTGGTTTATTGCTGTAAATTTCTTTTAATCAATCCAACTTGTTTTTGCGTTTTTGTTTTAAGAAATTCCGGGGTTTCTTGGGTGAAAACGCTGGGGAATGTTTTGTGAAGTTTCTTAAACATACTTGCACAGGCATTACTGAGTTTATTACTGATATTTGTTGGCTCTTTAATGTGTAAACGACGAACTAACGCATGATTTTGAAGTGCATCTGCATGTTCTAGTGATTGTTTAGATATTGTTTCTAAAGCATCTTTTAGCTTGTCAGCATAGGCCCCTAATGCTTGCTGGTATTGTTCAGGTTTATCTTGATAGTCTGATTTATTTGGTTTTTGCGTTTTTAACTGTTTAACATTATCGCTTAATGCTGTCATTTTAATTGTAAAATCGGTAAATGAGTCATGTTGGGAGAGTTGAAATTCTTGTGTAAGGCTTGTGCGCCGGTCTTCTTTTTGTTGCGCTTTTTTCGTGCTGAGCCTAAACTTTTCAGCGTTGCCTATGGCGACACAACCCATTATCTCATTGCTATAGTCGGTTATAGTTCTTTCTAATGCTTGAACTTCAAATTCCTTCGCTTTTTGCCTTTGAGTTTGATAATGGTCATGCACTGCTTGCATATCTTTATCATCCGCTGGAATGCCGAATTGATTATTCTTTAAATAAGAAAATGCTGAGTAAAGCTGAATAGCATTATTACACCATTCTCCACGATGTTCATTTTCTTCATCAGTATATTCTCCCTGTGGAGGTGCATATCTTTCATCAATTTTTTCACAAAGTTTAAGCACTTTATCTGCAAGTTCTGTTTTATTCTGCGGATAATGCTCCGCTATGTAGCCGACAAGATTACCAGTTAAAAAGGGTAAAATATCATCTCCGGCAATAACAACTTCTTTTTCTGGGGGTAAGTTCTTTTTTTGACGAAGATAAGGGCCGATATATTGAGGGCCAAAAAGTTGAAGTTTTTGGAATTCTTTGGCAAAACGAGCCACACTTTGCGGATCCTCAAGGTTGGTTTGTTCAATCAAATCTACTATTAACTTTGCTGGATCGGCCAACATAAAAACCTCGTATTAATGCAACATTAATAGTTAAGACCACGCCAAATTAATAAAGTTCAAATGCGGGAATATGCAGGTAAATCGTTTTTTATAAAGATCAATAAATTTATATGACAGGAAAATTGCCACATTTGTGGTATTTTCCCAACTGAAAAATGATTGATTTCCATTTCTTTGTATAAGTAGCATGAGGTAACTATGCTTTCAGGGCAAAATAATGATGTTGAAAATTTTATTATAGATCTTGTGCAAGAAGCAGAAGAATATGGGCGCACATCCATACCGGAACACCGAAAAGAGATTAAAAAAGAGGTAAAGTCTCTTTTAAATCAAGGTTTAAGTATACACACAAGAGATAAATATGGTCGCAATGCTGCCTATTATTTAGGCATGCTGAAGAATAAACAAGCATGTTTATTTCTTTGGGAACAGGGAGCAGATTATTTTGATTTTATTCGAGGGGCATTCTTTGCTAGTAAAGACTCTTTACCCTTTGTTGAAGAGTTTATCAATAATATGCCAAAAGATTTTGTTTTAGATTATAACCTGCTTGCAAATGTAGTTGTTAGATATGGCTATCAGCAAGCAGCACAGAAGTTCTTAGCTAAAATTCCGTCGCCGCATCAACCAAATTATTATCTTGTCGCTATGAACGCAGCTTCAGGTGGACATCAAAAAGTAGCCGAGTATTTTTTAAGCAAAATAAAGGAGCCTCAAATATTGGATTATAATGACTTGGCGGTATCAGCAGCAATGGGGGGACATAGACAAATTGCTGAGTATTTTTTAAGCAAAATTACACCACCTGAAAAACCCGATTACGATCGGATCATCAAAGCAGCAGAAAAACGGAACCAAACCGCAGTTGCTCAACATTTTATAGCATTAGCACAACGAGAAATAGCAAATTTGGCCAACAAAAATGCTGATAGTTTTGTTAAATCCCTTGTGGGGTGTGTTAAAGAATATGTGATGGCATCTAGCCATGAAAAGAAAAGAAATATTCAACAACAAATAAATATGCTTTTGGAGCAAAACTTTAGCATCCATGCAAAAGATAATAAGGGCTTAAATGCAGCGATGCATTTATCCATGGGGAATAATAAAAAAGCTTGTTTTTTCCTAGTAAATATAGGCGCAGCGTTTATAGATATAGTTGAAGGTGCCTTTAAAGGAAACCATTTAGCACTTGTTAATGATTTGTTAGATAATCCGCCAACTGGTTTTGAGGTAAATTATAATCTGATTGCGGCTTTTGCCGCCAAATATGGTCACCAAAATTTGGCTGAGAATTTTTTAAGTAAAATAGGTTCTCAAAAACCGGATTACAATTTTGTGGCATATGGTGCAGCGCTAGGTGGCCATCAAAATGTTGCTGATTATTTTTTAAGCAAGATTAAAGCACCTGAAAGACCAGAGTATATGAATGTTGCGATAGGTGCGGCCCATGGTGGTCATCAAACAATGGCTGATTATTATTTATATAAAATGCTGGCATCAGAAAAACCTGATTATAATCTTCTTGCCGCGGCAGCAGCTCAAGGTGGCTTCCAACAAGTGGCTGACTATTATTTAGGCAAAATCATAACGCCTGAAAAACCTGATTATAATCGGGTGGCAGGCTGTGCCGCCAGATGTGGGCATCAACAATTGGCAGAAAATTATTTAGCTAAAATAACACGACCTGAAAAACCCGATTACTCTAGAGTGGCATCATGCGCATGGCTTGGTGGTTACTCACAAGTTGCAAGGTATTTTGTGGAAAAACTAAAAGTCGAGCAGGAGCTTGAAAAAAAAGCTACTGATGCAGCGGCAGGGTTACTAGCGATTTGCGCTGATCCTGTTATACATAGTACCAATCAAGCTACCATCTTTCCATCCGCAAATTCACTCTTGGGTGATATCAGCAATACTATAACGTCGAAGCCGCTTGCGCCTCAGCACAGCTCTTTACAAAAACAAATTGAGATTGCAAAAGAAAGAATTGCTATGTTGCGTAAGTTGCTAGATGAGAAAGACGGTGCTGATGAATTAACCACGGCGATGAGTTCAAGCAAAAGTGTTACGTTAGCAGCTAATTCAAAGTGCAGATCTTCAATGAATAAAGCGCCAGGTGATGGCGCAGCTTTGTTAATTCATTCAAAAGCTAGACACGTACAGTTTAAGTGAAATGTAGTAAGAGGTATTTATGATTTCAGGACAAAATAATGTTGTTGATAATTTTATTAAAGATCTTGTGCGAGAAGCAGAAGAATATGCGCGTGCATCGACGCCTGAGCACAAAGAAGCGATTAAAAAAAAGGTTAAGTCTTTTTTAAAACAAGGGATCAGTATACACACAAAAAATACATATAATTACAATGCAGCTAATTTTTTAGGCAGGTGGTACAAAAAAGAGGCTTGTTTGTTTCTATGGGAACAGGGTGCAAATTATTTGGATTTTATTAAAGGGATATTCTCTAATAAGGACAAAGATCCTCTACCCTTTGTTGAAGAAATTATCAATAATATGCCTAAAGACTTAATTATTGATTATCATGAAATTGCTGTTTTAGCAGCTAGATATGGCCATCAAGAAGCGGCAGAAAATTATTTAGCTAAAATGCCATCATCGCAACATCCTGATTATTATTGGTTAGCTTTAAATGGTGCTGCAGGTGGCCATCAACCTGTTGCCGAGTATTTTTTAAGCAAAACAAAAGCATCCCAAAAAATAGATTATAATGACTTGGCGGCATCGGCAGCACGAAATGGACATCAACTAATCGCTGATTATTTTTTAAGTAAAATTACGCCACCAGCGAAACCTGATTATGATCGGATCATCAAATCAGCAGAAAAGGGGCACAATATTGCTGTTGCTCAACATTTTACAGCATTGGCATTGGCAAAAAAGGAGGCACAGCAAGTCGTTCATAATATGGTAGATACATTTATTTCCTGCCTTGTTAGGTGTGCTAAAGATTATGCACTGGCATCTACCCCTCAAAGTAAAAGAAATATCGAGCTGGCTATAGAATCGTTTTTGCAAGCAAATCTTAGCATCCATGCAAAAGATAAAAATAACTTAAATGCGGCCATGTATCTTGGTATGGAGAATAATAAACCAGCTTGGCTTTTCCTAGAAAGTAAAGGGGCACGTTTAGCAGATTTTATTGAAGGTGCCTTTAAAGGGAATCATTTAGCACTTGTTAATGATTTGTTAGATAATGTTCCAAATAATTTGGAGGTAAATTATAACTTAATTGCGGCATTAGCAGCCAAATATGGTTATCAACAATGGGCTGAAAACTTTTTAAGCAAGATTAAATCTCCTCAAAGACCAGATTATATGATGGTTGCCAAATTTGCAGCCGCAGGTGGCCATCAAATCCTTGCCGATCACTTTTTAAGTAAATTACCAACAGTAGAAAAACCGGATTATGATATCTTGGCCACCGCCGCCGCAGAGCGTGGTCACCAACAAGTGGCAGACTATTTCTTAGGCAAAATCGCAGCACCTGAAAAGCCTAATTATAATATGGTGGCTGTCTCTGCTGTGCTAGGTGGACATCTACAATTGGCCACATATTATTTGGATAAAATTGCGCCACCAGACAAAGCCAATTACCGTTTAATGAGTATAGATGCAAAGCTCAGAGGCCACGTGGAAATGGCTTCGTATTTTTTAGCTAAACATAGGGCAGAGCAGGATCTTAAAGAAAATACTGCTGCTGCAGCGTCAGGGTTACTCGCGTTTAGCGCTGAACCTGTCATACATACCACCAATCAAGCTACCCTCTTCTCATCCGAAAATGCACCCTTGCGTGATATCAGCAATACCATAGCCTCTAACGATAACCAAAGGGTAAAAGCAAAAGACACACCACTTGATTCTGAGTCTTTGCAAAAGCAAATTGAGGCTGAAAAATCAAAACTCACTAAATTGCATAAGCTGTTAGAAGAAGAAAATAATAATGAAGAATCTACCACTGTGATGTGTTCAAGTAAGAGTGTTACACCAGTAGCGCAATCAAAGAGGAAATCTTCAAAGAAAAAAGCGCCAAGTGATAACGCACCTTTTTCAATTTATGCAAATTCTAGGCGTGCAAAGTTTAAGTGAAATGTAGTAAGAGGTATTTATGCTTTCAGGACAAAATAATGTTGTTGATAATTTTATTAAAGATCTAGTGCAAGGAGCTAAAAAATATGTGCTGGCATCCACACCGGAAGACAAAAGCGCTAGCGAGAAACAAATAGAATTGCTTTTGGGGCATAATTTTAGCATCCATGTAAAAGACAGCAAGCACTTAAATGCAGCCATGTATTTAGCGATGGAGAATAAAAAGCAAGCTTGCCTATTTCTCGCAAGCAAAGGGGCACGTTTTTTAGATTTTATTGAAGGTGCCTTCAAAGGGAATCATTTAGTGCTTGTTAATGAATTGTTAGATAAAGTGCCAAATGATTTGGTGGTAAATTATAACGATGTTGCATATCTTGCCGCCCAGTATGGCCACCAAGAACTGGCGATGAATTTTTTAAATAGAAGAGATCCTGAAAGGAGAGATTATGAAGGATGTGCCGGATTAGCAGCCTTTGGTGGCCATCAAAAAATAGCCGAATATTTTTTAAGTAAAATTAAGGATCCTGAAGAAGAAACTTATAATTTTGTAGCCGGATATGCCGCTGAAGGTGGCTATTATAAAGAAGCCGGATATTTTTTAGGAAAAATCAACGATGAATATCGAGATTATAATGCGGTGGCATCAAAAGTTGCGAAAAATGGTCATCAACAAATAGCGGAAAATTATTTAGGAGAGATTAAAGATCCTGAAGAACGAGATTATAATGGCGTGGCGGGACATGCGGCTATGGGCGGCCATCAACAAGTAGCCGAATATTTTTTAGATAAAATTATTGATCCTGCAGATCGATATTATAATTGGGTGGCATTAGAGGCAGCGAAAAATGGTCACCAACAAATAGCGGAATACTTTTTAGGAAAAATTATAGCGCCTAAAGAACCAGATTATCTTTCGGTTGCATCAGCGGCAGCGAAGGGTGGTTATCAACAAATAGCAGAGTACTTTTTAGGAAAAATTAATGCGCCTGAAAAACAAGGTTATAACTATAATTGGGTGGCGGCAAATGCGGCTATGGGTGGCCATCAGCAAGTTGCGGAGTATTTTATAAGTAAAATCAAAGCGCCTGAAAAACCCGATTATTATGTGATTTGGCAAAATGCGGCTATGGGTAACCAGCCACAAGTCGCGCAGTATTTTTCGGCAAAAATCACGCCCCCCGAAAAGCTAGATAAAATAGAAAAGATACCATCAGAAAATCGGAATGAAGCTGCCAATGATAAGGGGCAAGTGCTGATGGTGTTTAGCCCTCAAGCACGTTTGAACAATGCTGAAAAGCCCACCGCCGGCAATACTGCACCACTAAGCCTTGTAGATGTGCGATCTTTACAAGATATCAGCAATACGATGCCAGCAAAATACAAACCAACTTGAATATTAGGTTTTCGTGTCTATATATTATCGATAGATTTTCATTATAGGCAAAAGAAATAAGGAAGGAAAAAAGGAAAGAAAGAATTTAGTAGCATAATTTTTTACCACAGACTGAATTGTTCATTTGGGTTAACATACGCTTCTATTTTAGTAACTTACTAAGAGGTGGGCGTATGATCCAATCTTCAGATCTCGATGAGACATCATCTGAGAAAACCAGGGAATATCCTAATGTGCTTGCACTTGCCAAAAGACGTGCAACCAGAGCGGTGTTAATATCTGGGCAGCATAATGTTGATATGAACAAAATGCGCAGTAAAGCAAAAAAAGAGTTTGAAAGTGACGCCAATATTTATATTGAACAATATGAAAAAAGCTATAAAGAAGCTCTCGCAAAAGTTGATTCTACTTTTATTGCCAGACATTTAGGGACAAAACGTGGTGCAGATGCTGTAAAAAAAGGGCGTCCGATTAATTTGACCTTGTTGCATGAAAAAGCAAAAAAAGAATTCAAGAAAGATGCAGCTGTAGATGAATATGTTCATGCCTATGTCGTCGCCTTTGAAGCAAGGAAAAAGCTTAATCAGTCTAAAATAGGCGAGTTACCACCTGTTATCCCTGCTGCTGCACAAAGTTCAAGGCCAAGAGATAGCACAAAAGCTTTACCTGAAATGCCCGCTAAAAAAGTTCCCAGCTTAACTCCAACAGTTGCCGACGATGTAACTAAATCTAAGAAAAGTTCTCTTGTAGAAGCATCGAATGAGGTTGTCAATTCCGACGAGTTTATTCTTGTATCAAGAGCTAAAATAACGAATTTATTTGACGAGCTGAGAAAGCTAAAAGAAACTGCGCCGCAGCCAAGCAATCATCAGCGTAGACAGTTGAGGCATTCTCGTTAATCAATGATGCCTAGTTTAAAAAACTCCCCGGGACACCCACTTTAACTTTTAATTAAATTGCTTGTCCCGGAAATCTCCAAAAAAATCTTCCAGTTAAGGTTTTCTATAAATTTTGAAAAGGTGTACATGATGTTAAATTACGGCGCTCCAACAACAGGCGTTAATGCAAGAGCATTAGGGCCAACATCGCAACTTTGGTCATTGGTGGCAGACTACCTCGTTAAGCCATTAGATTTTAATCATTTTGTTCGCTCATGCAAATTATTCTTGCAAGCAGGTACTCAAGCAGTAGCCAGTGATGATGGCAAGATAACGGTTGCCGTGAAAGAATCAGTTGTCTTTACTTTATACCAACGGCTTTGTCGCTTAGATGATACTTTGCCGGTGTGTTTCAGTACCGATGATCACTTAAACGAATATCTTGCCGCATTGAAGAAAGTTCAACTAGCACAGGAAAAAGAAATAGCCTATCTTCGCAAGCACCATCCACAAGTGGTGAAAATGAATTTGGAAGAAGTAAAGTTGGATGAGTTGCCTTGCCTTAATCGCTTGGAGGCAATTAACCAAATTATCGATGATATCAATATAAACGTTATTGTAAACTCATCAACCTTTGGCAGAAGAAAATTAAATTTACAAAGCTTGGGAATTACACGGCTTCCTGAATCCTTGATGGCGCAATACAGAAACTATTTTAACAATCTGCGGGAGTTAAACTGTAGCAATAATAAAATTCGAGTATTAAATATAAAGAATTTACCGCGCTTGCAAATATTTGATTGCGAATCAAATGGGATGAAAGTTCTGAAGCTTGAAAATTTACCGTCGCTTGAACATATTTGTTTTAACAACAATTATTTAAGAGGCACATTAGACTTAAGATCATTTAAGAAACTAATAGGAGTGGCTGTACATAACAATAAATTAAAATCACTTCTTCTTGATGGGTTGTTGGCGATGCGTTTTTTAGATTGTTCGAATAACCATTTAAAAGCCTTAACCGTCAACAGCAGTGTAGTTGAAGATCTTAATTGTAGTAGGAACTATTTGGATACACTTTCGATAGAACATCTTGATAATTTAGCTGCCTTTGATGAACAATCGAATACGGGCTTAAATCTTTACACAAATAGATTGTCTAGAATACCTGATAATCTGGTTGCCAAATTTGGCAAAAAATGGGCAAATGAGTGTTTGGATGACCAGCGCGAGGATGTTGACATTGAATCTGACACCGATGTCGATTCTGAGACAGAAGAACAGCGTTGGGAAAGCGTTTTGCACTTAAGAGCAAGAGTAATAGCAACCGGGTTACTAGAACGAGGACCGTTATTACCCTTTGACAATGCACGCGTTAGCCAAGTTGTAGAAAATCTAATTCGAGAGCAAGAAGTACAAAGAAAACTTATACAGGATCAGTTAGCTGCGCTAGAAAATTCATCCGAAAGTTCAGAAACACAAAGTTCGGAGAATTCCGATATTGCACAAGCACAAGACTCGCCTGAAAGCCAAAGTGAGCAAGAGAGTGAAGATGTTGGATACCCGTCTGATGAGGAAGGAAGCTTAAAAAGAAACAGAAGGTGAAGAACTTCCTGGGACACCCACCGTAAACTGTTCCCGGGACATCTTCCCGGGACACCCACTTTAAAGAGATATTTTTAGATATCAGCTATCCCACAAACAGTAAATTTAAAACTCAGTAGCTTAAAAAATTTCTGTTTTAATTGAAGATATGTTAAAAACTTATGGCAAAAAAAATCCAATAGTTGGCAAATTGACAAATAAGGAGTGTTTATGGCTGGTTGGTTTGGGCCTAGTTCTGGTGCGTCATTGTTACAAAGTATTGAAGGGCACTTAAGCTCTGTCACAACGCCCTTTTGGTCAAGTGTAGGATCTGCTTATGAACATGCACGTCAGCAATATCCAAATTTAAGCTTAATTGGCTCCATAGTCGTGGTAGGCGGCTCACTATTAATTGCTTGGAAATATCGTAAAAAAAATAGAGTGGAACGTGAATCTGAAAAAGAAAGAAACCTCGATTCAATTCCAGGCATAAAAAGAGATCTGCAAACTTTAAGTGGTAAGCTTGATGCGGTAGATCGCAATATGCTTGGCGTTACAGGTGCAGCAAATAACAGCGCATCAGCAACCCTTGGTTTAAACAATAATTTTAGTTCGATTATGCTGCAATTGCGTGAGGTACTTTCAAAGCTTGATGAAAATGGTAAAACGTTGCTTGGAATTAATAAAACAGCAAATGCGGTTCATGAGCATACCCAACATTTGCCTGCCTTTGGAAGAAGATTAGAGACTGTTGAAGGTTTGCAGCGCAGTGCCGCTAGCAAGCTTGAAGAAATTGATGGTTTTGTCAGACCGCGTTCAAAAACACAGTAAATAGTGTTCCCGGGACACCCACAGTAATTAAAAGTTACAGTGGGTGTCCCGGGAAATTTCCCGGGAAATTATCGTGCCCTTCTTCCGCCTCTATAAACGCGACTAATGGGTTCAGCAGTTACACGGCTTGCCACCTGCTTTGATTTTTGTTGATGAACAGTCAGTTGAACCAAAGTTAATAGCTCTGCTCTTTCTGCAGGAGTTAAATGAAAATTAGCATCTTGAGGCGTGATAGGATGACTACGCCTTGGATCAACCACTTTGCCACTATGTAAGTTTCGGTAGTATTCAAGCGTATTTCTAAATGGCCCTACCACAGGTACCATTTGCTCTTCATGTAGCTGTTGTGGTGGTTGTGGAGCAGGTTGGTGCTGTGCCTGTGGATTGGGTGCGCCTGCAAGCGGTGCACCACCAACTTGTTGTTGCGGAAGAGGAGCTTCTTGTCCTGCGGGTTGTACCTCAACGGCACGCGCAAGCTCAACATGTTCTGCCGGTACAGCTCTTTGCGCTGGTCGGCGACGTCTTGCCATTCTTTGGGCATTTCGTGGTGCTTGATCCCTTATAGCAAATTCCCTATCAGCAGGGTTATTCATTTGTGCAGTATCAATGGGGTGACCAAGGTAGTTTGCAACATTTCTTGCTATTTGAACCCTCGCTTCTCTTTTTGTATCATTTTTGGCATATAAATCGTTTAAGGGTTGCAAGTTTAATTGTCGGGTGGCACTCAAAAGCGCATATTTAAGCTCTTTTTTGGCTCCGGTGCCGTCATTACGATGCTCATCGATAAGATTAACTACTTCATTTAACATGGCACTTAAGCTTTGTTGATCTAAATGAAGATTATTAAACAGGCCTTGTTGTAGCCCTTGCTCAAGATCTTGAACTGCTGCTTGCAAGGGTGCATTGCCGGCATTAGCGGCTCCTTGCCCGAGGACATTGAGCAAATCTTGAGGGTTTATATGAATAGGGTTGGCGTTGATAATGTTATTAATTGTGCTATCGGAGATATTGTATTCTCCGTTGGTGTGATTGCCACCACGGGCTTCATAATAGCGTTCTAATTCTTTAGCAACATTAGTACCAAAGCCGCCGCCAAACCATGCGCCTATGATGCCGGTAAATACACTTGCCGCGATGTTGCCTAAAAAAGGAAAGCCTTGTAAGAGGACCTTTGAAAAATAGGCATTGATGCTGGGCTCTAAGACAAAAAGAACTGCGCCACCCCCCATGAATAATGCGGATGTAACAAGGTTGAAAATAGCGGCGCCGCGTTTGTTATTATAATGGATGTCGGCAATGTCACTGGCTATTTCTTGTGCTGTGTTTGTGGTGGCTGTTTGCTGAACAAACCCACCAACCCATGCTAAAACACCATTTAACATTGCTGTGCTCCTTGCTGGAAATTTATGCTAAAAGCATAAGTAGTAATAAACACTTTATTAAGTTGATAACTATATTTTTATGATGCGAGCGGTTAAGAATAACCAGCAAATTTTTGAACGCCGTTATTAAGGCTGTAGAACATCCCAAAGCGGCAAAAGGATTGATAAGTTCTCAAAGTATGCATGTTTAATAATTGCTCATATTGAGTGAGAGCAAAATACAACGATTGCCTCAAAAAATCAAACTTCTTCGCGGGACACCCACGGTAATTTTTTATTTACGGGACATCCAGCGTTATTTACGGGACATCCAGCGTTATTTACGGGACATCCAGCGTAGTCAATTTAACAACTAGTTCTAGCTCACAGGACATCCACCGTAGTTTATTTAACAACTGAAAGATATGCAGATATCGCTAAAATAATTCTTGCAATGTGTAGTTATTATCTGTAACAATAATTTTGTTCTTAAATGTTGTTTAATGGAATAAGCATCTAAGCAGTTGTTATGACAATTCCTCGCTCACAAAAAGTAGATTTAAATCTCACATCATATTATCACTGCATGTCGCGTTGTGTACGACGTACTTACTTATGCGGCGTTGACAGAGAAACTGGTCAAGATTTTACTCATCGCAAAGGGTGGTTAGAAGGTAGAATCCTTGAGCTATCAACCATTTTCGCTATAAAAGTTTGTGCTTATGCAGTGATGAGCAATCATTATCATGTTGTTTTGTACATAAATGCTTCTCAAGCAAAGGCTTGGGAAACGCAAGAAATTATTGATCGCTGGAAATTACTATATCCCCGAGATGCTGAGAAAGTTATCAATAAGGAACTTTCTGATAAAGAAATAAACAGAAAAATTCAACTTTGGCGTGATCATTTAATGGATTTAAGTTGGTATATGAAGTGTTTAAATGAACCAATAGCACGTTTTGCTAACAATGAAGATAATTGCACCGGTCGGTTTTGGGAAGGACGTTTTAAATCGCAAGCTTTGTTGGATGAAGGAGCTTTGCTTTCTGCCATGGTATATGTTGATTTGAATCCCATCAGAGCCAATCAAGCCGAAACACCAGAGGGATCAGCATTTACTTCAATTTATGAACGTATTAAAGCAGTAAGCAAAGCTATTAATAAAAAGCCAAACATCGATATTAATAAAACTAAACAACCCAGTAAGCTGCTCCCTTTTGCAAGCGTCAATAATGATGATGTAAATAATGGTCCAGCTATCGATTTTAAATTGTCTGACTATTTAGAGCTTGTTGATACAACAGGACGAATTCTGCGCAATGATAAAAGGGGAGCCATGGCAGCCTCATTAGAACCTATACTAAAGCGAATTAGTTTATCTACACACGGTTGGGTTAACATGGTAAAAGGTCTTGAGCAAGGATTTTTCTATGCTATAGGAAATAAAGCTAATCTTTTAGCTTTCAGTGCGAGATATTCAAATCGTGGTCCTAAAGGGTTACGCATTGCGAAAAGTGCTTATTTAATTGCCGCCTAAGTCTCTAATTGCTCCATTCTTGAATAAAAAATCAACTTAAAGCCTAGATCTATATGGCAACCACTCCAAATAACTTTCCAATTACTAACTTAAAAAAATTTTATTGAATATATACGGTGGATGTCCCTTGAACATCGTTGCTGAATCTCTATGGTGGATGTCCCGGAACATTACCTTGCCTTAGCCTTTGATAAATACTTCTCTTTTTTGGAAACATATTTATCCATTGCCTTTTTAAAATCTGGCGTTGACTTTAATAGCACAACGAGTAATTCTTCAGCTTTAACTAAAATTAAATCTAGCTTCTTGCTATATCCTGTTTTAGTTGTTTTCTCAGTATCAGTCACATGATGCAGGCCACGAGCATATACTTTTCCTCGGATTTTAGCAAAAGCGATACTTACCTCTAAAATATCATCTGCTTCAATCGTATTTTTAAAGAGTATAGTATGTATTTTGTGTAATAAACGATCCGCGTAGTTCATGAGAATGGTTCTTTTACTGTTACTATGCCGTGAAGGGCGGTGTAGAAGGGATCTATTAATTTCTTTATAATATGTTTGCAGCAACGCAGAGATCGCTAAAAAGCTTTTAATACATTCTTGTTGTTGGCATCGATCCAGTGGGGTGCTATGTATTCCTGAAGATTTTAGCTTGTTTTGTCTTTGCTCTAAAACCATCTCTTTTAAGCTTTCGCCCAATTTTTTAAGGACGTCAATTTCAGCAAGCAGTGCTTTGCGTTGCGGTGTTAAAGGCTTAGGTAATTTAGATTTGATTTCTTTTAAAATGCTGATGGCTACCAGGAAGTCGGGACGATTTTTGCTTTGAACATCACACATACTTCTTATGAGTTGATTAAACTCGGCTCTTACCGTTTCTTTTTGAAGGTCGTCAGTAAAAACATCTTTTGCCTTTCGCTCCATTAAAGGTGCAACGGCTTTGACGGCGCAGGGGTTATGAGTTTGTTTGTGCTTAATTTCATCACGCTGTGCATCAAGTGCACCGATATGCTCGATTTCTTCAAAAGAATTTAAGCCTAATGTTTTTTCTTTAGAAACCAACTCTGCAATAAAAATACCAGCAGCGTACATATCGGTTGCAGGGGTATAAATTAATTCACCAAAAGAAAATACCAGCTCAGGCGCCAAAGCATACATGGTTCCGCCGCCATGCCTTGTTATGCATTGAGCATTTTCATCTAAAGGTCTTGTTTCACCAAAATCAATTAACTGTAATTTTTTGCCATCCCAAATGGCATTGTCTAGTTTAACATCTCGATGCACAAAGCCTTTTTGTTGTTTTCCGGTTTTGTCGGTATATTCTTTAGTATGTAATTCATGTAATCTCTGTAGTAATTGAATGGCAATTTCGCATTTTTCTGCAAAATCATGTTCCGTTGGAGGATCATTATATTCGCTATTCTTATATACTCGTAAGTTTTCGCCTTCAATATACTCTTGAGTAATCAAGGAACGCCCATTTTGTGAAATAACGATAGCATCAATTAATCTATTCAACCCAGCTAATACGTTTTCTTCATGTTCAACGACAGCTTTTTCATTCGAGGTTTTAGCATTTTGGTATTTGATTGCATGTACTTTGCCAGTGTCTAAATTCATGCCTATAAAGACTTCACCATAAGCGCCACCGCCTAATTTATTTTTTTCGTATATAACAATGGCTTCGCCATTTCTGCCTATCACCACAGGAAACTCTAAAGGGCTTGAGGGATCACTACTTTTAGAAGGAAAATACTGATTAATAAGCTTTGTAGCAGATGCCATTTTGTGCATAATTTGTTTTTTGCGAACATAATTTAAGGAAGCTTGGGATAAAAGTTGCCCTGGAATATGTTGTTGGAGAGTATAAGGATCAACGTATGTCGCAAGATCATTTGGGTCTATCTTTGCTTGTGCCGAGGAAAAAAATAAATTGGGTAGGCTCCCAGATTTCATGATTTGCTCCAAAGAACAGTATTTTTCTTATTCTATTAAAGCAAATAAAGATCCTTCAATCATAAAAGGATTAATGGCGTGAATTCTCAGATTTAATGAAAATAGGCTAAATTATCGTGTCATAATTTTATATTGGTGTTGAATAATTTTTTACTTTTTATAAACAATATGCGCTACCAACGATAGTATAAACAGCAAGATAAACACATAAAAAAGAATTCTTGCTATATCAGATAGAGCACCAGCAAGCCCACCAAAGCCTAAATAACCGATAATGACCGCAGCAATGGCTAAAACAACAGCATAATACAGTAGAGACCTATTCCCAAAAAACATCATAACAATAGTCTCCTGATAAGATTATGTTTGATGTTTAGAGGGGTGAGGTTTAAAAAAGTTCAATATGCGCGGCATTCCCCGAAACAATTTAAACGAATCGCACTTGTGCAGATTTATCTGCTATATCTGCAGTGGGTGTCCCCGTAGGTTTATCTGCAGTGGGTGTCCCCGAAGATTTACTTGGCCCGCCGCTTAATAATAAGACCTTACTTTCTGCCATTTCTTCTTTTTGATCTTTTAACTCGACCTTGGCTTCGGGACCTATAAAAGTTTTAATACCTTGCTCAACTTGGGCTACAACTTCAGGCTGATCTCCTTTGTCAACGCCGCTAATATGCAATTGATCAGAATAACTCAAACCTGAATATTGTAATGCCATCATCAGGGGATAAGTTTGAGCCATGGTCATTAACTTATCGATTTCACTGGGATCTTTACCTTCTAGTTCTTTTATATTATTTAAAGGCAGTGACTTTTTAAAACAATCCCTACGGACTTCCTGTGAAAACCCCGCGGTGGTAATTATCATTACTTTTCTATCGCCAATCCATTGAGGGTTAATTTCGCCACCTTGGCCTACGCGGAAAGAAACAGAGCGAAATACTTCTGACACCCAATGCATCATATAAGGGGGTAAGGTTTCCCACCAAATGGGATACAAGAAAATAATGTGTGTTGCGCTAGTAATTTTATCTTGTTCGGCTTTAATAAGAGCCTCATTTTCAGGGGTACGATGGCCTCTGAACCATTCAGCCGTAGGTGCAGTAAAATCATGTTTGTTATTTTGCAAATGTTTTTTTGTAAATTCAAAAGTATTAACAACTTCAATTTCAGAAACACCACTTTCGGAGAGTTGCTTTTTTGCGGCTGTTAATAAGACACCATAATGGTCTGCTTCATCATAGTAACCGTATACAATTAATGCTTTGCTCATTTTGCTTTCTTATTAATGAGAGGGATTTGAAGGCTGTAAATACTATATTAATAAATAGTTTACTACAATGATTTTTTCTCATTTACGCCAGAAGAACTCATTGCAAACTTTTTGTTACAACATTGTACTCTGCGTCTGCATCAATTTACCTTGAACAGGAGGAACATGTTTGTCTGAACTTTCACTTTTGTGAACATGTTGCTCAAACTGGAAAGTAAGCACCGTGTTTTTGCAAAATATAGGATTTAGCACATCAAATTGAGAAGGTTCAATCAACCCATGTTGGCTTAATTTATGGAACAATTCTTGAAATTCAGCTACAGTAAATTTAAATTGCCAAGCCAATTTTGCCTTTTGGTTAAAAGATTTTATTGAACCTATAATATGATAATTTTCTATATTAGGTTCAATGTTTTTTAAAACTGCATATGTGTCCGTTTTGCAGATAGAGATAATGACGGTGTCTTTTTGTGGTTGGTAATCAATGTCTACATAATTGCGACGTAATTTCTTTTGCTCTGCATTGGCAATAATCGCCGCATGTTCATCGGATAAAATTCGATTAAAATATTTTTCTTGAAGTGCTACCACTTCAGGTTTTAATGCGCTACACAGATGATCCAATTTGCTGTATCGTAAGCCAATAAATTTAATTGGCGTAAATTTGGTTCCGCTTGTTTTCGCTTCTTGTTCCTTTTGGGTATTATATTGCTCTATGGAGGCTTGTACTTTTTCTAAATTACTTAATCTGTCATCCCACATGAGCATAAATTCAGGGCATTGAGAGAAATCTGCCAAAGATTCAAAAAGTCCTTCTCCTTTGTGACTGCCACCAGTTAAGATCATCCCGTTAGTAAAAATTCCTTCAGGGCTTTTTGATAGTAATTTTTTTGAGCCTTGATATGTTCCTTTGTTAAAATCAATTTCAAAACGTTGCAGTTGTTCTTTAGTTACTTCCAGTAAATAGGAACCTCTACTGGTTAAAGCAAGCGCATCTATTCCCATGGCTTGAATTTTTCTGATCATTTCTGGGGTATCTTCTTCTACGGCATAAACATCTTCTGCATGAATTTTTTTGACAAAGTCTAAATATAAAGAAAGCGTAGTCTCTTTGGCTTGATCTGCTGTTTTACCTTTTTTCATGAACTCATTAAAATCAAAATCAAACCATTGATCAGTGCCCAAAGTGTGCCTATAACTTAGCACGGTATTATCTATGTCAAACAATGCCAATATTTTTTTAAAAATAGCTTTATATTTTTCAATAAAATATAAACCATCTTTGAAATTGTCTGTTTGAAATATTTTGGCATGAGGTGTTTTTTTAAGCAGCGAGAGTGTTTTTGGCTTTGGCATGATGCTTTTCTCCACTGTTTTAAATCAATGAAGTAAAACTGGAAATGCATGAACTTTGATTACAACCGTCCAATTTTTTGAGCGGTATACTTAACAATTACTCCAAATGAAGCTAAAAGACAATGCCTCAAGGTATCTTAGAGGACATCCACTTCAATAAATACGGGAAATCCTCTCTTATTCTTAAAGTGGGTGTCCCGCAAATTAACCGCAAAATCTTTTAAAATATAAGTTCAGCAACTCACTTGTTAGTGTTGTAAAAAATTATTGAAAAGACAAACGTCGTCAATAAATGGCTAAACGGTCTACGTGTTTTAAATTCTTTTTAGTATGCTGCATTTTTTAATTATAAGAGTTTAGTTTTATGATGCGCGGTGCCAGTCAAACTGAAGAATCCCCAATGGCAATTTTTGAGAAATCTACAGAAGAATTGGTTGAGCATATGATTGAAATGGAAGAATTTTTAGGTTCAACTATGACAAGAAATGAAGATTTTGAAGATTTTTTGGCTATAAATCCAAAACATGACAAACGAGTTAAACGCATTTCAGAGCTCTTGAAAAAATTATTGCAAAGTGACGATGCAGATTCATCATTAATGGATGACTATATTATTGCCTTTAATCATATGAAGGCAAGTCATGGATATTCTATGGTTGAATTTCTCGATTCCAATCCTCCCGTGGAAGAATATCTTCAGAAAGTCATTGGTAAAATCGATGAAATCTATTATGCCTATTTGGTTTATCAAAAGGGAAAGCTAACGGAAGCATTGGCAAAGTTGGAAGCGAGCATAGCTACTGAGAAAAGGCCAAAAAGAATTACTTGTACTTTTATCGCGCCACTCAAATTACGGTTTAAGAATTCAAAAATGCAGGAATCAATAGAAGTTCCTTTTAAGGCACTTAGTTCTACTAAAGATGATGGAACCGCAAACTGCAGATAGGTTTTGTAGTGGGTGCCCCGTGAAGCTCTCAAATTGCAGATAAGTTTACAGTGGGTGTCCCGTAAAGATCTGTAAAATAGTTCAGCGAATAGTCGCTTTCTTTTGGGGTTAATCAGGTCCTCGACTAATCTTAAGAGGTTGATTTGAGTTTAGCAGGGATGCATGGGAAATCTTCAGGTAGGAAATCGTTGGGTACTCGTACTTTTAACTGGATGCTGTGTAGGTGCATTTGGTTATTTTTATACGCAGCAAATTCCCCAAGCCATTAAATCTTCTAAAGGAATGATTTGGATCCCAGGTGGTACATTTACCATGGGAACAAACGCTGCCCATAGCTTGCCCAATGAAAGACCTGCTCATAGTGTTAAGATGACAGGATTTTGGATGGATGATCATCCGGTAACCAACGCAGAATTTGAACAATTTGTGAAAGCAACAGGTTATATCACTTCAGCAGAGCGCAAACCGGATTGGAACCAAATTAAAAAACAACTTCCTCGTGGGACACCCACTACAGATGACAGTTCAGAGACTCCGGGTTCACTTGTCTTATCGCCTCCTGCGCAGACAAGCGTTTTGTATACTAAAACTGCTTGGTGGCGATGGACACCAGGTGCTTATTGGCGCGCCCCGCTTGGCAAAGACAGCGATATTAAAGGTAAAGAAGATCATCCAGTTGTGCATATTTCTTGGGAGGATGCTAATGCCTATGCCAAATGGGCAGGCAAGCGATTAGCCACTGAAGCCGAGTGGGAATATGCTGTTCGTTCTGGGTTCATTTCTCAACATGTGTTTGAATGGACGAACGATTGGTATAGTGAAATCAACCACAGCGATAATGCATTGTTGGCACTCTGTGAAAACCCAACAGGGCCCTCGGAAAGTTTTGATCCGCATGATGCATTTGCACAAAAACGTGTTGTCAAAGGATGTCATAAAAAAAATTGCGAAAGTAATAATGCAAGCGCAAGACGTGGGCAATCACCTGATTTGGGTGCATCTCATATTGGTTTTAGATTAGTGAAACCTTCCTAAATACATGTTTATGGGACATCCACGGAAGTTTTTTAAAGTGGGTGTCCCGTAAGATATCCCGTAAGATAGTATATACACCAAAAAAGATTATTTATGGCTTTCAGCTTTTTAGTTAATTGCTATTATTCATTTTCATATTTTTTAAACATAAAGGTATTAACTATGGCAAATTTAGGTCCAAAATTTAACGAAGCCGCTGAACAATTAAAAGAAGAAAAAGAAAGGATAGAAAAACAGGAAACTATGGATACGCAGGAGCAAGAAGCATTTTTAGCTGCCCAAAGGAAAGGTCGGCGAGATGCTATTGTATTTTCTGAAATGAGTCCAGAACAACAAATATCATTTATTGAAAAGTTTCGAGCAAAAGACGAGAACGATACCGATAAAAGTTATCAAGAAAAAAGTTCGAATACTTATTAGTTTATTGATTGTTTGAAAAGAGCCCCATTGAATGGGGCTCAAATTAATTTTATTGTGGTTTGTGTAGGTGTTTTTCTTTGGCGTCTTGAGAAACAGGAAGAGGAGGACTTTTCTGAGTATTGCCCGCTGCACTATAGGCAAAAGTGATTGTTGGTGAAACTGTTTTTTCGGTTTCATCAACACTTAAATCAACATAGGGCTCGTATTTTATGCCTTGTTGGGCAAGTAGTGAAAAACAAGGGGCAGATTTCAAGATGAGCTCTGCAAAATACTTTAAAATACCCTCTAAAGGATGTTTTTTCCTATTTCTACTTTCTATCGCTTCAAATAGGTGAGGATCAAACAAAATGTCCATGACAGAAGCATCTATATTTGAATGTGAAGTTGATTTAATTTTATGCGCTGGTGTTAAAGATTTACTCATCGTAGCGCCAGGTTCGAAAAAGCTTATCAGACGTTTAAATTGATCTTGCGTTACGCAAATATATAATTCAGTAATGGCTTTACCTTTGCGTGGCTCTAAACAAGTGTACGTTTCAGTATGTTGAATACCCATTAACTGAAGCAAAGCTCGGGTTTTATCATAGAATTTATCTTTGCTTTCAAAAATAAAACGCAGATGGGCGCCTTTTGATTTAACGCCCGCGGTTTGTGCAAATGTTTCTTCAGAATAACGAGGTTCAATGCCTGTCAGAATATGAAATAACTCCTTGGCTTTAATAAAATCATCAGAAATTTCAACAAGACCTTCTGGCAACTGTGGGGCCAAACCTAACATGTTCACCTCAAATTTTAGTTGTATAACATAGACATAAAATATGGGCCCTACTATAGCATGATCGTGTTTACGGGACACCCATTGCAGATTTTGGCGATTCGGTTATGCATCGACAAAGTAAACTCATGTTTAATATTAAAAACGCTAATTTGGGTGTCCCGTAAATTTACGCGCCGCACATTTTCGTTCAAGCCATAAATGTTCCTGAAATTTGTTAGCATTTCTGACAATAGTTGAATGACTAAATTTTTTCCTGATGTCAATTTTCACATTAAGCCGTCTATTTGAATAAACACCCCGATAAACGGTACAGGTGAGAAGTTAAGTGGCAGCATTGTTTTGCGAATTAAGTGTTATATTTTCTGCTTAATTCAGGTTTTTTCAAGGATAAAAGAAAACATAAGGATTGAGATCTCATGTTTTAATTTAGAATCCTAAGGACAAAACCAAGATTTACATTTAGCTGGGTATTTTTGCAATTTTTATAATTTTTCGAAAATCTTTCAAGCTTTGTGTGAGGTTGCTTTGTCTTAAATTTTTAAGAGAGGGTTAGATATGTTAGGTTCCGCTATTTCTAATGATGATTTTGTTCAGCAACTTCTAGACGCAGTAAAACGAAAAGACAAAGCAGCAATTAAAAATCTGTGTAGTTCAAAATCTATATCCACACTAAATTCTCGCCAAAAAAATGCTGCCATGTATATTGGTAAAAGTGGTGATGAAAAGGGTTGCGAATTTTTTATTGAACAAGGTGCGCAAGCGTTAGATTGCGCCAAGGGCGCAGCCTTTGGCGGCTATGAAAAGTTAGCTCGTACTTTAATTAATAATAAAGCAGTGCATTACCCAGAACTTTGCTATTTTGCTGCATGGGGTGGTAATGCCGAAGCTACCGCAAGGTTATTGAATGCCACAAGAACACTAAAAATTGATCATGTTGCTATTTGTGACACAATTGCAGATTATGCAGAAAAAGGTGGCCACAAAGAGATGGCTCAAAAATATAGGACCATGGCCAGAGTTCGTGCTGCAAAAGCAGAAGCTAAAAAGGATGAAAAAAGGGTACGCTCTAGTGATGAAGAAAGTGCCTCATCGGAAAAATCTTCTTCGCAGAAAAATCAATCTCCTGTTCATTCAGCAAGTGAACGCACGGCACCAGAAAAATCATCATCACGTTCAGCGGCAGAACAGCTTGTAGTATTAACTGGAGCTATACCAGCAGCGACGCAAGCTGCTACAAAAACGGCGCAAAACCCTGGCGCTGCACATGTTGCTATGACATTGACGCCAGCAACGCAAAAACCGGCAGCGGCGCAATCAGTTACGCCAGCAACGCAAAAACCGGCAGCGGCGCAATCGGTTACGCCAGCAACGCAAAAACCAGCAGCGGCGCAATCCACAATAATGCAAACAACGCCTGTGCGATCTGCAACGCCTATGCAGCTTGGGCACCCCGCTCAACTTGGAGCACAAACAGTTCCAACATCTCGTGGTGCACAGAAAGCAAGCGCACCAGTAACTCCGCTTTCTCTGCCCGCAAAAACAACGGAGAGTGGTACACCTGTGGTTGCTAGCAAACGTCCAGTAACCCCTCCTCCTGCACTTGAAGAAAAAAGAGCGGCACCTATTGCGCATCTTTTTCGCAAAGAACAGCAAGGAAGTAAAAGCCCGGTTATTGATCTTGCCTCAGATGATGTTGTTGCTTCTGAAAGTGCGCAACCCAGGACGCTTGAGGAAGCGCTAGTAGTGATCCAAAAGCTAAAAGGTAAGGTTTCGGAATTAGAACGCAAGAATGCGATGCTGAATATTGGACTAAAAAACAAGCAAAGCGAAGTGGGAGACTTAAGAGCGTTGATTTTGAAGGATCCTTCAAGCCCTGTTGGCACACCAACGGCACATTCAAAGCCAAACTTCTAATCACGCAAATAAAAGCACCCACTTTAATGGCTTAAAGTGGGTGTCCTGCAAAAAACTTCTTAGAACTAATTACTTCTTTCTTGCAGATTTTTTGGCGTCTTGTTTTGAGGTCGGAGTAGCTTTTGGCTCAGCTTTTTTGCTAAAAGAGACAACTTTTGCTGTCCCTAAACCAGGCGTAACTGCTGCTGGTTGACCGACAAGCTCATCAACATCTACTTCAGAACCCTGCTGTTCTTGTGCTTTGCCTGCATAATTGCCCTCAAAGTGTGAGACAAGTTCGGCGATAAGGGCACCCAGCTTATGGTGAGGATGGCTAGGATGTACTGGCGTAACGGGTGCGATTGGTGCAACAGGTACCACTGGCGCGGGGCCTGTAGCCTTATCATAAGAAATTTGCGGGTCTTGCGTGTCTACTTTTTTATCTTTAATCGTTTTGGTAAGCGCAGCTTTTAAATCGCTCAATGCTTTGGTCGCATAATCAAAGCAAGTGCTCATGAATTTGCTGAAGGTGCTTTTCGCAATCCAATCTTTAATAGCATAAGTGAGTGCGCCGTTATAGCCCAAATCGGTAGATTCTTCATCTGATCTGCAACCTGCGATAAAGGTGATGTCACCATGTGAATTTGCAGAGCGAGGATGAGCACTTAACAGAGCATGTAAATGCGCAAAGGGTACAAATTGTTTATGTTGTGCCAATGCTCGAACATTCACATCCAGGTTGGGAATGTTTCCGGAAAAACAAGAATCGGAAACCATTAACAGCTTTACACCTTGAGGAACCTGAATAAGCAAATTGTGCAATTCAGTACTTGAAATCATTTTGCTTTGATCCCAGCCCTGACTAATTGCATCAAGTGCCACTATGTAATCTTGTTCACTGCTGTTGGTTGCAGAAGTGTCCTGGTAACCATGGCTACTGTTATAGAACATGATGGTGTCGCCAGGTTTGGCATTGGCGATCATGGTTTTCAGATTACCTAAAATTAAATCTTTATTAGGTAAACCATCAATTCTTACATCGGAGGTTATTTCTTTTGCGTCTGTTAAAACAGTTGATTTAAATCCATTTCCGTTAAGTAATTTTGCGATATCTCTTGCGTCATTACCGCATCCGGGTAATTCATTATCTGTGCCTTTGTAGTCAATTCCAACGACTAGTGCAACGTTATTTGCCATAAGATACTCCTTGATAGAAACAATAAAATTTGTTAGCTATCACAGCAAATCCCTTTACTATGGTCTTCTCAAAGACTTAAACGACGCACTGTTGCGCCGGCGCATCATGCATGTCGATTATATATATGAAAGAAAAAAATATAGTACTGAATATATATTTAGGAATTTTTATGGCAAGGCGAAAATTCATGGGACACCCACCGTAATTTCTTAAACTGGATGTCCCCGTAAGTGGGATGTCCCCGTAAGTGAAAATTACAGTGGGTGTCCCGCGAGAGTTAGAATTATAACGCTAATCCGTTGCGCTTCTTTTCGTCGAAATGATTTATGGTTTGCTCGTACAAACGTGTGCTCACTGAGCTGGCAATGCGCTCTCTGAGAGCTTGATAAGCTTCTTTTAATTGTGGCTGACTACGTTCTAGTCTGACCAACTCCCAGGTTTCGAAGGGGGAATCTTCTTCGCCGCTAATGCCGTGCGTGACATGAAACAACGGTGGCGTTTCACTTAAAAACAGTGCATCAAAATTGTTTTCCAAATATTGTTTTAAATTTTCCCCTTTGGGCAAGTGGGCAAAGGCTTTTGTTGCATTGGGTGTCCCTTGTGAAAGTTCATCTATCAATGCTGGGATCAACACTTGGCGTGCAATATCTTTATCGACTGGCCTGCCGAAAAAAAACACTCTTTGCTGAATGGCATCAAAATGAATTTCTTCTTTTACCACAACCAGATTGCCGGTTACCCAATTAGGTTGGATGCAATAACGGCTATAGGCTTCTCCGTAAGCAGTAAGTTTTGTTGGTTCGGTATCTACTGATGCGATAATGGTTTTGGTGAAATGCTGCGGTAAATGTCCTTTTAATCTTTCACCTTCTAAAAGCATTTTCCCGGTTAATGTTCTATCCTTAACATCTTTTAATTCAGGATGTGTTTTGAAGGCTGCATTTACATTTGTAGCTGCTTTGGAATAGATTTGATCAGCAAATTCTGCCAATGCGCGCTCATATTCTGCTTGATGCGCTGGCGTGTTTTGAACTGCCTTTGCTTGTGCACGCTTGGTATTGTATAACGCTAACATGGTGGACCTCTTCATTCATTTAAAAATCAATGAAGAGATCGTATAAATTTGGCAGCTATAATGATAGCGAAAAGATCTGAAGGACTTGTTCAAATATAATGAACAAGTTCTTTATTTAAGAACACTCCTTTGCGTATGAGATGGCGGCTGTGAGGATTGTAACATTGCTAAATGTGCCTGGCCTTCTATAGGAGATTGCGCGGCATAGGCTGGTGTTAACAGGCTTTGAGGGCCAGCTACCGTTATAGAACTTGCCGGCGTACTTAATAAGGCTTGTAATCTATCTAAAGAGGGCGCTGGCTCTTCAAATCTTACCTGTCTTGCCGTTAAGCTGCTTCCCTTGGGTAAGGTAATACCAAATTCAGCATGCAATAATTCAAAAAAGTGTGCTTCTGAAGCTACTTTAATTTCCTTTATCCCATCAGGCGTAGAAACTTTAAACATCTTGTCGGTTAACGTTTTTCTCCCTGTGACTCCTTCTTCTACCAAAATTGCTTGGGTAACAAATAAACGTGCTAAAAAGGGAGATTGTTCAGAAACTGACACCATGTAGTTACTTTCACTCAGTTCTTCTTGGGTTGCTAATTTGGTTGCAGTAAAAGTATACAAAGGTTTAAATTCGCATTCAGGGTGCCAAGGAAAAGGCGTTGGGGCTGCGCTTTGTAACTGAAACTCGCCATCTTCATCTATGATAAAACGAAAACGTTTAATATCGTGGGTAGGGAATTGTTGAAGATGAGTGCATAGTTGTCCTTTTTCTCGGAATAATAAAGGTTCTACGGGCCCTGGCGCACCAAAGCCAGGCTCAATCAGATATTCTTGCTCGCCTAACGTCACTAATAAGATCTGATGGTAAGGATATGTTTTTTTATCTTTAAGCCACATTACGCGTGCAGAATAAGTTTTAACATCGAAACCTAAGCTTAGTAATACTTGCCTTAATAGTTCATTAGTTTCATAGCAATAGCCGCCGCGCTTTTTTTCGATGAGCTTATTAAATATATCCTCTAAAGCAATTGAAGGCGCAATACGCGTAGGGTCCAACAATACGTTATGCATATCCATATTTTCAAATGGAATGCTAAGTGCATGTTGTAGCATTATTCTGCGCAACAAGGGAAAATCTAACATTAATTGTCTTACATTATGTTGCCCAAAAACTTCAGGTAAACCAATACGTTCAAAATAAGCTTTAAGCTGTGGTCCTGTTAACATAGCGTTCTCTCTATAAGTAAGCTAAAACACATTTGGCGATAGAATTGGTGGTAATTCTATCTGAAAAAGAGTGCTCAAACACCTATTGAAACTTTTTTTTCATCTATACAGTCAATTATATAAAGAGCCAATGGATGGAATGTGTGACATAGTACCAATCAGTTGAAGGGGCATTGCCATGTTGCCTGAAGAAATTCCAAAAATTTCAAACAAATCCGTTAAAGATCTTATTCATTTTTATATGCATTTAAAACATAAGCAACATCACGCAATTGAAGCACCTAGTAACAAGGATGAGCCCACTATTTTGATTATCGGGGCAGGTTTGTCTGGTTTAACGGCTGCGAAAGAACTTACCACACATGGCTTAAATGTAATTTTGGTAGAAGCACGAGAAAGGGTGGGGGGCAGAATTCATAGCGTCAAATTACCTAATGGAGCTTACATAGAATTGGGGGCACAGTTTGTACATGGCATTAAAAATAACCCCTTATATAGTATGTCTGAGAAATATCATTTAGAAGTAAAGCCTTATGTAAGAAGTGATTGGGGAATATTTGATATGGAGGGAAATGAAATAAATAAAAATGATTTAAATGCTTTGGTGAGTGAATATAAAGATGTTATCAAATCGCTTAATTTAACACGTCGCTCAGATAATAAAGATAGATTCACGGTCGAAGACTTAAAAGAACTGGATCTTAAACTATTGAAGCATAAGGCTATCGAATCGGGAGATCTGCATTCTTTAGCAAAAATGATAACAATAAAAGAATTAAATGAAGAAAAGCTGTTTTATTATAAACTGGGGTTAAATAAAAAAGAAAGTGAAAGTAATTATGTGGTAGTAAATGGTTATAATAAATTAGTTGAAGGACTACATCAAGAAGCTAAAGCAACAGGGCGCTTGCAAACCTTTCTCTCCTCTGAAGTTGAAAAAATTAACCATGCACATGAGGAAATTGTTGTTCATATCAAAGGTGGCGAAGTCATCCATGCAGATGCCGCTATTTGCACTTTACCATTGGGTGTGTTGCAAAGTGGTAGCGTTATATTTGAACCTTTGTTATCAGAATCAAAAATAAAAGCAATTAACACACTAAAAAATGTGGTGCATAATAAAGTTGTTTTAGAGTTTGAAGAAGTATTTTGGGACAATTATTCTCATTTTGTGGTGTTATATGATCCGACCTTGGAAGCGTGGTTAGATATCATTAACTTACAATATTTTTCCGAGTTGAAAACCCCCGTTTTAGTAACGTCTGTTTATGCAGGGCCAGATAAAAAGATAGCCAAAGATAAGTATGCCATTAACCATTTTGTGAACCTTTTGAAAAGAATGTATCCAGATACTTTTAGGCCACTTAGAAAATCGTGGATTACCCATTGGGAGGATGATCCTTTCGCGATGGGATCTTATTCTTACCACCCTGAAGGCAGCACCCTAGACGATAATTCAGCTATTGCAAAACCTGTGGGAAGGTTAGTCTTTGCCGGCGAACACACTAATCGCTCGCCATCAAACCTGCAGGCAGCGTATCTTTCCGGGTTTGAAAGTGCAGCGCAAGTGGTTGAACAGCTATTGCATATTTATCAAGCGGTTGCCAGGAAATAGGCGACCTGCAAAAGCCAATATCAACTTGACATCAGTTAGTTAAATCTTTAGAGTGCAAAACCAAGCACAAAACAATGAGTTTTTATTATGAATTCTGGCCCAAATATCTCAGATGAGTTTATGATAGCGGTGTACAGGGGCGATCATAAACGACTTAATTTTTTATTATATTCCGTTAATGAGATACCTCTAAAGACCATCAAGGATGCTTTGAACTATGCGGTTTTAGCCGATGCTGTTGATACGGTTGAACTTATTTTTAGTTTAATGATACTGGATGAAGCTGATATTGAAGATGCTCTGCGTAAAGCTTCATTTGCTTTTTTTGAAAAAATGCATGGCGCAATACAAGATAAAATTCGTCAATTGCCAACAGAAAAGCTAAAAACAGTTTTTACTCGCTTTACCCTAGAATATATGCAACAAAACCTACACTTAAATTTTGAGGTGTGCCATAGAAGAGGGGCATGGCTTTTTGAGCAACTGTTATCAAAAAACAAAACAGCTTACACTTTGCCAAATGAATTGGTGTACCCCCTTGAACCCATGCCCGTTCCTACACAAGAGCAAATGGTACTGGTAAATGCATGGGGAGATGAGCAAGCTAGAAATGTGTTGTTACCACAATATCGCAACAGTATTATCCCTTATGAGCCGCGGTTTGCACACCAGTCAGCTTTTTTGGGGCGTAGAGTGTTCAGAAATAAAGACAAAGATAGTTCAAAATTTTCGCTAATATAAACGGGAAAATAGATTATGCCGCAAATTATCCTAGAACAATCAAGCAACGTGCAAGAAACTAATCACAGAGAACTATTATTAGAAATCCATCATATCTTGACCGATAAATTGCCAACACAAATAGAAGGTTGCAAAAGCCGTGTTTTAATTCATAACGAATACGTTGTTGGAAATGGCGATGCTAACAATGGATTTGTGCATTTAAACATTAGTGTGTTAAAGGGCAGAAGCGTCGAGCTGCTGAGTGATATTGGCCAGATTGTTATGGCAAAACTAACAGACTTTTATGCTAAGTCTTTGAAGAATATTAATTTACAAATTACCGTGCAAATTGGCGAATTGCCGGATGTTTACCTTAAAACAACCACGTGAAGCTTTATTTCATAGCGCTATTTGTCTGGAAAAGAGGTTCTTTTAACCTCGTTTTTAAACCACTTATCTAGAAAAAATCTGTGAATATCGTTCACTAAGCTACGCAACTTAATTGTATGGTATTATCTTGCCCCTGTTTATCGTATTTTTGGGGCGAACTATGCCAGCAACTACAATGAAAGATAATATTACTTTGGCTTTAAACAACTTACGCCAAGAAGCCAAATATCCACTGATCCGTTTTGCCAAATCAACATTAAACTTAGATATAGAAAAAAGCGTTCGTAAGGATATTGTTGAGTGGGCCAAACATTTAATCATGTTAAATGGCGATTATGCTATTTCTAAATACATCTTGTCGTCTTTAGATAAAGCGATTGAATATGTACAAAATAGCTTGTATAAGGCCAAACCAAAATACGCAAGTTCCTTTTTTAATTATGTTAAAGATACCTATGCAAACAAGGTGGTCGAAAAATATTTAGAAGACGATGCTAACAAAGAAAAAATAGCTGCCCAAACAGTAGATTTTGCTAAAAATAAAGTTGTAG
>JAFECS010000010.1 GCA_018241965.1 Pseudomonadota bacterium | reverse complement strand
GCGTATGCTGGCTTACGAAGATTTTTCCAGGCTGTATAAAACTCACCACGATAATTATCAGTAAGGTCAGTATTAGTAAGGGGCTAAGAAAGAAACCCAAAATGGGTAAAATAAAGTTTCTTTTGGCAAGCATTAATAAGGTAATCAGCCCGGCAATCGCGCTAAAAACAGGTAAACTTAAGCCAGGAAAATAGGGTTGCACTGCGCCATAAGAAACAATAAAACACCGTGGCATTACCCCAACGGGCCCAAGCAAAGCCAAAAGAAAAATGACCACAAGATATCCTGGAACGGCCCCAATGCGGTAAAAAAACTGCTTACAATCCCCTTCAAACAGCACGCTGCCTAATAACCCAAGCAAAGGCGCCCCAACCGCTGTAATTGTTAAACCAATCAAAGCCCAGGTGATATGGTCACCGGTAAGTGTGCCTAAAAGTAATGGGAACACCACATTGCCCGACCCAAAGAACATCGAAAAAATGGCAATGCCAGTAGACCAGGCGATAGCTAAGGAAGGAAGTTTCATATTTAAAAGATAACCCAGGGAATCAGAGAAATAAACCCTTTAGTCAGAATGTTTGCTAATAGGTCGGCATTGTGAAACTTTTATATAGCGGTTCATGTCTTATATATAAAACATAAGGAGCTTTCAGATGGCTGGCAAAGAAACGCAATTGTTGCACTTAAAATATCTTGAAAACTTTATTGATGATTATATAAATAATGAAAACAGAAGAAAATCTATGCTGCGGGAACTTGAATTCTATAAAAAATCTCAAGATGCTGAAATTCAAGAAATAGCAAAACAACTATCTGCTATATATAATGAATTTTTTAACTATACTTCTAATCTTCGCCCAGTTACCCCAGAAAAACGTGAATCAGTAAAAAAATTAATTGAAGCCAAACGTGAAAAAGTAAGTCGGGAGCCAGAGGTTGTAGCTTCTGTAAGTTCAGCACCTTCGTCAAGAACAAATCCAGTGGTAACATCGAGAAAAACATCAGCTCCAACAGTTGAAGCTAAAGCTCAACTGCCTGTCGTCATGAGTGAAGACGCAAGAAAAGAAATAGTTAACCCGCATCGGGTAGCAAGGGTGAAGCAATTAAATAAAACAATCGCAAGTGTAGATGAATACATAAAGAAGCTAGAAAAATCTAACAAAAACATTGCAAAGAGAGCATATAAAGGCGCTCGTAAAACAGCGTTATCCTTTATTGGCAAAAAACATATCAGCAAATTAGAGGCTGCAAAACAGCTTAGTATTGAATTAAGAAACATAAAAAAAGCAACAGAAAATATTGATCCTGTATTAAACACCGCACAAATTACAGATCACATTCAAAAATCTTTACAACATGCGAAATCGTTAAATAAAGATCTTAATCCTGTGATAGAGGAAGCTTCAAGACCCTATCAATTTCAGGCAAGAAATATGGGAGATAAGGCTTTTGATGAACTCGTACAATATTTAAACGATAATTACGATAAAGGGTCAACTGTGTTCGGTGGTATGGTCCCTGAGGTTGCCAAGAGGGAAAAATTTGTAAAAGATCCTTTTAGTATGCAAACGCCACCTGATGGGTATGACGGCCCACGATCTCAAATGTATAATCAAGAGTTAAAACTTGGCGATCTTTTTGCTATTTATTATCCACTGGCTACCTCAGCAAAAAGAGATCAACTACTCATTGATACGGTTGATACTTTCTTAGAAAAAAACCAGTCGCATGAATTAATGAACATATATCTTTTGTTTAAACAATTAAATGCATTGCGTCAAAATGTAGAAGATCTTACTAAAGATATTGCTGAAAACAAAGGTAAAGATTATATTTCCGGTCGTTTAGAAAACAATGATATTTTATATAATTCTGTTTGTAAAACAGCAGATACCATTAATAATCCTGAGATGAAAAAAATTGTTTACAGCCTTGAAAAATTAAAAGATAGTATAGTTGCCCAACTTCCCAAAGAGTATCAACCTCAAGTTGAAAAAGCACCTTCAGCAAAGAAATAACATCAGAGTTTAATATTTTACTCTTTTGTAGGGGCGCATCCTGTCTGCGCCCCTACGAAGAAAAGAAATTCTATATCTTTTTCTTCTTTTTCTTTGTCGTTTTTTTATCTTCAACCTGTGGTTTAGCTTTAGGTTTTGCTTTGTGGCTAACAACTGGTTTAGGCTGTGTCTGTGCTGCCGCTAAATGGGGATATTTTTCATACACTAAAGCCAGTAATTTTTGCTTTAACTTAGGCAAATCTTTTTCACTTTCTTTTTTAATTTTTTGTAAAACCGGCAAATGTTTGGTTTCAACATGAGAAACCATCTTATTAATGGCCGCCTGCTCTTGGCCACTCAGTTTGAAATCACTATATAATTGCTTAACCTGCGTTTTCAGTTTGGCAAAAGTGTCTGTTAAATCAAGCGCCTTTACTTTCTCTAGCGATTTGTCATTTTCTAAAAGTTCAACAAGTGCAAGCTGCTCTTTGAGTGCAAGCTTTTCAAATTTTCCCTCTGTATCCAACAAAGGTAGCAACTGATTATATATTTCAGCAGAAAGTAACTCTGAAGCAAGCGCTTTTAACTGTACAAATGAAGCACTTGCATAAAACTTATCCGCAATGTCTTTAAATGAACCATATTCTTTACCTTGAGAAACCATAATCTCGGTTAGCGCTTCAAACTGGGGTTTTTCAAGCAAGAATGTTTTAATTGAAGTAGCTTGTTTAAGAAGTGCTTCACAAGTGGCACCTAAATGTTTTAACTCTTTATCTTTAGCAAATGCAGTTTTAGCCGTTTTTAATTTTTTACTGATATCGGCAAATTGTTCGTTAATCGCCGCCTTTAGCCCTTCACGTACTTGATCGTGCCCCCACTCAAATGAGAGTGCAACTTTAGTAATTTGTTTAGTGACAATTGAAGCGAATCCCTGAAGCATGATTTGTGTTCCAATGCTAATTATTGTTGCGAAGCATTATAAACACGAAGTACAAACAAATGCAGACCGTTTGTCAGGAAAACGATACCCATTATCCCACCGAAAAAGTTTGCTGATTAACTATTTAATTATAAAATACGACAACAATCTCTCTCAAATGTATCTAGCGGCTGACTTTCAGCGCGGGTTTTAAGCTTAAATAGATCATCCACTGTGGGAGGACAAAAGCTGGTTAAATCTTTTGGATCACTGATAAATGCCTTTTCTAATAGCCAAGTATTAATACTAAACAAATTTCTTTCATTAAGCGTTAATTCAGGATCTCCCAATAACATCATTGGCCATTTATCATAAAATGCTGGATATTTTTCTTTTAACCTTGCTTCTAATTTGATCCCCTCAGCGGTATCCCATAACCCTCCTCCTAATCGGGAAGAAAGTAACATACATCCCACACTGGCAAACCGTGCTGGTAAATCTGTGTTTGCTAATTGATAACCGATGTTGTGTCCGTAAATCGGCTGTAATAAAAGCGTAACCTCTTCATCGGCATTCATTCTTTTAACAAAAAAACGATGCGTCGATATGCCAAAAAAAGGAAACCAGGTGCCTTCCTGGGAAGAGCTTGTACCCGTAGAACAATAAAATGGTATTCCATATATAGAAGTTATTTTACGGGTTAAAGTCAAACCACGTTCGCGTGTTTGTAAAGTGATAGTGCTTAAATCTGCCGTGTGGAAACTAATCATATTCTTTTTTAATATTCTAATTCAACTTGATAGTTAAGGGACTCTTTAAGGCCCGTTAGCGCATTTTCTGTGGGTTTAATATTCCATCTAGGATCAAGTTTAATCTGCGCATTAGCTTTATCATTCTGAAATTGAATGTAGATAGGACACTCACCTTTTTCTTGATTCTCTAAGTAAGTTTTTAACCCCAACATCGCTTCATCGCTCATCTTATTCATAAAAGATATTTTAACTTTCTTAGCAAAAGTTTCGCGTGCTTTAGCCAAGGTAAATATATTTTGCGCTTTTACTTTTAAGCCACCAGAAAAGCTATCATTACCTGCCAAAGCTTCTACAATAATAAGTTGATCCTTAGTAAGATATTCTCTGAATTTTTGGTAAGGGTCAGGAAAAACAGTAATTTCAAACCTATCTAATCTGTCATCAATCGTTACGATGGCCATTCTATCGCCATTTTTAGTTTGTAGGCTTCGAATAGCGATAATTAATCCTGCCACTATCACCTTTTGATCTTTAGGAGCAACTTGAATTTCTCTAAATTTAATAATGCCCATTTTTCTTAATTCAGCATCAAAACTTTCTAAAGGGTGTCCTGATAAATACATCCCTAGAGATTCTTTTTCTCCAAGCAACCTTTCTTGGGCAGTCCAGGGCTTTACTTGCGGCAGATCTTGAGGATGGTAAGATGCTTCTTGATCAGCAAATAAATCGGTTTGTCCATAAGATAAATTTTTTGACAATTGTTCAGCGCGAGCCAATGCCTCATCCATCTGCGCCATTAATTGTGAACGCTCAAAACCAAAACTATCCAAGGCACCCGATTTAATTAACGACTCAATGACACGCTTATTTACTTTTTTACCATCAATACGTTCACAAAATTCAAAAAAGGAACTAAAGGGTTTTCTTTGGCGCTCTTCTATAATATCTTGAATAGCGGCTTCGCCGACCCCTTTGATCGCACCCAATCCGTAAATAATTTCATTTTGCTTATTCACGGTAAACATATAATTACTAAAATGGATATTAGGTGGTATCACCTTAATTTGGCAGTGTTTACATTCTTCGACTAAGTTCACAATTTTATCAGTATTATTCATATCCGCAGAAAGTACTGCTGCCATAAAGGGGCTAGGATAATGCGCTTTTAACCACGCAGTTTGGTAGGAAACCAATGCATAAGCTGCCGAATGTGATTTATTAAAACCATAACCAGCAAATTTTTCCATTAAATCAAAAATATAGGTGGCCGTTTTTTCTTGTACGCCTTGTAGAACCGCGCCTTCTACAAAGATGGTTCTTTGTTTAGCCATTTCTTCGGGTTTCTTTTTACCCATTGCACGTCGAAGCAAATCAGCGCCGCCTAAAGTATAACCTGCTAAAACTTGCGCAATTTGCATAACCTGCTCTTGATATAAAATAACCCCATAAGTTGGTTTTAAAATGGGTTCAATAGCAGGATGGGCATATTCTACTTTTGCTCTACCATGTTTACGATTAATAAAGTCGTCCACCATGCCCGATTGCAATGGGCCTGGTCTAAATAAAGCCACAAGCGCAATAATTTCCTCAAACTGATCAGGTTGTAGACGCTTGATAAGCTCTTTCATTCCCCGAGATTCAAGCTGAAACACGGCTGTCGTGGCACAATTTTTTAATAACTGGAACGTTTGGGTATCGTCAAGAGGGATACTTTGAATATCAATTAAGGGTTTTCCCTCGTCTTTTAGAAGCGCATTAGCATTTTGCACCGCCCAGTCAATAATGGTTAAGGTTCTTAGGCCTAAAAAGTCGAATTTTGTTAAACCAATTGCCTCAACATCATCTTTATCAAATTGAATAACAACTTGCTCACTGTCTTTTTCACAATAAAGAGGAGCAAAATCTGTCAAATTAGAGGGTGCAATCACTACCCCACCGGCATGCTTACCTACATTGCGCGTGATCCCTTCTAATTTTTGAGCCAAGGTGATAAGACTTCTCACCTCTTCTTCTTCATCAAAACGCGCTTTTAAAACTTGCTCCTGCTGTAAAGCTTTTTCTAAAGTAATCCCTATTTCAAAGGGAATAAGCTTGGCAATCTTGTCGACAAAACCGTAAGGATGACCTAATACGCGACCGACATCCCTAACAACTGCTTTAGCAGCCATGGTGCCAAAGGTGGCAATTTGCGAAACGCTATTACGGCCATATTTTTTTGCGACATATTCTATTACCCTATCACGGTTATCCATACAAAAATCGATATCAAAGTCAGGCATAGAAACACGTTCAGGATTTAAAAAGCGCTCAAAGAGCAAGTCATAATCCATAGGATCCAAATCAGTAATAGCTAAAGCATAAGCGACAAGCGAGCCTGCCCCAGATCCGCGCCCTGGCCCCACCGGGATCTGATTTGTTTTTGCCCACTGAATAAAATCAGCAACAATTAAAAAATACCCTGGAAAACCCATTTCACTGATTACACTAAGTTCGGTACTCAGGCGCTCATGATAAAGACGATTTATTTCTTGCCATTGTGCTTGTTCAAAATGCTTTTGTTTATTTTTAAAGGCTAACCTTTTTTCTAAACCTTCTTCTGATGCTTTACGTAAAAATGTATCTTCAGTGAAGCCACCTGGTACAGGAAATGTAGGTAAAACGCTTTTATCCAGGGTTAAACTCAAAGAGCATCTTTTAGCGATTTCAACAGTATTGAGTAGCGCTTCGGGAAGATCAGCAAATAATTCACACATTTCTTTTGCAGAGCGAAAATATTGCTGCTGACTATATTTTTCTTTGTTGGCAGCTTCTAAGGTTGTCCCTTCTTGTATACATACTCTTGCAAGATGGGCCTCGTAATCATCTTTGTGCAAAAAAACCGTTTCATTGGTGGCGACTAACGGGCAATGCAATTCTTGGGAAAGTAAAATAGCCCCTTTCTCATAATCCTTTTCATGCATTTTACCATTTCGTTGTAATTCTAGATAATATCTATTATCAAATACTTTCATCCACTCAGACAAACAGGCTTTTGCTTTATCATGAGCATTATTCACTATATGCATGCCCACTTCACCAAATTGGGCCCCACTTAAGGCTATTAATCCACTGGCATGCTCAAAAACCCATTCTCTTTTTACTAAAGGAACCTCTAAATGTTCACCCAATTGGTAAGCTTTACTAATAAGCAAATTTAAATTTTGATATCCTTGCCAATTTTGGCAAAGTAAAACTAATTTGTAATAGGATTTATCTTCTTGAACCCATAGCTCTGTACCAATAATCGGTTTAATGCCCGCATTAATGGCTGCTTTGTAAAATTTAACCATGGCAAATAAATTGCAGATATCAGTAATCGCAACTGCAGGCATTTCATTTGCTTTAACTTCATCACACAAAGCGCCCACTTGAATAATACTATCTACGATAGAGTATTCAGAGCGCAAATGTAGGTGAACAAAGGTCTGCTTCATTTTATTAACCCAAGACATTGTTTTACTGGTGCATAACTTTGTCTATGGATAGGGCTTACGCCATATTTCATTAAAGCATCAAGATGTGCTCTGGTGCCATATCCCTTATGGCTGGCAAATCCATATTGCGGGTAATGCTTATCAAAACAATTCATTAAATAATCTCTCATCACTTTAGCAACAATCGAAGCTGCTGAAATGGCTGGAATTACACTATCCCCCCCGACAATAGCCTTTACTGGAAGATCAATTTGTGGAGTCTTGTTACCATCTACAAGTACTTCATTGGGCTTAAGCGGTAAATGTATTATCGCTCTTTTCATAGCCAGCAGTGATGCATTTAAAATATTTATTTTGTCAATTTCTTTTACTGAAGCAACACCATATGCCCAAGCAATGGCTTTTTCTCTTATTTTTTGATTTAACTCATTCCTTTTTTTCTCACTGAGTTTTTTAGAATCATCTAACCCAGCTATTGACTGTTTTGGCAAAATTACTGCCACCGCCAATACTGGCCCTGCCAAGGGGCCTCTCCCAACCTCATCGACGCCAGCTATCATTTTTTTTATTCCCTTATATACTATCTATTAAGCAAACTCAGTATTGCTGAAGCTGCTGTCTCTCCTGCATTTTTTCTAAGTAAATGATGAATTTCCTCATAGGTTGCCGTCAATGCTTGATTGTCATCTGCTGCATTTAAATAAGCTAGCAACTGTTGGCCCATATTTGCTGGCACAACATCTGATTGAATAAATTCTGGCATTAATAATTTATCGGCGAGTAAATTTGGTAAACCTATATAGGGCACTTTCACCAACCATTTTGCCAAGGCAAAAACCCATGGAGACATTTTATAAGCAATTACTGTTGGTCTTTTCACTAACATGGATTGTAAAGAGGCAGTACCTGATGCTAACAGCACGCAATCTGCAGCAGCCATGACTTGTGTTGCCTGCCCATTAAAAAGGGTTATTGGCGGACACTTTTCATGCTTTAAAATCAATTCTTCAAATTGGGCTTTTCGTTCGTCATTTGCACAAGCACTGATAAAAGTGATGCTGGGATCCCTTTCTTTGAGCCAAATAGCCGTTTCAATGAAAGGGATCGCCAAATAATGCAGCTCTTGTTTACGACTGCCTGGCAACAAGGCAACTATTTTACCCACGCTTGGCAAATTTAATTCTTTTCTGGCAACACTTTTATCTGAAAAAAGCGGTATGGTGTCTGCCAAAGAGTGCCCCACAAAGCACACTGGAATAGCATTTTTTTCATAAATCTTTGTTTCAAAGGGAAAAAGAGCCAACACTAAATCTACTGCTTTTTTAATAGTCTTAACTCGCCCTTTACGCCAGGCCCAAACAGTGGGGCTGACATAATGCACCGTTTTAATACCATTTTTTTTAAGCGTTTTTTCTAAAGATAAATTAAAGTCCGGCGCATCAATGCCAATAAAAACATCTGGTTTGTTTTGGATAAAATGTTTGATGATGCCTTTGCGAATAGATAAGATTTCAGGAAGGCGCTTTAGTGGCTCTATTAAACCCATAACGCTTAATCGCTCAAGCGGGTAGATGCTGTTAAAACCAAGCGCCTGCATACGAGAACCACCAATGCCTTCAAAAACGGCATTGGGGAAACGTTTTTTTAAGGCGATTAGTAAATTGGCGCCCAGTATATCACCAGATTCTTCTCCGGCGACAACCCCTATCCTCATTAGCGAATAATACCGCGTGTAGACTTTTTAATAAAATCAATTAACAGCTGCACATGTCTGCAATCTGGAATCATCGCTTCGATCTTATGGACTGCTTCTTCTAGCGTTAATCCTTGACGATATAACACCTTATAAGCTCTTTTTAAATGGGTAATTTCATCAGCAGTAAATTGCCGACGTTTTAAACCTTCCACATTTAAACCATAGGCTTGTGCCAAATTCCCTGAAACAGTGATAAAGGGTAGTACGTCTTTAACAATCATACTGCCGCCGGCACAAAAACAATAACTGCCAATGTTACAAAATTGATGCACACCAACAAACCCACCCAAGTTAGCATAGTCATCTACGGTGACATGCCCAGCTAATGATGCGTTGTTTGAAAATGTTGTCTGGTTGCCAACCATACAATCATGAGCAATATGAACATAGGCCATAAATAAATTATCATTGCCTATTTTGGTTAAACCACCACCGGTTACGGTGCCGCGAGAAACCGTGGTGCACTCTCTGAATGTGTTATTGTCGCCAATTTCTAGACGCGTTGGCTCACCAGCATATTTTTTATCTTGCGGTGCTTCCCCTATAGAGGAAAATTGGAATATTTTATTATTTTTACCAATTTTGGTTGGTCCATTCACAACAGCATGCGGCCCAATCCAAGAGCCTTCGCCAATTTCTACATCTTTACCAATAACTGCAAAGGGAGAGATCTCTACATTGGCAGCAATTTTAGCACTTTTATCAATAACTGCTTTATCTGAAATCACGGAGTCAATTTCCTCATTGCGCTTAATATATCAACTGAACAAACAATTTTCCCTTCAACGGTGGCATCGCCATGTATTTTCCAAAAATTACCTTTATTACCAGTGATGTTTACTGCCAAGTGCAATTGATCACCAGGTGAAACAATTTGCTTAAACTTTGCATTATCAATACCGGCAAGGAAAAATATGTTATCGCGTGGACTACTTTTTGTTTTAAGATAAGCTAAAATAGCACCTGCTTGTGCAAGTGCTTCGGTTATAAGAACCCCTGGCATCACCGCATTTTCAGGAAAATGTCCTGTAAAACAAGGTTCATTCACCGTGACATTTTTTAATGCAACTAATGAATCCTCGGTGTAATCCAACACTTTATCTATCATTAAAAAAGGATAGCGGTGCGGGAGCAACTTAATGATGTCATGAATTGTTAAAGTTTTGTTTTGCTCCAACCCTCAAGTCTCCTTTAACTTTCTTTCTAGTTCGAATAAGCGTGTTGCTAACTCATCCAATTGGTGAAAACGAACTAAATTACGTTTCCAAGTTTTCATATCGGTTGTTGTTAAACCAGAAGCATACGCGCCAGGTTCTTGTATGGATTGCCCTACATTGGAACTACCCACAATGTTTACAAAATCAGCAATTTGAATATGACCAACAACGCCTGTTCCACCACCAATTAAGCAGTGTCTGCCAATGGTAGCACTACCTGCTATGCCGCAATTGGCTGCAATGGCTGTTCCATCCCCTATCTTAACGTTATGACCAATTTGGATCAGGTTATCCAAAATGACATCGTTTCCAATAATAGTATCTTCAATGGCCCCTCTGTCGATGGTGGTATTAGCCCCAATTTCTACTCTGTCACCAATAATGACAGCGCCAATTTGGCCAACTTTTAACCACTTATCTTTGTTTTTGGCAAAACCAAATCCATCCGAACCTATTACGACTCCAGAATGTATATTGCAATCTTTTCCTATCATACAGTGATGGTAAATAGTAACTTGCGGATTTATCACGGTACCTTGTGCAATAGTACAATAATCGCCAATAACAACATTGGCGTGTAAAACCACATTTTCCTCAAGCTGCGCACCTTCACCTATCACACAATGAGGACCTATATAGGTATTGGGGTGAATTTTAGCGCTTTTAGCAATTATTGCGGTTGGATGACAAAATGGTTCAATAGACTCATAGGGATATAATAATTCTACTACCTTCGCAAACACGAGTTTAGGATCAGCACAAACTAATGCTGCCGGCACATGAAAAGCATTTGCTTCATTCGCAGTTAAAATCACCGCAGACGCTTTAGTTGTAGGGATAAAACGACGATATTTGGGATCGGCTACAAAGGCTATTTCGCCAGCAATTGCACTAGCGATTGTCCCGACACCGTTTATAAGGATGTCAGGATCCCCTTGCAAAGTTGCATTTGTTTTTTGCGCCAACACCTCTAAGGATAACGCCATAGAGGTGTGTGCATTAGTTTTTGTCGTGATAACCATATTACGCTTGTGGTGAAATAGCTTTTATCACTTTATCAGTTACATCCACTGTTTTAGCAGCAAATGGAACTACATCTTTGTGAATAATCAAATCATATTTTTCTTTTTTAGCAACATCTTCAACTGCTACATTTATTTTATCCATAATCTTTTTCATTTCTTCTTGCTGACGAATAGCTGCATCTTCACGAAATTCAGCTTGTAAGCGTTGTAAATCCCGCTGGCTTGTCATCACGTCTTTTTCAAGCTTTCCTTTTTCAGCTTCGCTCATCACCGCTGTATTTCTTTGTAACTTTTCAGCTTTTTCTTTGTAGGATTTTTCTGCGCTTACAATCTTGTCTTCACGCGCTTTGAATTCTTTTTTCAATTTTTCCATAGCTTCTTTAGCTTGTGGCGCGCTGTTAATAATCGCTCTCATATCAATAACACCGATCTTAAGCTCAGCATTGGCAGAAACTGGCATAGTTGAAGCAGCTAATAAACTTAATGCAACCAAGGCATTTTTAATTAATTTCATGAAAAATCTCCTAGCTCTAAAAAACGGTTCCAAATGTAAACGAAAACTTTTGTATTTTATCACCATCATGCTCATTAAGTGGTGTGGCCAAACTAAACACTAGTGGCGCAATAGGTGACATCCAGGTTAATGACAAACCAGTTGAATAACGTAGTCCTGTAGGATTTCGAGACATCAACGGATTCACTAAACTTGCCTTACCATCGAGATCATAAACTTGTCCTCCATCAACAAACCAGGAAAGTCGAACCGATCGCGTTTCAGGGCTAATAAAATTAGGTAACACTAAGCCCGCTGTACCTGTGACCAAGAAATTACCACCGGCCGGGTTATTGAAAGAATCCCTTGGGCCTAAGCTGCTTTCTTGAAATCCTCTAACAGTACGCGAACCACCAGCATAAAAGTTCTTATAAAATGGTAAAAGCTCCGTTTCATCATAGCCATTACCGTAACCGATAGTACCACCAGTCGTAAAAATAAAACCATAGACTAAGCTTTTATACCATTGAAGATTATAAGTTAGTCGATAATATTGCAGATCTGAACCTGGCACCGAAGCCATTGCACCTGCCGATTGCATCAAACCATTTTCTGGGAATACATAACGATCAAACGTATTATGTATCCAGCCAAGCGCCAGCGTGACTTCATTGCTTTGTGTGCCATAAAGGTTAATAAAATTAGATATTTCTAAGGGCTGAATTATCCCTGCTTTCAATGTGGTCGATTGAAAGCCATAGCCAAAGGTAAGCCTGTCATGCGGTGACATCGGTAAACCATAGCTGACATTAGCACCATAAGCATCCGTTGTGTAGTTGGTAATGCTGGTCGATTTACCCAAATCGGTTTCGCTGTAAAACACATTAAACCCTCGGCTAATACCGTCAATGGTGTAGTAAGGGTTGTTGTAGGCCATACTATAAGTGGTATAAGCCTTCGAATGATTAAAATTAAAATCTACGCTCTTACCAGAACCCAAAAAGTTACGGTTACTGATATTGGCATTAAAGAGCAAGCCATCCACATCCGAATAACCAACCCCACCGCCTAATTGCCCTGCCGAAGCTTCTTCTACAGTATAAATAACATCAACTTCATCTGTAGAGCCGGCAACCGGACGCAAATCCACCTTTACATCAGTAAAAAAGCCGGTGCGATTCAATCTAGTTTTGGAATCTTCAACATGTTTAGTATTAACAGGTGCGCTTTCCATCTGAATAATTTCACGACGCACAACTTCATCTTTTGTCTTCGTGTTTCCTTCAAATAGGACACGTCTCACATAAATTTTATTACCAGGCTCTACATAAAAGGTCAGTTTAACTTTTAGCTGCCCTTCTTGGATCTCAGGAACAGGGTTCACTTTAGCGAAAGCATAACCTTCCTGACCTAACCTATCGGTAATAGATTTTACGATCCCTGCCACTTTTGCCCGCGAAAATATTTCACCTTCTTTTAAAGTGATTAAGGGCATTAATTCTGCTTCACTTAAAATAATATTACCTGATAAATGGAAACTTCCTAAGGTGAACTGCTCACCTTCTTCCAAATTGATGGTAATAAAAATATCTTGTTTATCTGGCGTTATAGAAACTTGCGTGGAAATAATACGAAAATTCAAATACCCTCTATCTAAGTAAAAAGTACGCAATGTTTCTAAATCTGCTGCGAGTTTTTGCTTATCGTATTGATCCGATCGTGTTACCCAGCTTAAAGGGTGGCTTGGTGATAAGGTAAAAGTTTTTAACAAATCACTACTTGAAAATTTTCTACTACCAACGATGTTAATAGATTTTATGCGTGCTGCTTGACCTTCATCGATAGTAATACTGATATTAACGCGATTGTGCTTTTGCGTTTCTATTTTAGTGTCGACTTTAACGCCATATTTACCATGGCTAAAATACAAGCGCTCTAATTCATTACGTACTTGCTCTAATATAGAACGATCAAAAACATGACCTTCTGAAAGCCCCGCCGTTTTAAGGGTAGAAACCAAATTTTCTTTGGAAATATCTTTGTTACCTTCAACAGAGATACTACCAATGGTTGGCCTTTCAGTTACTTTTATTACTAATGAATTACCGTCTCTCTCAAGTTGGATATCCTGAAAGAATCCCGTTTCAAAAAGAGCTTTTAAAATATCCGCTGTTTTTGAATCTTGAAGCTCATCCCCAACATGGACAGGTAAATAATTTAATACCGTCCCTTCTGTGATCCGCTGAAGCCCCTCAACACGAATATTTTTGATAATAAAAGACTCTAGTGCATGAGCTGAAATTGCACACTGTGATAGTAGACCAGCTATTCCAATCAACCAACGTTTCTTCATTTTTTCATTTTTACTTATTTATAGTACTTATTCTGTTTTGGCGGCTTTTTTGATGCTAAAAGCGGCGCAGCCGCCATACTAACACAGGAGACAAGAAATAGAAGTAGCGCAGAAAAAAAACCAATCTAACTCATAATTACCTTCTCCCCTTGGGAGGAATTATAAACCCTCACCCGGCTCTACGAGCCACCCTCTCCCGAAATGGGAGAGGGTAAAAAAGTTGGGATCTTATTCCCTCTCCCCTTGTGGGAGAGGGTGCCCGCAGGGCGGGTGAGGGCAAAAAAAAAGGCCCTGTTTCCAGGGCCCTTTTTATTAGACGAAAAAGAGAAGCACGCTACTAAGTGACTACCAGCGTGATTCACCCCTACGGCCACCGCCTGCACCACCGCCACTTCCGGTCGCCTTGCGCTCAAGCGCAAATTTAACGACTACCTTACGGCCACCAATTTCTTGCCCATCCAGCTTCAAAGCGGATTCAGCGCTTTTAGCGTCAGCAAAAGTGATGAACGCAAAGCCACGTGGACGTCCAGTTACGCGATCTTTGGGGAAAGCAACATCAGTTATTTCACCAAATTCAACGAATGATTGACGTAAAGCGGCTTCATCTAGAGAGTAGCTTAGATTGCCAACATAAATTTTGTTTTGCATAGAAAATTTCCAAAAAATACATAAAGTTAAGACGATGCTAAAAAGACGAATGGACCTAAATCTGAAACTGACTTGTAGGAGCTAACGTCACTTAGCAGATACATTATAACGCAGACAATCAAAGATTGATAACAATTACAAGCATAAAAGACTAATGAGCGTAAAAAAACGACCAAAGGATCAAAGTTAACGGAGAGATCCCAAGGAGATTCTTCGCTTCGCTCTGAATGACGGGAGATTCTTCGCTTCGCTCTGAATGACAGGAGATTCTTCGCTACGCTCAGAATGACGCATTGTTCTCGTCATCCCGAACGAGCGTAGCTCGGAGGGATCTCAGTTCAAAGTAACCGAAGCAAGTCATTGTAAAACGCAACTATCATCAGAAATAACAACAAAATGAGGCCTATTTTGAACCCCACCATCTGAACGCGCTCGGGCACAGGCTTACGAATAATCACTTCAATGAAGTAAAAAAGTAAATGTCCACCATCCAAAATAGGGATGGGGAGTAAATTTAAAACACCAAGACTAATACTAATTAGGGCCAAAAAGCTTAAATAGTATTGAAAGCCAACAACCAAAGTTGCTCCGGCGCCTTGGGCAATGGTAATGGGCCCGCTTAGGGCATGCAATCCTATATTTCCAGTAACCATTTTTCCAATAATAGTAAAACTTATAGCGATGTACTCTTGGGTTTTTTGTACTGCAGCAACAAAAGCATGTAACGGATCCAAATGCTCTTTGCGCAACATGGTGTCCGGTAATTTTTGAGGTTTAACGACCAATCCTAAGAAACCTGCAACTTCTCCATTGGTTGCTTCTTTGGCACGCGGGGTTGCTGATAAGGTGACTTCATTACCGTCTCTTAACAAAGTAATTTTCAACGGTTGATTGATGCTATGGGTTGTTATATCTGTAAATTCTTTCCAATGATTTATCTGTTTGCCATTCACAGACAATATAACGTCCCCAGCCATAATACCCGCATGCATGGCAGGTTCATCATAAACCACGTCACTTATCTTGGGGAAAATAGGCAGCTCATAAGGCACGATGCCTAACCCATATAATAGATCGGGTTTATCTCCTTTTAGCTCCCACTGATGTAAATCCAAAAAATGGGTTCTGATAATGCCACTTTTTTCTTTGGTTTCAATTTCTAATAGATCTTTATCACCAATACGCAGCATCAGCTGTTTATTCACTTGCTGCCAAGTTGCCGTCGGGTGATGATCAACACTGACAATCTCTTCACCTGCGACAAGACCTGCATGCATAGCAATGGTATCTGGCTTAATCTCACCAATTTGGGGAATAACCCCTTTAATGCCAATCATATACATAAGCCAATAGGCTAGAATGGCAAAAATAAAATTGAATAAGGGGCCAGCTAACACAATGGCAATACGAGATGTAATAGGTTTACGATTAAAGGCATAAGGCAAATGTTCCGTCAAAACAGGGCCTTCGCGTTCGTCCACCATTTTCACATAGCCCCCTAAGGGGATTGCTGCAATGACATATTCGGTATTGTGTTTATCTTGCCAACGGATCAACGGTTTACCAAAACCCACGGAAAACCGAAGAACTTTCACTCCTAATCTTCTTGCTACCCAAAAATGACCAAATTCATGGAAAGTCACTAATAATCCAATAGCAATCAAAAATGCGATGGTGGAAATTAATACATTAGCCATGGCAAGGTTGCTCACACATTTCAATTAAGCTTGAACAATATTTTCTTGCAAGAGCATCTGCCTGTAAGATTTCATCCAGGGTCAAAGCACCAAGATGCGCATATTGTTGTAATACGGTTTCGTTTAAAAACGGAATGTCCAAAAAGCGAATATGTCCGTTTAGGAAGGCTTCCACAGCAACTTCATTACTGGCATTGAGCACACACGGGGCCGCATTGCCTAATCTCAAGGCGGTATAAGCAAGTTCTAAACAGCGAAATTTGACTTTATCAGGCTTTAAAAAAGTTAAATTACCAATCTCGGTCAATGATAACCTGTTCGCACCAGAGGTTTCACGCCAAGGCCAGGCTAAACAATGCGTAAGCGGCACGCGCATATCTGGTACACCTAATTGAGCTAATAGTGAACCATCTATATATTCGACTAAAGAGTGAATAATGCTTTGCGGGTGAATAACAACATCAATTTCATCTGCATTCAATCGATAGAGCTTACTTGCTTCTATTACTTCCAAACCCTTATTCATTAAGGTGGCGCAATCAACAGTAATTTTCTTACCCATGCGCCAATTGGGGTGTGTGCAAGCCATTTCTGGCGTGACACTCTCAAGCGCTTGTTGACTAAAATTCAAAAAGGGACCACCTGAGGCAGTTAATATAATTTGCTTAACTCCCTCTGGTTTTGACCCTGTTTTGTAATTGGCTGGCATACATTGGAATAATGCGTTGTGCTCACTATCGACAGGTAATAAAGTTGCACCTGATTTCTCTGCCAAATCTATCAACAAATCACCAGCCATTACCAAAGGCTCTTTATTTGCGATAAGCACTTGTTTACCTGCTTTCACGGCACTCAAAGTAGAAAGGAGCCCTGCCGCACCAACAATGCCACAAACCACTTTGATGCTTTGAGGATGTTTGGCAATTGTTTCTAAACCTTCACTGCCACTTAAAACTTGAGTAGGTAAATTTTCAGCTTTAAGAAGATCTGCTAATTGAATTGCTAAAGCTTCATCAACCATCACGGCAACAGCGGGTTTAAACTGTTTACACTGTTCAAATAGCGTTCCCACATTCTGATAGGCACTTAAAGCTATCACCTTAAATTTATCTGGGTGTTGGCTTATGATATTTAATGCATTTTGGCCAATAGATCCTGTTGCACCCAGGATGGTAACGCCAAGGGCAGCATGACTCATCTTGTCACCCACGCAATAGACAAGGCATAAAAAGGTAAAGCAGCCAATAAGCTATCTACTCTATCCAGTAACCCACCATGACCAGGCAATAAAGTACCACTATCTTTTACCCCACACAGACGCTTAAGCAAGCTTTCAAAAAGATCACCAACTACCGAAAGCAAAATCGTAATATAAACAATACTCATCCATGCTGAGAATGGCATGATATGAGATTTAATCGATGGTTGTGATTTAAGAACAAAATAAATAATGAGACCAAGCAACAAAGTCAAGAAAAGAGCGCCCCAAAAACCTTCTAACGTTTTCTTTGGACTAATAGTAACCGCTAATGGGTTTTGCCCCATTTTTTTACCCACAAAGTAAGCAAAAGTATCGCTTGCCCAAACAATGATAAATAGTAAGATTACCCACAGAGGACCAAACGCGGTTTTTTGTGTTAAACATAACCCTTGCCAAGCTGTTAATAAAACAATTAATCCTATAACAGAAGTGCCTATTTTATTTTGCAAAACAATCGGCGCTGTTTTATAGGTTAATATCCAATATGAAGCTATGCACCAAAATAAAACACCCACAAGCAATGTAATCTGACAACCACACCATCCCAACAGCGCGCCCAGGGAAACAAATAAAAGAACATATAAGCCTTTATCGCGAGTAGAGCTGTATTCACATAAATTAGCCCATTCAAAAGCACCCCAGGCAAAAACAAGGAGTGATAATACAGAAAAATATAATGTATTTAGATATATAACCGCCCCTAATACCAGCGGGATAAGACAAAGTGCCGTTAAAATCCGTTGCCAAAGCATAATTATCCTAGTTGTTCAGCAGTTAAGCCAAAACGTCTTTCGCGTGAAGCATAATCATTTAAAGCCAATTCAAAAGCTGATTTATTAAAATCAGGCCACAATGTATTGGTAAAATAGAGTTCAGTATAAGCAAGTTCCCATAACATAAAATTACTGATTCTTTGCACGCCACCTGTTCGAATAAACAAATCTGGTTCAGGCAACCCAGCCAGCGATAGCACTTGGCTTATAGCGTCTTCGTTGATATCTTTTTTAGACATCGGATCTTTCATTAATTTTTGTATGCCATTTAAAAGATCCCACCGACCACTGTAATTTACCGCAATATTTAGCTGCAATCCGGTATTATGCCTCGTCAAATCCTCAGCTTCATTGATGGCGCTGACTAATGCTTTGTGTAACACCGTTCTATCGCCAATTATTTTTAGTTTAATACTATTTTCATGCAACTTGGCAATATCTTTACGCAAGACTAAAAAAAACAACCGAAACAAATTACGCACTTCTTTTGTAGGGCGTTTCCAATTTTCTACCCCAAAGGCAAACAAAGTAAGCACGCTGATGTTTTTTTCCTGACATGCGCCAATAACTTCACGAACAGTCTGCACCCCTTGTATGTGGCCTTTTGTACGACTTAAATTCTGGCGCTTGGCCCAACGCCCGTTGCCATCCATAATGATGGCAACGTGTACCGGTAAATTATCAGCGTGCGCTTTAAGGCCAGGATGAGAAGCATATTTAAACAAGAACTTTAGATCTCCATTAAGTCTTTTTCTCGTTTTATAAGCATTTCATCGATTTGGTGGATATAGCTATCTGTTAGCTTTTGCATAGCATCTTCTGCTTTACGTTGATCATCTTCACTAATAGATTTTGATTTCAGCAAATCTTTAATATGCTGATTTGAATCTCTGCGAATATTACGCACAGCTACTTTGGCGTTTTCACCTTCAGCTTTAACTTTTTTGATTAATTCTTTTCTTCTTTCTTCGCTTAAGGGGGGTAAAGGAACGCGAATAACATCCCCAGATGTCGCTGGATTTAAACCTAAATCCGCTGCCCGAATAGCTTTTTCAATATCAGGTACAATTCTTTTTTCAAATGGTTTAACAGTCAGCATTAAAGCGCTTTCCACACCAACACTGGCAACCTGTGTGAGCGGGGTTGGCGTTCCATAATAAGGTACCATCACCCCATCCAGTAAACTCGGATGCGCTCTACCAGCACGTAGTTTTGCCAGATCGTCTTCTAGCGCACGAATGCTTTTAGTCATTCTTGCTTTAGCATCTTTTTGAATATCGTTTATCATTCATCCCCCCTTTGCACCAAGGTGCCCTCATTTTCACCTTTAAGGATACGAAATAATGCTTTTGGCTTGTTGATATTAAATACTCTAATGGGCATATTGTGATCTCGACATTGACAAAATGCCGTTAAATCCATTACCCCTAACTCTTTTTCCAAAGCTTGCGAAAAGGTAATTTTGTCATACAATTTTGCCTGTGGATTCAAAGCCGGATCAGCTGAATACACACCATCAACATTCGTTGCTTTTAGCAATACATTGGCTTCTATTTCTATGGCGCGCAAACTTGCAGCAGAGTCTGTTGTGACCAAGGGATTTCCAGTACCTGCCGCAAATAAAACAACGCGTTTTCTTTGTAAATGATGAATAGCTTTTCGTCTGTCGTAGTGATCCACAAATCCGCTCATTGGAATGGCTGACATGATTCTGGTGGATAACCCTGCCCTTTCTAAGGCATCGCGCATCGCTATAGCATTCATTACTGTAGCAAGCATGCCCATTTGATCACCAGAGATACGTCCTAATCCGGCTTTAGAGAGCGATTTGCCTCTAAACAAGTTACCGCCACCAACGACCATCCCTACTTCAACACCAAGCTTGATAAGCTCACCTACATCAGAAGCGATACGATCTAACACCTTGGGATCAATCCCAAAATGTTCATCGCCCATTAATGCTTCACCACTGAGCTTTAACAAAATCCGTTTATAAACGGGCGATGCTGTCATTACTTGCTCCCGCGCGCTTGCGCCATAACCTCTTCTTCAAAACTCTTCTTAACAACTTCTATGCCTTCACCTACTTCAAATCGAATCATTTTCAAAACATTGGCATTGTTTGCTTTTAATAATGCGCCAATGGTTTGATCTGGATCTTTAAAAAATGGCTGGCCTGTTAAGCAAACTTCTCCAAAATGTTTGTGCAGCATACCTTGCACAATTTTTTCCAAAATATTTTCAGGTTTGCCGCTTTGTTTTGCACGTTCGAGCATAATTTCTTTTTCTTTAGCGACAATGTTTTCAGGAACATCTTCAATTTTAATAAATTGTGGGCGCATAGCAGCAATATGCATCGCCAAATCTTTTGCTAGCTGTTCATTTCCACCAGAAACCAAGACTAATGTACCAATGCGGGCATTATGAACATAGCTACCGATTCTTTCGTTAGCTTGGGCTTTTAATTCAGATAATCTGCGAACTTGAATATTTTCACCCAAGCGTGCAATCAAAGCTTTACGCACTTCTTCAACAGATTGATTTGCTTCTAAAGCAGTTTCATTTAGCTTTTCAATGTCCAACACATTTTTATCCAGCGCTAATGTGGCCACACTTTGCGCAAACTTCACAAAACTTTCATCTCTGGCCACAAAATCTGTTTCGCAATTTACTTCTAATACAATAGCGGCTTGGGGATTTGTTGCTATTACAATGCGCCCTTCAGCGGCTGTGCGTGAAGCGGTTTTAGCTGCTTTTTTATGCCCTGATTTTGCGATGATTTCTTCGGCAGCTTGCATATCGCCATTGGCTTCAACTAACGCTTTTTTACATTCCATCATGCCCGCACCGGTGCGCTCACGAAGATCTTTTACCATCGCTGCTGTGACTTCTGCCATGTTTATCCTCTATTTATACATAAATCAGGGGGCATAGCCCCCTTTACTCTTTCTAGTTTGAACTTACTCTGTCTTTTAATTTGAATTACGTGTGGATTAGGCTTCGTCCTGATCCATTTCAACGTATTCACTTTCATCACCTTGCATAGGCTGCATGTTGCTTCTAGCATCTAAAATCACATCGGCAACAGAGCTTACATACAATTCAATGGCGCGAATAGCATCATCATTACCAGGAATTAGGTAATCAATACCATGAGGATTATTATTGGTATCCACAACGCCCACCACTGGTATACGCAAATTATTGGCTTCACGTACGGCAATTTTTTCATGCCCAACGTCAATAACAAAAAGAGCATCTGGTAAGCTGCCCATGTTTTTAATACCGCCTAAGCTTCTTTCAAGCTTTTGCAGTTCACGTGTACGCATGAGCGCTTCTTTTTTAACTAATTTTTCAAAAGTACCATCGTCGCGCATAGCTTCAAGTTCTTGCAAGCGCTTGATAGATTGTTTCACGGTTTTGAAATTCGTTAACATACCGCCAAGCCAACGGTAATTCACATAAGGCATGCCGCAACGTTCAGCTTGTTCTTGGATGATTCTGCTAGCACTCATTTTGGTGCCTACAAACAAAATTTTCCCCCCTCTTGCAGCAACACGCTTAATAAAGCCTAAAGATTCTTGAAATAAGGGGTATGTTTTATCCAAATTAATAATGTGAATTTTATTTCGGATAGTGAAAATATATTGCTTCATTTTTGGATCCCAAAAACGGGTTTGGTGACCAAAATGAACGCCTGCTTCTAACATTTGTCGCATAGTAACTGTCATTGTGTATACTCCAGTAGGGTTGTGCCTCTATGTGTCCCATAATACCAACCAACCTGAAAATCAAGTTAGCACCCTGATACATGTGACGACACATATGTGATATAATTAACTAACTACAAGATATGCGAAATTGCACACCTTGGCGCGGTTTTATACCATATCAATCACTTTAAATAAAGAAAGTAGCCTGTGCTGGCCAATGGCGAAGCATTTTTGGTTATAATACACGTAATAGCATTAGCAAATGAGCAAGAGCATGACAGAAAAAGCAAACTATTCCATTAAAACGGCTGAAGATATAAAAAAAATGCGTATTGCAGGTCGACTTGCAGCCCAAGTTCTGGAAATGATTGAACCCCATGTAAAACCGGGAGTTTCAACTAATGAACTTAATGAGATCTGTCACAATTATATCGTTGATGTGCAAAACGCCATCCCTGCCCCCCTAAACTACAAAGGCTTTCCAAAATCTATCTGCACTTCAGTGAATCATGTGATCTGCCATGGGATCCCCAATGAAAAAAAGCTAAAGCCAGGGGATATCATTAATATCGATGTCACCGTAATCAAAGATGGCTATCATGGAGACACCAGCAAGATGTTTGTCGTCGATGAAGCTTCTGTTCAAGCTCAACGTCTAATCAAAGTAACCCGTGAATGTATGGTATTTGGCATTAAGCAAGTTAAACCCGGTAATTTTTTAGGCGATATCGGTGAAGTTATTGAAAACCATGCGCATGCACACCACTTTTCTGTCGTAAGAGAATACTGTGGCCATGGTATTGGTAAAATTTTTCACGAAGAACCCCAAATTTTGCATTATGGCAAAGCTAAAACGGGGTTAAAAATCGTTCCGGGAATGATATTTACTGTCGAACCTATGATCAATGCTGGTAAACGCCATACACGTCTATTGCCAGACAAATGGACCGTGGTAACTAAAGATCATAGTTTATCTGCACAATGGGAACATACTATTTTAGTCACCGATCATGGGTTTGAAGTACTGACCTTAAGAGAAGAAGAAACTGACTTAATATAATGTCAACATTATTAGTTACGCTCAATCTTCCGAATCAATTACCCGAAAATACTAAAGCGCTTGCTGAAGAGATAAACCAGCACTTTAAGCAAGCAACTCAAGCATTAGATGTTTTATTTTGGCAAGGACAATCTATCACTGACATACTCTATACGCGCTCAAAGTGGTGTGATGTCATATTATCTTTAGCTTGGAATCATTTTCTTTTAGAAAATGAGCAAGTTCAGTTAATTGCCGTGGGTGGTTATGGTTTTCAACGATTACATCCCTATTCTGACGCAGATATATTAATACTTGTTGAACCTGAAAATAATTTAAAATTAAATGCAAAAATAGAAAAATTTATTGCTTTTTGCTGGGATTGCAATATCAAGCTCGGGCCCAGTGTCCGCACGTTTAAAGAGTGCATTGAATTGTCATCGCAAGATCACACCATTTATACCAATTTACTAAGCTCACGTCTTCTCATTGGCAATCAACATCAATTTCTGGCTTTTACTAAAGAATTACAAAGTAACCAGTTATGGAATTTTAATGATTATTTTAAAACCAAATATGCGCAAAGAGCCTTAAGACATGAACGCTATGCAAATTCTGTATACCACTTAGAACCACACTTAAAAGATTCTCCTGGCGGTTTAAGGGATATTGATTTTATAACTTGGATGGTTAATAAAAAATATCATTCAACTAAACTTCAACCCAAGGAATATGAAACCCTCTCCAAAGCGCAAATGTATTTATGGCATCTTCGATATGCATTGCATCTTATTGCACAAACACCGACAGAAAGATTGTATTTTGAACATCAAATTACTCTGACAAAAAAATTTGAAATACAAGAAAGCAACATAAACAAAGCTGTTTCAAAATTTATGCGCCCGTATTATCAAGCTGCCTATAGCGTGAATAAAATTACAAATTTATTTTGCCAAGAAATAAATGAAAAAATTGAAGATGTTTTCCATGAACCCAAAGAAACTTTAACGTCTTTTTGTGAAATCAGAAAAAAGTATTTACATATAACTAACAAACAACTCAGTGAAAATGATTTCATTAATTTATTTTTCTTATTTGCCAAGCACCAGTTAAGGGCTTTTACAGTTTCCTCAATTAGACTAATAGAAGATATCTTAGAACAGCAACCTTCACACTATTTTACTAACCCCGTGTCGGAAAAGATATTTCTCAAGCTATTTACCTTGGATCATCATGTCAGCAAAACACTTACTTTAATGCATGATATGGGCGTTTTAATTCATTACATTCCTGAATTTGAGCTAATATCTGGCCAAATGCAGTATGATTTAACCCATCTATATACAGTTGATGCTCATACCTTGACACTAATTCACACTTTAGAAACTTTTAAAGCCAAAGATCAGTTTGATAAATTTGATTTCTTTAATGATTGTAAACAGCGAATTGGCGACTTTAGCATATTATATTTTTGTGGCTTATTTCATGATATCGGAAAAGGTCAAGGGGAAGATCATAGCCATCGGGGTTATCAAATAGTGGCAAATTTCTGTCAAAAAAATCAAATACCCAAACAAAATGCTGAAGTTATTTGTTGGTTGGTTAAAAACCATTTATTGATGTCTATTACTTCGCAAAGAAAAGATATCACTGATGAACAAGTTATCATCAATTTCGCAAAAGAAGTAAACAGCCAAGAAAAGCTTAGCTATCTTTATTTATTCACCGTGGCTGACATGCTGGCAACCAACCCTTCTCTTTGGAATGATTGGCGAGGAAGCTTGTTGCAAGAATTATATGTTCATACAACCCACTATTTGCAACACAATACGCTATTTTCGCAGGCATCATTCACAATGCCGCAAACGACAAGCACTTTATCCCATCAAAAAATAGTTAATATCACCCTGAGTGCACATGCAAATTTACGTGGTATTAACCTTACTGTCTATGCGCCTGACAAGCCGAATCTCTTTGCGGCTATATGTGCATGTCTTGAAAAATGCTATTTAACCATTGTACAAGCACGCATTAGTCATACACCAACAGACTATTCATTACAACAATTTGTAGCGTTAGAAATTGGCGATACCTTAGTCGAGGCATCCCGCTTAAAAAACATTGAAAATCAGTTAAATCAACTATTGAAACCAATTGAAGAAGGGAAAGACTGTACCATTCCCGTTGTGACAAGACATACCCCTCGCGCGTTACATTTTGACTTTGAAACCACACTCAATATTTCCTTTATTAAGGAAAGTAACAGGACTCTCATTGAAGTTATCGCCCCTGATTTTCCTGGTTTATTGGCTAGAATTGGCGAGGTGTTTATACAAGCGAACATACGGGTACATAGTGCCATTATTAATACCTTAGGCAAGCAAGTTGAGGATACTTTTTACATTTTAGATAAACACACTTTCCAGGCACCTACCGATGAGGCGCGCCTAACTGAATTATGTACACAAATTAGGGCAGTTATTCAGAGATACTGTATAAAATAACCCGCCCTTAACAACATGAAAATACACTTAATTTAGGAGCGTAAATGCACCAGTGGCTATAGAGCAAATATATACCTATACTAGGTCTAATAGGTGTCTGTTTTGTTTGATGCGTTTACACGTATTGAACAATTTTTTATTTTATAAATTTGTGAGGTTCTTGTGGAAAGTGCAAATTTATATGTGGCATACATAATTAATCCAACTCGTTCACATAGCGCGCAAGTTCTATTTTCAAATCAATCGTTAGCTTTACAAGAAAAGCGCATTCAAGAATATGTGAGCCAAAATCCAGGTACCATTTTAAAAACCTTCACTGAAACTGGTGATGAAAATCGTCATCGTAATCGTTGGCCTGTTCTAGAAGAAGCTGTCTCTTTTTGCATTGAAAAAGGCGCAATTTTGCTTATTGGCGAATTGAGAAATTTAACCAATAATGAATCTTTTTCTAAACAAATATTACGCTTAATGGGTGAAAAACGTGGCAAAAATGAACCCTCTGCTGAAGTATTTAGCGGAAATTTTTACTGCTGCGATCAACCCTTTATTGTTAAAGAGAATTTCATCGCCTTGGTAGAACATGCCCGTAAACAACGAGAACTTCATGGACAACTCATCAAGGCAGGTTTAAGCCGCACCACGGCTAAATCAGGTAATCCACATGCTTCGGATGTCATCAGCAAAGTAAATAAACCCAAAATTGATAATGCTATTGTCTTTGCCTTAATGCTGCAACCAGTAATAAATAACTATCGATTAAAAGGTTACTCACAACGCAGAATGGTTGTTGCGCTCAATGAAGATGGTTTTACTGCGCCTGAAGGAGGCCAATGGGTACTTAGTCAATTACAAAAAGTATTAGAAAGAATCAAATTTAATGAATCTGCACTGAATTTGGAAAAACAGTTTATCGAGTACAGAGCCCGCAAAATGTCTGACTCGAATATTGCAGAGCTACTTAATAAATTGGGCGTACCATCACCACACGGAAAGAGCTGGTCTGATGACTGCGTTGATAAAGTAAGTGAGAGAATTAAACAACTTCATGATATAATACGTTTCAATGAGTTTGTTATTGAACTTATGCCAATAATTGAAAAGTATCATACTGATGAATTAACAGAAGAAGTATTTTCGCAAGAGCTAAAAATGATTGGGGTCAACATTCCAGCACAACCTAATCCTTGAGCCTAGCATTTGAGGAGAGAATCATGGCAAATTCAAAAACACCCAATATTGAAATATTACAAAAATTTTTAGAAGACGAACCGCACAACCCTAGTGAAGTTATTCATTGGCTCAAAGAAAAACAAGAAAGCATACGTATTATCAATGACACATTTTTTAGCAAAGATATAGCACCACAGTACTTACCTATGCTGGATGAAGCACGCAAAAGAAGCTCTAACATCTATAAAACCCTAACAAGTCAGGTTGAAACACAATGTGAAGTTGCTCAACCTGCTCAATCATCTAAAAATAGATTGGATTAAAAATTGCAATGTTCAATTTACGTGAAATTTTCAATAAGTTGACCAAAACCATGTAATGATGTTTAATGTTTTGCCGTGGCTCACCCAATAAATTTAGGGGGATTCACAAGGAGTTTTGGTAGTATGGAGAGCGACTTTTTGTATGTCGGACTGGTTTAAAAAAATATCTTCGTTAATTTCTTCTCCCCAAGATAGCGTAAGTACAACTACCCCGTTAGATAACGGTTGTAGCGCGCTTTTTAGCAAATTGGAGAAGTTACCTGACACTGGTTTTGAAAGTCAAACCCCGACAAGACGTGATCCTACATTTTATGCGCGTGAACAAAAGCATCACAAATCCCCTGCCTTGCCAAAAGCGACCAAGGAAGAAACCGCGATGAGCAATACCACACAAGATGATGACAATATTAAAGCTTTAAAAAAGTTAAGATCGTTACCAAGAGGCACTCAGGTTGATTCACGCATAGCTGCCATCAGGGAGCTCCTTGGAGAACATGAAATTTTTAAAACCTTGATGATGTTACGTTGGCCACAAGGGGTTGTGTGCCCACGCTGTCATTCTTCTAATGTTGTGCGCCGTGATCCTCCCGCTGATGCGGTTGATCAACGCCATTTTTATGTTTGCCTAAATTGCAAAGGCGAAGGCAATCCCAGTGATTTTGATGATTTTACCGGGTTACCTATTGGTGAAATGCACGCTTTACGCCAATGGATATTATGTTGGTATTTAATCGGCTTTTGCTCGGTGGCTCAAATTGCCAAAGTCTTAGGCATTAGCATCCAAGAGGTTATGCAGATTGCCCAGCTGGGTAATGAAATAACCATGCTGCCTGAAGATCAGCATGCCCTACAAGCCAAACAAGAACTTAAAGAACGTAAGTTGCAAGAAGATAAAAAGCAACGCCTTAAAATTGATGAACAAGAAGACTATACACGCAGTGCCAGTAAAGCACCTTTAAAGCCGGGGTATAAATCTAAAAAATAGTTAATCTAATTTTTTCCTGGGTGTAACCGAGCTCAGTTTTTCTGATACTTCTTCTAATTTCTTTTCTGTGCGTTTATCAAGGTTTTGTTCAAATTTAGCAAATCTATCATCAAGCATCTCACCATATTCTTTATCTTTGGGTTTTTTGCCGAGCATAATCTCATAGCCATCCTTTGTAGGCTTACTTTTACCGGCGCCTTCAAATTCCTTATTTTTTGAGCGCACCAAAGTAAAAGACTGCTCTTGGCCAAAGTGATCAAAACAAGCTTTTTCTTCTGGCGTTCGCCCAGCTTTTGGGGTTATTTCAATAGTTTTAGCGGGATCTTTAGGATCTTGTACATAGAAAGGCTTTTTTTCCAAAATCGCTTTTTCTTTTATTTTAATCAACATCGCAAGCGCAAGCTCTGGTTGCGCCATTTCAGGGGGGCGATACATCAGCGAAACAGGGTTATCTTTTGTGCCTTTATTAAATTCATTAAGTGCAATGGTAACAGAATCACCTACTTGCCCCATCATTTTTGCTCTTTCAACAAGATCGCCTCGAATAACCTTTAAACGATCATAAGAAAAGCTAAGCTGTATTACTTTACCTTGCTCTACGGGGGTAATTTTAATGGTTTTAATGTCTCGGGTAAGATCATGCAAAGTGGGCTCAGTTGTGGTATCAAAAGCGCTTTTACCCCCCTTGTCGGTATGTGTTACGTGAGTCGCCTTGCCTGCGATTTTACGAAATGGTGCTGCAAAAAGATCTGCGTCCACGGAAACTCGCTGCCTATGTTTAATATGATCCATCACGCCTTTCATATGATTACTAAACGAAGAACGCTCTTGGGCACTCATTCCTGTTTTTTCCAGATAAGCATCAATAATGGCTAATTTTCTAGCAATTTCATTATCATTATAAGGATTTTTATTTCTGTCTAGGGCAATCATACTCACTAATATGCTGCGGATTTTTTCTAAAGCCAAAAGTTTTGCGCCTATCTTTTCATCATCGCTATTTTCTGCATATTGTTGTTGCGCACCTTTTATCATAAAACTGAGTTCATCTAAGACCTTACTAGCATTATTTTTATTTTCACTTAACAATTGTCCTAATCGAGCAAATGTCGCTGGACCCTCTTCAAAATGTGTCTTGTAAACCTCATATTGTTCTTCGCTTAATGACATATTTTCAGCCAATAAAGGCGCTCTTTGTTTTATATCTTCTAACTCATTATTAATTTGTTCATCGAGCTCGCCAGCTTCCACTTTGCCCTTTTTTTGATACCAATCGATGGATTGTTTATGGGTTACTTCCCAGGTAACTTCTTCCTCTTGCTCTTGTTCATCTCCTTCTATGCCTACCTCTTGTTCTTGATCCTCAGTATCACCTTCGGTATCTAGTATCGGTGGTTGCGTTTGAGGTTTCGGTTGCGGTTGCGGTGGTTGTACTTCTAAAATTCTTACTAATTCATCTGTTTTACCAGCAAGGCTTTTTGCCATTCTGTGAATTCCAATTTTAACCTGTGGAACACCTTCTTCACTGTCAACATCATCCATCACCTCACGTTTTGGTGGTGCGCTAGGGTTCGCCCATGCCCTTTGACGAGGCTGAGGAACACCCTCAGGTGTTTCATCATCATCACCTGATTCTGGCACAGGACTCACTATAGGCTCAGGTTCACCTGCACCGGCCTTCGAGTCTGTGGTCTGTCGATAAACAATGCTTCCTTTCTCACCCGTGGGCTGAATTACCGGCATTTCTTTTAATTGCATTTTTGAGTTATAAGCTGGGTTCAGGTGTTCAACACCTGCATTACACGCAATCATCGCATCAACGCTGCCATAGTGGCCTTCATTACCTATCATCGCATGCGGATCGCCGCAATTGTTTGAAGCATTCACATAGTCTTTTTCTAATTCAAATACATCTCTCTCAGGTGCCCCTCCCCATTTTAGTCCTAATTTTTGTACACTGGCTTCAATCTCTTTTAATGTTTGCGTAATTTCAGGAGATGAGGGATTAGCACTATAGGGAAGCTCTATTCTGCTAATCTTACCTAAGGCAGCTTGTCGTTGATCAGGCGTTAAAGATTCTAGCTGTTTTAATGCCTGTAAAATACCTTTTAACCGTGCTTGTTCAAATTTTACGGTATCTTTTCCTTCAAGCCCATCTGCAAAAAACCCCATACCTGCCTTTAAAAATTTAAAATTTATTTTCTCTTTACCTGAAAGCGTTTCACCTTGGTTTTTAACAGCGTCTAGTGCTTGCCTGAACTCCACTTCGATTGCATTAGCCATAAGATCTAAGTCAAGTTTCCCCTTCACACCTTGCCAAGTCACATCGATGGAATTTCCAGAAGATTTTTCAGGCCGTGCTGTACCATACATAACTTCGTACATTTCTTTTTGATACTTGGTGTATTCTGGGCTTTGTGGTGTATTTGGGTAGAAAAACATCCCGCCAGTATTACGCAAATCGCCTTGCCATTGCAGACCGGATTGGTCAACCAAAATAAATTTTTGTTCCTTCGGTAGTTTTTTTGTTTCACTTTTACCTACTGGGTAGCCTCCCTTACTGTGCACTGTAACAATGCCACAAACATTTGTTGATTTTACTAAACAACGTATCCTAGCAATTTGATCATGCGTTAAAAGATTGTTATACAAACTGGTATTCATTACCCCTGTGACATTTGCATATTCATTTCTTGCTAGTATTTGTAGATGTCTTGCATTAAAATCTTTGGGATCGCTTGGGAAGTGTTCTTCGACACCGGTGTAAGGATTTGTATATTTTGCTCCTAAAACTTTGCTACCTGCAATAATTTTTTGAAATTCTGTTAAGGTTGCTTCTGAGCAGTTCAGCGTTACCTTGCTTTGGCTTTCATCTTTTACTTTTGCACCACTAAATGCTTTGACTTTTTGTACTGTAATCTCACCTTGAGGATTTTTTACAGTGCTACCTTGGGTACTCATCACTTACACCTATTAATTCTAACGATGTAAAAAATAGACTATTTACTGTTAATGAGACAATTTAAATAAGGAACTGGTTCAGTGAATATACGTGTAATTACGCGCGGTTAGTCAAAAGGCGGGATATTGCGATTACCAAGCCAAACACGGTCTTTGAGGAAGCGAATATTCATTAAATGGAATCCGGCATAAGCCGCATTAAGCACTAAAATACCCATTGCTAGCACTTCCACTTGCACCCCATACCATCCAGAGATGGTATGCACAAAAAGCGTTCCCATCATCAGCAGTGCAATTTTTTGGGCTATTTTACTAATCCCCTTCACTTTGCTTGCATCTTGCAGCCACAACCGATTGGATTTAGCACTATCAGGCAAAAGATAGCCGCTTGAAAACAGTGTTGAGTCTTTAAAGTGCTTGATGACAAGTACAAATAAAATTCCCGCAACTGAAGCTAATCCAAGATATTTTATTGTACTATCCCACATCGCCACATGTGACAAAATAGCTTCAAAAGGTGCAAGCCCCCAATGGAATTTAATGACGAGCAAAATAGCAGGTAGCAAAAAAAGTCCTATTACAAACTCTCTGATAGTTCTCCCTTTAGAAATTTGAGCCAAATAGGAGCCAGCAAGCGGCACCCAGATCATGCACCAACCCCAATAAATAGCGGCAAAACGAACTTCCTCTGGGATTTTTTTAAAATAGTTTCTGCATTCAACACATTGCAGTCTAACAAGCTCAGCATGTGCCTTCATCAACCAAACATTGGCGTAACTACTTATCATAAAAAGTACTGATAAAATGATTATCATAAATGCAAAAAACAAGACATAAGACTTACTTTTTACAGTGATAAATTTGAATAATCTTTGACCCTTTTTAATAGAAATAAACAGCATAAAAAATGACAAAATCATATAGGTCATTGCAGGAACTTTGAAATGATCCACACCATGCCGGGCTTCAAAAGCATAACTGAATAACAAAGCAATAGCACAGGCAACTAAAGCAATGGCCATCATCGTGGTACCATTTACCGTGCCCTCTACATAAGCCTTGATCATTGGATCAAATCGCTTTGAGAACAAATTTCGGGCCAGTTGGTAAAAATAAGGCTGACCTTTTTTAATATAAACAATATAAGCTAGAATCAACGCCCAAAAACCATATACACCCCAAGGGAAAATACCCCACATCCAACGGGTATAATCCAGAATGGCGTTTTGTGCAAAAGCTAGGCTAATGTTTGTAGGTGCTAAACTGGGGCCATTTAATATAAAAGCCGTAAATGCTGCGAATGTAAAAATTATTAATACGACTTGACCTAGAAAGAGTTTACCCAGCCACTGTATGAGCGGCAGTTTATCACTTTCTTTGCCCATCACTATGCTACCTGCGGGCGTGACACAAATTAGAAGTAATAAATAACCAAAAATATAATTAAAAAGCGTGTAAAGCAAAAGCCAATTGGTATGAAATAAGGACAGCCATCCTATAAAGATGGAGCCAATAAAAGCTAGAATACCAACAATATAACGTTTATAATGCATTGCAAAAAGAAGGGGCAATCATTGCCCCCCATGAGGTTCAGTTAACCTATTATATACAATGGTTTAATCTTTAAGTCACTCCTTAATAACTTCTTAAGGTGCTTTAGGTATATCTACACAATTACCATTGGCATCTGGGTATTGATTGGATCCGCACTTAGCACTGGTTGCGTTTTGCAAATTTTGTGAAGCTTGTGCAGCTTGTGCTGCAGCTTTTTGCATTTGAACATTCAACTTATCCATATTGGTGTTCATTTTAGCCATGACTGCATTCATCGTTGCTAATAATGCCATTTGTTGTTCCAATACCCTAAATTGTTGAAACTGCATGTAGGAACTGTAGGCTTGCATATGCGCAAGCTCTCTTAACAATGCAGTATCTGAAGAAGCGCTGATTTGCTCATACCAGGCAGGATTCGTAAAACGTTGTGAGCTGTAATTATCCATCGCTTCCATGACACTATCAATAGGATTACCATTGCTATCTAACGCTGGTGTGCGTCTGGCAACGATATCACCAAGGGCACTGACACTGACCGATACAATAGCATTTTCCACCATCGCATCAACAATGCCTTCTTTGGAAGCACCGGTTAAACCACTTGGATTCAACTTAGCCCCTGAAATTTGATCTTTAATAGTAGGATCAACCGTTGGAAATGGTGTAGTGATTAAACTAATCATCTGTTCACTTTGCTCAGGCGCAATTTTCGCTTTTGATAAATTGGGGGTTTGCAAAAATTGACCAAAGTTGATAACCGTTAAACCGGTGGTATCACCACTTGTTACAAAGGGAGATACGTATTTGTCATAGAGGACATCTTTGGTTAATACTGTGCCTGAAGGAATTAAATCTATAGAGCTTGTGGGCGTGCCATTGGCCATCGGACCACTATAATTGCTTGCTGTGCTATATCCTTTAATTGAGGTAAGGATTGAAGTATTAACAAGCTTTTTTGCTGCATCACCGACCTTGGTTTTACCAACAATGCCCCCAGCACTGACAGCCCAAATACTACCGGGTGCTGCCATGTATAATAATTGCTGGTTATATTGGAGCTCATTGAATCTAGCCGCAGCTTCATAATTTAGTAAGGCTTGAAAATATTCATCATTTTTGACATGGGCATTCAAAAAATCATTAATATTTTGTGTGTTTGTTTGAATATTTTGCAACGGCGATAAAGAATTATTTATTGTAGAGAAATTCCCTTCATTACTTGCCTTTAATCCATTAATAGCAGCGACATCTTCAGCATCTGCATAGGTAAGCGCAGGTGCCATGAACGCGCCTACAAGCATCATGACACTCATCATCTGTTTTGCTTTGTACCTTTTCATAACACGCTCGCTTAATTTTCAATTTATATTAAAAATTCATTACATATGATCAAAGCTTGTACCCGATCCTGTTTGTTCACCTTGGATAGCTCCGCCACCTGCGCCACCCACACCGCCAGCACCGCCAGCACCGCCAGCACCGCCAGCGCCGCCAGTACCACCACCAGCGCCACCTCCACTTGCGCCGCCACCACAAGCTAGGGCAGCAGGAGCATCCAGATTAAAAGTTTCTGGATTCTTATCCATACAAGGTTGTGGCGGTTGATACTTTGCCAAATCATTTCTTGCACTTTCAATGGCATGTGTTGTATTTAATCCACTGTTTTGATCAAGATTGGCAGCATCGGCTCGCCAATCAGCCATGGCATTATTATAAAGAACACCAAGGGCAATCATAACAAGCACTTTGGGTATATTACTCATGATTAGACTCCAAGGCTTTTAACACTAAATTGATTCTTTCTGGTGCAAATACTCTACCGAGTAATTGCAGACGTTCAAAAGATAAATTTCGCTTTAAAAAAAGATCTGCATATTTGTTTTTATGGGCTGGATCTTTAGTTTGCTCTTCAGCATAAATGAGTAATTTAGAAGCAGTGCCAGGTTTTAAAACATCCAGAAATTGCATCAGTCTTAATGCCCGACCCGAGTGCATGTTTGCTAACACTTTGATCAATACGGCTTCATCGGAAATTTCAAAATCGGTAATATTATCCAAACACGCGCCTAAGCGCAGTAATGATTCTTCCACTTTGGGATCAGTGTCTGCAGCCCAATGTTCGATGCCTTCCATAGATGTCACAATTCTATACAGGGTACGCTTATCATAGTCGTGCCAAAATGTATGAACTGCTTCAAGTGACATATCCGGCATGGTTTCTCCTTTAAGAAATAATAAGTGACCTATCAACAAATAGTATTATGTATTAGGTCATCCTATCTTTATTTAAATATAAGGGGTATCACTAACATATTACCCCTAGACACCAGTTTTATCCACAGTCTTTTTTTCAGTAAGGCCTAGTTTTTAATTATGAGGCAATTACTTTTGAATTTAAGTTCCCCAATTGCTTTTATTTTTGACTGACCTATCAGCAAACAGTCTTGGTATAATTTCAGTCAATTTATGTTACATGATAAACTGATGTTAAATGTAAACATTATCTAAAGAACAATCGATAACTAAAGTAAATACATAGCATCATCTAAAACAGTTTTTAGTGTGGATACAAACAAATTACTGCACGGATATGAGGTAAATCATGGGTATATTTAAGAAGGTGGGTGGCCGGATTATTGACGTGCGCGTCGATAAGTGGATGAGCTGGGATTACCTAGGAGAGACTGCAGACAGATTTAAGATCCTGTTCTTGGATATTGTGATCCCCAAAAAGGCAAATACCGTAGAAACTTTCGAAGAAGCTATGCGTCGATTGGAACTCACCGAAAGCGATCTCATTGAACGTCAAAAGGAATTCACCCGCCTGTGCTATTTTTTCATTTTCTTAGCAATGACGGTAGTCATTTATGCACTATACACTGCTTTCATGGGAAGCATGGTCGCTTCATTGATTTCATTTTGTTTGGCCTTGTATGCCCTCACACAAGCGTTTCGTTTCCACTTTTGGCTATTCCAAATTAAAAATAAAAAATTAGGATGCAGCATTAAAGAATGGATGAATTCTGAGGTAGTGCATACAGCATCAAGTGATTTGACAGTGAAAAACAAAGATTCTGTTTCAAAACAAGAGGCTCAAAAGAAGGCGAAGTAACGTAATGAGCAAAGGTTTTAAATGGCTGTTTTTAATTTTGGCACTCATGGTGCCAAATATTGTCATGGCAGGGGTATTTGACGTATCACCGAATGACAAATCTATGCAGTATTTGGGGCAGGTTTTTGGCTCCATGGGTTCTTTGCCCTTAACCGCCAGTGGTAACCCCCTTATTAGTCAGCTTTACTACCTTTTTAATGAAATTGTTTTTGCACTTGCCATTGTTATTATTATTGTAACAACGGTGATAGGCACCATCAACACCGCACAAGAAGGTGAAGCGCTAGGTAAAAAAATGTCTTCGGTATGGATCCCGGCACGTGCAGGTATTGGGGTCTACCTTCTACTACCTTCTGTAGGTGGTTATAACTGGATCCAATTAACAGTGATGTGGTTAATCGTGCAAGGGGTGGGCGCAGCTAATGCGTTATGGAAACAAACTTTAGAATCTTTATCTACACAAGGTAGTATTGTTGCTGATACGCGCAAAGCCGATGTAACAAACATGTTACCTGGCCTTACCAGTATTTTTAAATCCACACTTTGCATGCAAGCTTTTAATGATCTCATGATAAAAGATCCTATTGCTGCTAAAAACATGAATAATGATTTTATTCAAGTAACAGCACTAAAAGATCTTTCAGGCATACAGTTTGCTCGCTCTAATCCTGGCCCTAATGAAGCCCCGTTGTGCGGCACAATAACCATTCCAGATGTGGGCACTAACCCCTTATCAACCACAAATAATCCCAATGATCCTGTGGTGATTGCTCGTAAACAATCATTTGTCGATGCTCTGCTTTTAGCAGAGCAATCCATGGAACCTGCTGCTGCAGAAGCACTGGCCCCCAACTCATCTTCCAGCACATGGCAATATGCCAACTTATGGGTTTCAGCCGCAAGGGTAATCCAAGGTGCTGCTGAAAATATTGCTCAACAAAATAATCCTTCCAGTCCCACAGTAACTGGTGCAGGTGGTTATTCACAAAATTATGAACAAGCCATAGAAGATGGATGGATACATGCAGGCAATTATTATGGACAAATGGTAAGAAGTGGTAATTATAAAAATGTCACCGTTAGCCTTGGAAATACAAATTTATCTCAAAGCGGCCTTGACACTTTGCTAGGCAGCAGTGTTGCAGATCCTATTATTCAACGGGTAACAGGTTTAGGTGCAGACTACACTACTCCAGGTTCCTATGCTCAATATGTTAATACCCTCGGTGTTATCTCACCTGCCGCAGCCCTTTCAGGAAGCACGCCTGTTTTACAAGTGAATACCCCCGATACAGGCGATGCTAATGCGTCAAGAGCTTTTTCGGCCATTTTGGGGGGTAGCTTTTTTTCAGACGCTGCGGCTCAATTGGGCACAACGATCACGACTGGCTGTTTAGTTAACTCATCAGATCCAAATTCACAATTAGGTGATCCTATAGAATGCATGGCAGTATTTGGCTCTAAATTGGCCAACTCTGCTGAAATGGCCTTTTGGATAGCAATGGGTGTTGCTCTTGGTATATGGTTAGCTGTGTCGATTATGAAAGGTTGCCAACCTTTAGGATGGGGATTTGATAAGTTATTGGCAATCATCATGCCTATCGCCGCAGTGATGCTGCTATTGGTGTGGACATCTGGTGTTACCTTAGCACTGTATGTGCCTTTGATCCCATTACTGGTGTTTACCTTTAGCGCTATATCTTGGGTGCTCTTGGTTATTGAATCCATGTTAGGTGCGCCTTTGATTGCACTTACTTTGATTATCCCCTCTGAAGATGAAATTGGTAAAGCAGGCCATGCCATCGTTATTTTATTAGGGTTATTTTTAAGACCTGCTTTAATGATTTTAGGCTTTATTTTTGGTCAGAAGGTATTAATGGTGGCGATTGGAATTCTAAATTTTGGATTCAGCGGCGCTTTAAAAATGAGTTTGGTGAGCGGTGTTGGTCCCTTTGGGTTTATCGCCATTTTAATGATGTATACAGCCATTGCGGTAGCCTTAGTTCATGAATCTTTTAGTTTAATTTATGTATTGCCTGATAAAGTGGTGCGCTGGATGGGTGGTCAAGGTGAAGGTAGTGAAGCAGGTCATCTTGCTAAAGAAATGCAAGCTGCGCATGATAAAGGCGCTCAAGTAGGTGAAAGTGCGATGAAAGGTGGTTTTGATACAGCCACTAAAGCTATATCCGGGGATTAAGCCATGAAACGTAACACATTATTAATCTCATTACTTGGTATAGCGATTTGCTTCTTACCAAGTGTTGTATTTGCGTTTGATTTCTCGTGGCAAAGTCCAGATAACGATAAATCTCTATTTTATCTTGGTCAAATTTTTGGCCCTGTAGGCACAGCTTTACCCAATGGCTCTGGTAATGCCCTTATTAGTCAACTCTTCTCCGTTTTTAATATCGCCGTCCTGACACTAGGAAGTATTGTTGTTAGTTACACCATCATTTTATCAACTATTAATACCGCCCAAGAAGGCGAAGTAATGGGTAGAAAATGGTCATCTTTATGGATCCCCTTGCGCTCGGCAGTGGGGATGGCCTTTTTGATTCCCACGGCAAGTGGCTACTCATTGTTACAAATGCTGATGATGGAAGTGGTTGTTCATGGTGTGGCTGCCGCCAACCAAGTTTGGGCGAAAGTGGTGCAAGCTTTTGCTGGTTCAGGAACAGGACTAAATGGTACCGTATCTATAGACAATGGCCAGCTTGCAACGGTCGCGAATAATCTTTTAAAAAGTGCTATTTGTGCCGATGTATTAAACAGCGATCTAGCCTGTAATTCTGATATAGCCGCCAAAAAAAGAGTCATTAACGGCTATCAAAGTGATTCTACCAATCCCAGCTCAGCCGGGGCAGGTGTATTTAATATTGGCGTTCAAGATCCAAACGATACCTCATTAAATACAGTTTGCGGATCCTATAGCGCAGCAGCCGTACCTTCTTCTGTTCAAGATGCAGCTTCCTGGTATGCCTCTAACCAATTAGCATTTGGATTAACCTATTCAGAACTACAATTACCCGCAGCTGAAGTGATATCAAATACACCCGCCACATCTTCAAATATTATTGGAGGGGCAACAAATATTTTATATGGTAATATAAGCTCTTCACCACAAAAACCCCCTGTCAGTTTAGATGAGCAAACGCAACAAGCCTTAGATAATGGATGGCTTTTCGCAGGCTCATACTATTTTGTGCTTATCTCAAATGGGAATGGAAAACTAACCTACGGCGCACCTACTACATCAGTAACACCTGGCAGCGGCACAGGATTTACATCTTTAACGGGTGGTTGTCAAAGTGCTGTTACGACAGCTCTTGGTAAGATTGATGCTTATATGAAAACCTCAACCACCTCTACACCTACCCCTGTGAATGCAGTACTTTCACTGAACAGTGTTCCCACGCCTGATGGCTTTTCTTCTGCAATGGATGCTATTGATGGTCCAATAAATAATTTCATGAACCAATTTATGGCAACTTTAACTACCAACGATCCCAGAGGCGCCATTCCCTCTTTAGCGGATATAGGTTCTGAAGTGTTAAATATTGCACAAACTATCTGGTTTGCTGTGATGATTGCTGCACTCATTATCATGTTGCCAGCTTGCATTATGGAAATGTTTCAACCAATCTGTGCAGCGGTTGCTGCTGTGTTTGCGATATTGATCCCACTGGTAACAGCTGTTGTACTGATATTATGGTCAGTAGGCGCCATGATTGGTATTTATTTGCCATTAGTGCCTTATTTGGTATTCACTTTTACCGCTTTAGGGTGGGTCTTATTAGTTATAGAAACCATTGTCGCCGCACCTATTGTGGCTTTGGGCTTGGTGAGCCCAGCGGGTGAACATTTAGGTAAAGCAGCACCGGCTGTTTTATTAGTGGTGAATGTATTCTTAAGGCCAAGCTTAATGGTAATAGGTTTTGTTATTGCCTCTAAACTCGCTGATGTCATGGTTGCTATGCTAAATTACGGGTTTTTCGCTACTTTAAGCTCCTCAGTACATGGCGCTGGTTTATTTGGCACTATTGCAACATTAGGTTTATATGGTGGCACCTGCGTTGCCATTATTAATGAATGTTTTAGCCTTATCCATGTATTACCCGATAAAATCGTTCGTTGGATAGGTGGCCAAGCTGAACAATCGCGCACCAAAGAACTTATGGCTGAAGCTAAGAAAGGCGCTGAAAAAGGCGTGGAAGCCGGTGCTGGTGTGATGAAAGGCGTCAGCGGTGCCTTACAAAAACAAGCCGAGGACTGGAAAAAAGGCGGCGGCGGCGAAGAAGAAGAAGGCTAACTGGCAGTATATTCAGCCGCCCATGGCTTTGCTTAACTTGTATACTCCTTTGCCGATATGCTTTGGTGAGGGAACATCAAAATGCATAAAGTCTGCGAACTTTACTACAATGCTTGTCAAAAATACGGAATAATCCCAACCTACAATGATTATATTGCAGGCTTTTACTTTGATTTTGGAAAGACACGTTATATCTTTAGAGGAACACATACGCCTTTAAACGATGTATCAAGCGGCAGTATCTCCGGCAATAAATATTGCACTAACCGTCTCTTAAATGAAGCGGGTTTACCAGTTCCTAATGCTGATGCTGTTTCTAAACAAGAACCTGAGCAAAGTCTTGAAGCTTTATCAAAGCTGAGCTTCCCCTTAGTGATCAAGCCTACTTGGGACACCGCTTGTGGCACTGATGTCACGTGTAATATAAAAGACACTCAAACACTGAATAAACTGTTAGATGCTGCTTTTGAAAAACATGATTGTATGAGTGTAGAAGAATATCAACCTGGTTTACGCTCTTATCGGGTGTTGGTTCTGTATAACAAAGTAATAGGTGTCGTTGAACGGATCCCGGCTCATGTTATCGGTGACGGCGAACATTCTATTGCACAATTGATAGAAATCAAGAACATCGAGCGCGAAAAATTTAAATCTATTTTACCGCTTGGCAAAATCCGCCTCATGCCTGAGACAGAAATTATTTTTAAAGAGTTAGGCATTGAAGGCCCCGATTATGTGCCAAAACTAAATGAAAGAATTCCCATTCGCTATATTTGCAATTCAACCTTTGGGGGCTCTATTATTGGGCTTGATTTAAAAAAGATATGTCCTGAAAATGCCGAAATACTCTGTAAAGCAGCTAAAGTGCTTAATCTTAAAATGGCTGGTTTTGATTTTATCTGCACAGATATCAGCATTCCTTATAATCAATCCAAAGGATATATCATCGAAGCCAATGCTAGCCCAGACATCTCTATTCATGAAAATGTTGTTGAAGGCGTACCCACGCCTGTGAGTCAAACACTTATTAAAACCTTTATTAAAAAGCATTTTTTTGCTTATTGTTTATACCGCATGAATCATGGCATCCTCTCAGTTTTTATAAGATTGATTATATTTTTATTACTTGCTGCCTTGGGCTATACCTATTATGTCATGGCCTAGTACACAAAAAAATTTGGGGACCTTCTCAACAACTTTGATGGAAGAAGATGCCGCTAAAGTTTTTAGTGCCTATGCGCCTTATAATGCTGTTGATAGCTGTGCCTACCCAGAATTTATTACTATGGAAGAAAATTGTGGGACATTTTTTTTAAATTTGTTTAATGCCCACAATCACAAAGACTATACCTATTTTTCAACTTCAGGATCTTCAGAAGCCTTGTTTATGTCGCTATTGTTTATGAAAAGTTATTGGAAACTACGCAATCAAGGTAACAATCATAAACCTAACTTCATCATCTGCTCAAACGGCCATACCGCTTGGCACAAAGCAGCCACTTATCTAGATGTTACCCTTAAAGTTCTACCTATTGACCCAGATAAATTAAATTTCAATGAAACCCATTTGTTTGAAAATATTGATAATAATACCATTGGTGTAGGTTGCACTTTAGGGGCAACCACAACCCTTGTTTATGATGAGGTAGAAAAAATAAATATTGCGCTGAACGATTATAGAAACAAAAAGAATATCTTTATACCCATTCATGTGGATGCCGCCAGTGGTGGCTTTATTGCTCCTATGGTGCAAAAAGATCTTCTTTGGGATTTTCGCCTTAACCATGTGATGAGCATTAATGTTTCTAGCCACAAATATGGCCAAGTGTACCCCAGCCTGGGCTGGTTATGCGTTAAAAAAGAAATTTCAGCAGATGATTTAGCACATGAAAGTCATTATCTTGGTAAATCTATTAAACGCTATCCTATACAATTTTCACATTCAGCTTCTCATCTTGCTTCACAAGATTATTATGTGAAAAACTTAGGAAAATCTGGTTATGAAAAACTGATTAAACAGTTGTTTGATATGCAAACTAAACTATGTGAGATGCTACGCACGTTCGAAGAAATCAAAATCATTACGCCAGGTTCAGGCCCTTCTTTGCCGGGGGTGATATTTACTTTAAGAGGTTCTTCAGAACATAATCTTGCGGGTTTAGCGTCTTATTTAACCATGCAGGGTTGGCACTTACCTACCTTTAATTTACCACAACCTAAGCAGGACATGCTGGTTTCAAGAATTATTGTGCGTAATGGGTTTACCCAAGATTTAGTAGAGGCCTTAAAAAAGGATATTGGGAATTATTTTTTAAGCACGCCGGAGTGAACAAATTCTATGTAGGGGCGCATCCTGTATGCGCCCATAAAATCATAGTTAGAGGGCGCAGACAGGCTGCGCCCCTACGATGAGGTGAGAGTTATGCAGATTATCTATTTGCCAGCCGGCTTCATGGCAAGAGCAGCGCGGGCTGCAGCTTGTTGTTGTGCGGCTTGTTGTACAACAGCATTATCACCATAAATATCACGCTCTGCTCTTTTTTGGCCTTCTTCCATATTCTGATCAACAAATTGATTTAACATCATTTTTTGAGCAGCAGTTAACCCTACTGATCCGATAAACTCGACTTTGAATTTCATTACACCTATCTCAAAGGCTTCATAGAAATCTTCAACCGGCACAAAACCATTGGCACGAATTGCCGCACGAGCTGCTGTACCATCGGTATTGGGTTGTTGATGAAAATCGATATTTCCTGCTTCATCGACGGGGTACACTTCAGGGTAAACGGGATCACCATTAGCATCCACTTGAACAGAGCCATCAAGATTACGTAACGGTTGATAAGCAACACGTACACCATCATCTGTTGCTTGCCCGGTGGCAATACGCAACATTTTTTGCTCATCTAATTGAGTTGCTTCAAAAAAGGCACGTTGCTGAACAAAAAATTGTCGCTGACAAAATACCGCCATCAAATTAAAAATAAACGCCGCGATATATTCACCCACCAACGCTTCGGGGTTTAAATCGTTTAGGCGGCCTAATTTGGCAATAAGGCTTTGCTCATTTTGCTCGTTATGTTTTTTATAGCTAAAAACTGCCCTACGTTGCTCAATACGACCTTTTATGATCTTTTTAGCAGCTTTGATGCGTTTTTTATCCGCTTCTTTTTCTTCCAGATCTTTACGTTCCTGGGCATCTTTGTTGGATATGCCTATTTTAGCGGCGTATTTGTCTAGATCATCTTGGGCCTTGGAGGTAGCGTTTTTCGTGCCATGAAGGCCATAACCAGGGGTAACAGGGGCTTGGGCAACTTGTGTTCTCGCCATGATTTGTTCACCAATAATTAGAGGTACAAAAGAATTACGTGCATTTAAGCATGTAACTGATTAAATTGTCAAGTTAGTTGGAAGGTTTAATTTGATAGATAAATGGTATTGCGTGTAATTAACCGCCTCCACCACCGCCGCCGCCACGACTTCCCCCCATTTTTATTGAAGAGGAGGATCTTTTTTTAGCATCTTCTGATGGATTAGCACTTTGCCAACCTTCATCCGGCCCTTTAGAAGAGGGACTTAAAGTATCTGATGATCCACTTTGTGCCAACTCCTTGAGTTTTGGAGCATCCTCTTGTTGACCACTAAAACTTGTATCGATTGTAGAACCATTCCCACCATTTTCAAATAGCCTTTGTAAATCCCCCTCTTCAAACCCATCTCCCGGAACTGTATCTCCGAATGTGCTTTTATTTTTTTCCTTCTCGTCTCCAAGTTCTTCACCTTTGCTTTGCACACTTGTTGATGATAAATCTATTACGTCGGGTTCTCTACCCCCATCACCTTGTTGAGGTTTTGGTTTGGGTCCCTCATCTCTTGCCACGTCTTTACTTTTATCTTTATCCTGGTCTACATCTTGTTGAGCAACTGTTTGTGGTTGTGGTTGTGGTTGTGGCTGTGGTTGCGGCTGTGCTGTAGTCCCCTGCGGTTGTGGTTGAGGGCCTTGTGGTTGAGTACTGTCGCCTGAAACACCCAAGCGATTTTGCCTGATTGTCTCGCGCTGTTCGTCTCTGTGATCCTTCATTGGAGAATTATCTGGATCTCGTTTCAATTCCTCTTTTTGTATATCATTTTTCAAATCACGGGTTTCTTTCAGACATTCTACATATTCTTTTCGTTGTTGGCGTAGATCCTTTCGCATATCAGATAATTCTTGTCTATCACTAGCAATTTTTTCACTACGCTCATCTATTTGTTTTTGTAGTTTATCAATTTTAGCTTGATCAGGATTATCTTCATTTTTTAATTTTTCTAGTTCGCGCCTATCTTTTGCTTGATCCTTCAGATCATTTCGAATTTCTTTTCTTTTATCAAATATTTCTTCTTTCTTATCCCTAATATCCTTCAACCTCTCCATTTGTTCTTCTTTCTTTTCTAATAATTCTTTATATTGCGCATGAAGTGGATCATTTTTATCCAATTTTTCCATTCTTTCTTTAGCAAACTTTTGATCATGCTCGTTTCGTGCTTGAGCTCTATCATTAAATGCTAAAGAACGCTCCCTGATAGACTCAATGTGCGCAAGACGTTGATCATGCCTGTGGTCTTGCATTTTACTATCAGTTTTAGATAGATCATTTTTAATCTCAAGAGATTTTTTGGCACTTTCTTTAAATTCTTCGCGTTGCTTAGCTAATTTTTCTCTCTCTTCTTCTAGTTTTTTGTCTCTTTCTTTACTTTGAGGTTCTGCGCGAAGTTTATATATTTCTTCTTTTTTTGCTTTAATTTTTTCCAGCATTTCAGCTTGTTTGGCTTTTTCTTCTTGGAGTTTTCCGTACTGCTCTTTTTGTTTATCCGTTAAAGGTGGTTGACTATCCGGCTTAAGTCTATCTTTAATAAAATCACTATCACGCTTATTATGCGCAATAACTCTATCAGTAAAGGCCAGCCCGGCCGGCTGTGGTTTTTGAGGTGTAGTACTAGGAGTGCTTGTTGATGGACTTGTACTAGTCGGCTTTCCTGAGGTTGTGCCCGTAGAAGAATCTTTAGGATGTTGCTCTTTTACTTGTGTATACTCTCTTAGCGCTTCTTGTCTATCCTTCTTTAATTCAGTAAGTTTAGCTTCGCTCTTTTCAATTGCTTCTTTGTTAGCTTGAAGTTCTCTTTTAGTCGAATCATTTTGAGGACCTTTCTGTAACTCATCACGACGATGTTTTAAACCATCCAAATTCAGCTGTTCTTTTCTTTCAAGTTTAGCTTTATCATTCAAGTTTTCTTTAGCTTTGTTTACGGGATCTAATTTTTTAAGTTTTTCATCAATTTCTTTAATTGCTCTGTCATTTTCTTTAATCTTTATATCTATTTGACCTTCCTGAAACTTTGCATTTTTTGCATGAGTTGGATCAACTTTACCATCTTTCATGTTCCTACGATCACTGGGATTTGTTTGTTCTCTAACAAATAAGTCTTTTCCTTCTTTTAGGAACTTCTTATACTCTAACAATTCCTGTTTCTGCGCCTTTAAGGCTTCAAATTCTGTCTTTGGCCCCATTGGTTGTTGCGGTTGAGGCGACTGTCCTTGAACACTCAGCACTTGTTGCTGACCGGTAGAAGAACCGCTTGGTCCTGTGCTTGGTCCTGTGCTTGGTCCTGTACTAGGAGTAGTTTGTTGCACTCTTGGGGTTGTAGGTTGCGTACCGCCCATATCAATTTGGCCCGTAACACCACCAGTGCCCATTTGTGCTGATTTTGTTGCCAACTTTTGTTGGCCCTCTAGTTTTTGTTCTTTTTCTTTGACTTTATCAAGATTTTTATTAATTTCGACTTTATCGCTCTTAGCGTCTTTGATTTGTGATTCAACAGATTTAAGTTCGCTTTTAGCCGCTTTTAAATCGCCTTTAAGATCTTTTGCTTCTTGCTTTAATTGTTTTAATCTTTCAGGATTATTTTTTGCTTCGTTTTGAAGTACTTTGTTCTTTTCAATGTCTTTATTTAGATTGTCAATCTTTCCTTGTAATTGTGGCACTCTTTCTTCGCAGCGCTTAATAGTAGCATCGGCATTTTCAAGTGCTTTTTGTGCCAGTGCTCTATCATCGGAATTTCGATTCATTTTCCTTTCAGCAATTGCTTGGATATGATCTTGATATGCATCAAGTCCAGCTTCTTTACCTTTTAATTTTTGCTCCATCTCTTCAAGTTTTTTGGATCCAACGCGTGGAGGACGCTCAGGAAGCGGATGAATGCGCTCTGGAACTTTTTGACCTTTATCTAAATATGCCTCTTTTTGATAAGCTTTGATATCTGCAATATCTTTCTTTAACTTTTCAGCTTGGTCTTTTTGTTTCGCCATGTCTTTTAACATCGGCTTCATATTTTTAACATCTTTTTGCGCTCTGGATAAATCTGCTTTTTTAATGCCGGTTGCCAAAGCTGCAAGCAACATCATTAATAACCACGCAATCATTTGACCAAGTAATTCAGCGCCATCATGGGCATCTTTGATTTGCGGGATTTTGTTCAGCATATCCTTGGCTTTGTCTTTGGTGTAGTTGTATCCTTTTTGTTTGTTTTGCAATTTACCCATCGGGGAATTAGCGCGTGCGTTCTTTCTGGCAGCGGCTTGTTCTTCCATGCGCTTTTTCATCTGAGAATCATCTTTGGAAATATCTTTCTTCATCTCTAAGGTTCGATTAAAATCCTTTTTAAATTCTCCTTGTTTTCCTTTTAATTTATCTGAAGTATCTTTTAGCTTTGCTTCTTTGCCTTTAATTTGTTCATCAAGACCCTTGATTGCAGCTTTCTTTTCTTCAATAGCAGTTTTATCTTGAGGTGAAGCAGACTCTAATTTCTTTAACGCAGCCTCTTCAACTCCTCTTAGTTTTTTATCTTTGTTAATATCGCGCTCTAAATTGACCTTTTCTATTTTTAAATCTTTAATTTCACTTAAAGTAGCTAATTGGCCTTCTTTAGCTTTCTTGAGCCCTTCGTATTTTTTGATAAGATCTTTGTTTTTTTCAGGGTCATTTGGATCTTTTAACTCAGCTAGTCTTTTATTAATAAAATCAAGATCACCTTGTGTATATTTTATTACTCTATCGGTAAGTGCGACTCCTCCTGCTTTAGTCATTCCACGTTCAACTTGTTGCGCGGCTTTTATTACTTGTTTACCTTCGGGGGTGTCGGAAACTTGTAAAACTGCTTCGGTTTTCGATTTTTGACCTTTTTCTTTTTCAACGAGTTCTTTCATTCCAGGACTGCGTTCAGAAAGTTCTTGTTTTAATTGAGTAGATTTTTCTTTAAGTGCCTTGAGTTCTTTTTCTGATTTATCCAGCACCTTTTTAGCTTCTGTTAGTTCAGGAATGGTTGTTTCAATTTGATTATTTACAACCTTTAAGTCTTTTTCTATTTGATCTAATTTTATTTTATCTTTTTTGGTCTCATCTTCGGTAAGTGGGCCAGGCTTTCCATTAATAATATCTCTTTGTGCTTCTAAATAACCTTTATTTTTAGATAATCTTTCCAATTTTCTTTCTAGATTGTCAACTTGCGTTTTTTGCTCTTTGACTTTGCCAGAGAGCGCTTTTTCTTGGGGTAAAATACCTTTTAGTTCCTTGTATTTGGCAAGTTCATTAGACAAGGTGTCCCTGTTCTTTTCCAAGGCTTGTTTCTTTTGTGAATGCTCACCTATTTTTTTGTTTGCATCATCAAATTTTTTCTGAGCATCTTCAACTTTTTTATCAAGCACATCTTTAGGCTTTAGGCCTTTTAGTTTAGCTTCAAGCTCTTGATCGAGCATATCTTTATCTATTGCTTTTTGCTCAGGTTTCCTGTCAGGGTCAGCATCTATTTTCTTGGCTTCTTTGTCATGATCTTCGTAGAGTTTATTACGCGCATCTTCTCGCTCTTTTTGTTCTTTTTTTGCAGCATTAAGCTCAGCTTCAGCGTCTTGTTTAGCCTTTACTAAGGGGCCCTCAGCTTCTCTAAGATCATTAATATCATTTTGATATTTTTTTAATATCTCTTCATTTTTTGGGTTTAGAACTCTATCAATTTGCTTTGAAAATTCACTATCAAAATCAACTTCAGGTGCTTCATCCTGAACCTCCAAAAGCGCTAAATCCTCTCTTTCTCGTTCTTTATCTTGCTCCGTATTAGTCTCATCAATACCTTGTTGAATTCGTTCTTCACCAGTTTGCTCTCTTTTTCGTTTTGCTTCTTCTTCTTTTGCTTTTTCCTTAAGTTCGGCGTGCTTACTTACTTTTTGTTCTAATTCTTCCAGTGCTACTCTTTTACCTTCAACAAATTCTTTTAATGCACTGATTTTTTGAATCCGAGCAGCATCATTAGGATTACCATCTCGAAATTCTTGCAATGATTTCATTTCATCTTGAAGTGATTTGTCTAATTTTTCATAATTTTCTTTTAGCGCTTTAGCTTCATCTGAATTATCTGTACTTAAAGCCTTTATTTTTTCTTCAATTGCATGAAGCTTCTCATGCATGGGCGCTAATACGTTATATTCGTTTAGTTCTGTTTGTGGCACTATTGGTTTGCTTGAATCTTGCTTAACTACAGGCTGTGTACCAACGTTTACTTGTATACCATGTTTCCCATAATCCTCAGGTTTCACTTCCTTGCCGTCAACAACTATCTTAACCCCTTGTAATTCTTGTTGCCCTGTTAACTTTTGAGCTTGTTCTAAATTTTGCTGAACTAACTTTTGAGCTTGTTCTAAATTTTGCTGAAGTACCCTTTGACCTCTGTCTATTTCCTCCTGAACTTTTTTCATGTCTTGCTGTACTACAGGCTGCGTACCACCGTCTACTTGTATGCCATATTTCTTATAATCCTCAGGCGGCACTTCTTTTCCGTTAAACATTACCTTTACCATAGGTAAGTTTTGTAACCTACGTTTTTCCTCATCACTCTTATCCGGTTGTGGGTCTTTAACTTTGCGTTCAGAAGTGACCTTTAAATTTTCCTGATGCTTAGCTATGGCTAACTCTACTAATTTATCACGTATCCCAAAATTGTTCGTAATACCTTGGTTATGCAAAACCTTTGTATTTCCCTCCGCTAATGCTTTAACTGTTTTAGGATTGCTCAGGGTTTCTTCTATAGTTTTTGCTAAATCCTCTTTATTTAATTTTTGCCCACCAGAGGTAACTATATCTCCCTTGTAGGCTCTAATTGCATCAGTGAGTGATTTACCATCTTTCGCTGATAGAATTGCTTTTTTACATCCAAATTCTTCTTTTAATTTAGCATACTTGCCTTTATTTTCAGTGGTTAGCACATCTTGATGTTTCTCTATCGCCTCTAATAATTTCAAGGCTCTTTCATTTTGGATTTTATTTTTTTCAGGATCAAGATCACGGCCTTGGTACTTTTTAGCAATCCCGAAAGCGACATTTGTCATAATAGCTAACTGTTCTTTATTGTTGTTCTTTTCCGCTTGCTTAATTAACCCAATAACGCGGTCTATTTCAGAATCTCTACTCGCTTTAGTAAATTTTTTATACTCACTTCTGTTTTTTGGATCTTTAGTATACGCTTTGATGGATTCATTATTCAGTTTGCCTTGTTTATCTAATGACAATAAACATAATAGTCCTTCAGTTGCTGCAATTTTATTAACATAAGAACAGGTACCATATTTTTGTCCTTTTTGGGGAAAATCTCCAACGCGCTCACCTTGAAGCTCACCCAGTAACCTTTTAGTATCAGCTTGTCTCACTCCACCTTGGTAGAGTGTTTTTTGAAGTTCTTTTATATCCTGAGCAGTAGGCTCTTTTTTTAACTTATAAATAACAGTACCCTTATCACTTTCACCGCCACCCTCACCTCGGTTACTTACCACCATATATCCCTTGTAAAAGGTAACACCAATAGAATGTCCTCTCCATCCAGAACTCATATGAACCGGTTCACCTTTTTTAATTCTAGCCAGTTGATCTTGTGCAATGCTGTCAGCATTATTAGCTCCGAGAACATTGACATTTTTAGCAGTTTCATCAAACATTTTGGTAATTTTTTGCCACTCATCTTGATGTGTGGTTGGCTTATATTGATGTAATTTATCTTGGACATACTGCGCAGAAATACGATCATAATTTGATTCTGTTTTGACTACTACGGTTTTAAGAATATCACTATCGCCAGGATCTTGAGCCTTAACTTGCAACCCATCTTTAATACCCAAAAGATGCCCTGCTCTTTTAGCTTCACCATCTGTCCCCAAATACTGATACGGCTCTTGACTTGAAGACAAAGATTTTCCTTGCGACAAAAGAGCTTCAAGATTTTTGGGGTCAATTTTTACACGATATTGACCTCTAAAACGTTGAGATTCATGAAGTTCAGCTTTTAGATCTGGATTAAGTTCAGCAAGCTGCTTTTGTGCAGCTTGTAGACTCATCGTGTCTTCAGTAAAGATGTTGTCTATACCATTGTGAAACCATTTTGCGCTTTTAGTTTGACTAGATAGCGCTAATAAATTAGTTTTAATTTTATCTTGATCTTCAAACTGTATCATAAACACTCCTCAAAGAGGGCTTTAAGATAATTCTTTTTCCTGTTTTACCTTGTCCTTAAATTCATTTTCCGTTAAATTAATATCCTGAATTTCTTTCGCTATTTTTGCTAACTGCGCATCTCTATAGCGTCTGATCCTGCTGTATTCTTCTAATTCCTTGATGATTTCATCCTGTGCTTGAATGTCTTTTGCTTTTTCTAGCATCACCAAGCGTTTAATCAAATTGCTTTTTTTGTTTTCGGCTTTTTCTATTTCTTGGCGTGAGGCTGATTTTTTGTCTTCTAACTGTGCCAACAAGTTTTTTCTGATTTGTTCTAACGAGGCTAATGTGACTTGCGATTTGTTTTCTGAAATATAAACTTGCGTTCGCATTTCATTAAACTCTTGCATCAATTGTTTGTATGATTTTCCATTATCAGATGCTCCTAATGCCATTTTTGCCTCCTATAATACTGTTGACAATGTCAGGCCTCAAAAAGTTGCACCTTTTATAGGTTATTTTGTCTTAACACTACCCCCTTGCAGGTATTGCGCAAACATCTCATTTAGCTGCTCCATAGCATCAAAAACGCCTTCTATATCTTTGTGTAATACATCCTTTGGTGGATAGTAGGTAGCCTTGATAATATCGTTAATAATGTTATCGGCGGTTTTAAAGGCATCGGCCTCAGCCTGGCCGCATAATCTTTCAATATGCATCAACGCTTCTCGTGTACGTCCACGCAGCAATAAGGGGTTTGAGAAACGTTTCATATCTTCTTCGCCAACAATATCTAGCGCAAATTCAGGCACATGCACCGGTGTAAACGCATGCACTTCATTGGCAAACTCTTGTGATTGTTCGGCTTCAATTTCTTCACGCACTTTACGTTGCTTTTCAACTTCTTTTTCCAAAATCGCTATTACTGCAGCAATCGAACGCTCAAAAGGTTTTAAAGTGCTGTAGGTAACGCTTGCTTGCGCAACGGTGTTAATGTCTTCATTAACCGCAGGTGGTTCCATGACAAATTGCGGTGCATTAAACACTTGTGAAAAACGACGTATGCGTTTATCTAAGTTTAATAATGTGCTATCAGATGGTTTTTCTACACATAAATATTGATTCACTTGCATTTTCTTAGCTGGCTTTGGTGCTGCATAGAACATCCGTGCACGAATAATCTTAGAGCGCCAAAAGATGTGCGCATCCCCTTCACGTTGATCTCTTAAATCCAATAAGTCAATGCGTGAACGTTTTTCAATGGAGGCATTACGTGTATCTAAATAGTTATTGGTCATGCTGCCTGCATTAACTTGGAAACCGCTCACACTGGTTGCATAAGTTTCACCGGCAGTTTTATTAAAGAATTCCCAGGTATCGGTTGGATCTTCCATTTTCATACATATTTTGATATTACAGTTAGCACCGATAGAGGCTGCTTCTTCTTTTGAGGCTTTTTGGAAAGCTGGCAAATCTTGCCCTGCAAATATGGCGGAGAACCCAAGTGAACGGGCCTGGGCAGGTACCACAGCAAATCCCGGCACCGCATAATAACCATACTCGTCCATAATGCACACATAAGGGGTAGGCGAATTGGTTGGTTTGCGTAAAATCACATCGCGGTAATCACCTTCAACTTCGTCCCCTAAGCCTGCGGCCATCATCGCTTTTAAGGAAGCAATAATGATTTTACCCAAGTTAGATAATTCTTCAGGTGATTTTTCCAAAGCGGGAAGCAATACAACCAAGATGCGACGATTTAACACCACGTCTTTTAAATCTACTTCCGCTAAGTTTGTGCGCACAATATGGGAATAGGTGTCTGCCAGCGAGCTGAACACCCGGCCTAATTGCATGGTAATAAATCCGTGTTGTTCCCGTACTTCACCTGCCTGGTTGCCTTTTTTAGATTTGTTATAGCCCGGTAAGTTGTAAATGTAGTTATCCAAAGGATCGAGGAACGCTGTATTCATCGCATCCAGTGGCACCGATTCTCTGTCGTTGATCGGAAACCGTCTATCTACCACTATCTGTTCAAGCTTTTCTAACATGAAATAGCTACGGATGACATTAGCATCGATAAGAATGTGTCCTTCATCGCGCATACCTACTAAGATTTTCATTAACGCTTCAACGAAAGAAATAGCACGGCCTTTCCACATATCGCCATCGCCGCCGCCGCCGCCTGAATCCATCAAGCTTACAACAAGCTGCGTTAACATACTGGATGAGCCATTGGCAAAAGGATTCATGGTATTGGATAAACGTGATTTTTGCGCACCGATAACGTCTCTGGCACCGGTCATGAAGTTAATCAACAACATGTCATCATCTCGGCCCATACGTCTGACCATACCAAACACTTTGGCATACAGTGAGTTATCACCTTTACCGTCGATGTAGATAAAGCCACTTCCTTGCGCCAGTGAGTTATACGCAATGGACACTAAGGCTTCTGTTTTACCTGAACCGGTAGAACCAAAGATAAGCACGTGGGTACGCATATCATCGTTAGAAAACCACAACTCTTTGCCTGTACTTTTTTCGTTGCCAAAAAAAGCTATACCTTGGGCTGTCTTGGGTTTGGTTGTGCCAGGAATGGTATCGTTGTAATCGGGTAATTTTGAAATAAGTGGCATTTTAAAAGGTAAAGATACTTTTCTTGTATAAGCATAAAGAAATATTAGTAATCCGATAAGCCCTGTCAGATCGGCAATAGCAGGCACAATAATACAAATACCCACCCCCATGCCTAACATCATCGCCACATAGAGAGGATTGGAGAAAAATTCTTCAACACGCTGGCCTAGTGGCCGCGTGTCCCGCGCCATCTCCCGCGCGCCATGCTCATGTTTCTCTTCTAACCCACGTATTGTCATATAACCCCCTCCCTCTTAGATGCTAAGAAGGCAAAGCTAATTAACACTAGCTTCTGGTATTTTCTCATCTTCATCTGGAATATAAACCATCATCGCAATGGCTTTTTCTAATGCATTAACAGCTTCATCCACCATGGGTACGGTTAATGCCCTACCCATTTCCTTTTCAGCAAACCAATGCGCAAAAACCCCTGCTACCTCTGGCACACTCACTTGTCGGCCCACGCAGTTTAATACGTACCATAATTTTCTATCTAAAGGCTTTAACCATAAAAAATCTGCCGAAGGTAACACCCCATCCACTCTTGCCAACAATAACATCGATGCCATCACTGTTAATACATAAGCGTGCTTTTGTTGGCATTTGGTTGCCGCTTTGGATTTACCATATTTTTTCAAATATTCTTCTGTATCTGAATAATCTACTTGTCCTTTGGCAGCCGTTTTGGCCAATTTCCCTAACAGCGCTCGGCAAGCATCGGTATCATGCTCTGTTCTTGCCAAAAAGGCCGCATAAATTGCTTTTGTATGTGGCGGTAAGTTATTCACCCCTGACCATAATGGACCCAGCTGGTTTGCAAACGCTTGATAAGCTAATTCACGAATAACCGTGGCCTTAGCCACGCCTTCTGATTTCCAAGCTGCTTTATGATCACCGACCATTTCTACTTTCAACAGTTTTTCTGCTTTAGCAAATTGCATGGGATTTTGTGACATTGCCCAGGGGCCTTTATCGATGTCTTCTGCAATCAAATTCAAATCGGCGACCGGCGCAATTTGCGGATAGTTTTCTTTTTCTTGTTGCGCTAAGGTATCCATATTGTAAGCTTTGGTAAAACGCATAGTTGCATGGCCTTTGAACATCACAATCGCCATCACCAGCAACAAAAAGCAAATGGGATACTTTAAAAATTCCCCAATGCGTGTGCTATAAATGCTTGCAATGTTCATGGTCAAAGAACTTGGGTCCTCTGCGGCAATACCAAGCCCCTGTAAAATGGTTTTTAAGTTTTCATTGTCGATAAAAAATAAGATGGCAAGTGTTTCATATTTTTTGATAACAATAAACCAATTGGTGAGTTGGACACTATAAAAGTGCCAGATAACAAATCCTATGACCGCTATTGCTGCTAGCGCCCATAATATGGCATAGGTATCTTTATCTTCACCTTGGCCGCCACCACCGCCTTGAGCCATAATTCACCTCTTAATTCTTTCCCCTCACCCTAGCCCTCTCCCACAAGGGGAGAGGGAACCGGATCCATTGTTTTGGATCTTATCCCCTCTCCCATTTCTGGAGAGGGTTAGGGTGAGGGTTTACCCTAGTCATACATCAAATCATCCAACGGCGTGATATCCCGACTGGGTGCATGTTGCATTAACTCAATTATCACATCCGCCGCACATAATAAACGCAATGAATTTGGCGTTGCCTCATCAAATTTAACCCTAACGCCTAACATGCCTCCTTGCGATTCCTCAAAACTCACACCCAATCCATACCCTAAGCAAAACGAACATAACTGATCAGCTCTTCTGATGATGGCAGGCAATAATCCCGTTTCTGCAAAAACCTGTTCAATGGAAATCGGTTGATCACGTAATGTAAAATTACAACGCAGCGTTCTGGCAATTGCAGATATTTGTTGGACTATAGGATGCTCTGCCATGATTCACCTTTTAAACTTGTAGCTAGTCGCCATAATAATAAAATATTGTACCTTGAATATACAATCATACCTTCGTCCGAGTTTGGTATGTGGTCAGACGCTTAATGATAAATATAAAAGGTATCGTAGATAATATTTTACTAATTAGTTAACTTAAATTCGATACCCTTGTTCATTGATCTAGAAAACTTCTTCCCTATTTTGTTTGACCGCGGTTGCACTCAGTGAGTTTCCCATGATAGATATAAATTATTCTAACCAGGAAGGCTGTATATCATCCTGTTTAAAGATATAATCGAAGGATACTTTCTCTGACTGTAGAGAACTGACAAAAGAGGCGCTATGGAAAAGCAATTACTCCTCATCTCACTGCTTAGTATTTTAGTAGGTTGCACACCAAAACCAACATATGAAATGAGCGATGTTGAGTACCAGTTAATGAAATCTGCCATGTCAGTGGAAAATTCCTTAAAGTCACTTGCTGCAACTAAAGATATCTATGCAAAAAATGCTATAAACACTGATATTTTAGTGACCCCGCAAGGAGGTATGGGTGGGCTCGCCAGTTTAGATTGGTCTGGTCCTATTGAACCCTTACTTGAAAAAGTTGCTGAAATGACCCGCTACCGAGTTAAGGTTCTTGGTCCAATTCCTGCCATACCTGTGATCGTTACTATTTCCTCAAGGGAAAGAGTTGTCGCCGATATTCTAAAAGATGCCGGTTTGCAAGCAGGAAAACGCGCTAACTTGATTGTATATCCAACCAGTAGAATAATTGAATTGCGTTATGCGGCTAATGTTTGAGGTCAAAGAACTACAAGGAAGTAGAAATACCATGAAACATATGATTGGTGGTATGTTAATCGCCGGTACATTTGCCTTTTCCGTTAGTTGTTCAACCCCTCCTGCTTATCCTTCCACGTTAAACAGATACCACAATGTCAAATTTAACCCTAAAGGGGGTAATTTGAGCGGTATACGGAATATTGGGCTAAGGGACACTGCATTAAGTTTAGGTGCACGCGCTGGTTTGGCATGGCGAGCAGCTGAGATTAACACCTTGGTGGCCAGAAATGAACGCCACCTTGATCTCATTTATAATTTTAATAGTCTATTGTTGGATCATAACGTGCTTCCACCTGTGTTGATTGAAGGACGCCAAACTTTAGATCAGGCCTCAGATGACGTAATTCGAGTGGCTGATAGAGCATACACTATTCAAGCACAGGCAAGGTTTGTCACCATGGCGCCAACGTGGAGAGATTACCTAAAAATGCACTTTAAAGATCCAGATATGCCCGATAGTTCTTTAATGCCAAGAAATGAAGTAGAAAAGAATGTTTGGGACCGATATCTTGATGAAGGATGGCAAGCAGGCGTCACACAAGGTGACGTTATTTTTGCTGAAAATTTAGGAAGATTAAAGAGAGACTATGAAGGAATGGTTCGCTATCATACCTTACTTGCGCAAAATATGGTGAGTTTACCATTTGTTGCCCAAGTGAATCTGGGTGTGACAGGGGGCGATTCAGAAATGGCTGTCAACGACAGGATTTTACGTATTACAACCTTGCCGCGTCTTAATACGGCAAGTAATGAATGGAATGCTCTGGTTACTGCGGATGAAAGACAGTTTACGCCAGATAATCACTAGTTGATTTAAGGTGGTTTTACATGCCGATAAGCAAAGAGTTTATTCTACCGGATGAGCCTGCCAGGTTTACCCCAAGGGACATGGATAGGATGATGCTTCATTGCACCTTAAAAGGGGCATCAGATATTACTGTTCAAACCGATTCACAAATTCTTGCTGAAATTCATGGTCGCCTCTATCCCGTGACATCTCGTAAAATGTCACAAACGGAAGTAGGTGAAATGATTAATAGCATTTACGGTCCTAACGGTACCACGCAGCTTTCCTCAGGAAAAGACGTTGATACGCATTACGAAATAAGGCCAGACAGAGCAACGCGTTATCGTTTTCGTATCAATGGCACAGCTTGTCAAGTGGAAGGCCATGACGGGATCCAAATTACTGCCAGAACAATTCCTGCAGAACCACCTCCACTAAGTAGTATGAATGTGGATCAACCGGTGTTGGATCATATGGCGCCTATGCAAGGCACTATTGTGGTTACAGGTGCTACCGGCTCAGGTAAAAGTACATTGCTGGCCTCTATTATTCGCGAAATTGTGATGCAAGAAGATGCGAATCGTAAAGTATTAACTTATGAAGCACCTATCGAATTCGTTTATGATACCGTTGAAAAACCTTCATCGATTATCAGTCAATCCGAAATACCCAAACACCTACCTTCTTTCGCCGACGGTGTGCGTAATGCTTTGCGCCGAAAACCAACGCTTATTCTGGTGGGTGAAGCGCGCGATGCTGAAACCATTGCTGCGGTGATTGATGCCGCGCTTACAGGTCACCCTGTTTATACCACTTTACATAGTAATGGGGTTGCCGACTGCGTACGTCGAATGATTTCAACCTTCCCTGCTGAAGAACGCCATGGACGCGCCTTAGATATTCTAGAAACTTTACGCATGGTAATTTGGCAAAAACTTGTTCCAACGGTGGACAACAAACGTGTTGCTTTGCGCGAATATTTAATCTTCGATGAAGAAGTGAGGGATATATTAGTAGAAACTGAAGTAGAAATGCTCGCAGCCAGAACACGTGGCCTTTTAAAAGAACGTGGCCAACCCATGATCGTTGATGCTAAAAGAAAATTTGATGAAGGTAGAATATCCGAAAGAACTTACAATCTTATGGCAGCCAGTGCAAAAAGTGCCGATAGAGACGCAGGAATAAAATCATGAGACATCCTAAAACAGCGCATTGGCGCGATTCTGGCCGTAGCCCAAAACTATTTTTTATGGACGCTTATTCAGCTTTTCCATTGCTACTTTTCTTGCTACACATTCGCTTATGGACATTTGCCTTAGCCTGTTGCGTTTGTGCTTTCTTTGTGGTCCTAAACCGATTTGGCTTTACCGTGCCTGTCTTCGTTCGATGGTTAAGAGCTTTTATCGCAGGCAATCAACGTTATGCTCGTCTTTGGATTACGCGCAAACGTACATAGCAAACAAACCAACAAACAACAATTAAAAGTAAATGCTAAAACTTACTGGAAAGAGTAATAGTTAGCGTGTATATTCGATGATATACTTGTTAAGATGGCCAAAATCAGAGCAAGAAGCTCGGCAACTCAGGAAGAGGCGTTTATAAGGACTGTTACATGACAAGTGGCACACCAGGACCCCAATCAAAACAAGCTCCTACAGCAAAAACTCCCTCTAAACATGCTGTTCCTTTAGAAGATTACACGGATATATTTCATCACCCTGTGATGGTGCGTGCTAATTTCTATCGCGATAACGTGCGTCGATTGATGGCTTTTTGCATTTTTCTGGTATTAACTATCGGTGGTTTAATGGGCTGGATAATTTACGAAAGAACCCATAAACCTGCGGTGCAATATTTTGCAACTTCAGGCAACGGCAAGCTTTCAAAGCTGACGGCTTTAAACCAACCTAATTTAACAACGACTTCTTTGCTTGATTGGGTTGTTGAAGCAGCAACCAGTGCTTATAACTTTAATTTTGGTAACTATGACAGAGCACTAAAAGACATTAAATCCTTTTTTACCGAAGCAGGATACAAACATTTCTTAGAATCTTTAGCTGCTGCAAAAACCATTGAAACAGTACGAGAAAAACAATTAATGGTTTCTGCAATCACCACGGGAACGCCTGTTGTGCTGCAAGAAGGTCCAAATACAGATGGGATCTACACCTGGAAAGTTCAATTACCAATGTTAATAACCTATCAAAGTCAATCGGATACACGTAAACAAAATGTCATTTTGACGATGTTCATCGCTAGACGATCGACTTTAGAGTCTCCTAAAGGTATTGGTATTGCCTCTATAGAGCTCAGGGAAGTATAGGCCTTTAAACCACAGGATGTGTTATGAAAACATCACCTAAAGCTGCCCCAAAAACAGCTGGTGCACAAACTCAAAGCAAGGATGCTTTAGGGACTTTACGTATTGATTTCTATTACGATCAATACTACTTACTCGCTTTTGTTACTTTCTGCTTAGTTGCTATTACAGGGGGTATGGGATTTTGGGGGTTTTATGAAACTACGCTTCAAGAAGTCCCTGATCAAGCCATACTGGCACCCAATAGTTTTGAAGTTGGCAAAGTAACAGTTAATGCTAATGATCCCATTTTAATTTTTCCAACCACCGCAGACGGTAAACTATTTTACCCTACCCCACTTTCTGATCCCTTTTTATCAACACCAGCGCTACTTGAATGGGCGGTTGAATCAGTGATCAGTGCTTACACTTTTAATTTTGTTAATTATGAACAAATCATCACTAATTCTAGTGTCTTTTTTACTAAATCTGGCTATCAAGATTATCGACGCACTTTAATTGAATCTAACATTGCTAATTCTGTCGATAGAAATAAATATGTTTTATCTATTGTACCCACCAATGCGCCTAATATTTTAAAAGAAAAACCAACACCCGATGGTAACTACTCTTGGCAGATCCAATTTCCAATTATGATGACCTTTCAAAATGTCCGGGAAACACAAAAATCAGAATGGATTATCACAATGGCAATTGAACGTGTTCCACTCACTGATTCGCCCAATGGCGTTGCCATTGCCGCCTTAATTATTCGCCAAGGAAAAGCTGTATTATGAACGATAAGACAGTTACGCAAAATGATGATCTCAAATACATCGGCACAATGGAAATGGTGATGTTGCGTAATTATTATTACTTTAGTACCTACAGAAGATTAATGATTGTTTGTCTTTGTTTGTTAATAATTATTATTGCATTAGCTTTTTTCCTGCGTTATGAAACTAAAAGACTTATTGCCCCACGTTATTTTGCAACAACCATTGAAGGCGCCCCCTTACCTTTGATCCCCTTAAATCAACCCAATATGCAAGACAACGCATTAAAAACATGGGCTATGGAAGCAGCTGTTGAGGCTTATAATGTAAACTTTGCCAATTATCGCACTGCTATTCAAAGAGCTCGTAATTACTTTACCCCTGACGGTTATGAACTTTACTTAAAAGCCATTAAAGAATCGCGTAACTTAGATGCCGTTAAGCGTAAAAAAATGATTGTACATGCGCAAATTAATGGACAACCCCAAATTCTAAATGACACAAGTAGGGATCCTTCTTTTAATGTTAACGGCGCTTATGCTTGGCGCGTTCAAATCCCTATTGTGGTTACTTACGAAAATAGTAATCCTAGTGATAAGATTGTTTTACCTAACATTCTAACTATTACTATTACACGTATGAATCCTCTAGAGTCAGCCGCCAGTATTGGCATTAATGAATTTGTAAGTCAGGGAGTGTATAGCTAATTGCTTTGTACTTTGTTAAATAATATGAGAAGCTCATTATATGATGCAGATGTTGCGTTATGAGATTAGGAAGATTTGGATGGTTAGACAATGAAACTTAAACTTTTGTTCTTGCTACAGCTGATGGCAATACAACCATTGCATGCAGCGTTACTGGGGGGTACTAACTCAGAAAGCTCTGCCATACCTTTACCTAAGTCATCTACTGCTGGTGAAAACGCCAGTCAACAAGCATCTTCTAGTTTACAATCTAATCCTGCAGCGCAACAAAATCAAGGGCTCAATCCAAATAATATCAATCTCCAAGATCTTTCAAAGATGACGCCCGAGCAATCTCAGCAATTAATGAATCAAGCCAAAGAAATGAAACCTGAACAATTGCAGGCGATTGCCAAATCTTTATCATCCCAAGCTCAAGCGCACGCCTCGTCACAAGTTGCACAGCAACAATCAAATCCGGGGCAAGCAGTCGCTAAAGCTCAAAAACCGATTAACCCAGATGCTGGTTTAATCGAAGAAGTTGTTCCTGCAAAACCAGCACAACCATTATCTATAGAAGAAATGAAACGCCAACAAGCATTTAATGCGCTGATGGATGAAGTGTTACCATTAAGCCCTGATCAAATTAAAGATTTACATCGTTTTTATGATTTGACCTTACAAGCAAAGGCGACAACCCCCGCTCCACCACCAACACCTAATTTTACTTCAATTGTGGTGAATTTAGAGCCTGGTAGCCAACCACCTGTTATACGGCTATCCGCAGGATTTGTAACTTCAGTTTTATTTGTAGATTCAACTGGCGCATCTTGGCCTATCGCAGCCTATAGCATTGGTGATCCGCAAAACTTTAACATCCAGTGGGATCAAAAAAGTAATGCGCTATTTATTCAAAGTATGAAACAGTATTCTCACGGTAATTTAGCAGTTCGTTTATGGGGGCTAGATACACCCGTGATGGTGACTTTAGTTTCTGGTCAACGAAATGTTGATTTCAGAGTAGATTTACAAGTACTAGGCCGTGGTCCTGATGCTAAACCACCGGTTGTTGAAACTTTAAACAATGCCAAAGTAAATCCATTACTGATTAATATTCTTGATGGGATCCCGCCAAGAGACAGTGTTAAATTATCTGTCACCGGTGGTCATGGTGAAGCATGGCTTGCTGACGGCAGAGTTTACTTTAGAACCAAATTAACTGTGCTCTCTCCTGCTTGGACAGCAACTGTCTCAAGCCCAGATGGAACACATGTATACGAAATGATGCTAACACCATTTATCTTAGCATCACAAAATGGCAAAACCATCGATATTAAACTATCAGGGTTATAAGTATGGCCAAAAATACGGCAAATTTGCTTAAAGGACTATCAAACTCAAAGACTCGCACTTTTGTGATTATCTTTGGTGTCATCATTCTGATAGGTATCATCATCGCTGTGGTGCGCGGCAGGCATGAAGCAAGTGATGTCTTGTCCAAACAAGGATCACAAGTCTTGGCAGTGCCAGCGGACATTAAAGCAACCCCAGGAACAAATGTTCCAGAAAAGCAACGCGAACTCTTGATGAAAGAAAATGAGCGTCGTGCTCAAGAAGCGTTGCAAACAAAATCGAGTGCTATCCCTACCATTATCGGTTCAATGACCAGCCCAACAGACAAAGCAAGCGCAGATGCTGCAGCAATTGATGCCGCTATGAAAGCACAACAACGTGAAAAGCTTGGTCGTTTAGGTTTAGGTGAAGCTGGCGGCGGCGGTTTTGCTGGCGGCGGCGGCGTTGGTGCTGCTGGTGGCGTTGGCGGTGCATTTGGCGAAGGTGGTGCGGGTGCACAAGGAACTGGTTTTGCAGGTGGCGCAGGCGCACAAGGAACTGGTTTTACAGGTGGCGCAGGTGCACAAGGAACTGGTTTCGCAGGTGCTGGTTCTACTGTTGCTGGGGTTACAATTGGACCAGGCGGTATATTAATAGGACCTGATGGTAAGCCAATTTTAGGCCCAGATGGGAAACCATTAACATTAGGTGATGGAGTTACCGTAGGCCCTGACGGTATCTTATTAGGTCCTGATGGAAAGCCATTATTAGGCCCTGATGGAAAACCATTAACCTTAGCCGGTTTAACATACGGCCCTGATGGGAAGACATTATTAGGCCCTGATGGCAAGCCACTATTAGGCCCTGATGGGAAGCCATTAGTTGCTGGCACGGGTCCATTAGCCGCATTAACCCCAGGTGCTTTTGGTAAAGGTGCAGCAGGTTTAGCTGGTGCAGCCGGTGCTTTTGGTCAAGGCGCAGCTGGTGCAGCCGGTGGTTTTGGTGCTGGCGGCGCAGCAGGTGCATTTGGTGCTGGCGGTGCTCAAGGTGCAGCCGGTGGTTTTGGTGCAGGTGGCCAAGCGGGTACTACAGGTGCAGCGGGTGCTTTTGGCCTAAGCGGTGAATCAGGAAAATCCCCCCAAGAAAGAGCGCGTGAATTACAAGAACAACGTCTTCGTGAACAACGTGAAATGCTCGAAAAACAACGTCAAGAAAGAGAACGTTTAGCAGAGCTAGAAAAACAACGTCGCTTAACTGAACAACAACAAAGAGAATACGAAGCGGCTGTGCAAAAAATCCAAGGCCAAATGAAATCTTATGCGGGTTCAGCCTATTCAGATTGGAATAAGGTCACCAGCCAGCAATATGTTCAAGGTCAACTTGCCTCCAAAGACTATAAACCTAGTGCTGCTTCAACTGGTACACAATCGGCAACTTCAACAAGTGGCGGCGCAAATTCAGCACAACGTTTTGGCAACACCCGCACCGGGACAAGCCAAAAGAAAGTGTTTATCAAGGCTGGTACCATCTTGTTTGGTGTGCTTGATACCGCAGTGAACACCGATGAACCAGGCCCTGTCTTAGCCACTGTTGTTGGCGGTAAATATACTGGCGCTAAATTGATTGGTGCCTTCACCCATCAGGCGCAACAAACCAGTTTAACGATGAATTTCAACCAAATGACTGTGCCAAAACGTGCTAAATCCTTTGGCGTATCTGTGGTTGCGATTGATCCCGATACAGCAAGAACAGCCTTAGCAACAGATTATGATAGACACTTGTTGCAACGTTATGGCAGTTTGTTTGCCTCATCGTTTCTCCAAGGCTATGGCCAAGCTGTAAGCCAACAAGGTACAACAACAACCTCTCCATTGACGGGTACCACCACCACTACCACCCCACCGTTGGATGGTAAACAGCAATTTTATGTTGCGATGGGTGAAGTGGGTAAACAATGGAGCGCGGCAATTAAACCATACTTCAATACGCCTTACACGGTGACTGTCGATCAAGGAACCAGTGTTGGCTTGTTATTCTTAAGTGATGTTGATGTCAGCGATGATTAGTGAGGATAGGAATGGCCGACAACAAAAATGATGATTCAAACGAACATCCAGAACATGAAGAAGAGTTCGGTGAAGAATTTGATTTTGAATCAGAGCACCATGATGATGTGCTAGCACCTGGAGAAGGTGAAGGCGCGGGTGAACATCCTGGCGAAGAGGTTCAGGAAGCACCTTTACCCCCTAAACACAAAAATGTGATCCTTCCTTTAGTGATTGGGGTAATTGTACTTGGGTTTATTGGCTGGAAAGTGTATAGCTCTTTGACAGCACCTAAAGAGGTAAAACCTGGACCTAAAGCAGGCCAGATTGAAACCGCAAAGGTTGAGCCAAAAGCCGCTCCTGTTGCTCAAGGGGCGACAACAGAAAAAGCGCAACCTAAAAATGCTATACCAAACTTATATGAAGCCGAACAGCAAGCAAAACAAGCTGAAGCCGATGTTAAAATTACAGCTATTTTGCAAAAGCGATTAGATGAACAATTTGCTGCTTATAAACAACAAATTGATGCCATCCAAAAAGAAACCTCTACAGCATCTCAAAATTCGGCCAAAACGCTGGCCTCTTTGCAACATGACTTAGCGGCCCTGACAGCAACTGTTCAAGATCTGAGCGCTCAAATGAAAGCCATCAAGGATGAACAATTAGCTGAAAAGGCAAGAGAAGCTGAAAGGGCTGCCAAGGCAAAGCAAAAAGCTAAGCCAAAAGAGCCTAAAGTTTCACCTACCTCAGAGGCCTTTACAAGTCCTAATTTAACAGTACATGCGATTATTCCAGGACGTGCTTGGCTCCGGAATCCAGAAGGTAAAACAATTACAGTAACCGAAGGTGATTCTGTCGGTGAATATGGCAAAGTGCTCAAAATTGATGCGCCTAACGGACTCGTGATCACATCATCAGGGGTAACTTTACGCTAAACTACTAGTAAAGAATAAAGCGCAAGGAATGGACTGCGAGGGAAAATGGCAACCTTTATTGATCCGCTGTTAGACAGTATCGATTCATTTATGGCCTGGATTGGCGGAACCCTTGGCCAATCATCCGATTATTATTGCTCCATTGAAACAGCTGATAGTCGCCATACTTTGGTTGCCAAAGATGGCTCTTTGCTTTCTGTGATTCGCCTTCATGGCGCAACTGAATTAGTAGGCCCTGCTGAATTTACGCGCATTCATAAAGGTTTAATCAATACACTGTCCCCTGCTCTGTCACGTTCTGGACATGCTGTACAAGTTTATTTTCATTATGACAAAGATCTTGTCAGAGAAGAGATCACCGATATTTTCAAGCCTGCCATGGCAACGTGTGAACGCTTGAAAATGAATTTGCATGACTTGTTTGAAGAAAGAATAAATCATCTTTCCAAGTATTGTGCCAGCGAAGATTGCTTTTTTGTTTTATGGACACGGCCAAATTCTCTTACCAAAGCGCAGTTTGAACAATCGAAAAAAAGTAAGTTAGAAAAGAGCCGTGAAGTTAAATTGCCTTCCATGAAATATGCACAGAATATCATGGCCGCTGTTCCTGAACTAAGAGAAACACATGACTCTTTCGTTCGTAGCGTGGTGAACGATATGCGCGACGTAAACCTCTATAGTGTTATTTTGGATGTGCACCAAGCGGTTTATGAAATGCGTAAAAGTGTTGATCCCGATTATACCGACAGAGAATGGCGCCCCGTTTTGCCTGGTGACAAAATCCCCATGCGCAATTTACAAGATGAGAAAAAACGTGACGTATCGGAAATCATTTGGCCTCCTTTAGTACCACAAATTATTCCTCGTGATGGCGAAATTATTAACCTAAGAACCTGTCGGATCGGCGATAAAATTTATGCCACGCATTACATAGATTTATTCCCACAAGAAATCAAACCTTTTTTTGAATTATTTAAAAAAGCGCTGCATTCTAGATTCCCTTGGCGAATTTCTTATTTAATTGAAAGTGATGGCATTAAAACATTAGGTATTAAACCTACTTTGGCAGCAATCTTAAGCTTTGCCTCTTCTCAAAACCCGCTGATTACGGATGCTGCAGAATTATTAAGTTATTACGACACCAGTACTGACTATGCTATTGTCAAATATCGTGTTGCCCTTTCTACTTGGGCTAATGTTGGTGAAGAGCGCTTACTTAAAACACGCTCTGCTGAGCTTGCAAAAGCAGTACAAAGCTGGGGCCATTGTGAAATTGCTGAGTTCTCTGGCGACAGTTATGAATCTGCGCTCACAACTTGTCTTGGTATGGGAACCAATAGTATTGCCACACCGTCAGTTGCGCCATTAAATGATGTTTGTTACATGTTGCCTTTTACCCGTCCTGCTTCGCCGTGGGTTACGGGTGCAACTTTATTACGTTCACCCGATGGTAAACCTTGGCCATATCAACCAGGCTCGACTCAACAAACAACCTGGATTGATTTAGTGTACGCAAGACCTGGTTCGGGTAAATCTGTATTATCTAATTCGATTAATTTGGCGCTTTGTCTACAAGCTGGGATTTCCCGTTTACCCCGTATTGCGGTCATTGATATTGGTCCGTCTAGCTCTGGTTTAATTTCTTTAATTAAAGAAGCATTACCAAAAGAACAACGCCATTTAGCGGCTTACCACCGTTTAAGAATGACACCCAATTATTCTATTAATCCCTTTGATACCCAATTAGGTTGCCGCTTCCCAACCCCACAAGAAAGAAGCTTTTTAGTTAACTTCATTACCTTGTTAGCAACCCCTGTCGGTGAATCAAAATCCTATGACGGTGTCTCCGATATGGCCGGCATGGTGGTAGATGAACTTTATAAAAATCTACAAGATGCACATAACCCTAATAAATATACGCGCGAATTGGAAGCTAACGTTGATAAAACGCTTGATGAAATTGGGTTTGTGTCTGATCCCCATACTTCTTGGTGGGAAGTGGTGGATGCTTTATTTAAAGCAAATAAAATCCACGAAGCACAAATGGCACAACGTTATTGCTCTCCCCTTATTTCTGATGCCGTAGCGATATGCCGCACCAAAGCAGTTGAAGATCTTTACGGAAAAATCATTGTTCCAACAGGCGAGCCGTTGATTGCAGCTTTTGGTCGTATGTTATCTGCTGCTGTACGTGAATACCCTATTTTATCGCGGATTACGCAGTTTGATTTAGGTGAAGCACGTGTTGTGTCTTTAGATTTAGACGAAGTAGCCAAAACAGGTGGTGATGCCGCTGACAGACAAACAGCGGTGATGTACATGTTGGCACGTTATGTTCTTGCAAAGACCTATTATTTAACTGAAGAAAACGTTGAAGACTTTCCTCAAATATACCGTGAATGGCACAGACAACGCATTATTCAAATTCGCGAAGATCCCAAACGTATTGTGATGGACGAATTCCATCGCACCTCCAAGGCACAATCGGTACGTGATCAGGTTATCGTAGACATGCGTGAAGGACGTAAGTGGAAAGTGCAAGTAGCCCTCTTATCACAATCTTTGGAAGATTTTGATAATGTGATGGTTGAATTTGCAACCTCTATTTTCATTATGGACGCAGGCCCGCAACAAGCTATTGATAAGTCTGTTAAAACTTTCGGTTTATCCGAAACAGCGCGTATCGCCTTAGCCTCGCGGGTGCATGGTCCACGCCCAGAAGGTGCAACCTTCTTAGCGCAATTTGCTACAAAACTGGGAATGAACACCCAGTTATGTACCAGTACTTTAGGGCCAATTGAATTATGGGCATTTAATACCACAGCAGAAGATGCCAGAATTAGAAACGCGCTCTATAAACGTATTGGTTCAAGCGAAACCCGAAAACTACTCGCTATGCTCTACCCCAGTGGTAGTGCGGCTAAAGTGGTTGAACAACGGCTTGCTAAGCGTAAAGAATCCGGTCAATCAATAGATGAAGCCGCTTCCGTGGGTGTTATAGATGAAATTATTGAAGAGATTATGACCGTTTACGAAGGCACCATGCCTAATTCGCAAATGCCTATTTAAGTGTTAACCCGCGGTTGACCGCGGGTCTTATTTTAAAGACTTTTTAGATTGCGAAGATTGTCTCATGTTTTCACTGATGAGTTTCTGAATAGAATCATCTAATATCCTATCTAAAGGTGTGGTTACCAGTTTAAATCTATCTGATTTATCATAACAAACCAGCTTTCCCTCCCCATTTACTTCTATGTGATAACGTTGATTAGCAATAGCTCGATTGCCGCTCGTATTAGATATGCCTATCCCCCATGGGGTCTGTGCAATCGGAAACCATTGCCCACGTTGTGTTAAATTTGCTGCATTAAGGTAAGCGATAAGTTGCGTAGACAAATCAGGTTGTGCTGGAGAGACTGACAATGAAACACTTTGGATCCTTTGTGGGTCGGTATAAACCTTATTTACACCTTTTGATCCCATAAATGAAGTTGAAGTTGCTGAAAAATCTTCCTCGCCAACATACCCACCATTTTTATAATATTGGCCAACATCATATTTTCCTAACATCACATCAGGAGATGAAGGATTTAATAATCCACAGCGCATGCCATTTTTTGATAATTCTACGGCAAGAAATTTGACATCACCACCAAATGGGTGAACATTAGTTACCGTCGGTTGTTGATGCATCGCTTTTTGTAATGCTTGTTGCGCAAAATCAAACACAGGATTGATATGTATTGCTTCAAATTTTCCTTGAAATTCAGGCTTAGCCAAAAGTTGCAATAACGTATCAAAATAAAGCGAAGCTACCTTGGCCTTTTTTTCTTGTGACCATGATGCGGGTAAAAATGCACCCAAGCCAATAGCAGGCAAAGCTAAATGCGTGCAGTTTTGTTTAACCGCTGAAGAAAGTACACCTTGCCACATATTTTCAATGAGCATTTTGGCTGTGCCATCGGCCAAATACTGCTCGGTAATAGCGCCACCATAGGCAAAATTTATCCCCGGGCAAGATAATAGTACTGTTGGCGTTGCTGAATCTAAATTTACCTCTCTTAACTTATTGACTGCTCGGCCATCTTGTAATAACTGCTGCTCCACAAAAAAATGTACTTCTTGTGAATGACAAACCCCAACGGTTAAGAGATTTAAAGGAATATTTGCTATTTTGTCGAATTCTTCAGCGGTTTTAAATCCTAATTGTTGATACTGCATTCTCCATTGCCCATAGTATGAGCCAAATATTTGCCCTAATGTTCGTCGCTCTTCGTGGGTAATAGCATCATACAATTGGGTTTGTAACACCAAATAAAGCTCTTTGGGTAACAAGCTTTGGCTTGTCATAATAAAGGCTGTGTCTTGTAATTTTTTTAGCGTATCAATTGAAATAGCAGCCCTACCTTGGCCAAAAGCGGCGACGCTGTCCTGATCTGTTGCTTGGATGATCAATTGCCTATTAGGTTGCGCCGCCAGCGGCTGACTTAATTGTGTTACTTGCGATGTCTCCCAACCTGGTGCAGGAGACAATTGACGCATTAATTGCTTAGCTAAATAGGCTTGGCGTTGGCGATTATTAAAAATAGGCGCACCATCCAACCCTATATATCTTGAAAAAGTACCAACATTTTTAGCAATATCAACAGAAGAAATACCTGCTGGTGAAGTTCTAGAACGATGCAGCCCTTTCGCTGTTGTCAAAGTTTTTGCCCGTGCAACATTGTGTTTTTCTTTATGCGCTCTTTTAATGGTGTCAGAAGCTTCTTGCAGCTGTGTTGTTGCTGATTGTTTAAATCCACTTCTTTGAGATACGCTTAATTGAACATTATATTCTGACAAAAGATTAATAACATTATTACGCAAGAAAACATATTCCATACGACTTGGATTTTCTCGGATTAATTGCTCTAATGCTAGAGATACTTGATTAAGAAAGGCATATTTATAACCATAATCAATTTGAGGAGGATTTTTATGATTGATAATGTTAACTAATTCAAGCAAATAAGCATACGGAAGTAATTTAAGTTGTTTAATATCGCCGCTCATAATAGCGGTAGAAGACATATCTTGTAAGGGATGTTTAGCTGTTTGAACACTTGTTGCAATCTGAGCCCCTGTTAGATCTTTATGTGCTGCTATCTTTGACTCAAGTTCTGCATTAATTCCTTTTTCGCGCCCTACTATCACAAAATCACGTAATCTTGGAGATCTCGCATCATAAGGAGAAGGAGCACTCCACTGTGTAATGTAATTATTACCCATATCTTCTCCTGCCACATAAACAAAACATGTTTCAGGAGGGAAATTACCAGATTCTACATGGATGATTTCTCGCATCATCTCAGGATATTGTACGAATTGATCTCTGACTTTAGATTCGTATTTATGTAATTGCGCTTCACTTGCATCCATATCCCTGATTATTCTGCGCCATAATCTTCTTCTTTCTTTGTCTGTAAAAATCGGGCGAGGATATTGATAACCATTAATATTAACTTTGCCATACTGTTTCATTTCAATGTACTGTTGATGCGAAGGAGAGGTAAAGGTTTCTAATACTTCATAACCCTGCTCTGTGAGTTTTTGTTTTGCCGCAAGTAACATTTGCAGATGACCTGGGTGCGGCGGATTATGCGCCCCTGTAGAAACGAGTACGACCTTTGGTTTTTGAGATGAAAGCATAGGTAGCTCCATTGTTTTTATACGTATGACGTAACAATGGGCGCAAAAGTTCAATACTGGATTTTTACTGGTTTTTTACCTTTGTATATACATTTTTTTTGCTATATACGCTATATTAAGCAACATGCCTTAATTTTTTATTGTTAAATGCTACACGGTGTGCGCAATTTTTTTGATTTGATATCTCATCTGTTTGTTGAATTGAACGATGATCAATAAGCACGATTGTAGTTTTATTTAAATATTTTTGTAAAATATGCTCACAGTGTTTATGTAACCGAGGATCCAGGGCTGAAAAAGGTTCATCCATTAATAATAACTTGGGTTTTTTCATAATGGCACGAATAAGGGCAATACGTTGTTGTTCTCCACCGCTGAGTGTTTTTGACCAATCTCTCTTTTCATCCTTGCTATCAATAACATTATGATTCAATTTAAATTCAACTAATAAATCATCGATATGCGATTTAATTTTAGGGCCAACACTTAGTTCTTCATCATCATGTGGATATAAAATAGCTTCATATAAAGTACTGCTTAAGGGGAATACTGGTTTTTGTGGAATGATTTGCACCTCTTTGATCTGGCAAGGCAGTATCAATTCACCTTTAACATAAGGCCATAGTTGTGTCAAAGATCTAAAAAGAGTTGTTTTTCCCACTCCCGAAGGGCCTTGTAAACAAGTGACACAAGCACCTTTGAAGGTAAACTGTTTAGTCTTGAGCAAAACTGACCTGTCTGGTTTTTCAATGATCAAGTTTTTAAAACTAAATGTTAAACCTTCATGTATTATAAGTTGGTTATTTTTACGAATTGTTTCCCATTGTGCAATTTGCGCTTGTAATACATTTAATTTGCCTACAAAAACATCTAAATTAGTGACATCATCATAATTATCGTGCTTCCAGGTAAAAAAGCTAGCTACACGCGTAAAATAGTCACCTATTGATAATAGGTTATCAACAGACATCTTATTTGCTAATATCTGTGGAATGCTTAGCAAGACACCCACAAAAAATCTTAAGTGATCATTTAATGCCGTAAATGCAGCAAGACCTGCCTGTAGTTTTGCCATCAGACCATGATAAATGGTGCTATTTTTTAAAATATTATCAACTGATTTTTTCTCACGCGTAGCAGCTTTGAGTAACTCAATTCCTTCTGCATTTTTTTCAATATGATGGACTTGGGCCTCTAATTTATTTGAAAATACATGTTGTCTTTCGGTTAATTCTTTTAGTCGATAACCTATTTGATTTACGATGATATTGTAAACAATGGCATATACCAAAGCGCCAAGCGCCATATATCCAGGAATGACTAATACCGTAGAAGCTATCGTAAAAGATAAAGGCCCTGAAAGTTCCCATAAACCATACATACCTGCTAAAAACGCAAAAAAAGTATTTAAGAGATTATCGCCTAATCGAACTGTTAAACGGTTTGCCTCTTGAATGTCATGGCTTAAGGTCCCTGCGGGGTTAATTACTTTAGGGCCTTGAATAAAATTACTACCAAAGTAAGCTTTTGTTTGCATCCATTTATCAACATAAAAATGCGTGACATCATGATTTAGCGATTGGATCAATTGATCGCCAACATATGAATTCTTACCTGCGGTATAGGTGTAAACTCCTACGGCGACCGCGTATTGTAAAACAGCAAACATTAAGCCCGTGGGCGTATATACTCCAGAAACTAAGAGACCAAAAAAAAGATTAAAACTGCTATTGGTGATGACAATAAAAATGGCTTGAATAGCATTACCTAGCATCAATAAAGAGAGTGAACGCCAATTTTTTCGTTGCTTAAGGAAAGGCCAGTAATGATGAAAAATGGAAACTAAAGACACAATAATATTCTATTTGTTCATGTTTGCAAGAAAGCTACCCTATTTGTTGATAGTGCAAATGTCAACTTATTTAGTCTGTTGCGCAGATAAGAGTTGTAATCATATGAGTTGGCAATTAAAATCACACTTGCGCGGATATTCACGTATTGCATTGTTCTATCACCAAACAGATTTCAAAATCGGTAATAAAATAACAAATTAATTTATTACGTTTAATAGGAACTTCTGTGCATGCATAAGGTCTAAAAATTATAAAGCACAAAATTGCCGATAATATAAACAGGGAATTTAATGTTCATCAGCAAAAAGGTAGTTAAAAGACTGATATTTGTCTTTGTTTGATGATAAACTTAACCTTAGGAAGATGGCGTTTTAGGTAGATACCATAAAGGGTAAAAAAATGGGCCCAACATCATTTAGTTTAGATACAGCGCTAGCCAATTTATCCAAAGCTTTTAGTAGCATTGAGCATCTTATTGTAGCCATTACCTACGTTATTGGGCTTTCATTAATCGTTCGCGGAATCATGATGTACCGCATTTTTGCAAACCAAACCTTTGGCTCTGCCCAACGCGGTGAAATTGCCGGCCCCATGGTGCACTTAGTCATAGGCGCTATCTTACTGTACCTACCCAGCACATTAACTTCTTCATTAGGAACTATTTTTGGTTCTTCTGAAATAGGTCAAGCAAGTGATCTTATCAATTATCAAACTTTGTCTAGCTCTGAAAAATGGCAGAAATTAACTAATGTGGTCGTTGAATACATGGTTTTAATTGGATTAATCGCTTTTGTACGCGGTTGGGTAATTTTATCTAAGATGGGGCATTCAGGTTCTCAGCCAGGTAGTATCGGTAAAGGATTAGTGCATATCATTGGTGGAATTTTACTTATAAATATTGTTGATACGGTTAACTTATTAGGATGTACTTTTGGCTATATGGGTAGTGGGTGTTGACCCTAAGCCTTGCCATTAAATGAGGTGATACGCTGTGGAACTATTACCCATAACAATCACAGCACAACGCGGCTCGTGGCGATTGTATAATGCTCGTAAGCGTAATAATAAGTTTTTAGACATTAAAAAAAGAGTATTACAAAGAGATAATTATACGTGTCGTTACTGCGGTTTTTTTGCAAAAGAATTTCAAGAAATTGTAAATATTGATCAAAATTATCGTAATAATGATATCAATAACCTAGCAACAGCTTGTTGTTTTTGTGCACAATGCTTTTTCTTAGATGCAGTAGGCTTGGATGCCAATACGGGGGGGGCTATTATTCACCTACCTGAGATTAGCCAATCGGATTTAAATAATTTTTGCCGAGTATTGTATTGTTCCATGGATAAAGAATCGGCCTATAAAGGAAAATTGCAATCAGTTTATATGAGTTTTAAAGATAGAAGTAAGGAAGTTGTTAATTGTTTTGGCCCCGACTCTAGTGATCCCCGCGTTTTTGGACAAGGGTTATTAGATGCGAGTTTAAACAAAGAACAATTACAGCATGATGTGTTAAGGCACCTAAGGCTGTTACCATCAAAAAAAGCATTTACAGTACAAATTGATTATTGGAAAAAAACTGTTTTTGCAAAAGTGCCTTTATAAACTATTTTTGTTTGATGTAAATGAGAGGAGATAGCTATGAGTAAATATTTAACAAAAGAGGTTACGCAAACATCAACAGTCAAACCGATGTTGAGTTTGTGTATGTATTTTGGTGTGTTACTAGCACTATATTGCATTTCAGATTTCGTGCTGGCCAGCTCCAGCGGCGGCAGCAGCGGCGGAGATTTGGGTGCAGTTGCTGATAATATCACTGGAACCATGACAAGTGTTGCTAAACTTATTACGGCTGCCAGCTATGTTGCCGGGATAGGATTTGCTTTGATGGGAATGCTCAAATTCAAAGCACATAAAGACCAACCTGCCCAAGTGCCATTAAGCCAACCGATTGTATTATTGGCTATTGCAGCAGGCTTAGTGTTCTTACCTAGCCTTGTTACCACGGCAGGTTCTACCGTATTTGGTAGCGGCAAAACAAATGCAACCTCAAAAGGTGGCGGTGTAACTGGTATAGAAGGTAGCTAATAATACTTTTAAACCAAGCTATCTCAAAAGGCGCTAAGTAAAAAAGCGGCCATTAGGCCGCTTTTTTCATGATTATTCAAATGATAATTTTTTCTTTGCCTTTGGGTCTGGGCCTACTTCACAAATTTCTATCGGCGCCCTAGCAGAGCCAGCCGATGGTTTTTGTCTATCTTTGTCAAATTTCTTCAACATAGTCGGATTTGGCACACCCATTTCTAATACTTCTTCTAATTCAGGCATCAACTCTTTTTCGGCTTCTTTAGCAGGCCTTGTCACAACGAACTCCCCTTGTTGTGACTCAGGATAAATAAAACGATTAATAAATGTAATCGCAAACATGCCTGAGGCAAATATACCCGCTCCAGCCACTAATAGAGGGCTGCCGACCAACAGCTTAAGTAAAAGATGACCGCCTATCAAAGAGCCTACAAAACTCAACGGAAGCAGTAAAGCAAGTTGTTTCCAACTTAAGCTTAATACCCAGGCTTTTACCTTAGCAAACATTGAGGTTGCCTGTAATTGTGCTAATTTTTGAATTTGCGTTTGTAAATTTTGATTCACCAACTCATAAGCTTGCATCAAAGATTGTAATGCAGCAATAGTCGTTTTATCTTTATTAGTTTGCTTGGTTTTCTTTTGTAAAGCCTCTAAACGGGTTTTACACTCTTGGTAAAGCCTCTCACAATCTTTTAGCAAATCGTTAGGGTTTATATCCGGCAATGCTTTTGATAGCGGCCCACCTTTAGCTCTGGGATTTAGCGCCTTTTCAAAATGAAATTTAATATCCAGCAGCAAGCTGTTTACTTCTGATACTTTTTGCGAATGAACGCTAAGTTGTTTGAAATTTTCCTGATGATATTTTAATTCGCTTACCAAATCATCGCTGGGGGTAACATTTTGACCAGATTGTTTTAATTTTAAGCTAACAAGATAACGCAACATATATATGATAGCGTTATAGTTATCGTCGGTTAACTTATCCAAAAATCGTTCATCATCTCCAGCATTTTCGTTGGCTACATCAATAGCCTTGAAGCTAGAAAATATTGAGCAGTGAACACCATCTTTTTGGTCATGCTTTGAAACACACTCATATTTGGCTTCAAAACCTAAATTTTCACAATAAGTGATTAATTGCTTTTTCAATGAATCATTCAAATCAGATCCCATTGAATCATAATATTTTATCTGTGCAATATCTTTGTCATCTTCTTCTGTGAAATGAACAACTGCCACAGTGTAGTGATTATCGTGATAATGGAATGGGATGATAAGCTGCTCACAGTTATCAATAGTTAAATTTCTATTTTGAGGGTTGCCTAAAAAATGTTCTTTGCTTTCACCAATGGCTTCTAAATACAGCAAAAATGATTCATTTTCCCCTAAGCTGCTTTGAACTAAAAGCGCTTTGGCTTGTTCACGCCTTTCTTTGGCATCTTTATTGCGTTTAGTACGCACCCCTTTCCAATAAGCTAGTTGCTTTTTAGTTAATCCTTTATCGCTTGGGATCTCTTTTTCTAAAAGCGTCACATCGCCATCGGGGGTGACTCTGGTTTTTAACCCTAAATTATCGATAATCTTTGTTTCGGCCGCATCTTCTATCAAACCATTCACTCTGTTTAAAGTGAATGCCGGAAAAACCCCTACCACATTACGTAAATGCGGTCTTTGGGCGACTAAAGCGGGAATAAGCCCGTACACATGCTGCCATTCTAACCAATTGTTAGTGGAAATTTCGTCTGGTACTTCTGTGCCATCTCGCAGCCCTGCAGCTTCTAGCCCATCATCAGAAAGCACACTATTTTTGCCAACTTGCGCCAGAATTTGCCTTTTTAAAGCCGCTTGCAAGCGTAATTTAATGCTATTTCTGTCTAATACCGCTGCAACTTTCCCTGAAGACTCTTTTGGATTTACTTCCTTTGATTTCTTGGTCTGTTTAGTGCGTGGCATAAAATGATACTCCGGCTGTTTTATGCTGATTACTTAATAGTTGCATTATACCCATACATCAACAAATAGATAGTGTTCTAAATGATATTTTTACAAAAGTGAGTCGGCGAGCTTATTTTTTATGGAGGCTTACCTCCACTTTCTCTGGCTATCATTTTTAAAAATAAGTATTCTTGAGTGATTATTCTCAAAAAGATCCAAAAAAATGCAATATACAGACATGAATTCGACCATACAAAAAGCTTTTGAACAACGTGAAAAAATCAACTTAACGACCGCTAGTCCTGAACTTATCGAAACCGTTTCTGAAATCATTAAAGCATGTGAAAGCGGTCAATTACGAGCAGCCACCCCTCATCAAGGGGCCTGGCAAGTCAATACGATGGTCAAACAAGCCATTTTGCTTTATTTTCGCTTACAAGAAAATGCTGTCTTAAACGGCGGATTTACTCAATTTTACGATAAAATTCCCTTACAGTTTGAGCATTTTACACAGACTGATTTCCAGCAAAAACGAACGCGTATTGTACCGCCAGCAACCGTCAGAACTGGGGCGTATATCGGACCTAACACCGTATTAATGCCTTCCTATGTTAATATCGGTGCTTATGTGGATGAAGGGACACTGGTGGATACCTGGGCCACCGTAGGCTCTTGTGCGCAAATAGGTAAAAATGTTCACTTATCAGGTGGTGTTGGGATTGGCGGCGTGCTTGAACCTTTACAAGCAAATCCGACCATTATTGAAGATAATTGCTTTATTGGTGCCCGTTCAGAGATTGTTGAAGGCGTCATTGTTGAACAAGGCGCTGTTATCTCTATGGGCGTGTATATAGGCCAAAGCACACGCATTTATGACCGAGAAAATGATTGCGTCCTTTATGGACGCGTACCTAAAGATGCTGTCGTTGTGCCAGGCTCCCTTCCCAGCGAAAACGGCAAATATAATCTTTATTGTGCTGTCATCGTCAAGCGCGTCGATGAAAAAACTCGCGCAAAAGTAGGCATTAATAACATATTACGTGATCTTGCCAAGGATGATTGATGGATTCTGATACCCTTACCTTTAATCAAGCTTTATTATCTTGTGAATCGCTCACCCCCAATGATGCTGGCTGCCAAGCTTTGATTGCGCAGAGATTAGCAAAATTAGGGTTTGAGATAAGACATCTCCCCTTCGGCCAAGTTAACAACTTATGGGCAAAACGCGGCCACCAAGAACCCACATTATGTTTTGCTGGACATACTGATGTTGTACCAGTGGGTGATGCCGCTCTTTGGACATCTCCTGCATTTGTACCAACAATACGCAACGGAAAGCTCTATGCCAGAGGCGCTGCCGACATGAAAAGCAGCATTGCAGCCATGGTAACTGCGTGTGAACGCTTTGTTAAACAGCACCCGGATCATCAAGGCAGTATTGCCTTTTTAATTACCAGCGATGAAGAAGGTCAAGCCATTGACGGCACCCAAGCTGTTTTAAAACGTCTTGATGAAGAAAAACAAATCCCTAAATGGTGCTTAGTGGGTGAAGCTTCAAGTACTGAAAAATTGGGAGACACCCTTAAAGTAGGTCGCCGCGGCTCTTTAACTGGATATTTCAAAATTAAAGGCAAACAGGGTCACATTGCCTATCCTGATTTGGCTAAAAACCCTATTCATCTTGCCTTTAAGCCCTTAGAAGAGATTGCCCACCTTGTCTGGGATAAAGCAAGCGCACATTTTCCGGCAACCAGCTTACAATTTGCCAATATCCATGCTGGCACTGGTGCAAATAATGTCATACCTGGCACCTTGGAAGGCAATTTTAACCTGCGTTTTGCACCCGGACTTGAACCAGAACATATTAAAGAAAAAATTGAATCGATATTCATTAAACATAATGTTGAATTTGAAATTCGTTGGTCTTTATCTGGCAAACCTTTTTATACTGATGTAAACAGTAAGTTAATCCACAGCGTGACCCATACCATTGAAAAACAGCTTGGCTATAAACCTGTTCATTCAACAACCGGTGGTACTTCAGATGGACGTTTTTTTGCTGAATATGGAACCGAGGTGGTTGAGCTTGGGCCTAATAATGCCACTATTCACCAAATAGATGAATGCATTGATTTACAAGAGCTTGAGGCGTTGTCTGCTTTGTATGAGGCTATTTTGGTAGATTTGTTGAAATAAATCTACTCTTGTCCCACGTAGGGGCGCATCCTGTATGCGCCCTATAAAACTAAGATTTGATGGGCGCAGACAGGCTGCGCCCCTACGAAGATAAATAACAATTCACAGCTGTTTTTGAGCTACATCATCTCTGATATAGACAGGTAATAGATCTTTGGCTAAAACGCCACTGATACCATTTTGCATTAACTTTTTTGCGATTAATCCTACTTCTAATGCCCTGACCTGTTTGTCTGATACGTGTGTAATGTTGTGTGTTGTATTGTTTGTAATTTCTTCAAAATACGCATCCCAGCCTGAACCAATGGCGATAATATCTTGGGTTGTTTGATCAGTTAATACTGTTGCCAGTAATTCCTGTGGTTTTACTAAACACTCTGGTATTAATAGCTGCGAGCCGCTAAAAGCACAGGTATACACTTCATGCATTCTGGCATCGATAGCTGGAATAATAAGCGCGTTGTGATGGGAAGAATCAACTTGAGCACTCAACGCTGCTAAAGTAGAGATAGCATAAACTGGAATATTTAAACCATAAGCCAGCCCTTGCGCTGCGCTCACTGCAATACGCACTCCGGTAAAGCTCCCTGGCCCTCTTCCTACAGCAATAGCATCCAAGGATTTAAGCTCTATATTTGCCTCTTTTATTAATGCCTCAACCATTGGCAATAATAATTGTGTATGCGCTTTTTGAGTTAACTCAAAACGCGTGTAGGTATGGTTAGGCGTGATTAAAGCCGCCGAACAAGCACCACCTGAGGTTTCAATAGCAAGAAGGGTTTTTAACATAGTGATGGCATCTTAAAGAATTCTATTTTTATTGTCTATTACCTTTGCCACTTATCCGTAATCATCGCGCGCTTATCACTTTAAATTGTTGTTTTCACTAGACATAAGATAAGGTGCGCAATATATGTTATATACCCAAATAGTGAAGCCATGGCACATCAAGGCCCCCTTGAAAATGTAGAAGCAACAAATGCAGGTTATCCCTTGCATATACGTCGTTATGCTTCAGGCCAATACCAATCGTATTTAGCCTATTATCTCTCTACCTTAAAAGAGCTTCCTTCACGTGCGCTCATTTTAACCGCTGAGGGTTCCTTCAAAGCTTATCACCTTAAAGCTTTTAAACTTAAAAAAGGCATGTACGCTTACCTTTTATTACCAGAAGATAAGGATTCTGGTGATGTGAAAGTTATTTTTAGAGGTACTGACTTTAGCGAATCCAAAAGCATCGCTATTAACGTCGAAACTTGGGGACCAGGGTACGCTAGCTTTGAAGCAGAAAAAGAAAATATCTTTAGCACTTTTAATCATGAAATTTATCAACACTATGGAAAAGAACCACCCGCATTAAACTTAGAAGTGAGCGGACATAGCCAAGGCGCTGCTTTTAGCCAGTTATTTGTGACCGAATTCTTAAAACGCAGAAGCACTTCCACTCAGTATGACTTCATTCAAGCACTGACGATGAATGCCTACAATTCCCCAGGTGTTCCACATACTACTGCAAAAGAAGCTTATGAGGCAGTGGTTAATCAATTCATGCATGGTAAAAAGCTCAATATTGTTGCCAATTATGGCATGGTGGGTGGTGATGCCGTTCAAGTCACTGGGCACAACATGATATTAGTGGGATTAGGTTATTATCTTGCTGAGCTTAACTTGTTAAAAGTAGATGCCAACATGGAAGGAAATTGGGTAAAAGGCTTCAATTTTGATGATGGCTTACAACCTATTGAAATATGGGATTGTTTTAAAAAAGCTTATGCGGCAATGCTAGGGGCACATACGACTGGCAATTTTTTTGCGCCATTAGAAGAAAATGGAAAAATTTCAGTGACATTACCTTATCAGTTTTATACCAATAAGAACAAAAAAGATATTCCTATTATTGAGAAAGAATTACTGAACAAAGCCCTTTATTTGCAATATGCGTTCATATTGGCGAAGATCCCTTTACATTATTTTTTAGATCATAAAGATGATCATTCCTTTTTCTCGTGGATGACAACTATTCGCGGCGTGCTTGGGAATTCTTTAACAGAGACCCTTTATCAAAAGCTATCCGGTTGGCTATCCTCCACACCAGAAGCCATTTCTATGGCAGCCGTCCCTGCAAGAACACTATTATTAAGCGATACAAAGGTAGTTAATACTGCACCCAGCGTAAGCGACAGTAAAGCAACATTAACAGACAAGCTAACAATTAAATAGAGGAATTTCTCCTCGCGATCCTTCTCATAGTAGGGGCGCATCCTGTATGCGCCCATCAAATCTTAATTTAATTTCAATTATTTTCTTCTACGTAGACAGATGTTTTCGAAATGGGCGCATACAGGTGTACAGAC